>NZ_JAJFBP010000032.1 GCF_020697055.1 Panacagrimonas sp. | reverse complement strand
CCGGCGCAGAACAACGAGGCGAGTACGTAGCCCAGCAGTGAAACCTGGGAGTCGATCGTCCCCAGCGTCGTCGCGCCGACGCCGGCGGCGAACACCGTGGTGAACTCGAGCACGAACATCGTGGCGACGGCGCCCTCGACTCCGCGCAGCCAGCCGCGCCGTCCGAAGCGCAGACGGCGCCGCGCGGCGAGCGCTGGCCCCGTCGGCGCTTTCGACTTCGCCTTTCGACTGCTCGCGGAGACGGCACGCGCCGGCTTGCTGACAGGGACGTTGCTCACGCTGGTTTCACTGCTGTTCAAGGGGCACCCCAACACGGCGCGCTGCTTCGAGACGCCGCGCGGACTTGCGCTGAGTGATGAAGGGTGTCGCCAGAAGAACGCAGGTTGCGCTATCGCGACGACGTGATCTGTCTTGCGTCGCACACACCATCGATATTTCGAAAACCAGTTTTGAGCAGATGTGAATTGCAGTGGCGGCACGCTTGCATGCGTGCGCCGCGCAAGGTCTGTCTGGCTCGTCCCCGATCTGCACGAGCGCATGAATTAGGCGCGCCAACGCACCGACGGCGATGCCGGCGCACGCGTAGCGTCTACGGCCTCGCTCAAAGGAGCGGGCTGCAACGCCGCCGATTCGGCTTCCACAAAAAATTGGAACAACAGATCTCATGAACAACCTACTGCGACGCACATCGCACTCGCTGGTACTGATCGTCGTCGCGATCGGCCTGTCCGCATGGAGCGCCACGACCAGCGCCGCGTCGACGGCGGAGGAGCTCGATCACGAGGCCGGACAGGCGCTCCAGAAACTCTACAAAAGCAGTCCGCTGGCGCTGAGCATTTCGCAAAAGGCGGCCGGTACATTGGTCTTCCCCAATATCGTCAGGGCGGGACTCGTCTTCGGCGGCGCGTATGGCGAAGGTGTGCTGCGCAGCAAGAGCGGCGCGCCCAGCTACTACAACTCGATCTCGGCGTCCTGGGGCCTGCAGGCGGGAGCGCAGACCTATGGCTACGTCGTCTTCCTGATGAACGCCAAATCCCTGGCGTTCCTCGATCGCTCCGACGGCTGGGAGCTGGGCGTGGGCCCGAGCGTGGTCGTGGTCAACGAGGGCGTAGCCAAGAACCTCACGACGTCGACGCTGAAGGACGACGCCTACGCATTCATCTTCGACCAGCAGGGACTGATGGCCAGCCTGAGCATCGAAGGCACGAAGATCACGCGCATCAAGCGATGACCCCGGATCGGGCAGGCGCGGTTCGACGGTAGCGCGCAGCTGTTGCACGCGCGCGCCGGAAAGCCGGCGCGACGCTTTTACGCCACGGACATCGCCGCTCGAAAACCCTGGGTCACTGCATCGACCTTCGCTGCGTTTGCGCACCAGCGTTTGCTATCGCACCGATCCGCGAACGACTTGGCACTACCGTGGATGTTCGCAAACTCGAGGACCTATCGATGACTATCGGAACCATTCTGCTGATCGTGTTGGTGCTGCTGCTGATCGGCGTCATTCCCGCCTGGCCCCATAGCAGAGCCTGGGGTTACGGGCCGAGCGGTGGCCTGGGCGTGGTGCTCGTGGTCGTGCTGGTGCTCTTCCTGCTGGGAAAGATCTGAATCCGGCTTGCGTGTCGATGCCGGCTGATCGATCCGTCGCCATGCCGGTCCACCCCACTCGCACTCCCGTTGGAGCGTGACATGACGCAGACGATTCTCATCCTTCACCGCGATTGCTCTGAAGGCGGGTCGGTTTCCACCGCGCTCCGGCGGGACGATTCGGACCGGTTCCGCGTCGAGAATCTCGATTCAGCCGCTGCGGGCGAGCGGCGGCTGACCGGGGCCGATCGGATGCATCCGATCGTGGCGGTCCTGCTGGACCTCGACCTGCGCGACACCCAGGGAATCGAGACGTTCGAGCGCATCTTCCGCGCAGCGCCGCACATTCCGATTCTGGTGCTGTGCACGGTGAACGACGAGTCCACCGCCCGGCTGGCGGTTCATCGAGGCGCACAGGATTACCTCCTGCCGTCGCAGGTGGACGCCTACACGTTGCGCAAGGCCGTGCGCCTGATGCTCGAACGCGCGTCGCTGGCCGAGATCGTCTATCGGCAGAAGGAGACGGCGCAGCTCACGCTCGATTCCATCGCCGACGCGGTGATCACGGCGGATGTCGCGGGCAACACCACCTATCTGAACAGCGTGGCCGAGCAGCTCACCGGTTGGCGCAATGCCGAGGCCGCCGGCCGGCCCGTCCAGGAAATCCTGCGGCTGATCGACTCGGCCTCGCGTGCCGTCGTTCCGAGCCCGCTTGCCGACGCGATCTCCCGCGACACCGCCGTCGGCGTCACGCCCAACTGCGTGCTGGTTCGTCGCGATGGAGTGGAGGCTGCAATCGAGGACTCCGCGGCTCCGATCCACGACCGGCATGGGCAAGTGACCGGCGCGGTGATGGTCTTTCGCGATGTGAAGGACGCGCGCGCCCTGTCGATGAAGATGGCGCATCTGGCGCAGCACGACAGCCTCACCGATCTGCCCAATCGCGGCCTGCTTAAGGACCGGCTCGAGCAGGCGTTGGCGCTGGCGTACCGGCGGCGGCTCAAGATGGCGGTTCTGTTCGTCGATCTGGACCGCTTCAAGCCGATCAACGATGCGCTCGGTCACGCCGCGGGTGATCACGTGCTGCGCGAGGTCGCGCGACGCCTGCTGTCCTGCGTGCGCCAGTCCGACACCGTCAGTCGCCGCGGCGGCGACGAATTCGTCGTGGTGCTGCCGGAAGTTGCGCAGGCGCAGGACGCGACGCTGGCGGCCGCCAAGCTGCTCGCGGCGATCTCGCGGCCCTATCTCCACGACGGGATCGAGATCCACGTCACCGCGAGCATCGGGATCGCGACGTATCCGGACGGCGGCCGCGACGCGGAGCTGCTGCTGAAGAATGCCGACATCGCGATGTACAGCGCCAAGGACATGGGCGGGAATGGGCATTGCCTGTTCCAGCCGGACATGAGCAGTTGCGCGGTCGAGCGACGGTCGCTCGAAAGCAGCATTCGCGATGCGATGGCGCGCGGCGAACTGACGTTGTACTACCAGCCGAAACTGAACCTGGACGACGGCACCATCATCGGCGCCGAGGCGCTGATCCGCTGGCGTCATCCCGTGATCGGGCTCGTGACACCACACCAGTTCATTCCGGTCGCGGAGAGTTGCGGGATCATCGTGCCCATCGGTCGCTGGGCGTTGCGCGAAGCCTGCCGTCAGGCCCGGCTCTGGCAGGTCCAGGGGCTGCCGCTCGTCCGCATCGCGGTCAATGTCTCGTCGTCCGACCTGGATGCCGAAGATTTCGTCTCCAGCGTCGCGATCATTCTCGAGGAAACCGGGCTGGACGCGACGCATCTGGAACTGGAACTGACCGAGGCGTTCCTGATGCGCGATTCCGAGTCCATCGGCGATGCGCTGCAGGCGCTGCGCAGGATGGGCGTCCAGATCGCGCTGGACGACTTCGGCACCGGTTATTCCAGCCTCAGCTACGTCAGCCGGTTTCCGATCGACACGCTCAAGATCGACGGCTCGTTCGTCCGGGAGATGACGCGCAGCGCCGACGACGCGCGCATCGTCAGCACGGTGATCGGCATGGGCGCCAATCTGGGCATGCGCGTCGTGGCCGAGGGAGTCGAAACCCTCGAGCAACTGACGCTGTTGCGCGAGCAGGGTTGTGCCGAGGGCCAGGGCCACTACTTCAGCCCCGCGGTCCCGGCCGACGAATTCGCCGCGATGCTGGCGCATGGATGGGTCACGCCGGCGCTTCCATCCGCGCGCCCGGACGTGCGAGCCGTCGCGCAGCCCCGTGACGGCGCCTCGTCCCGGCAGGCTCGACGCTGACGTCGCTGCGCGACGCGGTGCGCCCTTGCGCACCGCAGTTCGTCGCCCCGCCAGCGCGAGGACGACGGGTTGCCCTGGCTCGGGCTGCGGCCACCCGCCCGCCTAACGCCGGACGGACGATCGCGGGCGGCCCCTAGACGGCCGCGGCGCTCGGGCCAGCTAGAATTCCGCGACACCCCGGCTGATACGTCCCGTGGAACGTCAGTACCCCACGCTCGGAACCCAGGAAGCTGGCGCGACGCCCACGCCGACCGTGAGCGATCTGCGCCCACGCCGATTTCGGATGCGTTCCAGCGGTGGCCCGTCGACCCGCACGCGCCGGCGCCTGCCACGCCTGGCGATGTGGCTGCTGCTCGGCGTGCTCGGGGTCACCGTGGTGCCGGTGCTGCTGCTTGCGGTGGTCCCGGTCTGGACCTCGAGCTTCATGATCGGCTACCAGATCGATCGGCTGACCTCCGACAAGCCGCTGCCGGCGCTGGCGCACGACTGGGCGAGCTGGGACCAGATCGCTCCGGCGGCCAAGCTCGCGGTGATCGCCGCCGAGGACCAGCGGTTCTCCGAGCACTTCGGCTTCGACCTCGAGGCGATCGAAAAGGCGGTGAAGCACAACCGCAATCACCGTCGCAAGCGCGGCGCCAGCACGATCTCGCAGCAGGTCGCGAAGAACCTGTTCCTGTGGTCGGGGCGCAGCTGGACGCGCAAGGCCTTCGAGGTGGGATACACGGTGCTGATCGAGGCGCTGTGGTCCAAGCAGCGCGTGCTCGAGGTCTACCTGAACATCGCCGAGTTCGGTCCGGGCGTGTACGGCGTCGAAGCGGCTTCGCAGAAATACTTCCGCAAGCCGGCATCCAAGCTCACGTATCCGGAAGCCGCGCTGCTGGCGGCGGTGCTGCCCAATCCCAAGCGCCTGCGCGTGGCCACGCCCTCGACCTACGTGCAGCAGCGCGCCGGCTGGATCCTCGGGCAGATGTACCAGCTCGGCCCGGCGGCGATCGAACAGCTTTGAGATCGCCGGCTCGCGTCTGAGCTTGGAGCCCGACGTTCTTTGCCCGGCGGTGCGCCGCTCGCGCAGAATGCCCGCCCGTGTTCCCCCTGCGCCGCCCCCGCCCGCTGATCTGGATCGCGCTGTTCGCGTGGCTGGCCCAGCTGTGCCTGCCGGCCGCGCACGCCGCGGTGATGGCGCGTCACGACGCCGGCGTCTCGGGTTGGTGCGGGGGCTTTTCGCCGGCGATGGCGGCCAAGGTCGCGGCGCTGCCGGACGAGATCCGCGACATCATCGCCCCCGGTGCCGACGAGCACGCCGCGATGCAGGCGCAATGCCTGCTGTCGTGCGCCGGCGGCCTGGGCCTGGCGATGCCGGCCGACGCCGCGTCGGCTTCGATGCCGGCGTTCGCGCTCCAAGCGCCGCTCGCGCTCGCCGATCCGCATCCTCGTTCGCTGCCCGCGCCGCGTCCGCTGCCGCGCGGACCGCCGAACTCGCGCTGATCCTGCCCTGACCGACGCGGCGGCCGACCCATCGGCGCCGCGTCCTTCGCGCGCCCTCGCGCACGACCCGCGCTTCTCCCGCCGGGTTCCAGGATTCACCACACACCATGAAGCTCCGCCTCCTGCACCCGCGCGCCGCCGCCCTGGCCGCGATCGCCCTCGCGCCGTCGTTGCACGCGCAGACCGATCGCGACGCCGCCGGCACCGCGGCACCGATGCTGCTCGCCGGCCATCCGTATCCGCCGTCGGAAACCACGCTCGACACCATCACCGTCACCGGCCGGAGCGCCTCGTCGCTGACCTCGCCCGATGCGCACGAGGCGCAGCACGCGCTCGAGCACGTGCCCGGCGGCGTGGACCTGGTCGACGCCGAGGAGTGGCGCGACAGCGCCGCGCGCACGCTCAAGGACGTGCTCGACTACACGCCCGGCGTGTTCGTGCAGCCCAAGTGGGGCGAGGACGCGCGGCTGTCGATCCGCGGCTCGGGCCTGTCGCGCAACTTCCACCTGCGCGGCGTGCAGCTGCTGGTCGACGGCATTCCGATGAACGCGTCCGACGGCAGCGCCGACTTCCAGGAAATCGATCCGACCGCGTTTGCCTACAGCGAGGTCTACAAGGGCGCCAACGCGCTGCGCTACGGCGCCAACGCGCTCGGCGGCGCGTTGCAGTTCGTCTCGCCCACCGGAACCTCGGGCGACCGGATCCAGGCGCGCATCGACGGCGGCAGCTTCGACATGCGCCGCGGCCAGCTCTCCGGCGGCGGACGGATCGGCGCGTTCGATGCGTTCGCCACCGGCAGCTGGCTGGAGAACGACGGCTTTCGCGATCACAGCGATGGCGAGTCCAAGCGCGGCAGCGTCAATGTCGGCTGGCGCCTGACTCCGAACGCCGAGACGCGCCTGTACGGGTTCGGCGCGGATATCGAGCAGCGGCTGCCCGGCGCGGTGACGCGCGGCGCCGCGTTGCACGATCCCAGGACCGCCGCACCGACCAATCGTGACCTCGACTACCAGCGCAACATGCAATCTTGGCGCGTGGCCAGCAAGACGACGGTGCATTTCGGTGAAGGCGGCGTGCTGGAGTTCGGCGGCTACCTGGTCGAGAAGCAGCTGATCCATCCGATCTTCCAGTACCTCGACTACCAGTACGGCGACCATGGCGGCTTCGTGCGCGCGACCGTCGACGGCCGCATCGGCGATCACGCCAATCGCATCACGATCGGCGCGAACCTGTTCGCCGGCACGCTCGACAACCGGCAGTTCGAAAACCTGCCGGGCGCCGAGCGCGGCGCGCTGATCTCCGCCTCGGCGGATCGCTCGGACAATTTCACGGTGTACGCCGAGAACCAGTTCGACCTGCGGCCCACGCTGACCTTGATTGCCGGACTGCAGCACACGCAGGCGCGGCGCGAGCGCGAGGATCGCGTCGACACCGGGCCCGACACCTCCGGCCGCAATGACTACGACTTCACCAGCCCCAGGTTCGGCGTTCTGTGGCAGGCCGCGCCCGAAGCGCAGGTGTTCGCCAACATCTCGCGAAGCGCCGAGGCCCCGACGTTCGGCGAGCTCAATTTCACCGACGCCGTGCTCGCGGACACACGGGCGCAGCGCGCCACCACGTTCGAGATCGGAACGCGCGGACAGATCGAGCCCTGGTCCTGGGACCTGTCGGTGTATCGCGCCGAACTGCGCAACGAGTTGCAGCAGTTCGAGATCGCGCCGAACCGATTCTCGGTGACCAACGCCGACCGCACGGTGCACCAGGGCGTGGAGCTCGGCCTGGGCTGGCGCGTGACGCAGGACGTGCTCGCTTCGGGTGACCGCATCACCTGGAAACTCGCGTACGCCTTCAACGATTTCTTCTTCGACGACGACGAGGACTGGGGCGACAACGAGCTGCCCGGCGCGCCGCGCCACTTCGCGCGCAGCGAGCTGCGCTACGCGCACGCGGCCGGCTTCTACGTCGCGCCCAACGTCGAATGGGTGCCGCAGGGCTACGACGTGGACAACGCCAACACCGTGCAGTCCCGCCACTACGCGCTGATCGGCCTGCGCGCGGGCTACGCGCGCGGCGACACGTGGTCCGTCTACGTCGACGCGCGCAATCTTGCCGACGACCAATACATCGCCAGCAGCAGCGTCGTGGCCCAGGCCACGTCCTCGAGCGCGATCTTCGAACCGGGCGACGGCGTCGGGGTGTTCGCCGGCCTCAACATCGCGTTCTCGAGATGAGCGGCAGCGCATCCGGTGGACGCGTGTATCGGCGCTTCTGGCGCTGGCATTTCTACGCCGCGTTCCTGGTGATCCCGTTCGTGCTGATGCAGAGCACGACCGGCACGCTGTACCTGTGGCACGAGGAATGGGCCGATTGGGCGCATCCCGAACTGCGTTTCGTCGCGCCCGGCGATGCGCCCGCGGGTCTGGATGCGCAGGTCGCCGCGGCGCGCGCTTCGCAGCCGCAGGCCCACGCGACGACGCTGCGCGTGAGCGCCGACCCCCGCCGCAGCACGCAGGTGATCTTCGGCGGCCATCACGGCGACGGCGGCGATGGGCTGCCGTTCCCGGTCTTCGTCGATCCGTATCGCGCGCAGGTGCTCGGTGCGATTCCCGCGTGGCAATGGATGCCGGGCTGGAGCCGCAAGATCCACGGCGGCTGGCCGCTCGGCGACGCCGGCTCGTGGCTGCTCGAGCTCGGCGCGTGCTGGGCGGTGGTGATGATCCTCACCGGGCTCTGGCTGTGGTGGCCGCGCGACGGACGCGGGCTGCTCGCCTCGCTGCTGCCGCGCACGCACCAGGGCCGGCGCGTGTTCATGCGCGACCTGCACGCCGGCGTGGCGGTGCTGTTCTCGCTGGTGATCCTCGCGTTCCTGGTCACCGCGCTGCCGTGGACGAAGTTCTGGGGCGAGCAGGTGCTGCGTCCCGTGCAGAACGCGCTGGATCAGCCGTCGCCGTTCTCACGGGCCGCGCGTGCGCGCAGCGTTCCGCTCCCGGGCGTCACACCCGCCGGACTCGACGAGGCCGTCGCGCTGGCCCGCGCGCAGGGCGTGACCGGCGAGCTCGAGATCCGGCTCGATGTGCCCGACGAGATCGACGCCGCCACCTCGATGCACTCCCTCGCACCGCGCGCCTCGCAGGAGACCGCGATCGCCATCGACCGCTATTCGCGCCGCACGCTGGTGCGCACGACCTGGGACGACTACCCGCCGATCCCGCGCGCGGTGGCCACCGGCGTCGATCTGCACGAAGGCACGTTCTTCGGCCGCTCCAACCAGTGGCTCAACACCGCCGTTTCGGCCTGCCTGGTGTGGCTGTCGGTCACGGGGTTGCTGTCGTGGTGGTGGCGACGACCGCGCGACGGCCGCGCCGGCCTGGCCGCGCCGGCGCGATCGCCCGGTCCGCTGCCGCGCGCGGTGCTCGCCACCGGCGCCGTGCTCTGCGCCGTGCTGCCGCTGCTGGGTCTCTCGGTGCTGACGCTGTGGCTGATCGACGGCGCCTGGCTACGGCTTCACTCGTCGCCCCAGCGCCAGCGATAGAAGCGCGCGGGCACGCGCTCGGAACCGATCACCGCGAACCGCCCCGTCGCGTCGAAGGCCATCGCCTCGAACATCGGCTCGCGCGGCAGGCGCTGGCTCCGGCGCGGCTGTACGAGCGCCTGCGCCCACGTCTGCCCGGGCGCGCGCTCGAACAGCGACGCCGACAGGTAGGTCAGCACGACCATCCGCAGGCCGTCGGCGGAGACGTCGAGCGCCGTCGCGGTGCCGCGACCCGCGGAGCCGCCCAAGGTCTGCACGCGCGGCGGCGCGGTCGGCACCAGGTCGGGGAAGGACGCGATGCGACGCGCGGTCTGCACCGTGTCCTGCGGCGCATCCAGCGGCAGCTCGTACAGGCCCACGGGATGCCGGCCCTTGTCGGCCAGCAGCACGCGGTGGGCCGGTGCATCGACCGCCACCGCCTCGCAGTCGCGCGGGCCGTCCTCGAACGTGAAGCGGATCGTGCGCGCGGCGCTGACGCGCGTCTGGCCCGGTTCCGGCTCGGGCACGACGATCAGGCTCGCCTCGGTGCGAAACGCGAAGTTGTCGCCGGTGTCGGCGATCAGGATCCAGGCGCGAGCGTCCTGCTCGAAGCTGGCCAGATCTTCCCAGTCGACGTTGACCGCCCCGCTGACCGCCACCCGGGCCGCCACCCGCAGGTCTGTATCGATCGCAACCAGCGCCGCGTCGTTGCCGCTGTCGTTGATCGCCCAGAACCGGCCGGGGCTGCGCCGCGACGGCGCCAGCCCGGAGAGTTCGGGCAGCGCGGGGTCGGCCACCGCGCCCAGCCAGTCGAACCGGTCCCGGGCGGGGTCGTCGGTCGCGACGCCCGCGATCGGCATCCCGCACGCGACGATCGCAGTAATGACTTTAAGTTTGTCTCTCAACTTCATGCTTTCAATTGGGAAG
This sequence comes from Panacagrimonas sp., assembly GCF_020697055.1. Taxonomy (GTDB): domain Bacteria; phylum Pseudomonadota; class Gammaproteobacteria; order Nevskiales; family Nevskiaceae; genus Panacagrimonas. The sequence continues at coordinate 38,398 of NZ_JAJFBP010000032.1, read as the reverse complement.
TCCGAGATGCCCCCAGAGCCTGTGAATAACTTTGTGGGAAATAGGCGCGCCCGCTCGCCAAGTCACTGCCGCCGCAACCATTTCTACCTTGCGACCAGTTTCTAACCAAGTCGATTATCCTTTTTCGATCATGCGCTTATTGAATTACTACAGCATTCTTTCAGTCCGGTTACACGTTCGAACCTGTTTTCCAGGGCTGTGATGAGAACTGTGCATAAGGCCGGTCCGTCTGTTGCACCGCACAACCCGAATTTCCAGGACGCCGCCCGGGTGCCGCTGCACAATCCGCTGCCATGTCCCGCCCTGCCCTCCTCTGCCTGTCCGGTCACGACCCCACGGGCGGTGCCGGGGTTCAGGCGGACATCGAAGCCGCGGGCGCCCAGGGCGTTGCGTCGCTGAGCGTGATCACCGCGCTGACGGTGCAGGACAGTCGCAACGTATCGGCCGTCCATCCGGTCGACGTCGCGCTGATCGAACGCCAGCTGCAGACGCTGGCGAACGATGCGCGGATCGTCGCCATCAAGATCGGCCTGCTCGGCGACGCGGCCCAGGTTGCGCTCGTGGCGGGCTGGATCGACCGGCTGCGGGTGCCGGTCGTGCTCGACCCGGTGCTGCGCGCCGGCGGCGGCACCGAGCTGGCCGGTGAGGCGCTGCAGTCGGCCATCGCGCGCGAGCTGCTGCCGCGCGTGACCCTGGCCACGCCCAACGCGGCCGAAGCGCGCCGTCTCGCCGGACTGCCGGTCGATGCCGCGGCCGATCGCGCCGGCGTGGCGCTGCTCACGGCCGGCTGCCCCAACGTCCTGGTCACCGGCGGCGACGAAACCAGCGACGCGACCGCGAGCGTGATCAACACCTGGCACCGGCTCGGCGGCGCGCCGATGGTCTACGCCTGGCCGCGCCTGGCCGAAACCTTCCACGGCGCCGGCTGCACGCTGGCCGCGGCCATCGCCGCGCGCCTGGTGCTCGGCGAGCCGCTGGAACTGGCGATCCACACCGCACAGAAGTGGACGCAGGAGACGCTGGCCCGCGCGTTCGCGATCGGTCGCGGGCGGCGCATTCCCGGCCGTCACTGAAGCGCACGAGGAACCCCGACGCATGCGTGGCCTGTACGCGATCACCCCGACGAGCCTGTGCCTGGATCCGCCGCGCCTGCTGGACGCCACCGAATCCGCGCTGCGCGGCGGCGCGCGCCTGATCCAGTACCGCGACAAGACCGACGACGACACGCGACGCCTGTCCTCGGTCCGTGCGCTGCGCGCGCTGTGCGATCGGTATCGCGCGCGCCTGATCGTCAACGACGACGTGGACCTCGCGCTGCGCGGCGACGCGCACGGCGTGCACCTGGGCCTCGAGGATCTGTCGCTGATCGAGGCGCGCGCGCGGCTGGGACCGGCGCGCGTGATCGGCATCACCTGCCAGGACTCGGCGGCGCGCGCGCGCGCGGCCGGCGAAGGCGGCGCGGACTATCTCGCGCTCGGTGCGTTCTTCGCGTCGCGCACCAAACCCGACGCGCGCCACGCCACGCTCGACCTGCTGCGCGCGGTGCGCATCGACACCTCGTTGCCGATCTGCGCGATCGGCGGCATCACGCCGGCCAACGGCGCGCCGCTGGTCGACGCCGGCGCCGACCTGATCGCCGCGGTCGACGGGGTGTTCGGCGCCGCCGACATCGAGACCGCGGCGCGCGACTACGCGCGGCTGTTCGGACGCTGATTCCAGTCCCGACGGCGGGACAGCGGAGCGCATCCCGCGCCACGTTTGCCTCGTCGCATCATGCTGCGCAGCGGCGCGCTCCGTAGAATGGCCATTTCGTCCGTCCGCATTTCCCCGAGCACGCACATGTCGCGGTCCGAATCGCTGTTCCAGCGCGCGCAGCAGACCATTCCGGGTGGAGTGAACTCGCCGGTGCGCGCGTTCAAGTCGGTCGGCGGCACACCGCGCTTCATCGCGCGCGCGCAAGGCGCCTGGATCCACGATGAGGACGGCGTGGCCTACGTCGACTACGTCGGCTCCTGGGGCCCGATGATCCTGGGCCACCAGCACCCGGCGGTGATCGAGGCGGTGACCCGCCAGGCGGCGATCGGCATGTCCTACGGCGCGCCGACGCACGCCGAGATCGAGATGGCCGAGCTGCTGTGCGCCCGCGTGCCGCACCTGGAGATGGTGCGGCTGTGCTCGAGCGGCACCGAGGCGACGATGTCGGCGCTGCGCCTGGCCCGCGGTTTCACCGGGCGGGAAAAGATCCTCAAGTTCGAAGGCTGCTACCACGGCCACGGCGATTCGCTGCTGGTCAAAGCCGGCTCGGGCCTGCTCACGTTCGGCGTGCCGACCTCGCCCGGCGTGCCCAAGGAACTGGCCGCGCTGACGCTGACCGCGACGTACAACGACCTGGAATCGGTACGCGCGCTGTTCGACGCCAACCCCGACCAGATCGCCGCGATCATCGTCGAGCCGGTCGCCGGCAACATGAACTGCGTGCCGCCGCGACCGGGCTTCCTCGAAGGCCTGCGCGAGCTGTGCACACGCAACGCCACGCTGCTGATCTTCGACGAGGTGATGACCGGCTTTCGCGTCGGCCCGCGCTCGGCCACCGGCCTGTACGGCATCGCGCCCGACCTGATCACGCTGGGCAAGATCATCGGTGGCGGGCTGCCGGTGGGCGCCTTCGGCGGACGGCGCGACGTCATGCAGAAGCTCGCGCCGCTCGGACCGGTCTACCAGGCCGGCACGCTCAGCGGCAATCCGCTGGCGATGTCGGCGGGCCTGGCGCTGCTGCGTGCGCTCGACGACGAATCGGTCTACGCGCGACTCGAGGCCACCACCCGCGCGTTGTGCCGGGGCCTGCAGCGGGCGGCGGATGCGGCCGGCATCGCGTTCACGACCACGCAGGTCGGCAGCATGTTCGGGCTGTATTTCGGGCGCGGCCCGATCCACACGCTGGCCGACGTGGGCACCTGCGACATCGAGCGCTTCAAGCGCTTCTTCCACCTGATGCTGGAGCGTGGCGTCTACCTCGCGCCTTCGGCCTACGAGGCGGGGTTCGTGTCGGCGGCGCACGGAACCGACGAGATCGATCACACGCTGTCCGCCGCGCGCGAAGCCTTCGCGCAGCTCGCCGCCTGAGGCCGGCCTGATGGGGAGCGCCGCTGCGACACATTCGAAGACGTCACCGCAAAGGCGCAAAGGTGAAAAGCAAGGACGCAGAGGTTTTTTGATTTCTTTCCTTTGCGTCCTTGCTTTTCCTCTGCGCCTTTGCGGTGACGTCTTGTACTGCTCGTAAGCCGGCGCCGTGCTCGAACACGCGCAGAGCCTGCTCGCCTGGATCGCCGCGCATCCGGGCGAGTCGCTGATCCTGCTGTTCCTGATGTCGATGCTCGACGCGATCTTCATCGTCGGCGCGTTCGTGCCGGCGGCGGTGGTGCTGTTCGCGATGGGCGCGCTGGTGGCGCTGGGTTCGCTCGAACTGTGGCCGACCGCGCTGATCGCCGCGGCCGGCGCGCTGGCCGGCGATGCGATGAGCTTCGCGCTCGGTCGCCGCTACGGCGAGCGCCTGTTCCAGTCGCGGCTGCTGCTGCGCTATCCCGATTTTGTCGCCGGCGGCCGGCGCTTCTTCGCGCGTCACGGCGGCAAGGGCGTGATGCTCGCGCGCTTCCTCGGACCGGTGCGCTCGATCACGCCGGCGATCGCGGGCGCTTCGCACATGTCCTGGCCGCTGTTCCTGGTGGCCGACGCGATCGCCGCGGTGCTCTGGGCGCTGGTGTTCCTGGTGCCGGGCGTGCTGTTCGGCGCCTCGCTGGGCCTGGCCGCGGAAGTCGCTACGCGACTGGCCGGGCTGCTGGTGCTCAACATCGCGCTGCTGCTGTTCGGCATCTGGGCCGCGCGCGCGGCGATCGGCCTGTTCAACAACCGCGCCGAGCGCTGGGTGCGCGACCTGCTCGAGTGGAGCCGGCGCCATCGCCGCCTCGGCCGCTTCGGTCCGGGCCTGGCCGATCCGGCGCAGCCCGAGATGCCGGCGCTGATCACGGTCGGCGCGCTGCTGTTCGTGGCGGGAGGCGCGTGGCTCGCGAGCTTCGGCGGCGTGGGCTGGCGCGACTATCCCGGTCCGCTCGATGCGCTGGCGCACCAGACGCTGTTCGACCTGTCCACGCCGTGGGGCACCGCGGCCGCGCACTTCATCGCGCGCCTGGGCGAGTGGCCGGTCTACGGCAGCACCGCCGCCGCGGTGCTCGCGGTGCTGCTGTGGCGACGTCGTCTGCGCGCCGCGGCGCACTGGGTCTCCGCGCTGATGTTCGGCGTGATCGTCACCGCGGTGCTGACGCAGGCGCCGCTGCTGGCGCCGCCCTCGACGTTCTTCGCGCACGGCGGCATCGCGCCGGTGCGCGACATGGCGCTGGTCACGATCATCTACGGCTGCGCCGCGACGCTGTTCGCGACGCTGCGTCCGCCGCGCGTGCGCCTGATCGCCTACAGCACCGCCACCACGGTGATCCTGCTGATCGGGCTGGCGCGACTGGTGCTCGCGCAGGAATGGCTGTCGTACAACGGCTTTGCCATCGTCATGGGTCTGTTGTGGACCGCGGCGCTGACGCTGGGCTACCGCCAGCATGGTCCCGAGCGGCTGTTCGCCGGCAGCTTCGCGCTGCCGGTGCTGTCGGCCTTCGCCATCGCGGTCGGAACCAGCTGGGGCGTGGATCGCGCAACCAGCCACGCGGCCGCGACGTTGCCGCCGACGATGCCGCAGACGATGCCGGTGGGCGTGTGGTGGGAGACCGGCTGGCGCGATCTGCCGGCCTCGCGGATCGACGTGCGCGGTCGCAGCGGACGCCCGTTCGACCTGCAATGGGCGGCGGCGCAGTCGCAGGTGGAGTCCGAACTGCTCGCCGCCGGCTGGAAGCCGCTGGCGCCGCTGAGCGTGACCGACACGCTGCGCTGGCTCACCGAGACGACCTCGATCGCCGACCTGCCGGTGCTGCCGCAGGTGCATGCAGGCAGCCACGCGCGCGTGACGTTCCGGCGTCCGATCGACGACACGCGCCAGCAGCTGATCCGGCTGTGGGATTCGGGCACACGCGTCGAGGCGCAGGGCCAGAGCGTGCCGGTGTGGCTGGGCACGGTCACCGAGCAGCGCGCGCGCACCTACTACCGCCTGCTGCGCTATCCGGTCGCCGAAGCCGAATCGCCGATGCTGCCGCCGTTGTTCGCGTCCACCGCCAACACCGCGCTGCGCGCCGTCCAGCGCAACGGACATCCCGTGTGGCTGATGGGCGCGCCGCGGGTTCTTTACACTTCGCCGATCCCGGAAGCGCCCGTCGGACCGCCGCTGCCGCTGCCTCCCTGAATCCATGTCCTCCTCAACAGCCGAATCGCAGAAGAACCTGCTGTCGAAGTTCCGCGCCCGCCTCAACAAGGGCGACTCGTTCCTGACCCGCGATATCGGCAGCTTCTTCGCCGCCGAGAAGCTGCGCCCCGACGCCATCGAGGACTTCGAAACGCGCCTGCTGATGGCCGACACCGGCCTGGACGTCACGCAATGGCTGGTCGACCGGATCCAGACCGGGATCAACCTGGGCCAGATCAAGAATGAAAAGCAGCTGCGCGAGACGCTGAAGAAGTCGCTGGTCGAACTGCTCGCGCCGGTCAGCGAGCCGCTGAAGATCCCGGCGTTCATCAAGCCCTACATCCTGTTCGTCGCCGGCGTGAACGGCGTGGGCAAGACCACGACCATCGGCAAGATGGCGATGCGCTTCAAGAAGGAAGGCAAGAGCGTGCTGCTCGCCGCCGGCGACACGTTCCGCGCCGCCGCCACGCAGCAGCTCACGACGTGGGCGGAGCGCGCCGGCGTGCCGATCCTGGCGCAGGGTGAAGGCGCCGATTCCGCCAGCGTGATCTACGACGCGGTGCTGTCGGCCAAGGCGCGCAACATCGACGTGGTCATCGCCGACACCGCCGGACGCCTGCACACGCAGGGCCACCTGATGGACGAGCTGCGCAAGATCAAGCGCGTGGTGCAGAAGCACGATCCCTACGCGCCCCACGAGGTGATGCTCGTCGTCGACGCCACGACCGGCCAGAACGCGCTCAACCAGGCGGTGCAGTTCCACGAAGCGATCGGCCTGACCGGCATCACCATCACCAAGCTCGACGGCACCGCCAAGGGCGGGATTCTGATGGCGATCGCCAAGCGCCTGTCGCTGCCGGTGCGCTACGTCGGGCTGGGCGAAGGCATCGACGATCTCGAGCCCTTCGACGCGGCCACCTACGCCGAAGCGCTGATCGGTGACTGAGCACATCCTGGAATTCCACGACGTCGGCTGCCGCTACGCCGGCGGCACCGACGTGCTCAACGGGCTGGACTTCCGGCTCGCGCGCGGCGAGATGCTGTTCCTCACCGGCCCCAGCGGTGCCGGCAAGTCCACGGTGCTGCGCCTGGCCGCGATGCAGCTGCGCGCCACGCGCGGCAAGGTGCTGATGAACGGCCGCGATATCGGCGGCATTCGCGCCGGCAAGGTGCCGGCGCATCGGCGCGAGTTGGGCATGATCTTCCAGGACTTCCAGCTGCTGTACGACCGCAGCGTGTTCGACAACATCGCGCTGCCGCTGGTGATCCGCGGCCTGTCGCACCTCGACATCGGACGCCGCGTGCGCGCCGCGCTCGACGCGGTGGGCCTGCTCAACCGCGAGAAAGCATCACCGCGCACGCTCTCGGGCGGCGAGCAGCAACGCGTGGGCATTGCGCGCGCGATCGTCGCGCGTCCGCAGCTGATCCTGGCCGACGAACCCACCGGCAATCTCGATCCGCGCATGGCACTGGACGTGATGCGCCTGTTCGAACGCTTCAACGAAGCCGGCGTGAGCTTCCTGATCGCCACGCACGCGATCGACCTGATCGAGCGCCTGGGCCATCGCGCGATCCATCTCGAGGGCGGACGCCAGAGCGCGGCGCGTCCGGAAGCGGCATCGAGGCTGGTCGAGCCATGACGCTCAAACGTCCGAACTTCCTGCGTCGCTGGCTCGGCGAACACGCGCGCGTGTGCGTCGCGGCCTTCGGCCGCCAATGGCGCGATCCGATCAGCACGTTGCTCACCGCGATGGTGATCGGCCTGACCCTGGCGCTGCCGGCGGGCCTGAACCTGCTGGTCGAGAACCTGCGCCAGGCGGCCGGCGGCCTGAACCAGACGCGCACGATCACGGTGTTCCTGCGCGACGGCGCCAGCGAAGCCGAAGGTCGCGAGCTGGCGGCCATGCTCGGTCGACGCGACGCGTTCGCGGCGGCGATCTACACGTCGCGCGACCAGGCGCTGAAGGATTTCCGGGCGCGCACCGATCTGGGCCCGGTGCTCGACGCGCTGGGGTCCAATCCGCTGCCCGCGTCGATCACGCTCACGCCGCACCCGCTGCAGCACGCATCGGACCTCGGTCGGCTTGCGCAGGAACTGCGCGCGCGCAAGGACGTCGAGCAGGTGCTGCTCGACGACGCCTGGAGCCAGCGTCTGTCGGCGGCGCTGGCGGTGGCGACGCGCCTGGCGCAGCTGCTCGCCGCGGCGCTGGCGCTCGCGGCGGTGCTGGCGCTGGGCAACACCGTTCGGCTCGACATCGAGGCACGCCGGGACGAGATCATCGTGATGAAACTGATCGGCGCACCGCCGGGCTTCATCCGCCGGCCCTTTCTCTATGCCGGCTTCTGGTACGGCGTCTCCGGCGGCGTGGTCGCGACCGTCGCGCTGTTCGTCGCGATGCACGCGATGGACGAACCGGTGCAGCAGCTCGTGGCGCTGTACGAAGGCGCGTTCAGCCTGCGGGGGCCGGATGCACGCACGTTGGCCGGCGTGCTGGTCGCTGGCGCCTTGCTGGGACTCGTCGGCGCGTGGCTCGGCGTAGCGCGGCATCTGGGGCGCATCGAACAGCGGTGATTAGCGGGATGGCGTCGGGGTGTGCTTCGGTGTCCCGCCCTCCTCCGGAGGCGTGGCCAGTCGTCGGTCGGGACACCGAAGCCCACCCCTCGGAGACCTTGCGACGCTCGGCGGGAAACCGAAACCCATGCGCGTCTCGCTATCCGATTCTTGGGGCGAGGTACCGAACTCGAGGCGGGATGCGCTCTGCTCTCCCGCCCGACGACTGGCCACGCCTCCGGAGGAGGGCGGGAGAGCAGAGCGCGTCCCGCCCTGCGCACCCTCTCAATACGGCGGCACGCCCTTGTAGTTCCCTGGCGGCGCGTAGTTGCACACCCACACTTCGGCCGACTTGCAGCGCGCGCGCCCGCAGCCGACGTGCGTCGAATAGGTCGACACGACCTGCGTGAAGTGCCCGCACACCGAGCCCCTGGGCGCGCTGCAGGTGTTGCTCTCGCGGTCGTACCAGCGGCCCTCGCTGGTCCATGCATCGACGATGTAGTCCGGCGTCTTGCGCCAGCCCTCGTAGGCGCCGCCGCGCCAGTAGCTGAAGACGTTCTCGCCCCAGGTCTGGCGACGCTCGTCGCCCGGACTGTGCGCGATCTGGCAATCGCGTCGCGCGAGTTCGTCGGCCCAGGCTTGCGCCACGTCGGCCGCGGCGTTGGACCAGTCCAGGTCCGGCACCTTGACCTGTCGGCGCCAGCGGTTGTGTGCCTCGACGATGCCGGCGAACTCGGGCGGCTCGACGTTGGGTCGCACGGGCGCAACGTCCGGGCCCGGACGTTCGGGCACCAGCACCGGCGCCGCCTCGCTCACCGTCTCGTTGGCGGTGTCCTCGTCCTTGGACGCGCAGCCGCCGAGCGCCATCGCGCCGACCAGCAGCAGTCCGGCGAGCGTCCTGATCCGTGATGTCGTTTGGGCACACATCGATCGATGATGCCCAAGGCCGTCCGCACCGCCAATGAACGTGTCGCCGCAGAAACGCGAAAGGCCGGCGCGTGCCGGCCCTTCGTGCCGCGCGATCGGCCGCAAGGCCGCGCGCTTACTTCGTGACCTTGTGACCTGGGATCTTCGGCGTGTACAGCGGGCTCGCCTGCGCTTCGTAGTATGCGGCCAGCGCCTTGATCTCGGCGTCGGTCAGGCCCGCGGCCTGCGCGCTCATCACCGGATTCTTGCGCTTGCCGTCCTTGTACTCGTGCAGCGAGTGCGCAAGGTAGTTGGCGTACTGGCCGGCGATGACCGGGTACTCCGGCATGATCGGCTTGGCGCCGCCTTCACCGTGGCAGGCGGCGCACAGCGCGGCCTTCTCGGGAACAGCGGAATCGGCCGCGATGGCCGGCGTGGCCACGCCCGCGAGGGCGGCGACGAAGAGGATGCGCTTGAAGGTCGTCATGACGGCGATCATTCCCGGTGGTGCGGCGCGCTGGACAGGTACGCGGCGATGTCGGAGATGTCCTGGTCGGTCATGCTCGCGGCCTGCGCGTGCATGGTCCCGTGCGGGCGCTCCCCGCTGCGGTAGGCCTTCAGCGCCGCCTCGAGGTACTTGGGCGACTGGCCGCCCACCTTGGGCACGCGGTACGTCGGATAGACGTTGTTGTAGCCGGGGATGCCGTGGCATCCCATGCAGGTATTGGCTTTTTCCATGCCTGCGTCGTTATGGCCTTCCGCCCATGCGGGCAGGCTGATGACGGCGGCGAGGGCGATCAGGCCCAATCGCGCGGATTTCATGTCTGGCTGGCTCCCGGGGAACTTGCTGCTTCATCGCGCGGCTCTGGGGTCCGCGGCGGCCCGATATGTTCGGGGAATGCGTCGCGCGGGTCAACGCGCGGTGGTCACGTGCCATGGATATAGTCGCCTGCATTGCACGCATCGGCCCTCCGAGCCGGTCTTCTCCCAGTCCTCGCACGATGCCGACGAAGCGTTCGCCCGCCGACGACGATTCCGAACTGCAGGTCGCCGCCGTCGACCTGGGCTCCAACAGCTTTCACATGCTCGTGGCGCGCGCCCAGGGCGGCGAGCTGCAGGTGATCGACCGCCTGCGCGAGCCGGTGCGCCTGGCCGCGGGCCTGACGCCGGACCTGCGGTTGCGCCCCGACGCGCAGACGCGCGCGCTGGACTGCCTCAAGCGCTTCGGCCAGCGCCTGCGCAACGTACCCGCCCAGCGCGTGCGCGCGGTGGGCACCAGCACGCTGCGCAGGTTCAAGCGCGGCGCCGACTTTCGCGCCGCGGCCGAGGTCGCGCTCGGTCATTCGATCGAGATCATCTCGGGCGTCGAGGAGGCGCGCCTGGTCTACGGCGGTGTCACGCATGGCATGGGCAGCGCCAAGCCGCAGCGGCTGGTCGTCGACATCGGCGGCGGCAGCACCGAACTGATCATCGGCCGCGACGGCGAACCCCGGCTGATGGAGTCGGTGGGCCTGGGCTGCGTGGTGCACCAGGCGCGCTTCTTCGAAGACGGCGTGATCACGCGCAGCCGGTTCAAGGAAGCGCGACTGGCCGCGCGCGTCGGGCTCGAATTCCTCGAGCGCCGATATCGCAAGAACGGCTGGGACCTGGCGATCGGCTCCAGCGGCACGGTGCGCGGCGTCTGGCGCGTGATGCGCCAGCAGGGCTGGGCCGACCAGGAGATCACGCGCAGCGGGCTGGAGAAGGTCGTCGCGCTGGTGATCGAGCGCGGGCGCGTCGATCGCATCGACTTCCCCGACCTGCGCGAGGATCGTCGGCCGGTGTTCGCCGGGGGCCTGGCCGTGCTCGCGGGCGTGTTCGATTCGCTGGAACTGGACACGATGGAGACGTCCGAGCGCGCGCTGCGCGAGGGCCTGGTCTACGACCTGCTCGGACGCCTGTCCGACCACGACATGCGCGATCGAGCGGTCGCCGCGATGGCCGCGCGCTACGCGGTCGACGTCGCGCACGCCGAGACGGTGCGCACCACCGCGATCAAGCTGCTGCGCCAGGCGCAGGGCCCGTGGCAGCTCGATCCCAAGCTCTCGGCGGCGCTGCTCGGCTGGGCCGCGACGCTGCACGAGATCGGCCTGGTGATCGCGCACTCGCAGTATCACAAGCACGGCGAATACATCCTGCGTCACGCCGACCTGCAGGGCTTCTCGCAGACCGATCAGCGTCTGCTCGCCGCGCTGGTGCGGCTGCATCGCAGCAAGTTCGCGGTTACTGCGCTCGACGAACTGCCGGGCAGCTGGGTCGAACCGATCCAGCGCCTCGCGATCCTGTTCCGCCTGGCCTTCCTGCTGCATCGTTCGCGCGAACCGGGACTCAAGCCGCCGGTGCGACTCAAGGTCAATCGCCGCAGCCTGGACCTGGGATTCACCGGGAACTGGCTGGCGAAGCACCCGCTGACCCAGGCCGACCTGGCCGAGGAAGTCGGGCACCTGCAGGCGGCCCAGGTGCGGCTGCGAATCGGCTGAATCGTGCGCAACGCACGACCCGGTAGAATCGCGGCATCCGTCCCACGCTTTTCAGTTCCAGCGGTTCGGAAACACAATGCCGACCCGGGTGCGAACCCGGACGGCAGCCAGGGCGCCTCGCGGCGCCCATCGGAGCGACCCCTTGAACGTGACTGCGGCAACTGAATCGCACGACATTGCGCGAGCCCCGGCCGACGCAGCGACGATCGCACTGGTCGACGAACTCAAGACCCTGGCCGCCGACACGCTCAGCCGCGGCATCGAGCGGATGTTCGACGGTGCCGACGACATGCTGTTCGAGATGGCGCGTCGCGCCACCAACAACAAGGACCAGCGCATCTACTTCGACACGATGCGCGTCGTGCGGCTGGGCCGGCCCAAGATCGGCAAGATCTTTCGCGAGGAGATCGCGCGCGGCTTCGAGCCCGACGCCGACAAGGTCGAAGACACCCACACCTCGGATCTGACGTTCGAGGACCTGAGTCTGCAGGAGGCCAAGTCGCTGGAGGAATCCATCGCGATCTCGTCGATGGCGACCAAGGCAGAGAACCTCTACAGCCATCTGCTGTTCGAGATCGGACGGCGCATCGAGTGGCTGACCAAGGAGAAGAACGCCCGGATCTCGGCGAGCGCGCTGGCGCCGTCGACGATCTCGTCGGCGTTTCGTCGCAGCGCCGAGGCGCTCGACGTCGAGTTCGACATCGAGCTGGTGATCTTCAAGCTGTTCGATCGCCTGGTGATCAGCGACCTGGGCGAGCTGTACAACCGCGTGCTGCGCTTCTGCGAGCAGAACGGCGTCAAGCCGGCCGCCGTCACGGCGCCGATGCCGCGCGCCGCAGGTCCGTCCGGAATGATCGGGGGCGCGGGCATGCCCGGCGACGGTGCCGCGATGCAGCCTGGCATGCCCGGATCGGGCACGACCAACGGCACCGGCATGGCGGCGATGCCGCAGGGCTACGGTTTTGCGCAGCCGCCGATGATGGACGCGGCCACGCTCAACGCATTGCGCAGCCTGGGCTCGCGCGGCCTCGCGCAGATTCCGTCCGGCGCCAACGCGCCCGGCTACTACGGTGACGTGCAGCTCGGCAACGATCTGGCGACCGCCGCCTCGGGCCAGATCGTTCCCGGATGGGAAGCGCCGCGCGCGTACGCCTACGTGCAGCGCGCCGGCGCGGTCGGCCAGATGTTCAACGAGCTGATGCAGGATCCGACGCTGCCGGCACCGCTCAAGCCGCGCTTCGACCAGCTGCGCTTCTCGGTGATCAAGAGCGCGCTGCACGACGCCAGCTTCTTCGCCGATCGCCAGCACCCGGTGCGCGGCCTGATGAACGAGCTGACCACGCTCGCCGCCGGCGCGCGCGCCAGCGGCATGGAAGCGCTGCGCCGCATCGAGGAACTGGTCGGTTCGATCCAGTCGCAGTTCGACGTCGCCGCCGACGAGGTGCGAACGCAGACCGCGCTGCCCGGGCCGGTCGACGAAAAGACGCTCGAGCAGTTCTTCGCGCAGCAGAAGGAGGACGCGCGCCAGCGTCGCCAGGCGATCATCGAGCGCACGCGCCGCGTGGTCGCCGAAGAGCTGCAGCTGCACACGCTCAGCCGCAACGTGCCCGAGCCGGTGTGGCCACTGCTCAATGCGGGCTGGGCGCCGCTGGCCGCACTGCGCCTGCTCAAGCAGGGCGCCGGTAGCGACGCGTGGCGCGACGCGATGGACATCCTGGGCCGCGTGCTCGACTCGATCGATCCGCGGCGTCCGGCCGCGCGCAGCGAACTGGCGGTCGAATCGCTCGAGCGCGATCTGGGCGCGCGCCTGTCCGACATCGGCATGATTCCCGAGCGAATCAGCGCGCTGCTGCGCAGCTGGCGCCAGGGGCTGGCCGAGGTCGAGGCGGCGCCGCTGCCCGGCGCGCGTCAGCCCGCGATCGAACCGCTCGCGGTCGAAGTGCCGCCCGCGCGTGCCGAGACCGACGTCGTCGCGACCGATGCGGCGCCGCCGGCCGATGATGCGGTCGCACCGATTCCCGCGCGCGACGACACCAGCGCGCTGCTGGCGGAGATCCCGTTCGAGCTCGAACACCCCGGCGCGACCGCGCTGCCCGAGGAACTCGCGCCTGTCGAAAGCGAGGCCGAGCGCGCGCCGGTCAGCGTCGGGCCCGAGATCGACGAGCCCGCGCCGATCGACGAAGACGAGGACGAGCTCCCGACGGTGGTCGCGTCCGAGCCGGCCGATGCGACGCCCGCGCTCGCAAGCTTCCTCACCGCGCCGTCGCCCGAGCCCACCGCCGCACCGGGCGACGACAACGCCCCGGCGGACCCGGTCACGCTGCTCGACCTGCTGATGGTGTTGTCGAGCTGGTTTCGTGTGTACGACCACGATCGCCAGCAGAACCGCTGGCTCAAGGTGGTGGCCCATCACCCGGCGGACGGCACCGTCACGTTCGCGGAGTTCAACGGCCACAACAAGCTGCAACTGCAGACGCAGACTTTCCTCGACGACCTGGTCGCCGGTCGCGCCGAGCCGATCGATCTGGGTCCGGCCGCGCGTCGCTCGCTCGACGCCTACCTCGACGCGCGCCGCAATCACGCCGAGGCCACCGCGCGGGCGGCGTGACGAATCGTCGTCGCGCCATCGCGTAGCCCGGGCGACGCCCGGGAACTTTTCAGGGGGACGCCCCGGGCTTCGCCGGTCTACGCGGACAGAATCTTTTCGACCGCCCCGGACCGGTAGAACGGCTCGAGCAGCCGCCGCACCGCCGGCTCGAGCCGGCCCGCGGCGTGCAGTTCGCTGAGCACGTGCGGCGCAAAACGCAGCGCCTCGGCGCGCATCTGTGCGCGATCGATGCCCAGATCCTCGAGCAGCGCGGCCAAACTCTGGTCGCCGTACTTGTCGAAGAACGTGTCGATGCCGGTCTCGATCATCGCGGCGACGAAGGGCGTTCGACGCAGTTCCTTCCAGCACTCGTAGAGCGTCACGAACAGCTCCTCGACGTCGAGCGCCGACAGGTCCTGCCGCAACTCGCCCAGCGTGATCTCGCGCAGTCGCTGCCAGGAATCCAGCACGACTTCGCGCAGCGCGCCGTCGTGATCGCCGTCGAGCAGCGGCTGCGCGGTTTCGCGCGACACGCGTCCGACGCTGCGTCCGATGTGGCGCTTGATGCCCTCCTCGAGCGCATCCTCGAATCCGGCGGTCGCGCGCTTGACCACCGCGCGTCCGAGCTTGAGCGCCGAGCGCGCACCGGGAATGCCGCTCGGGACCTCGGTGCGCGCGAGATAGTCGCGGATGCCGTTGTAGAGCAGATCCGAGGCGATGCTTTCGTACAGCGGACTGCCGACCACCTCGTCGATGATCCGTCGGCGCAGGCCCTTGAGCGCCAGCACGTGATCGAGCAGATCCTCGAACCGGCGCGGCGAGATCAGGTCGGCCACGCGCGTCTTCTCGTGGATCGGATGCGCGTGCAGCGCGCGCGCCACGTCGCCGACCAGCTCGGGAATACCGCCCTGCAGATCCAGCTCGATCGCATAGGTGCGCGCCGTGGCCTTGATCATGTCGCGCGTGACCATCTGCTCGAGCTCGAGCGCCGCGGCGTCGTCGAGCGCGTGATCGAGCAGCGCATCGAGCACCGGCGTGAGCCGCTTGGCGTGGGTCAGTTCGTCGACGATGAACCCGACCTGCGCGTCGAGCAGGGCCTGCGCGACGCCTTTCGGACCCGCGGGCTTCTTCCTCCGGGGCGTGCTCATCAGAAGCGGTACGCGCCCGCCTTCATCACCTTGGCGATCTGGCGCATCACGCCGCGCACCGGCTCGGGCAGCTCGGCCCCGCCGCGTTGCGTGGCCTGCTCGCCGTGGCGCTGCTCGTCGGCGCGCATGCGCCGCAACACTTCGCGCGAAGCGGCGTCGTCCTTGGGCAGGCGATCGAGGTGCTCGTCGAGATGTTCGGACACCTGGCGCTCGGTCTCGGCGACGAAGCCCAGGCTCCAGCGATCGCCGAACAATCCCGCCGCGGCGCCCATCGCGTAGGACGCGCCGTACCAGAACGGACGCAGACGGCTCGGTCGATCGCCGAGCTGCTGCAGGCGCGATTCGCACCAGTCCAGATGCGTCTGCTCTTCCTGGGCCGCGGCCAGCAGGTGCCGGCGCGTCTCGTCGTTGCGCGCGGTCAACGCCTGGCCGTGATACAGCCCCTGCGCCGCGACCTCGCCCGCGTGATTGACGCGCATCAGGTTGGCCGACTCGCGGCGCGCCGCTTCCGGTGTGTTCGTGTCGGCCGCCGCGGGCGGGTGCGGCGTGCGTGCACCCAGCAGTTCGGACAGGCCCTGGCCCAGCCCCATCAGCAGCCGGTCGGCCGCCGAGTAATGCCGCGGATCGTCGTTGCGCTGATCCATCAGGTGGCCTCTCCCGGCGCGGGCGCCGGCGTGGTCGGAGCAGGCGGCGCCGGCGCGGGGATCATCTCCGGCGCCAGCGGAATCTCCTTCTGCAACTCGATCGGTTCGCGCTGGCCGAGAAACTTGGGTTGGGTTCGCAGCACCACCACGTCCAGCACCGCCCATGCCCGCGCGAAGATCTCGCGCACCGGATTGCGCCGGCCGTAGTCGCGACCCGCGCCGAACGGCGCAACGTACGCGGCCACGCGGATGCCGAACTTCTTGCCCAGGAACACCGCGCGATACGCGTGATAGCGCTGCGTGATCACCGTGCAGCGCTGCAGACCGAACACGCGCTGCGCGCGCGCCATCGAATCGAGCGTGCGCAATCCGGCGAAATCCATCGTGATGTCCTTGGCGGGAACTCCGGCCTTGGTCAGCTCCTGCCACATGCGCCGCGGCTCGTTGTACGTCGAGTCCGGATTCGCACCGCTGACGATGACGTGCTTGATCTTGCCCATCTTGTAGAGATCGATGGCCGCCAGCACGCGCCCCTGGAACTGCGGATTGGGCTCGCCTTCGCGCGTGTAGGAACTGGTGCCCAGCACGATGCCGACGTCGTTCTTGGGCAGCAGCGCCGAGCTGGTGTAGAGGTACGCATCGGTGCTGTTGATGACCCAGCGATTGCTCAGCAGCACGAACAGCACGAACACGCCGAGGCTCCACCAGAACAGCTTTCGCAGGCGTCGACGCCGTCTCAAGTCGAAGGTCTCGTTCGGGACATGAGCGCGAAGTTTAGCGGCGCGGACCGCTTTCAGCGCTCGAGCGTGTAAAGCAGGTCACCACCGGTGTGCACGCCCGACTCGGTCGAGAACTTGAATCCGTGTCCCAGTTCGTAGAGCAGCTTGAACACCTGGCCGGGCTGGAAGATGCCGACGCCGTAGGAAACGTACAGCTTCGGCGAGAGGTACTTGCCCACCGTGAAGCGCGCCTGGTCGCCGGTCTCGCCGGCTTCGGCGCCGATCGAGATGTCGTCCAGTCCCAGCCCGCCGCGCAGGTTCTGGGCCAGGAAATCGGTGCCGCTCAGGCCCAGCGACAGCGCCGCGCTGGCCAGCATCGCGCGCTCGTCGTTGCCGGTGCCGCTCTCCTCGAGCGAACGACCCAGCACGAGCCACGAGAGCTGGCGCTCGCGCGGCATCGCCGGTGTGGAGAACAGCGAGAACTCCGGCTTGTCGAGCGTGCCGCGCACCTGCACGCCGACTTCGATGTCCTCGCGCGGCTTGCGCTTGGCGCGGATCTCGATCGCCGGCTCGGTCAGCGGTCCGCCGTTGAACAGCAGGCGCCCGGTCTCGATCTCCAGGTCCTGGCCGTAGGCCTTGTAACGGCCCTCCACCAGGCGCACCTCGCCGCGACCGCTGCCGGGCGTGCCGGGCTGCTCGATCGCGCGCACGCTGCCTTCCAGGCGCGTCTTCAGCCCGAAGCCTTCGAACTTCACCTTCTTGCCGAGGATCACGCGCACGTCGGCGTGCACCTGCATGCCGGCTTCCTCGATCGCCTTCTGCTGGTCGGTGACGATCACCTGATCGCTGCTGGCACCGATGCCCGAGTCGAAGCTCGGCGGCGTGATCTCCGCGCGCGGCACTTCGATGTCGCCGCGCAGATCCAGTCGATCGCCGCGCAGCGCCAGTTCGAGCTTGGGACTGACCCAGGCGCGCGCTTCGGCCATGTCGGCGGCCTGGAAGTTCTCGCCGCGGATCACCAGGTTCATCCTCGGCGGCAGCGCCGCGATGTCGGCGTTGCCCTGCACCTGCAGCGTGCCGCCGCCGGACCTGGCCGACGCATCGATGCTCAGCGTGCGGTCGGCGGTCTCGGTGCCGATGCGTGCGCGCAGTTCGGTCAGTTCGATTCCGGGCGTGGTCAGATCGAGCTCGCCGTCCTCCAGTCGCAGCTCGCCGCGCGGCTGCGGCTGCTGCAGCGTGCCGCTCCAGTCCATGTTGCCTTCGATGCGTCCGCTGACCCGGCGGATCTCGTCGCCCGC
Source organism: Panacagrimonas sp. (assembly GCF_020697055.1). Taxonomy (GTDB): domain Bacteria; phylum Pseudomonadota; class Gammaproteobacteria; order Nevskiales; family Nevskiaceae; genus Panacagrimonas. The sequence goes on along the minus strand of NZ_JAJFBP010000032.1, from coordinate 20,688 downwards.
CACGCGCAGGAAACCCAGGTCGTCGAGCTTGACCTCGAGATGTCCCTGCAGCGGGCGCGTCGCGTAGTCGCCCTGGCCCGGCGCGATCTCGCCGTCGAACAGCACGGTGCCGCCCTGCAGCGGCAGGCGCACGCGGGCCACCACGCGGCCCGCGACCTCCTCCATCAGCAAGGTGCCGCGATCGGCGCGCAGCAGCAGCTGGCCGTCGCGATGCACCTCGACCGGATCGGTCGACAGGTCCGCCCGCGCCTCCGACAGCCGGCCGTCGCGCAGCTCGACCATGCCGGTGCCGTCGACGCCGCCGGTCAGGCCCCAGCCCTTGGGCAGGAACGATGCGAAGTACGCGAAGTCGAGCTGCTCGACGCGAAACGCGCCGCGCAGCCGATCGGCCTCGCGCAGGCCCTGCGCGCAGACGCGCGAATCGCCGGCGCGCCAGCAGCCGGGCTCGAGCTGCACGCGCCGGGCATCGGCGCGCAGCGCGGCCGGTTCTTCCAGCGTCCAGCGCGGCAGGCCGGTGGGCTGCAGATGACCCGCGACGAGCTCGCCGCGCCACGCGCGGCGCGCAAGGTCGTATGCGCCACGAAATGTCCAGTCGATCTGCGCCGGTTCGGCCTGCACGTCGAGCTCGAGCGTGTGCGCCGAGGCACGTCCGTCGACGCGCGCGCGCGCCTGCTCGATCTCGACCGGCCCCTTCACCCCGCGCACGTCCAGCTCCAGCCTCCACGCGCCGGGCAGATCGACGTCGCCGTCGAACTCGACGCGTTCGATCGTGATCGTCTCGTACTCGAACTGTTCCACCTGCCCGCGCGCCACGACGTGCGGCCGATCGAGCGGCCCCTGCAGGCGCAGCTCCAGGCCGGCGCGGCCTTTCAGACCGGGCCACAGCGCCGCCAGATCCGGACTGTCGAGCCGCGCCTGCGCATCGAACGGTGGTGTGACCTGGCCGCGACCTTCGAGCCGCGTCTGGCCGCTGCTGGCGCGCAGCGCATCCAGGCGCACGCTCGAACCGATCGCGGTGCCGCGCGTCTCGAGCGCCAGCGGCCAGTTGCGCAAGCGCGAGTCGGCGAGCTGCGCGTCGAATTCCACGCGCGGCGGCTGGCCATCGGGGAACTGCGTGCGCGCCCGCACGCGGCCGTTGATGCGGCCCGGCCACTCCGGCGCGATCAGGCCCGGATCGAGGTTGCGCACGCGCAGGTCCGCGTCGATGACCACCTGCGGCGACCAGGCGACGCGCGCGTGTCCGTCGGCGGTGGCCTTGGCCACGCGCAGCTGCAGTTGATCGAGCACCACGTGATCCAGGCCGCCGCTGCCGCTGGCCTTGGCCACGCCTTCCCGGCCTTCGGCGGCCAGGCGCCCGTCGAGCGCGTAGCGATACGCCGCGGGCGTGCCTTCGACGTTGATCGTGCCCGCGCCGCTGCGGATGCGCGGCGGCTCGTCCTGCAGCGGCCAGGTCAGATCGGTCCACTGCAGGTCGGCCTGGATCTGCTCGGCGGCGTAGCGGCCCTGGCCCTTCACCGTGCCGCGATCGCCCAGCCCGAACGCGCCGCGCGCGCGAAAGTCGTCTCGCGTGCCGTCGAGATCCAGTTGTCCCTGGCGGCTGATCACCTGCGGCGCGCCCGACAGCGGCCAACGCAGGCCGGTCCACGCCAGCGCCAGCTGCGAGGGCGCATCGTCGATCTGCACGCGGCCGCTCGCCTGAAGCCGGAGCGGCGTCGCGGATTGCTGCGCGTCACGCTCGATCAGCGTCAGCGACTCGATCTCCACGGTGACCGGCGCGAGCCTGGCCTTGGCCGACAGCTCGATCGCGCCCACCAGTGCGTGGCGTCCGCCCAGACGTGCGACCTCGAAGCGCGGTCCGTCCCACTCGAAACGTTCGACCAGCGCCTGCTCGACGATCTGCGGCGGCGGCCGTTCTTCTTCCGGTGAATCCGGCGGCGGCAGATGGATTTCCAGTCGCGCCAGATGCGCGCGCTCGACGATCACCGCCAGCGGCAGGTGCGGCACGCGCGGCGGCGTGTCGTCGGGCGGCTCGTCGTCGCGCTCGCGCAGGTGGATCACCAGCGTGCCGGCACCGAGCTCGGCAACGCGCGCCTGGCGACGCCACAACGCCAGCGGCGACCACGCGAGGGTCGCGTGATCCAGTTCGATCTGCGCGCCCGGCACCTCGAGCTCGAGCCCTTCGATGCGAAGCGGACCGAGCAGCCGTCCTTCGACGGTCCGCACGCGCAACTCCGCCAGATGCGCGCGCGGCACCCAGTCGAACACGAAGCGCGCGCCGGCCTGCGTACCCACCAGCCACCACGAGAACACGCACAGCCCGGCGAGCATGCCGGTGACCAGCACGCCCAGCACGGCGATCACGATGCCCAGCGCGCGCATCAGACGCCGACCCTTACGCCGATGTGCACGCGGATCGGCGACTCGTCGCCGTCGAGCGGATGCGCGAGGTCCAGCTGCAGGCTGCCGATCGGCGCGCGGTAGCGCAGGCCGATGCCGACGGCCTTGTTCAGCGTCGGCCCCGGATCGTCCTCGGCACCGCCTGCATCGATGAACGCCGCCGCGCCCCAGTTGCCCCACACGCGGTATTCGGACTCGATGCTGAACACGCTGAGGTACTTGCCGCCGACGACGTTGCCGCCGGAGTCGCGCGGACCCAGCGACTGGTAGGCGTAGCCGCGCACGCTCTGATCGCCGCCGGCGAAGAAGCGCTGCGACGCGGGCAGCTCGCCGAACTGCTCGACGATGCTCCAGCCCATTTCCGCGCGCGCGATGAACCGCAGGCGCCACAGCGGCGAGTACACGCCGCGCGCGACGCCGCGCACCTGCAGGAAGCTGGTGCTGGAAAGGGCGTTCTTCAGCGCGCCGTGGACGTCGCCGAACACGTACCAGCCCTTGCGCGTATAGATCGGGTCGTCGGCGACGCTGCGCGTCAGCGCCAAGCCCGGCGTCAGCAGGTCGGCGGTCGTGAACTGCTCGCCGAAATCGGATTCCTCGTGCGCGAACTCGACGTAGAGCTTGCGCGTCCAGTCACCCGGCCGGCGGTTGAGCGCGGCGCCGATCGTGTACTTGCGCGTGTCGCCGTCCTCGAGCTTCTCGGTCTCGATACTGCTGTTGAAACTCAGGCTTTCGCCCGGCTCGGATCCGAGCGGGATGTTGTACTTGGCGCCGAGCGTGTTCTTGATCTCGGAGAGCCGGAAGTCCGTGTTGATGGTGTGGCCCAGGCGGTTGAGCCGGCGCCAGTCGGTGCCCAGCGACACGCGCGCGCCGGTGTCGGTGCCGTAGCCCACGCCGAAGTCGTAGCGCGTGCGCGGCCGCGGCGTGGTGCGCACGTAGACCGGCACCCGGCGTTGCGCGTCGGCCTCGTCGCGCCGGGGATCGATCTCCACCGCCTGGAAATAGCCCAGGTCCGACAGCCGGAACTGCAGGTCGAGCAGCTTCTGCGGATCGAACGGCGCGCCCGGGTGGATGTCGATGTAGCGCTGTACGAACGCCGGATCCAGGCCTTCCTGCTCGATGCTCACCGGCCCGAAGAAGTAGCGCGGCCCGGTCTCCAGGTGCAGGATCGCCTGCGCCTCGTGCTTCTCGGGCTGCACGCGCAGCTCCGAAACCGCCCAATGCGCATCGAGAAAACCGTTGGCCAGCGCCGCGTCGCTCATGCGCTTCTTGGTGGCCTCGTAATCGGCGTGCTTCAGGCGCTCGTCGAGCTTGAGCGGGATGCGCCGCAGCCGGTCCTCCAGCGGATCGAAACCCGAACCGGGGCCTTCGAACTTCGTCTCGATGACGCTCACCCGCGTCGGCGCACCGAGCTCGACGTGATAGCGCGCGACCCAATCGGGCGCGCTGCCTTCGAGCGTGGACTCGATCTTCGGCTCGTAGTAGCCGAACGGTTGCAACGCGCCGCGAATGTCGTCGGGTGCCTGCTCGTGCAGGCGCCGCACCTGTGCCGGGTCGAGCGTCTCCTTCTCGGCGCGCACACGCAGGCTCAGACGCGAACGCACGTTGTCCTGCTCGTCGCCGGTCAGGCCCTCGATCTCGACGCGCACACCCGCGGCCGCGGCCGCGGCGGTCAGGGCTAGCAGGAGTGCAGCTGCCCGCGCGACGAAGCGGGGCCGGGGCCGGATCATCCGGCGATATTAACGGGGGGCGGTGCGGGCCCGGATCACGCGCGCGAGCGGCCACGCGCACAGGTCGGGATGCTCACCGCGATGCATCCCGCGTCGGCGTACGGCACGTCGCACCGTGTCGGCGATGGCGTGATCGGCCCAGCGGGTTATGTCCCGGGGTTGCGTTCCACCTGCACGACCGGACGATCGAATGCACGCGCCGGCGCCAGTTGCTGGATCTTCATGGCGCGGGCTTCGGCGTCCGAGGCCCGATCGTTGACCACCGCATGCAGCTGCACCGAACCGAGCAGAAAGATGCTCGCGAGCACCACCTTCACGCAGTCGCCGAAATCGAAGTCGAAATCGAAGAAGTCCATGCGCCGGGTATCGCAAGCCGCGTGCCCGTACCCGGCGCTAGGGCGTCGGGTCGACCCGCTGCGCCGTCAGGCCATGGCCCTGGAGCATCGCCACCACGCTGTCCGGGCCCACCAGGTGCGCCGCGCCCACCACCACCAGCTGCGGGGTGCGGCCCTGCAGGCGATCGACCAGCGTATGCATCCAGGCGCGATTGCGATCGGCCAGCAGTCGTGCATAGGTCTGCGGAAACTCGTCCTTGGTGGAAACCAGCAGCGCCGCCAGCGCCGGCGAATCGTTGTTGCGCCAGACCTCGAGCAGGGCCCGGGGCTTCCACTGCTCCTGCGACAGATCGTCGAGCGAGGACGCGAGGAACTGCGCCGAGATCTTCGCGTCCATGTTCGAGAACAGCTGGAACTGCGTGTCCGCTTCCTCGAGCCAGGACACCGTCCGGCGATCGGCCAGCGCACGACGATAGAAATGCTGATCGAGGCCGAATCGCGGCTCCATGCCCGCGCGCTGGAATTCGTACAGCGTCAGGCTCAGCGCGCAGAACCAGGCCTTGAAGCGGTCGCACACCGTCGGCGGCAGATCGCTGGCCTCGGCCTGGCGCCGGACGCGCGCGTAGAGTTCCGCGTCGATCTCCCGGAGCAGGCCACGACCGGTGACGCCGGCGTCGACCATGCGCGCCTGCAGCTCGGGTGCCTCGAGCGCGGCCGGATCGGTCTCGAGGATCAGGCCGCGGGTCTGCGCGTAGGCGCGTTCGATCGATGCGGGCAGCGGATACGCCGAGCCCGGCATCAGGTGCATCGAGCCCAGCAGGTAGTGCGTGGTGCCACCGCCCGCCACTTTCCACAGGAACGGCGCATCGACATCGGCCCCATGCGACGGCGTCGTCGACGCCAGCAGCCATCCCAGCGGCAGCAGCCAGCGCAGCCGCATCAGCGCCGTCGCTGCACGCTCGGCTTCACCTGCATCCAGGCGGTGAAGTCGTATGCCGGACCCAGCGGATCGCGGCCGTCGAGCTGCTTTTCTAGGAACGCCAGATCGTCGTAGCCCCAGAACATCTGTTCGCCGCCCTGCACGAACACCGTCGGCACGCCGAACGCGCCGGCGGCCAGCGCCGCTTCGGTGTTGCCGCGCAGGCGCTGCTTGACCGCCTCGCTCTCGACCTCGATCGCCAGCGCCGCGGCATCGAAACCCGCGTCGCGCGCGACCTCGGCCACCACCGCCGGATCCGACACCTCGCGGCCCTGCGCCCAGGTGGCGCACCACAGCGCTTCGATCAGGCGGATGCGCGCCGCGGGATCGAGCGACTCGCAGCACGCCCAGCGCAGCGGCACGAGCGACTTGAACGGATGCGAATGCGGCGGCGCGATCGGCAGCTTCAGCAGCGCGGCCTTGCGCAGCACGTCGCGCAGCATCCAGCGGCTCTTGGGCGGGATCTCGGCCGGACCGACCTGGCCGTGCGCCGAGAGCATCGCGCCGAACACCACCGGCACGGGCTCGAACGTCAGGCCGTGACGCGCGGCGATCCCGATCGCGCGGCCCCAGGCCAGATACGCGTTGTGCGAGATGAAGTCGAACAGGAAGTACAGGCGGGACGGATCGCGAAACATGAAAGTCGCCCTCGTCTTCGGTCAGTCGGTATCCGGCATCAGCCAGTTTTCCGGCGTACCGGGGATCTTGTTGCCGTCGCCGGCGCGCCCGAGCCCGGCGAAATCGAACAGCGTCGCATCGGCCAGCTGCGAAGGCGCCACGTTGGTCAGCGCCTTGAAGATGATCTCGCTGCGACCGGGATGCTCGCGCTCCCACGCATCGATCATCCGGCGCACCTGCTTGCGCTGCAGGTTCTCCTGCGAGCCGCAGAGATTGCACGGGATGATCGGGAAGGCCTTTTCGCTCGCGTACGCGGCGACGTCGTCCTCGCGGCAGTAGGCCAGCGGACGGATCACGACGTTGCGGCCGTCGTCGGACAGCAGCTTGGGCGGCATCGCCGCCATGCGCCCGCCGAAGAACAGGTTCAGGAAGAACGTGGCGAGGATGTCGTCGCGGTGATGACCCAGCGCGATCTTGGTGAAGCCCTGCTCGTGCGCAAAGGTGTACAGCGCGCCGCGCCGCAACCGCGAGCACAACGAACACATCGTCTTGCCTTCGGGGATGTTGCGTTTGACCACCGAGTAGGTGTCCTGCTCGAGGATGGTGTGCGCCACGCCGCGCGAGGCCAGGTACCCGGGCAGCACGTGCGCCGGGAAATCGGGCTGCTTCTGGTCCAGGTTCACCGCGTGGATCTCGAAGCGCACCGGCGCCTTGGCCTGCAGCTGCAGCAGCACGTCGAGCATCGTGTAGCTGTCCTTGCCGCCGGACAGGCACACCATCACGCGATCGCCGTCCTCGATCATCCGGTAGTCCTGGATCGCCCGACCGACCTCGCGCCGCAGGCGCTTGGCCAGCTTGTTGGACTCCAGGCGCGCCTTGGCGCCGGGCGAGGCATCCGCCTTGCGGCTCGCCGTGCGCAGATCGAGAACGGGTACGGCTTCGATGGACATGTGCGCGAAACGACCGGGGTTTACGGCAACGGGGCCGGCATTATCCCACCCTTGGACGCCGTCAATCCGGCCAACCGCCCCGGGCCATGGGGATTTGCCCTGATAGGCCGGTTGCAAAGCCCCGTCCTAGCATCCCGGAGCCCCTCGTCCGCCCGTTGCACCGGCAGCTGGACGCAAGGAAATCACCGATCGAGTTGGCAGGCTGCCGACCGGTCCGCCATATCGGCAGCGACAGAGATACATACATACGCAAGGAGAGCGGCACATGGACATCGGCGTACTGGGCGTATTCCAGAACTGGCACAAGAACATGACGGACGAGCAGATGTTCATGAACGAACTCGCGCTGCTCGAACGCTGTGAAGACCTCGGCTTCGATTCGATCTGGATGGCCGAACACCACTTCGACGACTACTCGATGTGCCCGGACAACATCCAGGCGCTGAGCTATCTCGCCGGCCGCACCAAGAAGATCAGGCTCGCCACCGGCGCGGTGATCCTTCCGTGGAACAACCCGCTGCGCGTGGTCGAGAAGATGACGATGCTCGATCACCTGTCGGGCGGCCGCATGATGTTCGGCATGGGCCGTGGCCTGGCCAAGATGGAATACCGCCAGTTCGGCATCGACATGAACGAGGCGCGCGAGCGCTTCGACGAAGCCGCGCCGATGATCATCGAGGGCCTCGAGACCGGCTTCGTCGAAGGCAATGGCAAGTTCTACCCGCAGCCGCGCGCCGAGATCCGGCCCAAGCCCAGCCGCAGCATCAAGGACCGCCTGTTCTGCGTCGCGATGTCGCCGGATTCGGTCGACGTCGCCGCCAAGCTCGGCGCCACGATGACCAGCTTCATCCAGTACGACATCAGCAAGCACGCGCCCGAGATCCTGCGCTACAAGAAGATGTTCAAGGAGATCCACGGCCGCGAAGCCCCGCCGCCCGTGCTGACCGACTTCTGCTACGTCGACACCGACATGGCCGAGGCCGAGCGCGTCTCCAAGGAGTACATCGCGCAGTACTTCCTGTCGGTGTGCAAGCACTACGAGTTCACCGGCACGCACTTCGACAACACCAAGGGCTACAAGAGCTACGGTGAAGGCGCCGCGCTGATCCGCCAGTTCGGCCTGGAAGCCTCGGCCGAGGCGTATCGCAACGCGCAGAGCTGGGGCACGCCGGAAAAGGTGCTCGCCAACTACGCGCGCTGGCGCGACCTGATCGGCGACTACTCGCTCAACACGGTGTTCAGCTACGCCGGCCTGCCGTTCGAGCAGTGCGAGCGCAGCCAGCGGCTGTTCGCGGCCGAGGTCATGCCGCAGCTGCGCAAGATGATGGCCGCGCCGGCGCAGAAGAAGGCGGCGTAAGGATCCGGGTGTCGAGGCCTGTCCGCGGCGACGCGGGCAGGCCTTTTTCGTGGGTTGCGGCTTTTTTTGCGACACCCGGCGTCCGGGCGCTTCCTAGCCCCGCGCGAGCATGCCCTCGATCGGCACGGTCCCGACCGGATGCGGGCTGCCCGGCGCGTCGGCCGGGTCGAGGTCGCTGCACGACACCACGCCGACGCCGGTGCGCTTGGCGCGGTACATCGCCGCATCCGCACGGGCGATCAACTGCGCGACGCTGGTCGCGTCCTGCGGGAAGCACGCGATGCCGATGCTCGATCCGACGCTCAACGAAAGGCCCCGCGCCTCGACCGGCGCGCCGAGCACGTCCCGCATCGATCGCGCGATCCGCTCCGGCGCGCCGTCGCCCTGCGGGTTGATCAGCAGGATCAGGAACTCGTCGCCGCCGAGGCGACAGACGGTGTCCTCGTCACGCGAGTGGCGAATCAGCCTTTGCGCCATCTCCTTGAGCACCGCGTCGCCCGCGGCGTGGCCGTGGACGTCGTTGACCTGCTTGAAACGGTCGAGGTCGACGAACATCACCGCGAGCTTCCATCCGTGGCGCTCGCTCATCGCGATGGCCTGCGTCAGGCGATCCGCGAAGAGCTCGTGGTTCGGCAGGCCCGTCAGGCCGTCGTGCAGCGCCCGGTGGCGCGACTGCTCTTCCTCGCGCTGCGAACCGGCGAGCGCGTCTTCGGTCTGGAGCAGCGTCTCGCGAACGTCGGCCAGTGCGGACTCCGTGTCCGCCAGCTGCTCGATGCCCTGCGACAGCGCCTCGTTGACCTCCTCGACATCGACGGCGACCTGCTTGACGCTCGATTCGAGCCGCTCGCCCTCATCCAGCGACTCCGTTGCGGGCAGCGTCGAGATCCCCGCCGCGATGCGTTCCTTGACCGACTGGTTGGTCGACTCGAGCTCGAGCGCCACGTCGTCGATTTTTTCCTTGACCGCCTGGCTCCGATCCAGCGCGAGATCGAGGCTCGCGGGTTCGGGCGCGCCGATTTCGGGAACGTCGAGAACGGGCGCGACGCGCCGCAGCGGCTGGGTCTGAACGTCGGCTTTGGTGCGGGGGGCGCTTTGCATGGGGTGATCGAATCGAGGCCGCCCGCGACGAGGCGCGGGGATGACCGGGATTGCAGCGTCGCGGATTTCCGATTCGCCGTCGGTGCGCTATCGCGCCCACGGGGAGAGGGAACATGAGGCGGCGCTGTACTCCCTCTCCCCGCGTGCGGGGAGAGGGACTGGGGCGAGGGCCCTCACTCGGCTCCCGGCACCTCGACCCGATAACGATCCGGCCGCCGCGGATCGATCAGCACGCTCACCTTTCGCCCGCGCGCGTACGCCTCCGGGTTCCGGATCTGCGGCGCGCTCTCGAAGAGATGGCCGCGCCAGCGCGCCCGAAGCACGAAGCGGGCGCCTTCCTGACGCACGCCGGCGTACTCGGCATCGATCCACTGCCCGTTGCGATCCAGGTCGGCGCGGCGTTCCTCCTTCTCCTTCCACCACGCCGTGACGAAGAAGAACGTCGGCACGAACAGGAACACGCCCATCACGCCCAGCACGATCGGCAGCAGCCACATCTCCACGAACAGGTCCGCGCGCGCATCGCTGGGCTCGTCGGCGTCGTAGTAGACGGTGAGCGCGTCGCCGACGACGTAGTTCGCGTACAGATCCGAACCCGCGGTGCGAACCACCCGCGTCTGCCCGGCGTGCGTCCGGTACTCCACCGACAGCGCGGGCGTGCCGCCGGAGACCTCGACCACGCGGCCCCGCGCTTCGTCGGCCAGCCCGATGAACCACAGCGAGCGTCCGACCATGTAGATGGCGCCGAGCAGGCACGGCACGCTGAAGATCAGCAAGACCAGGCCGGGCACGCGCCAGAAGTCCGAGCCGTCGCCGGGTGCTCTCATGGGTCACCGATCTCCACTACGCGTCCACACATCTTGGCGCAGCGCCTTGCGGACGGCATCCTCGGCGCGCTCATACCTGCACCGGAAATCGCGAGATGGCCAAGGCCGGCCCCTACTTCAGCGACGAGACGTTCAAGTTCCTGCGCCAGCTCGCGCGCAACAACAACCGCGACTGGTTCCTGCAGAACAAGGCGCGCTACGAGGCCTGCGTGCGCGGGCCGGCGCTGCGCCTGATCACGGATCTGGCCGATCCGTTCAAGGACATCAGCGCGCAGCTCACCGCGGTGGCCAAGCCGGTCGGCGGCTCGCTGTTCCGCATCCATCGCGACACGCGCTTTGCCGGCGACAAGAGCCCGTACAAGACCCATATCGGCATGTACTTCTCACACGCCGCGGCGACCAAGGCGGCGCGCAACGACGCCTCCGGCGGTGCGCCCGGACGGCTCGATGCACCGGGCCTGTACCTGCACGTCGAACCCGGCCGCTGCTTCATGGGCGGCGGGATCTGGCATCCGCAGTCGGAGACCACCCGGCGCATCCGCGACTACATGGTCAGCAACCCCGCGAGCTGGAAAAAGGCCACGCGCGATCCGAAGTTCCGCAAGGTCTTCGAGCTCGACGGCGATGCGCTGGTGCGTCCGCCCAAGGGCTACGACCCGGCGCACGAGCTGATCGAGGACCTCAAGCGCAAGGACTTCATCGCCTCGACGTCGATCGACGACGCGATCCTGCTGCGGCCGGACCTGGTCAAGCAGTTGATGGCCCGCTACGTCCTGATGGAGGCGATGCTCGACTGGCTGTGCGGGGCCCTGGACCTGGACTTCTGATAGCGTCCGCGTCGACGCCCTCACGTCGAGGTCCATCCGATGCGCGTTGTCGGCTGATTCGACCTATCGCCCCGACGTCGACGGGCTGCGCGCCGTCGCGATCGTCACGGTCGTCGTCTTCCATGCGTTTCCGTCCGCGTTGCCCGGTGGCTACATCGGCGTCGACGTCTTCTTCGTGATCTCGGGATTCCTGATCTCGTCGATCATCTTCTCGGGACTGGATCGCGGAACCTTCAGCTTCCGGACGTTCTACGCCCGACGCATCCGCCGCATCTTTCCCGCCCTGATCCTGGTGCTCGCGGTGACGGGCCTGCTGGGGTACGGACTCCTGCTGCCCGACGAACTGGAGCGCCTGGGCGAGCATCTACGCTACAGCGCGGCCTTTCTCGAGAACTTCAAGCTCGCGTCGGAGGCCGGCTACTTCGACACGCGCAGCGATCTCAAGCCGCTGCTGCACCTGTGGTCGCTGGGCGTGGAGGAACAGTTCTATCTGGCGTACCCGGTGCTCATGTGGCTCGGCTGGCGGCTGCGCGTGCCCCGGCTGGCCGTCATCGCCGTGCTCGGCGTGTGCTCGTTCGTCGCGGCGCAGCTCGCCGTCCGCGACGATCCCACCGCCGCGTTCTTTCTCCCCCAGCATCGATTCTGGGAACTCATGGTGGGTTGCGCGCTGGCCGAGCTCGCGCGCAGCGCCAAGGCGTCGTCATCGCTGCGCCGCGTCCCCGGTGCGGCGCTGTCCACGAGCGGCTTGTTGCTGATCGCCATCGCAGCGGTCGTGTTCGATCCGGAGTCTGCCTTCCCCGGCTGGCCGGCCCTGCTGCCGGTAGTGGGCGCGGCGCTGGTCATCGCGGCGGGCGCCGATGCGGGCCCCAACCGGGTCGTGCTCGGCAACCGCGCGGCGGTCGGGATCGGCCTGATCAGCTATCCGCTGTACCTATGGCACTGGCCGCTGCTGTCGCTGCTGCGGATCGTCGAGGGCGGCGAGGCTTCGGCGGCGTCGCGCCTGGCGGTGGTCGGACTTTCGCTCGGGCTGGCGTGGGCGACCTATCGAGGACCGGAACGGTTGGTCCGCCGCGTTCGGCACTGGGGGGTCACCGCCGCGCTGTGCGTGCTGCTCGCGTCCATCGTTCCGCCCGCGAAGCACGCGCAGGATTCCGGGGGCATGCCGGACCGCACCGCCGACCTGCTGCGGATGGAACGCGAGGCCAGCCCACCATTGAGAACGCGCGCCTGCGTGAAAAATCACCCGTTCGTCGCCGGCCACTTCTGTCTGCGCGCCGGATCGGGCGTCGCCGGCGTCGCGCTGGTCGGCGACTCGCATGCGCACCATCTCTACGCGGGCCTGGCGCCCGCGTTCGAGTCGGGACCGCACACCCTGGTGCTGCTCGGACGACCAGGCTGCCTGCCCTTCTTCGACGTCATCAAGCGCAACGCCAAGGGCCGGGATTTCGGTTGCGAACGGGTCATGAAACCGGTGCTGGAGCACGTGCTGGCCGCGCAGGAGATCCGAACGGTGATCCTGAGCTTTCGGGGCGCGGCCGCCGTGACCGGCAGCGGATTCGGCGACGCCGAGGCCGACAAGAACACCCGGCTCGCGACCCGCGCACTGCCTGCCGCGGCATCGAACGCCGAGGTCTTCGCGTTCGCCTTGCGTGCGACGCTGTCGCGTCTGCAGGCGGCCGGCAAACACGTGATCCTGTCCGTCGACGTGCCCGAACTCGGGTTCGATCCCAAGCTGTGCCTCGCCATTCGCGCGCCCTGGATGACGCGTTCGATCCGAAAGCCGGACTGCGCGGTGCCGCGTGCCGACGTCGAGGCGCGAAACCTCCAGCACTGGAAGATCGTCCGATCGGTCGCGTCGGAATTCGCCGACGTCGAGCTGTTCGACCCGACGCCGCTGTTCTGCGATGCGCAGCGCTGCGTCGGCCTGAACGACGGCCGCCCGCTCTACCGTGACGAGAACGGCCACCTGTCGGCCGCCGGTTCGCGGCGGGTCGCCACGGCGCTGCTGCCGGTGGTGATGCGCGAGCCGCAACAGCCGGATTCTGCGGGCCGATAGGCGTCCGGGCGGGGTCCGGCTAAACTCCGGCGCCCCGTTTCGCCCCCTTCACGTCACCCGGAGCTTCCCCGCATGAAAAAGCCCGTCAAGGTCGCCATCACCGGCGCCGCCGGCCAGATCGCCTACTCGCTCATCTTCCGCGTCGCAGACGGCTCGATGCTCGGTCCGGACCAGCCCGTGATCCTGCAGCTGCTCGAAGTGCCGGTGCCGGAAGTCCAGGAGAAGCTCAAGGGCACGATCATGGAGATCGACGACTGCGCGTTCCCGCTGGTGGCGGGCATCGAGGCGCACTCGGATCCGATGAGCGCCTTCGAAGGCACGGACTACGGCCTGCTGGTCGGCGCGCGTCCGCGCGGCCCCGGCATGGAGCGCAAGGACCTGCTGACCGCCAACGGCGGCATCTTCGGACCGCAGGGCAAGGCGCTCGCCGCCAAGGCCTCGAAGGACGTGCGCGTGCTGGTCGTCGGCAACCCCGCCAACACCAACGCGCTGATCGCGGCCACCGCCGCGTCCAAGGGCGGCCTGGATCCCAGGCAGATCCACGCGATGGTGCGCCTGGACCACAACCGTGCGGTGAGCCAGCTCGCCGCCAAGACCGGCGCGCACGGCACCGACGTCGAGAAAATGATCATCTGGGGCAACCACAGCTCCACGCAGTACCCCGACATCAGCCACACCACGGTGAAGGGCAAGCCCGCCAAGTCGCTGGTCGACCAGAACTGGATCGAGAAGGACTTCATCCCGGTCGTGCAGCAGCGCGGCGCCGCGATCATCAAGGCGCGCGGCCTGTCGTCGGCCGCTTCGGCCGCCTCGGCCGCGGTCGATCACATGCACGACTGGGTGCTGGGCTCCAATGGCAAGTGGGTGTCGATGGGCGTTCCGTCGGACGGCAGCTACGGCATCAAGCCGGGCATCGTTTACGGCTACCCCTGCATCTGCAAGAACGGCCAGTACGAGATCGTGCAGGGCCTGTCGGTGGACGAGTTCTCGCGCGGCCGCATGGACGCCACCGAGAAGGAGCTGCGCGAAGAGCGCGAGGCCATCGAGGATCTCTTGAAGTGACGTTGGGCCGGCCCGGGGCGGGGGCCCTGGCCCCGCCCGTTCGCCGGGCAGGAAGCGCCACCGGCGCTTCCTGAAATCCCGGCTCACCCATGCAAATTTTCCAGTTCAGCCGCCAGGGCGTGATTCCCACGCGCCTGGATTCCATCGAGCACCTGCCCGACGAAGGCTTCGTCTGGATCGACTTCACGCGCGACGAGACGGTCGACTGGACCGACGAGGCACATCGCCTCACGGGCATGCAGATCAACGTCGAGCACGTCTCCGACAGCCTCAACGAGAATCACCCCTCGTACTCGGACGGCACCGAGGATTACGACATGCTGGTGTTCCAGGCGCTGACCCCGGTCACGCTGGACTCGCAGCAGATGATCGTGCCCAAGTCGGCCGCGTTCTTCATGTTCGATCACCTGCTGATCTCGGTGCGCTCGCCGCAGAACGAGTCGTTCGAATCGGTCAAGCGCAAGTTCTGCGAAACCAAGCTGCGCTTCCCGTCGACGCCGTTCGGCCTGGTGCACGTGATCCTCGACATCATGGTCGATCGCTACATGATGATCACCGACGAGCTCGAGCACCGGCTGGAAGCGATCAGCGACGAGCTGATCGACCCGAAGAGCCCGTTTGCGGACTGGCAGCAGCTGATGGCCTATCGCAAGCAGGCGCACGGGCTCGAGCTGATGTGCGGAAAGAACATCGATGCGCTGGACACCTGGCGTCGCGAGATGCGCATGGAACTCTCCGAGAACCAGCGCATCCGCCTGAACGATCTGCGCGAGCACATCGGGCGCGTCTCGATGCACGCCGATGCGGTGCAGCGCGACATCGAGATCGCGGTGCAGCTGCACTTCTCCTCGGTGGCGCACCGGACCAACAAGATCGTGCAGGGCCTGACGGTGCTGTCGGCGATCTTCTTCCCGCTGACGCTGATCACCGGCATCTACGGCATGAACTTCAAATACATGCCCGAGCTCGAATGGCGATACGGCTACTTCATGGTGCTCGGTCTGCTGGCCGCGGTGGCCGGCGGATTGCTGCTGTTCTTCAAGCGCCGTCGCATCCTCTAATCGATTCGTCGATGACCCTGTCGCCCTCCGCCGCCCCGATCCGGCTCGACACCGCGACGTCCGCCCGCGACGCCGGTGCCGTGCCGCTGGTCGCGTTCACGTTCGGCAACGGCGGCGCGGCCGACTTCGCGGTGCCGCTGCCGTTGCTCGAGGGTCCGCTGCTCGAGGAGTGGTCGGTCGGCCAATCCGACGGCATCGTCCAGCAGGACGCGGGCGAAGGACTGCGCATCCGCCGCGGCGCGGATTGGCTCATGGGCGAGCTCGTGATCGAGGCCGCGCGATCCGACGACATCGAAGGCGCCGCGTTCGATGCCTATTCACGCGTGCGCGAATTCGTCTCCGGCAGCGAGTACCCGTACCTGCTGCGCATGTGGAACTACACCGACCGGTTCAACGAAGGCGAAGGCGACCTCGAGCGCTACCGGCGGTTCTGCGTCGGCCGTCATCGCGCGTTCGCCAGTCCGGGTTTCGAGTTCACGCTGCCGGCCGCCACCGCGATCGGTTCGAGCGTGCCGGGCCTGTACGTGAGCTTCCTGGCCGGACGTCAGGGCGGATCGCAGATCGAGAATCCGCGCCAGACCAGCGCGTTCCGCTATCCGCGCGACTACGGCCCGATCAGCCCGAGCTTCTCGCGCGCCACGCGCGTGGGCCACACGCTGCTGGTGTCGGGCACCGCGGCGGTCGTGGGACACGCAACGCAGCATCCGCACGATGCGCCGGCACAGCTCGACGAGATCGTCGCCAATCTGCACGCGCTGCTGGATCGCGCCAAACAGGATCTGGGCTGGATCAAGGGCGCGTGGCACGCGTCGGCCCTGCGCCTGTACCTGCGCGACGAGCGCGACGCGGCCCGGCTGCCCGATCGCCTGCGCGTCGCGCTCAACGAGCCGGCCGTGCCGCTGGCGGTGCTGCGCGGCGACATCTCGCGCGCCGACCTGATGCTCGAGGTCGAAGGCGTGTGGCATTTCCGCAGCGAAATCGCCGCGTAGCGCCGAGCCCTGCGGGTCATCCCCTCAAAAGGGGATTGACGGGCTCCCCCCGCGCGACCAACGATCGGCTTCTAGAGCGAGCCCTCTACAACAACGACAAGGGGCCGCGGCGCGAGGAGATCGTTCACATGGCCACCACGACCAACGCTCAGACCGGCGAGAACGGCGCTCGCATGACGGTGCGCCAGGTGGACTTTCTTTATCCGCCCGCGATGAAGGCCCACTGGAATCCGGGCAAGCCGGAGTTCTCGCAGATCGTCAACGCGGCCTCGCTGGCGATGCCGTACCTCGAGCCGTACCTGATCAAGAGCATGCGCGCCGCGCGTCCGCAGATCACCGATCCGGCACTACAGGCCGACCTCGACGCCTACGTTCGCCAGGAAGCCGCGCACTACAAGCAGCACCGCCTGTTCAACGACGAGCTCAAGGCGCGCGGCTACCAATGCATCGAGGCGCTCGAGGCGCGCCTGCAGCGCGATTACGCCGACCTCGAAGCCCGGCGCAGCCTCGCCTTCAACCTCGGTTACGCCGAGGGCTTCGAATGCATGGCGCTGGTGATCGGACACATGCTGGTGTCCGATCGCGAATACCTGTTCGGCGACAGCGAAAGCGGCGTCGCCTCGCTGGTGCTGTGGCACTTCGTCGAGGAGATCGAGCACAAGAACGTCACCTACGACGTGTTCAATCACCTGCACGGCAACTATTTTCTGCGCGTGCGCGGCGTGCTGTTCGCGCTGACCCACATCTTCCTGCGCACGCGCAGCGGCTACCAGGCGCTGCTCAGGGAAGACGGCCTGTGGCACAGCTGGCGTTCGCGCTGGACGCTGGCCAAGCTGCTGGCGCGGATCTTCGGCTACATCACGCCGCGACTGCTGCGCATCCTGCTGCCGGGCTACGACCCGCGACAGGTGTCCGATCCGCCGTGGGCGCGCGCCTGGGCCGCGCTGTTCGCGCGCGACCGTTCGGCGCTGCGCCTGGACACGCGCCGTCTCGATGCACCCGAACCCATCGCACTGACTGGAGCCCAATGAACCAAGCCCTCGTTCCCGGCGACTCGATGACCGAGCGCATGCGCACGGTGCTGTTCCTCAACGGCGTGGGGCTGCTGATCCTCGCGATCTTCATCGGCTGGATCTGGTTCTTCACGCTGTTGGGCAAGATCGCGCTGTGGCCGATCCCGATCGACATCCCGATCTCGCTGCCCGACGACGGCCGCGCCTGGCGCATGGCGCACATGGAAGGCATCACCCACGGCCTGCTGCTGATGGCCTGGGGCGCGGGCGGCCGTTTCATCCGCCTGTCGCCGGGGCAGTTCAAGTGGTTCTTCTGGTCGGCGCTGATCACGGCGTGGCTGTTCACGATCCCGACGATCTTCAACGCGCTGTTGGGCACGCGCGGGCTGTCGTTCGACGGCGCGCCGTTCAAGGGTGGGCTGGCCAACAACATCATCTACCTGACGGGATGGCCGCCGGTCGTGTGCGTGCACATCCTGCTGGCGCTGGGATTGCTCGGCGTTTGGCGGCATTACCAGACAGTGAAGTGACGCGCATCGCGACGGGGCCCGTTCGGCATTCGGCGGCATCACCAAACGGTGAAGTGACGCACATCGCGGCGTAGCCCGGGTGAAACCCGGGATGGGAAGATCGAATCCCCGGGCTACGGTCCTGCGAGGTCATCCATGCGCGTGCTGATCGCCGTCCTGCTGCTGGTGTCGGGCATCTCGGCGCACGCCGGGTCGGCTGCGATCCCCGCGTTCACGCCCAACGTGGTCGATCCGGGCCATGTGCTCGACGCATCCGCCACCGAGCGCGTCAACGCCGAGATCCAGCGCGTTCGCGAGGCGAGCCACATCTGGGGCGCGGTCTACATCGTCGAGACGCTCGGCGACGAGTCGATCGAAGAACTCGCCGTGCGCGCGTTCGAGCAGTGGAAGCTCGGCCAGGCCGGCGTCGACAACGGGCTGTTGCTGGTGCTGGCGATGACCGAGCGCCAATCGCGCCTCGAGGTGGGCTACGGCCTCGAGGGCACGATCACCGACCTTGCCGCCAAACACGCGCTCGACGACTACCTGCGGCCGAAGATGCGCGAAGGCGACGTCGCCGGCGCGATCGTCGATGCGTTCGGCTACGTCTCGCGGTTGGTGGAGCAGGATCCTGCGGCCATCGCGGAGCTCGCCGCGGTCCCCGCCGATGGCGGCGGCCAGGTCGACGAGGAGAACTGGAGCCGCGGCGTGCAGGCCTGGGCCGTGTTCCTGCTGCCGGTTTGGCTCGGCGTGCCCTTCTACAAATGGTGGATCGCGATGCGCCGCCGCCGCCTGCTGGCGGAGCACCCGGTGCTCGCGCTGAAGGGCGACGAGAACGTCGCCAACGCCGACAAGGCGGCCGATGCCAAACCCGGCAGCAGCTGGAAGCAGACGCTGGGCATCTCGCTGTTTCTCACGGTGAACCCCGGCGTCTTCGTGTTCTTCCTCGCGGCGATCGAAAAGGCCGTGTATTACGGCGCGCTGATCGTCCCCGGGCTGCTGGTGCTGCTGGTCGCCTGGCTCAACGGCCGCAAGTACGGCTCACCCGAGCGCTATGAGGCGTTCCTGCGCAAGGTCGCCCAGGAACGCGTCGACCTGCTGAGCAAGGGGCACTTGGTCCAGGACGCCGGGGGCCGCTACAGCTACACGCCGGCCTACCACGCGAGCCGGCGGTCCTCGTCGTCGTCGTCGGGCTCGTCGCGGAGCTCGTCGTCGGGCGGCGGCCGTTCCGGCGGGGGCGGCGCCAGTTCCAGCTGGTAGCCTGCCCGGGCACGCGGAATGCTGCGGGCGCCCCCGTTCAAAGGAGGGGCGTGTCATGGAAGGACAAGCAGAGACGGTCCGGCGCGACGGCAATCGCATCGATATCGAGGAGCCGCTGAGCCTCATCTACTGGTGTCGCGAGCTGAGCCTGAGCTACGAGCAGCTGCGCCACGTCATCGAAGCGACGGGGCCATCCGTCGAAAAGATAAGAAATTACCTCGCCCCCTCGTTGCCGCGGGCGGCGTAGTCCGACAGCGGCGACCGCGGCCGTCGCGACCGCGGCGTCGCGGACCGGCGCGTAAAGCCGAGTCCGCAGGCGCGGCCATGGACACCGCGCGGGCGCCTGCAACGCGCATCCCCTTGTTCGTGCAACGCGCGCGGGAGCGCACCACGCTGGGCCGCGCGGACAGCAGGCCGGCACAAGCTCGAGGGCCCGCACGCTTTGAAGTGGGGCGACCGATGGGCTAGAAATCGGGGTCCGCGCGAGCACCCGAAAAAGAGCAGGAGCATTGCCATGGCCCATCACGATTACGACGTCCTGATCCGCGCCGGTCAGATCGTCGATGGCACCGGTGCTGCGCCCTACCGGGCCGACCTCGCGATCAAGGACGGCCGCATCGCCCGGATCGCGTCGCGCATCGACGGCAGCGCCGCGCAGGTGATCGACGCCAGCGGCAAGGCGGTGACGCCGGGCTTCGTCGACGTGCACACGCACTACGACGGCCAGGCCACCTGGGACTCGCACCTCAATCCGTCCTCGAACCTGGGCACCACCACCGTCGTGCTCGGTAACTGCGGCGTGGGCTTCGCGCCCTGCCGGCGCGAGGATCGCGAGGTACTGGTGCAGCTGATGGAAGGCGTCGAGGAGATTCCGGGTTCGGCGCTGGCTGCCGGCATCAAGTGGAACTGGGAGAGCTTCCCGCAGTACCTCGACGCGCTCGCCGAAAAACCGCGCGACATCGACGTCGCCGCGTTCCTGCCGCATGCCCCTCTGCGCGTCTACGTGATGGGCCAGCGCGGCGTGAAGCGCGAGGCGGCCACGTCGGACGACATCGCGGCCATGCAGAAGCTGGTGAAGGAAGCGATGGATGCCGGCGCGATCGGGTTCTCCAGCTCGCGCACGATGCTTCACCTCAGCAGCACCGGCGAATCGGTGCCCACGCACGGCGCGGTGGTCACCGAGATGAAGGCGCTCGGGGGCTGCCTGTCCGGCGACAAGGGCCACGTGCTGCAGTTCATCTCCGACTGGGTCGACGCGGACGCCGAGTTCGGCATCCTGCGCGACGTCAGCGCCCGCACCGGCGCCAAGGGCACGTTCACGCTGGCCGCGCTCGAGGCCCCGCCCAAGGGCATGAACCAGGATCCGGAACTCTGGCGCAAGCAGCTCGGCCGCATCGAAACCGCGCAGGCCGAAGGCCTGGATATCCGCGGCCAGGTGATCTCGCGACCGATCGGCGTGCTGATGGGCCATCCGGCCAGCATGAGCCCGTTCTACCGGCGGCCCACGTTCCTCGCGCTGGCGGAACTCCCCGAAGCGGAGCGCCTGGCCAAGCTGCGCGACCCCGCCATCAAGGCGCAGATCCTGTCGGAGGCCAACGATCGTCCGCACATCTTCGTGCAGGT
>NZ_JAJFBP010000068.1 GCF_020697055.1 Panacagrimonas sp. | reverse complement strand
CACTTGTTCAATGCGTGCCGCCACGGCGTGTGCGACACCGACTTCGAGCAGGCCATGTACGACTGGTGGCCAGGCTATAAATTCGGTACGGGGCTCTCCAACGTGATGGACGGTGGGGAGATGACCGCCTGGGAGATCGTCGACGGCGCCAGCATCGGTTTGGGTGCGACGGCAAAAGGAGTCAACCTGGCGTTCAGCGGGGGGAGTCGGTCGGTGTTTTGGTCGGGATACGAAAAAGGCGCCCTCGATATTGCCCGCACGCTAGGAATCACTCTCGATAAGACGGTGGGTGGCCGGCTTATGAATTGGATCCAGTACGAGGCCAAGCTGTTCAAGTTCCCGCCACGGATGTGGGACTGGGCAAGTGCGACGTTCGCGCGGAATGCCACCGGTCGAGCCACCGCTGTAATACTTGAGCCACGCCCCACTTGGGTTTACGTCGAGAGGCCCATTCTCAGAGCGCGCGGGATACCCATTGACCATGTTCCTTGACCTCTTTCGTAACCTCGCCTCACGTCTGGCGCGCTGGCGGCGCAGGTTTCGTCCGTGTGACACGTTTTCGGACGGAAGCTCGCTGACGGAGATTCATCGATACGCGATCCGATATCAGGCCCCTGACGGCAGATTTGTCGACGTCGGCTTCGACGCCGACGTCTCCAGGTCTTACGTGTGGGTGATTCATGAGTCCACGGTAGCTCGATGGCATTCTCCGCGAGGCCTTCCGATTGAGGTTGCCGACAAGCAGCTGATCATCGATCGAATCGTCGAATACTGCGTGGCTCGCAAGCTGAAGTACGTGATCGAGCAGTAATCGCTGACACCGACGGGCGGATGGTTCCGGCCGGCGACCCGGTCTCTTTTTGAGCAGGGAACATCGGTAGCCCCGACACCACGCATCTACTGCGGATCGGCGTTACCAGTATTCGCGACCAAATGGACATGGTTCATAATTGCCGCGTACGCGTTAATCAATGCGGAGTTCCATGGGCCGCCGCAACCTCCACACCCGAGAGCAGCAGACCGAGATGGCGATCGCTGCCGCCGAGCTGATCCTCGTGAGCAAGGGCCTGCCGGGGCTGACGATGCGCAAGGTGGCCGATGCGATCGGCTACACCGTGGGCAACCTCTATCTGTTGTTCGAGAACCAGGACCAGCTGCTGGTCGCAGTCAATGAGCGAACGGCCGATGCGGTGTACGTGGCGCTGCGGGACGCCATTGAATCGGCGCCGGCGCCGCGTTTGCAGATCCGCGAGATCGCCGCGGCTTACATCGAGTACGCAATGAAACACGCGGCGCGCTGGCGCCTGATGTTCGAGCACAGCCTGCCGGTGGGCAGTCCGCGCCCGCGTGCGGTGGAGCTCCGGATCAAGCGCATGTTCGAGCTCGTCGAGTCCGGCCTCGCGCCGCACCTTCCCGATGCCCCGGAAGCGTCGTTGCGCCTGAACGCAACGACGCTCTGGAGCGGTGTGCACGGCATCTGCGTGCTCGCGGTCACCGGCAAGCTGCGCTGGAGTGGCACCGACCGCTATCGCGTGTTGAGCGATCACCTGGTCGATACCTTTCTCGCGGGCCTGCGGGCGGCCAAAGCGCCGGACTGATTCGCCGGATCACCCCGGCTGTGCGCCGTATTCCTTCAGCAACTTCTCGGTGCGCGCCTGCGCCAGCTTGTTGATCATCTTGCTGCCCTCGAACTGGTCGCGCAGCGTCTTGGCCAGCGTGAAGGTCGATCCGGTGAGGAACAGCGTTCCCAGGATCATGTAGCCGCGCATCCAGATCTCGACCGGCATCACCGCGACGCCGAACAGCATGCCGCCGAGCGCGGAGACGAAGCTGATCTTCACGAAGAAGACCCACGAAGGAGAGTCGAGACGCATCGAGTCGAACTGGGTGTCCATGGCGAAAGGTTCCTGTGGCAAGAGGGAGAGAGGGAAGGAAAGGGAAGAGACGAACTTCAGCCCACGATCAGCGCCCGCACGCCGGCGAGCACCGCATCGAGACTGTCCGGAAGGCCGCATGCGATCGCGAACAGCGCGGTGATGAGCGCCAGGCGCATGACGCGGAACGCGGAGAGGTCGGGGTGATCAGTGTTCATTTAAGTGTCACGACGAAACCGGTTTGGGCGTGTCGATCCGTTCCGCGATGCGGGCCTTCAAAGCAGCGAGCGCGTCGTCGACCGCGGCGGCCTGATCGACCCGCGCGATCTCGCGATCGAGCTTGTCGTGCTCGCCGAGCAACTCGGCCGCAGCCTCGGCTTCGCAATCGAAGGCGGCCGATTTGCGCGAGAGCTGGTCGAGACGCTGGGCGCGCTGCATCGCGCGGCTGTATTGGTCGCCGAAGCGGTTGGCGACGCCCACCGCCTCGGCGGCATTCTGGTTGGCCGCGATCTGCGCGCAACGCAGGCGTGCGGTCTCCCATTCCGACTTCAGCCGGGCGACCTGCTCGCGCAGGCGCTGCACGCTTTTTTGGGCGATTTCCAGCGGCTTTTCCTGTTCCATCGCGCGCGCTTGGGCGGACACGGCCCGTTCCAGCGCCGGACGTGCGAGCGCCTCGCCGCTGGTGACCAGCATCCGTTCGGCGCGTGCGTTCCAGTCCGCGGCCTCGGCCTGCACCTGCTGCTGTTGTCGCAGCAGGTGCTTTTCCGCCCCCAGCGCGGTGACGAGCGCGCGATTGGCGCTGGCGAGGTCCTCGCCCAGATCGCGCAGCATCTGCTGCGCCATCACGTGCGGGTTTTCGACCTCGTCGAGCGCGTGGTGCGAATGCGCGCTGACCATTTCGCGGATGCGGAAGAACAGGGACATCGGGGACCTCCGGTGGCGTGAGATATATGAACGACGCTCAGAAAGCTAAGTGAGCGATGTTCAGTAGTCAAGGCCTGGGTCATTTCTACGATGCGCTGTGGTGGGCCGCGCGAACGGCGGCGGTGTTCGCGACCTCGCCGCTCAGGGGCGATCGCCACGCAGCGCGCGCACCTCGGCTTCGAGATCCGCGGCTTTCAGCGTGGTGCCGTCCATCGGCGGTGCCGCGATCAGCTCGATGCGGGCACGGATGCGACGCGGCAGGCGCGATCGGCCGAGCGTGGAGTCGCGGCGCGACCACATGCTCAACCACAACCCGCGAACCGCCATCGGGATGACCGGCACCGGCGTGGTCTCCAGCATCTTCTCGATGCCGGGCTTGAACGTCTGTATCGCACCATCCGGCGTCAGCCCGCCCTCGGGAAAGATGCCGACGAGCTCGCCGTCGCGCAGCGCGCGTTCGATCTCCACGAAAGCCTTCTGCAGCAGCTCAGGGTTCTCGCGCGCCGGTGCGATCGGAATCGTGCGCGCGGTGCGGAAGATGAAGTTCAGCACCGGGATGCGAAAGATCTTGTGGTACATCA
>NZ_JAJFBP010000031.1 GCF_020697055.1 Panacagrimonas sp. | reverse complement strand
CTACGGCTACTTCCCGGCGTTCAAGCGCGTGCGCCAGTTCCCGACCAACCAGCGCTTCGAACCGCTGGTCCCGGGCGTGACGTTCTTCCTGTCCGATGCCTGGGCGGCCGGCGATCCGGTGCTCACCTGGAGCAACTACAAGATCGTCAAGCGCATGCCGATGCTGACCGCTTGCACGTCGGACAACTGGCCGTCGGATCACCCGACCTGGGACGCCAAGGTGCACGGTGGACCGAAGGGCAAGACGTTCTACGACACGTACATGTCGCTGTGCCCGGAGGCGATCGTGGTGTCGGCGGAGCCCACCGGCTATCCGCGCGCGCCGGTCGGCCGCAAGGAAGTCTATGTAGACACGCGCAACATGTGCTTCCCCAGCCAGGTGACGTTCGATCGTCGTGGCGGAATCTGGAAGCAGTTCGAGCCGGGCTACTGCCAGTACAAGAACGCCAAGGGCGAGCTGAAGGATCCGAAGGGCAGGCCGGACTGGAGCTGGCTGTACTGCCATACGCACGACATCCAGTCGGGCCGTATGACGCGCTTCCGCAACGAAAAGAGGATCCAGTCGGGCTACAAGCACGAGCTGCACGGCGATCCCCAGGAGAAGTACGACATGTTCATGACCAACTCGGCGATTGCCCGTCTCGGCAAATAGTCGGTTTGGTTTTCTCCTTCGCGCCCGGCCTCGTGCCGGGCGTTTTTCTTTGAAGGGTCGTTCCGCGGATAGAATCGGCCGGTTCGACTCCGGCCTCGTGGCTGCCTGGGAAAGGCCACCTCCTGCATCTCGATGAACCGTCACCGCCTTCGCCAAGCCACAGCCCTGGATCCATCCGCTTTCCAACCCGATCGCCGTCGCCTACTGCAGGCCTTGCTCGGCACGGCGGGCGTGGGCGCCCTCGGGGCGTGCGGCAAGGAGTCGGGATCGGCGACGGACCCGCGTTCGCTACTGATCGGCGGGCTGCCCGTGACCTGCAACCTGACGTTGCCGATCGCCTCCGCGGCCCGTGACGCGCAGCTGCGCGCCCAACCCTCGGCCACGGCGTACCGCTACGCGTTCAGCAAGTACTCCGGCTGGCCGGAGATCAAGGAATCGCTGATGGCGGGCCGCGTACAGGCGGCCTACATGCTGGCGCCGCTGGTGATGCTGCTCGCCGACAGCGGCATCCCGGTCAAAATCGTGTCGCTCGGGCATCGCTCCGGCGCGGTCATCATGGTGCGCACCGATTCGCCGTATCAGCGTTTCAAGCAGCTCGCGGGCAAGATCGTCGCGGTCCCCAGTCGCTACGCCGTGGACTTCCTGTTCCTGCGCAAAATGCTGGCGCAGGAACAGATGACGCCGGCGGACCTGCAGATCGTCGAAATGGCGCCTCCCGACATGCCGGCGGCGTTGTATGCCAATGCGGTCGACGCCTACTGCACCGGCGAGCCGTTCGGTGCCTCGGCGCAGCGCGCGGGGTTCGCGCGTCCGCTGCGCATGACCCGGGACGAGTGGCGCAACTACATCTGCTGCGTGCTCGCGGTTCGCGAAGAGCTGATCCAGAAAGATCCCGCGCAGGTACAGGACCTGGTCGATCTGATCCAGGGTGCCGGTGTGTGGCTCGACCAGGACCGCGCAAACCGCGACACGGCGGTGAAGATCGCCGCGGGCAAGTCCTACTTCAACCAGGATCCGGCGATCCTGCAATTCGTGATGGACAATCCGACGGATCGGGTCACCTATGGCGACCTGCGGATGATCCGCGCCGAGTTCGACGAGTTGATGCGCCTGTCGATCGAGGCGGGCACGATCAAGCACGAAATTCCCTACGAGCGTTACGCCCTCGAGACGTTCGTCCGTGCCGCGAAGGCGGCTCCGATCCGGCTGTGACGAGCGTGCCGGTTCCTTCGATGAGCGCCTTGTTCGGCACGGTCCTGCCGGCGCTGCTGCTGGCCGCGTCGGTGGCAGCGCACGCGGCGGGCGCGCCGTCATTGATGGCCGGCACCTTCGATCCGCCGCGCGCGGCGCCGGACTTCACGCTCGAGGGTTCCGACGGGAAGCCGCTGTCGCTGTCGCGTTTTCGCGGCAAGGTGGTGGTGCTGCAGTTCGGTTTCACCTCCTGCGTCAACGTATGCCCGGCGACGCTGGCGACGCTCGCGCAGGTGCACCGCGCGCTGGGCGAGCAGGCTTCCGGCGTGCAGGTCGTCTACATCACGGTGGATCCGGAGCGCGATGACGCCGACCGCCTGAGCCGCTACCTCGCTGCGTTCGATGCAGGCTTCATCGGCGGCACCGGGACCGAAAAAGCGCTCGCCGACGTGCGCAAGGCCTACGGCGTGGCCGCGCAGCGCAACGCCTCGGCCGGATCCGTGCAGTACGGCCACTCGTCGTTCGTCACCCTGATCGACGGGCAGGGAAGACTGCGTGCGTTGATGCCGTACGGCTATGGGCCCGAAGCCTACGTGCACGACATTCGTGCGCTTCTCTCGCAATGACGCGCCGTCTGATCGCGGCCAGCGCCGTCGTCCTGGTTGCGTCGATGAGCGGCGTGCTGGCGGCGGCGCTGGTTCCGGTGCCCTCGGTGACGCGCGACCAGATCCACGAGATTCCCGCCGGGACGTGGGCGCGCCGCATGGCCGGTGAGCCGGCGACGCCCTTTCCGGAGCGCATCCGGCTCGTGCTCGGAGTCAACGACGTGCTGGTCCTGCGCAATCAGGACGACGTGCCGCACCAGTTCGGCCCTGCGTTGATGATGCCCGGCCAGAGTTTCCGATTGCCGTTCACCACTGCGTCGGAATTCCAGTTCGCGTGCACGGCACACGCCAGCGGTCAGATGGTGATCGTCGTGGATCCGCATCCCGACACGCCGTGGGCGCGGCTGCGCTGGCGCGCACAGCGCGCGTTGGAATTGCGTGGATGAGAGCACGACGGATCCGGACCGGATGACGCGCACCAGAATGGGACATTCGATGAGACCACTGAAATGACGCGCGCCATGATCGCGCGCGCCCGGCGCACGGCGCCCTCGCTGGTGGTTTTCGCGGTGCTGATCGGTGCCTGGTGGGCGACGGTGACGATGACCGGCAGCCTGATCTTCCCGACGCCGGGCGAGGTATTGACCGGGGCCTGGGGGCTCATGCAGGACGGCACGCTGTTCGAGCACATCGGCGCGTCGCTGTTTCGCGTCGCAGCCGGCTACGGGCTCGCCCTGCTGGTGGCGGTGCCGCTGGGCCTGTGGATGGGTTGGGTGCACGGCGCCTTCCTCACGCTCAACCCGCTCGTGCAGATCCTGCGTCCGATCTCGCCGATCGCGTGGATCCCCATCGCGATCCTTTGGTTCGGCGTCGGCAATGCCTCGCCCATATTTCTGATCTTCATCTCGTCGGTGTTCCCGATGGTGTTGCAGACCGCCAACGGCGTGCACGGCATCGAGAAACGCTATCTGCGCGCGGCGGAGAACTTCGGTGTCTCGCGCCGGAAGCTGTTTTCGCAAGTGGTGATTCCCGCCGCGATGCCGCAGATCGTGGTCGGGATGCGCGTGGGTCTTGGTGTCGCGTGGCTGGTGGTGGTGGCCGCCGAAATGATCGCGCTGCGTTCGGGACTCGGCTATCTCATCATCGATTCACGCAACGCCGGCAACCGATACGACCTGGTCATCGCGGGCATGGTGGTGATCGGCCTGATCGGTCTCGTACTCGACGGCCTGATGCGGCTGCTCGAATCCCATCCGTCGGTGCGGTGGCGTTATGCGTCCTAAGATCACGCTCCAAGGCGTCAGCAAGGCCTACGGGAACGGCGAGGCGCTGCCCGTCGTCGATGCGCTCGACCTGTCGATCAGGGAAGGCGAGATCCTCGCCGTCGTCGGTCCCTCGGGCTGCGGCAAGACCACGCTGCTGAACATCATGGCCGGCTTCGTCGCGCCGGACAGCGGCGAGGTGCGCGTGGACGAGCGGCCGGTCGTGCCCGACAAGAAAGGTATCCTGATGTCGCAGCAGGGCTCGGTCTTTCCGTGGCTCACCGTGCGCCAGAACCTGATGTTCGGCCTCAACGGCGCGCACGGCGGCGACGCGGTCGCGACGGCGGACCAGTACGCATCGCTGGTCGGACTGCGCGGCTTCGAGACGGCGTACCCGTATCAGCTCTCCGGCGGCATGCTCAAGCGCGTGGAGTTCGCACGCGCGCTCGCCGTGAAGCCCGAGATTCTCTACATGGACGAGCCCTTCTCGGCACTCGACGCGCAGATGAGTCTGCGCATCCGCAACGAGCTGCTGAACATCCTGCAGACGGTGCGCAAGACGGTGGTCCTGGTCACCCACGACGTCGAGGAGGCCGTGCACATGGCGGACCGCGTCGCGGTGCTCACCGCGCGACCCACGCGCATCCAGACCGTGTTCGAGGTCGACCTGCCGCGACCGCGGGCGGTCGCTTCAACCGGGGTGCAGGCGCTGCGCGCTGCGATCCTGCGGGAGCTGGGCGTCGACTAGCGCTGAATCGTCGGCCGTCGACGTCAACGGTGCATCGCGTCGACGGTGGTCCGGTGGTCGGGGAAGTGCTGTAGCATTTTCGTGCACGCTTGGCGCGGCCAATCGGGATCGACGACGTCGACGTTCTTGCGCGGCTTTCGCGGCGGTTTGCGCGGGAAGCGGCCCATCCCGGCGAGGATGCACCACCACGACGTCGGGCTGTAGGCCAGGCCGTCCTTTCGATATTCCTCGACGATGTCGCCGTCGTTGTCCCATACGTCGAGGATGTGGCGCACCGAATCCGAGATGTTCGGATTCTCCCGGCACGCGGCCCAATACGCGGTGTCGGTCCGCGTGTTGAGGATGTAGTGCATCTGGATGTAGTCCCGGATGCTGTCGAATCGCAGATTGATCTTGGCGTTGAATTCTTCGCGATGGGCCGGCGTGAATCCGCCCACCGCGTAGTTCTCGATGAATTTCTCGATGGTCTCCTGCACGACCATCAGCGCGGTCGCCTCGAGCGGCTCGAAGAACCCTTGCGAGAGTCCGACCGCGAGGCAGTTCTTCTCCCAGGACCGCTCCACGCGGCCGACGCGCATCTTCAGGTGACGCGCTTCGGTCTGATCATCTTCGGGGAGCTTGAGGTAGGCGCGCAGCTCGCGCTCCGCGCCCTCGGCATCGACATGGTCCGAGCAGTAGACGTAGCCGTTGCCGACACGGTTGGTCAGCGGGATCTTCCAGACCCAGCCGAACTTCAGGGCGGCGGATAGCGTCTCGGATCGCATCACTTTCGGATCGGCGTGCGGCGTGGGCAGCGCGACGGCGCGATCGTTGAACAGGAATTTGTTGGCGGAGTGGAACGGCACCTTGAGCGTCTTGCCGATCAGCACGCCGGCAAATCCCGTGCAGTCGACGAAGAAATCCGCCTCGACGTACCCATGCTTGCCGGTCTCGACGCCCAGGATCTCGCCGGTCTCCGCCTGCTTGACCTCCGTCACGGTATCGACCATGTGACGGACGCCGCGAGCCATCGCGCGCTGCTTCAGGAAATCGCCGATCAGGCGTGCGTCGAAGTGGTACGCATATTCGGATAGGTAGTCGGTGTTCTCGGGCAGCGGCGCACGCGAGTGCTGCGACAGGTAGTTCGAGATGAAGAAGATATCGGGATGCGCGTGCGCGTCCAGATTTTCCCGGCGCAGGACGACGTTGCGATAGAACGCGTGGATGTAGGGATCGTCGCTGGCCGAGAAGAAAGGGTGGTAGTAGCTCTCGAAACCAGGACGGGTCGACCAGCCGGGAAACCGGATGCCGCACTTGTAGGTGCCGTTGCAGTGCGGCATCCATTCGGCGTCGGAAATGCCGAGGTTCCGGAAGAACTGGCGCATCTTCGGCGTCGATCCTTCGCCGACCCCGATGATGCCGATCGTGTCGGATTCCAGCAGCGTGATCGGCGCATCTGGCCATGCATGCGAAAAAGCGATCGCCGCCATCCAGCCCGCGGTACCGCCGCCGACGATCAGGATCCGTCCGGGATCCGCACGCTTGTCGCTCATATCGCTCCTCCTGGAATCGCGATGCCGTGGCATCGGGAAACACCTGCGCACGTCCTCAATCTTCGTTGTGGATCCGATCGCGCCGCCGAAGTGATCCGGCTGCGACGCACGCGCAAGTGCGAGCGGGGATTGTGGTTGTTCGCGGTCGCCTTCGTCCAGCAGCCGCGAGCCTCGGGTCAGCCGGCGGCGGCCCTTTCGGCGTGCGCAATCTCGTCGAGCGTGCGCGCCAGGCCCTGATGCCAGTCGGCGGGCCGAAGTCCGAGCACATCCCGCGTGCGCGTGTCGTCGAGCCGCGAATTGGCCGGGCGTCGCGCGCGGGCGGGGAATTGGTGGGTGGCGATCGCCTCGAGAGTCGGTAGCGACGCGATCAGACCGCGCCGATGTGCCTGGCCCAGGACCTCGCGGGCGAAGCCATGCCAGCTGGCGTGCGGCGTGCCGCCGAGATGCCAGGTTCCGGACGCAGGTTCGCGTCCGGCCGCAAATGCATCGATCCACCCGAGCAGCGCGTCGGCGACGTGCCCGGCCCAGGTGGGTCCGCCGATTTGGTCGTCGACCACGCGCAGCAGCGGCCGCTCGCGCGCCAAACGCAGCATGGTGCGAACGAAATTCGAACCGTGTGCTGCGAATATCCAGCTCAACCGCAGGATCGCGTGACGCCGCGCGGCGCGGGCCGCGACTTCCCCGGCAGCCTTGGAACGGCCGTACGCGCTCGCCGGGTGCGGCAGGTCGGACTCCAGGTAGGGCGACGTCTTGGTGCCGTCAAAGACGTAATCGGTGGACAGCTGCAGCAGCGGGATGTCCGCTTTGTTGGCGAACGATGCGAGCGACTCAACGGCCTCGGCGTTGACGCGAAAGGCCAGGGCTTCCTCGTCCTCCGCGCGATCGACCGCGGTGTAGGCGCCGGCGTTGACGATGAGCTGCGGCCGGTTCAAGCGCAGCCAGGAACCGAGCGACTCGGGCCGCGCCAGATCGAACTCTGCTCGTGTGGGAGCCAAGATCTCGAGATGACCGGCGCGACGGCGGATTTCGGTGCCGACCTGGCCGCTGGCACCGGTGAGCAGGACGCGCAGGGGACGTTTCTTCATCGAGGCCACGCCGGAATATGTGCTGGATGACCGATGGTAGGCGTTTGGCTGCCGTTGAGTCCGGCACCCTCTGAATGCGCGCGCCAAGCGTGTAAGCTCGCGCCCTCGTATTGGGCGCCGTCCGGCCGAGTCATCGAAGGGAGAACCACCGCATGCTGATGTTCGCGGCGTCCATGACTGCGCTAGCGACCAGCGCGTGGCTCACGTACGCCACGATCAGCTTCGCGCGGCGCTACGGAGTGGGCGCGGACGAAGGCATCGGCGTCCAGAAATTCCATCGCCACTGGGTTCCCCGCCTTGGCGGCGTGCCGATCTTCGTCGCGCTGGCAAGCACGATGCTGGTGATGGCGTGGGTGACCCGAATGGAGGTGTTCGCCACGATCGCCTTGATCGTCTGCGTGCTGCCCGCCTTCGCCATCGGATTGCTCGAGGACCTGACCCGGCGGTCCGGCGTTCTCGTGCGCCTGGTGGTGACCATGCTGTCGGCGTCGCTCGGCTGGTGGCTGCTCGAGGGGAAGCTGACGCGCCTGGACATTCCGTACGTCGACGAGGCGCTCGTGGCCTTCGCCCCTGCCGCGTTCGTACTCACGTTGATCGCGGGCGCCGGCATCGCACATGCCATCAATATCATCGACGGCTACAACGGGCTGAGCGGGTTCTTCGTGGCGGTGATTCTCCTGTCGCTGGGCTGGGTTGCTCACCAGGTCGATGACGTCTTCCTGTGCCGCACTGCATGGCTGGCAGCGGCCGCGACGATGGGGTTCCTGGTCTGGAACTTTCCGAACGGACGCATCTTCATGGGAGACGCCGGCGCCTACTTGCTGGGCTTCCTGATCGCGTTGTTGTCGATCCTGCTCGTGACGCGACATCCCGAAGTCTCACCGTGGTTCCCGATGTTGCTGGTCGTGCACCCGGTGTGGGAAACGTTGTTTTCCATGTACCGGCGGTCGCGCCGCGGATGGTCCGAGATGGGCAGGCCAGATGCGTTGCATCTGCATTCGCTGGTGTATCGCCGAGTTTTGAAGGCGCGCCGCACTGATTCACGACAGGGCGCGGACTCCAACGCGATCACATCCGTCTACCTTTGGCTCGTCGCGGTGGTTTGCGCAGCACCTGCATTGATTTACTGGCGTGACACTTCGGTGCTGGTCACCCTGAGCGTGGGGTTCGCGGTGGCCTACGTGTTGATCTATCGGAGGCTGCTGCAATCCGAGCCTGCCAGCGCGCCCTCCTTGACAGCTCCGGCCGGGGAACCCGATTCATCGATTGCGGAGCGGTAGAAGTTGTGGATCCGATTCTGACCGTTGTACACGCGCGGTCTGTATGTGGAGATCCACTTCGATCACGTGCCGGAGGATCACGGTCTCTATCGAAATCGTCATCCTGCGGAGCGCTATCGCGCGGAAACGGTCTACCGAGAGAAGTCGACCGTGATCAAATCATCGAAGAAGCGCCCAAGGGGAATGCTGCGAGCGCATGAGTACCGACCCGATGAGTGACGGGAACCGTAAAGCCGAGACCGAAGGTCAATGGGAGCCGACATGGGTAGGAACGGACGCTGGCTGTGGTGAAGGATCCCCAGGGCCCATCCACACGGTACCCGACAGCGCGTTGGTGAATCTGCTCGAACTGCGGCTGGCTGAGGCGGTTTCCAAGCGGGAAGAGGCGGAGCAGAACGTAGCTGATCGCTTCGGCGAAATCGCGCAGCTGACGCGCATGCTCATGGCATGTGAGGAAGCACTGGCAGAGTCGGGACGCGGGGTCGGGATCAACGGAAAGCCCGCGGCAGATCGATCCGTGGGCTTCAGTGAAGTGACGGAAGAGATTCAGATACTGTCCCGCACCGTGGATTCCCTGCAGCTGGACCTTCGCCGTGCCCGGGAGGAAACCGGACGGCAGGCGTATAAGTTGGCGGCTCTCAATAACCGGTTGCAAGAAATAGAGGCGAGCCGGTCATGGAAACTTACTGCAATATTCCGGGCAATCGCCGAACGAATCCGCCACGTGCGGGAAGCCGGTCGAGGCCCGAAAACCGATCTCGAAGTGATCAAAGACTCCGCACTTTTCGACGGTGCTTGGTATCTGGCCACCAATCGTGACGTCGAGGCCAGCGGCCTCGACCCTGCCGAACATTACCTTTTGTATGGGGGCTTCGAAGGCCGCAACGCGAGCCCCCTGTTCGACAGCGAGCGCTACCTTTCGATTCACGAGGATGTCAGGGCATCCGGCATCAATCCTTTGCTTCATTACGAAATGCATGGGAAGGCTGAGGGGCGGCATATATCTGCTCATCGCAGCCAAGCAGCAGCTGAATCCGAAAATGAGAACGTTCAGGAGCCGCGGGATGCGATTCAGGACGGTGTGAATGATGACGCCGCCCGCGCTCAGTTCACGTCACTGGCGTCGCAATCGACATCCGATGTTGATCCACCGTCGTCTTCTCATTGAACGATGAAGCGCTGGGGCTCCCATTCCGTGAGTGCACGAGCGAGCTGAAATGCGAGCAGAACGAATCAAGGCGTCAGGGCTTTTCGACGCAGAGTGGTACAACGAGCGTTATCCGGACGTAGCGGCCGTTGGAATTGACCCCATCGAGCATTATCTGCGCTGGGGCTGGCGGCTGGGGCGAAGCCCCTGCGCCAGATTCGACGCCCGTCGCTACATCGAAAGCAATGGACTCCACCTCGAAGAAGTGGATCCACTGATCCACTTCCTGGATCGCTGGGACACCGGAGGAGAACAAGCGGAGCAGCTGGAAAGGCGCTCCGCGATTTCCAGTGCACTCCCCAACCGATCAGCGAGATCAAAAGCTCCCCTCACGGCATTGGTGATTGCGTGGGATGTCGGGCACAACCCGCTTGGCCGCGCATACATGCTGGCGGAAGTCCTGGAGCGGATCGTGCGGAATGTGGTGCTGATCGGTTTCCAGTTTCCCCGTTTCGGCCGTGCCATTTGGGAGCCCGTTCGTCGCGGCCGGTTTCCTATCGTCACGCTTCCGACAGCCGATCTTCCGGGAATTCTCGCGATATGGGAGCGCATTGCCGCCAACTTTGCTCCGGACATTGTGTTTGCCTGCAAGCCCCGCCTTCCTTCGCTGCAGCTGGCGGCAATGATTCGGCAGCGTGCCCGATGTCCCGTCGTTCTGGATGTCGATGATCACGAACTGTCGTTCTTCGACGCTGCGACACCTATGTCGCCATCCAGTCTGAGTCGGGTAGAGAGCACGTCGGACGAAAGCCCGCAGCCATATGAGCGAGTGTGGACCCAGGTGGCGCACGGCCTAATGGGGAGTGCCGATCAAATGGTTGTTTCAAACACCGCCCTGCAGCGCGAATTCGGCGGAGCGATCGTGCCCCATGTACGCGATGAAACAGCCTTCGATCCGGCGTTGTATGAGCCTTCAGAATGCCGTGCCAGGTTCGGGATTCCCCCATCTCCCAAGGTGGTTCTCTTCCTGGGCACGGCCCGGGCGCATAAAGGCCTGGAAGCCTTGGCGCGAGCGGTTGGCTCAATCAAGGATTCTTCGTACCGACTAGTCGTCGTCGGCACAATCGCCGACAAGCGCGTCATCGATCATCTGCATGAAATTTCGTCCGAACGGCTGATTCTCATACCCAATCAGCCGTTCTCGAAAATTCCCGAAATCCTGTCTTGTTCGAACGTCGTATGCCTGCCTCAGGACCCGTCAAGTCCGATATCGCGCTATCAATTGCCGGCCAAAGCGATTGACGCAATCGCGATGGGCGTGCCGCTGTTGGTGACCCCAACGGAGTCCATGCGAAGCCTCATTTCCGAGGGCCTGGCGACACCGGTCGACCCGAGACGGTTGACGGAGGCAATCGTAAGCGCGGCAGAAGATCGAAGGACCGAGCATACAAAGCGCAAGCAGCGAGAACTTTATCTCTCCAAATATAGCTACGCCGCAGCCGCAGAGACGCTGCACACCATAATAAAGCGAGCACGCGCGAGGAGGCTGCCGGAAAAGGACGAGCAGCTGGAGGAGCTGCTCCGACAGCAACGACGGATTTTCGGTACCTCGGATGGTGCGGGAAATGCCGAACGGCCGACGGGGAAGGACGTCGTCCTCTTCTGGAAACAGAACGACACCACCCTGTACGGCCGTCGACACGACATGGTCATCTCATATCTCGCTTCCCGGGCGGACATCAGAAAAGTCGTCGTATTCGACGCCCCTATGTCGGAGAGCGAGCTGGCGTTCCGCCGGACGAGGGTCAATGAGCCCACTCAAGATGCGCTGATCTACGTTCGAACGTACCAGAAGCTTGCAGGTTTCTTCGACACGAACAAGATCTCTTTCAATGTATTCGTATATGCGCCGAGCCGGGACGGCGAAATGGGTGCCGCAAGGCCTGGTCCTTCAGGCGACGCCTACCTCGCCTTCGTCGCCCGGACTTTGGAATCTCGCAACGTCAGGGCGGATAACGCAATCTTCTGGTTCTATCCAAAAATCACACATGCACTCGCACTGATAGAGCGCTTCAAGCCCGAGCAGGTTGTCGTGGACGTGGTGGACGATCATCGCGCCTGGCCGGACGTGTCTGAAGACGAGCACCTTCGTTTGACGTCGCACTACGCGGAGTTGCTCGGCGCCGCCTCGGCGGTCTTCGCCAATTGTCCGCCGGTCGTGGAAGCGATGCGTTCCTATCACCCCGACATCAAGCTGGTTCCGAATGGATGTGATGATCGAATCCGAGTCGACCCGCCCGAGGGTGATCCGAACTTCGACGAGCTGCGCGCATTCGATGGGAAGATCATTGGGTTTGTCGGAAACGTGGAGAAGAAGCTGGATCTCGAGCTACTGGAGAAGATTGCCGGCCGGTTCCCGGATTGTCTCGTTGTGTTGATCGGCTCTACACATGCGAATCCAGACGCCCTGCGACTCTTGCGGTTTCCCAATGTGCGCATGCCAGGCGTCGTTCCATACGATGTCGTCGGAGCATGGATCGCCGAGTTCGACGTGGGGATCATTCCTCACGTCGATTCGCAACTGACGCGGCACATGAATCCGCTGAAGCAGTACGTCTATCTGGCCTTGGGGGTTCCAGTCGTTTGCACGGACATAGCCAACGTCGACCGATCACATGGCGCAGTGCGGGTCGCCGTCACGCATGAAGCTTTCCTGCAAGAGGTGGCAGATATTCTGGAGGCAAGATGTGACAGGATCGACGGGGCGGCGATGTTCATCGAGGAAAACAGCTGGAAAAAGCGCTTCGAGAAGCACGTCGATTTGCTGTTGTCGCGGTAGACTCTTCCGCGAAATCCGTCGACCAAGTTCGCAGGTATCAGCCTGAATCCATGAGCTTCTCGGATCGGGCGTGGCGCTATGGCTCGATCGCCCACCTATCGACGAAGTCCGGGGACATCGCTGGCCGCGACCTTATGTTCATCCAAACGTCGGCCACACTACCGACATCGACAGCAATGCCGCCTCTCTCTTTGATCCTGCTGCAATAGGCTTTGGAGAGGATTCCCGCAGCCACCAAATAGACGGCGCCCTTATGGGGAGGGTCAAGCGAATCCAGGATCCGCTCATACACGACTGGATAATGGCCGATGTCCTTTGCCATGTGAGGGGATTTCTTGGTCTGGAACGCGATCGACGCCTGCATGGGGACGAGAAATGTTTCGGTGCGCCCAATCGAACATCGCCTGGCCATCCGCGAGGCGAGGTCCTCGTAGCAGGTCACGAAGCCGACGTAGGGCTGGCGGTCGAGCAGCGAGAAATAGAACGGAAGCAGGCTGCGGCTGTACCACGTCGACGCCCACGTGAGTTTATGCAGTCGTTCACGTTGGAGAGACGTGGAGAGAAAGTTGTACACCCCTCTCATGCCACACATTCCACGAACGTCGATAGACGCCGCTGGGGTGGAAAAGCTCCGTTTGATGACTCCCCAGTCCGGAGCGCCCACCGCGTCCGCGCTTTCAATGGCCTCCAGAACAATCGACCGGAAAAAGTCCCGCTTCTGCCACATCAGGTCTTCATTTCCGAAGTAGATCTTGGAAATCTTCGAACAGCAGTACCGCTGCAGCGCTCCGAACTTCCCCATTCCGGTCAGCAGAACGTTCCCATCGGCATCCCCAAGGCGTATGTACGAAGTCGGGATGCCGCCCTCGATGCGGAGCCGCAGATCGTCGGCGAGCATCTGACCATCGGACGGTGGGCGGACCACTTTGCTGGCGGCTTTCGTGACGGCAACGTAATCTCGCCGACAGCGAGATAAATCGAACTCTGCGGAATATTGATGAAACTCGACGGCCGCCTGCTCATCGGGCGGCCACCAGTTATCTGTCCCAAGGCCTATCGAGTTCGTCATCTGAATAATTGGCTAAGACCTGCTGCACCACATGCATCGATCATTCGAAGGCGATAATCCGGAGCTTCATGCACTGCTCCAACAGCTTCGTGGAGAGCAGGTGCTCTACTTCTCGTGCCCTGGAAACAGCGGAGATTCGCTGATCGGGGCAGCTACCTATCAGCTATTTGCCAAGTACGGAATCCCGTTCTCCCTGCTGGCGCCGGAAGATCAGCCGACTGAGCGCACCGTCCTCCTTTCCGGTGGAGGAAACCTGGTCGAGATGTATACCTCCATGGCAAGCGTCGTTCGTAGACTTGTGAATAGAAGCAACAGGATTATCGTCCTTCCTCATTCGATCATGGGACACTGGACCGATCTTTCACGGCTCGGCCCAAACGACGTGATCTTTTGCCGTGAAATGGATTCCTATAAACGCGTGAAGGCGGCGGGATTATCGGCGGAAGTGCGGCTTGGCCATGACCTTGCGCTTTATCTCGATACCGCGGTATTGGAAGCATCATTGCCGAGTCGAAGTGAGCTCATGGAGTCCTTCGGCGAGAGGATCCGGCACGCGAGGATCGACATCGACAAGATCGACGGAAAGCGGGTTTCATGTATGCGGCGCGGCGTCGAAGCGACTTTTGTTCCGAAAGGCGTGAACTACGATGTATCGCATATGCTCAGAAGTGGAACTCGGCCGGGCCTTGCCGAACGAGGTTCCTGGGACTTGGTCCATTTCTGCTCTCGCGCAGCTCATATAACTACGAATCGGCTTCATGTCGGGATCGCTTCAATCTTGGCAGGAACACCTGTGACGTTGCACGACAACAGTTACGGCAAGGTGTCGGGCGTTTTCCGACGCAGCCTCGAAGGTCGATATCCGAACGTGGAGTTCATCGACAGACCGGCGCGCGATTCGTGATCCGTCTCTTCCGGCGTGGGCGATCAACTCCCAACCAGGCCCTTCAAGGTCTCGAGCCAGTCGCCAGAGACCCCGCTTTTCCGCGCTTCACTGATGATGTCGAGCATGAAACTTCGCTGGATCTTGTTCGTCAATCTGACCGATCTGA
Organism: Panacagrimonas sp.; assembly: GCF_020697055.1. Taxonomy (GTDB): domain Bacteria; phylum Pseudomonadota; class Gammaproteobacteria; order Nevskiales; family Nevskiaceae; genus Panacagrimonas. The sequence goes on along the minus strand of NZ_JAJFBP010000031.1, from coordinate 35,994 downwards.
TCATCTCGTTGGTCACGTCGGCTTCAAAGCAGGCCGGTTTCTCGACCCCGATGGCCCGGAAGTTCAGGATGGTTCTAATACATTTTTCACAGCGGCCACAGTTCTTTCCGGTTTTCGGTCCCTCCCAGCAGACGCGTAGATTCTCCATCGCGGTGGGCCACTCCGACAGTACTCTGACTTTTTGTGTCCTCGTGTAGCCACCACTGTCGTATTTCACCTGAAACCGCCCGCTGGAAAGCAGGTGGTTCGTGATGGGGTTCGATCCCCAAGGTATCACCAGAGCACTATATGGTTCGTCGCTGCCGATGATTCCCACGTCGTGGGCGGCATCGAATAAGTGGAGGCACGAAGCCAGCGCTGGGATATAGGTGTACGGCCAGCGTTCTGCGAGACCCGTTGACCTCACGTTGGTTTCGATCGTCTTCAATGCAACGCCAGCATCGTTCGCGATCTTCTCGGCGGAATCGCGAGCCGTCTTGAATACGTCTACGCCGTTCAAGGGCAGATCGAAGCCATGGACCAAAAGGGCGGAGTGCATGTTGGTCTTGTGGCGCGAAAGTGAGCGGGTGTGGCGCCAAAGGCTGAACGTCGCGTCTACTCCGCCTGAGAAGGCGAGGATCGAACGACGGTCGCCGGTGGAAGGGTCTGTGAGTTCCTTTTCTGCGCTGAAGGTGACACGTGAGTATTGGGGCATCCAGGACGACCATGCATCCTGGAAGTCGTCGATATTCTCGAGCAGTGTTTTGCTCACGGCGCCGTGCACGACGACATCCTTTTTTTCGGACATCGCCTTGAACACCGATGCGATGACCGCCGAATTCATGGAATCCGAGAGCGCGGCGTTATCGACTTTATAGAACAGTTTTATCCGTTCGCTCCGGTTCTCGATCAACACTTCACGGCGTACGCCGGTCCCATCGCGAACGTCGGACTGCGACAAATGGATCGTCATGTAGGGGGTGCTGCGGCCTGGCCGCGTTGAGCCAACGTGGCTTCGATAAAGAAGTGTTTTGCGTCTAAGTCGAGCTTTCTGAAGACGAGGGTGTTGCGCTCCCCGAGCAAGTCCAGACGCCAGCGATGAAGGAATGGAGATCGGGCTCAGCTCTCCATTGATCGAGTGTCGCACCGCTCATTCGATCCTTCCTTCGAGGTAACAGCCCGAGTGGAAACGTACGCATCATCCACGTGCCTCTGCGACCAGTCTGTGCACCAGGTCGAGCACCAATGAACTGGGCTCCGATTGTGTCGAAGTGACAAAGATATCCTCCATGTCCAACGGTGTCTTCAACGGGTCCGGAGCGCGCACCTGGGAACGCGTGAAATCGATGCCGAATCGATCTTTCAGCCACGTAAGCGCAGGCTCGTGATTTGCATAGATGAGGTCACTGACGTTCGGCTTCAATGCGACCTTTGTATACGAAGCTGCGCCCAGCTTCTGGAGATGACCCACCAAAACGTCGATGTCGCGCGTGACGGTGCTCGCTTGGGTCGGATGGAAACGGGCCCTGTACCTGTCCAGCAGCATGAGCGCCTCGATGCTGATCGATTGGTTCTCGGACAGCGGTTCGATCGCAGGCTTCGTCACACCGAAATGCTGGCTGGAAAAGGTGACGAAATCCGTGAAGACATCGCCGTTCGCGAGAAGATCCCTATGGAATCCTCGGACAGCAACCTGCCCGTCGAAGTGCGCGGACCAGCGCTCGATCACGTCCTTGATCGGGTAACGAAACGAGTCGGGCTGGGGAAACGGACCTGTTCCCTTGCATGCTTCCTGGACAATCGATGCGTAGTAGGCGGCCGGCTCGCGCACATAGAGACATATCAGGATCTCGTCCACGCCGCACTCCGTCAGAATGTCCTTCAAAGCGGCGATGTGACGGTCCCTCATCGAAAACAGATACTCCGATGAAAGGACGATGTTGTCGGCATTCTGCAGCTCTTCTCTGAGCTTCGCCTTTGTGTCCTCGACTGTTCGGGAATACCGCGAGCCAGTGAAGAGGTACCGCATGCGGCGAGGAAGCTCGTCGTGAGCCTTAAGGAGCAGCAGCAGGTGGTGATGGGCCGTCAGCTTGTTCTGGCCCGTGTTGAGGTCAGGGTACGTGAACCCGTGTGGCTGCTCTCGGGATCGAAATAGCGAGCGTTGAATCGTGGTCGTGCCGGTTTTCGGCGAACCGATGTGAAGAATGATTCGTTTCATTCGACGAGGAAAAATAGGTGCATCAAGGGGCCAGGAAGTTGCGCGGCGTTGACGACGTCGTTCTCTGGCAGGATCGGTGACGACGTCAGGGGCCGTTCTCGACGGATTTCCCGGGCCCCCAGCGGTAGGCTGACTTCCGAGGCCATACAAGTGGATGCGGCTGTAGACCGAGGTTCCATAATGGTGGCGCCTGTCCGGATCGGCCGACGGTGTAGGAGAACATTCACCATGAACTTTGTCTCGTCTACCAGGGGTGGCGCCACGCCCACAGTGATGGGTCCTTCATTCCGGACCATTGCACTGGTGATGGCCGTCACGGCGGGTCTGCTACCCGTCGTCCTATGGGCGAAAGAATGCCCGACATTCGATCCGGTTCGCACCGTAGAGGCGCTGAGTCATTACTCGGACGAGGCGGGAAGCGAAGTGGACGTGGAAAATAGGAGCGCGACCTTTGAATTGACCAGGTCGATACGCCAACTGGTGTCCTATTCGGCGGATGCGATGGATCATAGGGCGACTGACCGCATGGAGTGCAGCTTTGGCCAGTTGAAGGTGTGGGCCGCCGCCGATGCCTTGCTGGGACAGCCGGCCAATTTCGCAGGGAAGCGAAATCGCCTGCGCTACGCACAAGGGATCAACGTGGTTCTGCTCAAGGCAGCCCATCAGGGTATGCGCGCGGATATCGTCCAGAACTGGTCCCAAGAGGTTACGCGGGCAGTTGTGACTGATTTTCGTGGGCGTAAACGGATCGACAACCTGCGAGTGGCGTCGGGAATCGCGGCCGCCAGCTCCGCCCTGCTCTTGGCGGATCCGATGCTGGAGGCATACGGCGCACAAACTCTGGCGCTGGCTCTCGAGGCGATCAGCAACGAAGGGTTCGTCGCCGCGGAGTTGACGCGCGGCAGCAGGGCCCGGCTGTATCACGCGGCTTATCTTTCCGGCGTGGTCACCCTCAAGGCGCTAATGGAACGCCTGTCAGAGAAGAAAACCGTCGGCGGAGAGGATCGGATCTCGCGTCTTGCCGAGACGTTATCGGAGTCGTTCTGCGATCCGTCGATGATGTCTTCCAGAGCAAAAGTCGCGTCTCAACAAGATGTGTCTCTGGCGACCTTCGCGCCGGTCCAGGTGCTGACCCCGGATCTCTGGCGACAATCGCTGGCTCGGTGCGTCCGCGGCAAGGTTCCCATGGTAAATCCCGCCGGTGGAGGGGACTGGCGCGAGTTCGGGCGAGTTCTGGCGGCGCCCGGCTAGATCTGGCGACGTCTGGGCCGGGATGCAGTGCCCCCGCCGGGGAGCAAGTCGGAGGGAAATGCGGACATGAAGGCAACTCTACACCTGGGCCTACACAAGACCGGGACGTCCTATGTGCAGGCGATTTACCGTCAGCTAGCGCTTGTGAGCAACGCTGCTTACATCGGGCCCAAGGATCCTTCGTTCAAAACGCTCAAGGGGCAGTTGCTTCGATCGAGAAATGGGATGCGCGTACAACGCTCGAGAGTGCGCGAATCGGCCGCGTTGTTCAGAGAAGCAATTGGAGAGAAAAGCCGTCTTTTCCTATCCGACGAAACGTTGATCGGTGCCACACCGTGGTCGGACCATATCGCTGGCGTCAGAACGCTTTATCCAACGCTGGAACGCCAGGGAGAACTCATTTCTCACGTTTTCGGGAATTTTGACGCGGAAGTTGTCATCACTGTGCGCGAGCCGGTGTCCTTCCTGTACTCGATCTACAGGGACGGCCTTAGATATGCCAAATACACCTTCACTTTCGATGAATTCTTGGACCGTGTGGAGATCCGCTCGTTCCGCCCCGAGGTCCTGATACAACGATTGCGCAGCGCGCTCACATTGCCGATCAGGGTGGTGACCATTGAGGGCGCATTGACTCCGGAGAAGCTTCGCAGCGCCGGGCTGATATCGGATGGGGATTTCGATGCTTCCCATACCCAAGATCCGAAGAAGGTGAACACAAGCAGTCCTCTTTCGGTCGCGACGATTCAGAGGCTCTTCGGGAGTTACGATCCGACTACCAAGGCCGAACTGAGAAAATGGTTGGCGGCGTGCCCCGTGCAGTTGCAGGATCACCGGATCACATTCTCCGACGTTGCCAAGTCGCCGTCGGCAGAGGCCCGGATCTCGCGGGAAATATCGGCGCAGATGGTCATTCCGCGCAGCATTCACTTCGCATGGCTCGGCGAAGGCACTGATCCCGCGGACGTCGTCATTCCGGAAGAAGTTGGTGCGCAAATCGAAGTATGGAGGCGGACTGTCCCGGACTTCGACGTCAAATGCTGGCTTTGGAATGAATGTGTCCAGCTGATCGAAGATGAAAAATTGCGCAACAGGGTCAGGGACGCCGTCACTTCTTGCAGGCTGGGCGCAATGCGCGCGGATATCGTGCGGTTGGCGATCGTGCTGGCCAAGGGCGGTGTGTGGTGCGACGTAAAGAACCGACCCAGGCAGAACTTCGTCGAAACAGCCATGGCTGGGGAGTCCTTGGTCCTCTGCGAGCATCCGCCGGTTCCTTCACGTCCAGATCAAACCGGGCACATCTGTAACGGATTCTTCGCGGCCGTCCCTGGGCATGCATTCATTCGCGAGGTGCTGGAGCTGGCACTGCGTTCTGTCGAAATGCGCAAGCAGGGAAGTGTTTATTCGCTCACAGGCGGGGGTCTGTTCAATCAAGTAGCCGCGCCCACGAGCGGCGAACGACTCGGACGGATTCTTCCGTATCAAGAAGTCTGGGAAATTTGGATGTGTCGGGTGTCGATGGGTTATAACAAGGGAGAGTTGCACTGGTCGAAACGACAAAAGGTGGAAGCTTTGTATTTCAATCATTGATCAACGGTCCATGAGTGGTTGATCACTGTCATGCCCTGGGAGCCGAATGCTCGGGCCCGCATGCCGCCAGCTGGTGAGGATCGACCCGCGATCCGCGGTTTCGCGGTCGAAAGCTCCGAGACGGATGTCGCTGCCATGGGGCCTTATGAAGTCTGGAAAGTTCGGTGGACCTCGGCACGCGCTGGCCCGTTGTAATCGGAGCGGCAACGCCGCATGGAGATTGGCGGGTGGTTCGCCTCTGGTTGATGCGATGAAGCTCAGATGAGTTCTTTTTTCAAGAGAGGCTTGGTCGGCGTCCTCGCCCTCCTTCGCAACGGGTTCGTGCGCTCGCCGCTCGGCCGCCACCGGGTCGTGGCAGCGTTACCCCGTCGCCTGTATCGCGCCGTCATCGCGTGGCTGGTGGCGCGCACCGGCATGTTCGATGCCGATTTCTACGCGCAACACAATCCCGATGTCGGGGCCGCGGGATGGACCGGTATCGAGCATTACGTCGCGGCCGGCGATTTCGAAGGGAGGGCGCCCATGCCGCTGTTCGATCCGGCGTGGTATCGCGAGAAGGTTGGCGAGCCGATCGCCATCAATGCGCTTCTTCACTACGCGTGGTTCGGACGTGCTCGCGGGATCGCCCCCAGCCGATGGTTCGACCCCGACTTCTATGCGCGGCACAACCCGGACGTGGTGGCTGCGGGCGTCGATCCGTTGCTGCACTTCCTTCGAAATGGCGGGCAGGAGGGGCGCTCACCCAGTGCGCAATTCGACTCTGCGTTCTATCTGCGGATGAATCCCGACGTCGTCGCCTCGCGCGCCAATCCGCTGGTTCATTGGCTGCTGTGGGGCAGGGCGGCGGGCCTGAAGCCGTCGCCCGCTGCCACTGCGTCGTACCACGACACGGAGTCGGGGGAACCACTGGTGCCGCTGCGCTCCTTGCTGCCGACGGATGCCGACTGGGCAAGGGCTGCACCGCGCCCGGACACGAGCAATGCGCTGATCGACGTCGTCATCCCGGTCTACAAGGGGCGGACCGAAACGCTCCGCTGCATCCTCAGTACGCTCGACGCGCCGGTTCGCATCCCTTTTGCCGTGCACGTCATCGACGACGCCAGTCCGGACCCTGAACTCGTCGAGGACCTGCATCGACTTTCCGAGCGCAATCTATTCGCGCTGCACGCGAATGTGACCAACCAGGGTTTCGTCCGTACCGCCAATCGCGGCATGGGCCTGAACCCGGGCCGCGACGTGGTCTTGCTCAACTCCGACGCTGAGGTCTTCGGTGACTGGCTCGACCGGCTGCACGCGGCGGCGCACCGCCACCCACGGACAGGGACCGTCACGCCGCTTTCGAACAACGCGACGATCTGCAGCTATCCGCGCACGCTGCAGGACAATCACTACCCCCTCGAGATTGAATTTGCCGAAATCGACGGGCTAGCGAAGGTCTACAACGCGTGCATCGAGGTCGAAGCGCCGACAGGACATGGGTTCTGCCTCTATCTGCGACGGGACTGCCTGTCGGATGTCGGCACCTTCGACGAGCAGGGTTTCGGTATGGGGTACGGGGAAGAGAACGACCTGTGCCAGCGCGCAATGCGCAGGGGGTGGCGCAACGTCATCGCCGCCGACGTCTACGTCCGGCACCTGGGATCGGCCTCATTCCAGGACCAGCGGCCGGCGCGCCTGCACACGGCGCTGGCCGAGATCGCGCGTCGCTATCCGTCCTACCACGCCGACATCGCGCGCTTCTGCGCGCTCGATCCGTTGGCCCCTGCGCGACGCACGCTGGACTTGCAGCGCCTGCGCCGACAGATGCGCGCGCACAACACGCTGTTGGTAAGTCACGCCCGCGGCGGTGGGACCGAGCGGCAAATGAAGGCGGAAATCGTCCGCCTCGGCGAGCAAGGGCGGGGCACCTTCGTCCTCCGGCCCAGCGCCACGCGACCCGGTCACGCGGTGCTGTCCAGCCCCGCTGTGCGCGGGATTCCCAATCTGCCGCCCGTGTCCTTGTCGGACACCGCGCAGGTGGCGACGCTTCTGCGGGAGCTCGGGGTCGACCATATCGAGGTGCACAGTCTCGTCGACTATCCCCCGTCGGCGAGTCTCGACGTGTCGGCGATCGCCTCCGTCTTGGGTGCGCCCTTGGACGTCGTGGTTCACGACTACGAAAACATCTGCCCGCGGCTCACGTTGTCGGACCCGCAGGGTGTCTACTGCGGTGAGCCGGACATGGGCGGGTGTAATCGCTGTCTCCGGCGACATGGCGGTGACATCCCGGTGTCCGATATCGGCCAATGGCGCGCGCAGCGAGCAGAATTCCTGGGGCGAGCGCGATGTGTGCGCGTGCCCGACGAGGATGTAGCCGACCGGTTGCGGCGTTATTTCTCCGGTTTGGCGGTCGACGTGCGGCCCCACGAAGATCCCGAACGCATGCCGCCTCCGGTGCGGCTTGGCGCGGTCCCGGCGCGGGTTCCAGGCCACGTTCGGGTGGTCGTGCCGGGCGCCATCAGCCGGCACAAGGGCTACGAGATCCTGCGCCAGTGCGCGTTGCGGGCGCGCAAGCAGAACCTGCCGCTGGAGTACGTTCTGATGGGATACAGCACGGACGATAGCCAGCTCGCCGCTGCGGGCGTGCGCATCACCGGCCGCTACGACGATCGGCAGGCCGTCCAGACCCTTCGCGAACTGGACGCGGACCTGGTGTGGCTGCCGGCGTGCTGGCCAGAGACCTACAGCTTCACGCTGTCGATCGCACTCGAGGCCCTGGTGCCGGTCGTTGCCTTCGACCTGGGCGCGATCGCACGACGACTGCGCCGCGCCGGAATCCACGACCAGCTGCTGCCGGTGTCGGCCATGTCCGATCCCGTCGCGGTCAACGCCTTCTTCCTCCGCGGGGTAGGCGCGAGCCAGGCGGCGGCCTGACAATCGAACGATGGCATCCCCAACCAGCCCCGAAATGATGCGCGGCGCCCTCAGCGGATTTCGCGGGCGCCGCTTGCTCGGCTGGGCCTATGCGCCCGGGCAACCGCCCCCGACGGTCGAGATCCTGCTCAACGGCGCGGTGGTGGGACAGGCGGTCGCGGATGCCCCGCGACCCGATCTGCGCCTGCGCCTGGAGCACCCGACCGGCCGATGCGGCTTCGAGTTCGAGTTCCCAGAGGGGGAGGTCCAGGAGGGCGACCTGATCGAGGCGCGCGTGCCGGGCTGCGAGGTGGCCTGGACGCGCAATCCTTGCAAGGTGCTGCTGAGGGGTCCTTCGACCTTCTCGCTCGAACCGGTCCCGCATCGCAAGCTGGATGTGAAGCCGGATGGCCCGGCTCTGATCCCCGATTTCGGCGTGCTGCCGGGACGTCCTCGCCCGATCATCCTGCGCGATGTACTCCGCGCGCTTTTCCTGCGCGAGGTGCGCAACCGGTACGGCGCCCACCGCTTCGGCTACTTCTGGGCCGTAGCGCAGCCGATCATCCTGGTGATGGCGCTGCAGGTCGTCCACGTGGTGCTGAGGAAACGTGGCGACGGCCTGATCTATGGTGTCGACGGGATGTACTTCTTCCTGCTGGGCGTGCTGCCGTGGTTCATGTTCGCCAACGGCTATCACCAGTGCATGGGGGCGATGAAGGCGAACCGCGGCATGTACACCTATCGGCAGGTCCAACCGATCGACATCATCCTGATCCGGTGCACCCTGGCATTCGTGATCCAGACGATCGCATTGGTCGTCATCGTCACGGGTTTCTACTGGTCCGGACGGCCCATCTCCCTTGCGGAGCCCGCCGCCTACCTCGCGATGCTGACGCTGCTCTACCTCTTCACAATGAGCGTCGGACTGATCGTCGACGTCTTCGTGACGCGCAATGACGACGTGCGCAACTTCCTGGTCCCGGTCGATCGTGTCTTGCTGTTCATTTCCGGTGTGTTCTTCACGCTCGATGCGATGCCGCGCGAATTGCACCCCTACCTGCTGTGGAACCCGCTGTTGCACGCCTTCGAACTCGGTCGTGCCGCAATGCTCGAACAGTACGAAACGCCCTGCAGCTGGGGCTATCTGTCCATTTGCACCGTTGTGGCCATGACGCTGGCCTTGACGTTGTATCGCCGCAACCTTTTCAGGCTGACGAGCTGATGATCCGTGTCGAGAACGTCCGCAAGTCCTACTTGCGCCCGGATGGAACCCGGTTCGTCGTGTACGACAATCTGTCGCTCACGCTGCCGGCCAAGACCAACGTCGGCATCCTGGGGCGAAACGGCGCAGGAAAGACCACGCTGGTGCGCCTGCTCGCCGGCATCGACCGGCCGGATTGCGGACGCATCACGACCGAAGGTCGTATCTCACCGCCCTTGGGCCTGCAGGGCGGGGTCGCGCAGGCGCTATCGGGTCGCGAGAACGCGAAGTTCGCGTGCCGAATCTGCGGCGTCGATGGCCCTTCGATGCGGGAACGGCTCGACTTCATCCACCGGTTCAGCCAGCTCGAGGATTTCTTCGACCAGCCGGTGCGCACGTATTCGTCCGGCATGCGCGCCCGACTAGGCTTTGCGATGAGCATGGCGTTCGACTACGACTACTACCTGATGGACGAGATCACCTCCACCGGCGATCAACGCTTCAAGATGCGCGCGGATGAGGCATTCCGCTGCAAGCGCGACCGGGCCAGTATCATCCTCGTCAGTCACGCCATGAGCACCCTCCGGGAGTGGTGCGAAGTCGGCCTCTACGTCAAGGACCGCAAGGTGCACTACTACGACAATATCGACGAAGCCATCGACCTGTACCTGAGGGACAGCGTTTGAATCGGCTGAAGGGGCTGCTCGCCGCGAATCGCTGGTACTCGTTCCTGGTGGTGTTGCCGAGCGTGGTGCTGGGCCTCTGGTACGGGCTGATCGCGACCGATCGCTATGTCAGCGAAGCGCGCATGCTGGTCGAGCGCGACACGGGCGGCGGCTTGCCGGGCATGGACCTGGGGATCTTGTCTTTGGGATCGAGCCAGACCGAGATCGACGCGTGGCTCGTGAAACGGTTCATCGAGTCCCCCGCGATGGTTCGTCACCTGGATGAAACGCTCGGGCTACGGGTCCACTACGAGGCTCCCGAGGCCGACCCCTTCTCGCGAATGTGGCGGTCCACGTCCCGCGAAAGCTTCGTGAAGTACTACCTCGATCACGTTGAAGTGAGCGTGGATCCCGACGCCCTCACCCTCGATCTTCTGGTCCAGGGCTTCGAGCCGGAGTACGCCCAGAAACTGGGCCAGGCCATCGCCACCCGCGCGGAGGACTTCGTCAACGAGGTGGGGCAGAGCCTGGCGCGCCAACAGGTCGAGTTTGTCCAGACGGAAGTGGACAGCGCGTATCGCCGCCTGCAGAAGGCGTCGAAGGAACTCATCCGCTTCCAGAACGAGAAGGGACTGCTCAGTCCGGAGGTGGAAAACGCCGCGATCTCCCAGGTCATCGCCAACCTGCAGTCGGAACTCGCGCAGCGGCGAACCGAGCTCAAGGCGCTGCTGGCGTTCCTGAGTCCGACGGCGCCCGACGTGCAGAACCTGCAGAAGCGGGTTTCGGCGCTGGAGCGCCAGATCGAGCAGGAGCGGTCCAAGCAGGTGCGCGGCGCGGGATCGGCCGCGCTCAACGACCTGATGTTCGACTACAAGGATCGTGAGATGGAGGTCCAGATCGCGCGCGACATCTACGAGGGGGGACTCAAGAGCCTCGAAGCCGCGAAAGTCGACGCGTCGCGCAAGATGAAGCACCTGGTGATGGTGTCCGCTCCGACGCTGCCGCAGACCTCGACGGAGCCGCGTCGCCTCCATGGCTGGATCACGGCCGTGGTGCTGCTGAACTTGGCATACGTGATCGTCAGCCTGATCATTTCCACCATTCGCGACCACCGGGAGTAGGAATGCGGTTCGTGCGCGCAAGATCTCTGGCTGTCTTCCTGCTCGGCGCATGCGCGCCGATCGCGGCACAGCAGTCGCTGCCTCCGGGGGTGACGCCTGAAATGGTGGAGGCCTATCGCAACCAGCAGTCCAACGGCACGACGGCGCCCATGCCGGTGGTCCCGCCGACGCCGGTGGCGCCCTACACGCTGGGCGGCGCCAACGCGACGCAGGTCCAGGTCAATCCGATCCCGCCGCCGCCGCCGCCGGATGCGGCGGAGTACGCGCCGCCTATGGCCAATGCGCAGGTCACCGAGACCAGTCTCGACACCGTGCCGGTGTTCGGCCGCAGTCTCTGGCAGGGCAACTTCGCCACCCAATCGTTCAAGGGCTTCAACCCCGATTACGTCATCGGCGTGGGCGACCTCATCGATCTGCGCCTGTGGGGAGCGGTGAGCCTGGAAACGCAGATCGCGGTGGATGCGCAGGGCAACATCTTCGTGCCGCACGTCGGGCCGGTGAAGGTCGCCGAGGTGACCAACGGCGAGCTCAACCAGATCGTCAGTCGCCTCGTGCGGCAGGTCTATCGCGCGGATGTCGGCGTGTACGCAACGCTCGCCGCGTCGATCCCGGTCAAGGTGTACGTGACGGGATTCGTGAAGCGTCCCGGCCTGTATCCAGGCTACGCCGCCGACTCGCTGCTCAACTTCCTGGACCGTGCTGGCGGCGTGGATGCGCTCGCGGGCAGCTACGTCGACGTGCGCGTGCTGCGCGGCGATCGCACCGTGGCCTCGGTCAACCTCTACGACTTCCTGGTGAAAGGCTCGCTGCCGCAACTGCAGATGCACGACGGCGACAGCATCTTCGTCGGCCCCATCGGGCAGACGGCGCTGGTCCAGGGCCTGGTCGCCAATCCGGCGCAGTTCGAGTTCAAGCCGGGGACCACCCTCCGCGAATTGCTGGCAATGGCCGGCGTGCACGGACGCGCCACGAACGTGAGCGTATCGCGCAGCGTGGGAACCAAGCGCGAGGTCCAGTACGTGACCGTGAACGATCCGGCGCTGGATGGCCCCGCCGTGACCGGCGACGTGATCGTCGTCATGGCCGACCGCCTGCTGGGCCATATCGCCATCACGCTCGAGGGTGAGCACGAAGGATCGAGCCAGTACGTCCTGCCGTACAACGCCACGCTTGCCGATCTGCTGGCGCAGGTGCGCTATTCGCCGCAGTCGCGCCGTGACGTGCTCCAGCTGTACCGGCGCAGCGTTGCCGAACGCCAGAAGCAGGTGCTGGACGACATGCTTCGCAAACTCGAACAGGCGGTGCTCACCGCGCGCGCGGCCACCGACAGCGAAGCGGCGCTGCGCCGCGGCGATGCGCAGCTGGCGCTGCAGTTCATCGACCGTGCGCGGATGATCCATCCCAAGGGGCAGATCGTGCTGCCGTCAGGCCTCGATCCGAAGCGGATCGCGCTCGAGGATGGCGACATCGTGCGCATCCCGCGCGAATCGCAGCTCGTGCAGGTGCACGGTGAGGTCTATCTGCCGAACGCGTTCGTGTGGAGCAATGGAGCCGGTGTGAACGATTACATCCGGCAGGCGGGCGGCCTCACCCAGGCATCGAACGGAGACCGCGTGCTGCTGATGCGGCCCTCCGGCGAGATCACCGTGGTCAGCGGGGGATTCGGCATGAGGCCGGACGTCGCGCCGGGCGACGAGATCCTGGTGCTGCCCGCGGTCGACACCAAGCACTTCCAGTTCGGCAAGGACGTGGTGCAGATCATCTACCAGATCGCGATCGCGGCTGGCGTCGTCGCTCGACTGTGAGCGGTGTGAAGGGGCGCGCGCCGTTCTTCATCCTGGGCTGTGTCAGATCCGGCACGACCATGCTGCGCGATCTGCTGCGCCTGCATCCGAACCTCGATTCGCCCGAGGAAACGCACTTCTACCGCCCGTCCGAGCCATTCGGCACGCCGGCCTACAAGCGCTGGGTGACGCACAACAAGACGCTGGGCAAGCACCGCGCGATGGACGGCATCACCGAGGCGGAGTTCGCGGAGATCCTGGGCTCTGCGTCCTCGCGCCGGGACCTGTATCGACGCTACATGGAACTGTTCATCTCGCGCCGCCGGCCGCAGGCGACGCGCTGGTTCGACAAGACGCCGCAGAACGTCTACGGCGGGGCGCTGATCGCACAGGACTTTCCGAATGCGGTGCTCGTGCACATCGTGCGCAACCCCTGGGATGTCATCTCGTCGCTGCGCATCGGCAGGGTCGTGAAGATCGAGGACGTGATCGGCGCCTGCAATTACTGGCGCGAGGCCGTGGAAATCATCCAGACGCTCAAGCGCGCCTACCCCAAGCGCGTGCACGAACTCAAGTACGAGGACCTCGTCGCATCGCCGGAACAGGAGCTGCAGCGTCTTCTGGCCTTCATCGGCGAACCCTACGATCCTTCCTGGTTCGCCAGGTTCAGGCTCGCGGCACGCCAGCACGACGTCGAACAGCTCTTCAGCGAAGCGGAGCGCCAGATGGTGCCCGAGCTGTGCGGGCCGATGATGGAGCACTTCGGGTACCGCACCGCGGTGAAGGGTGCGGTCGACGTGGCATCCGGGGTGCGCTGATGGAAGTGTCGGGCCCCGCCGGTGTCTGGGCTCGCGACGTGAAGCTCACGTCGTGCCGTCCGCAGCCCGGCACACAGGGTCCTCCGTGGGTCAGCGGTTTCGAGTCGCCGGAGCTGCATCGACGGCTCGGGCTTCGCCGGATGAAGCAGTTCTTCGCGGCCGCTCCCGAGGGAACGCTGGCACTGCCGGTCCGCCGGAGCCTGGATCGGGCCTGGTTCGGCGGCGTGCTGTTTCCCTACTACGGCCACTTCCTGGTCGAGTCGCTGGCAATGCTCCCCAACATTCCCGACGACGGAGCGCCGATCGTGTTCATGGCGCTGCAGAACACCGTCACCGCCTGGCACCGCCAGTTCTTCGAGGACATCGGCATCGCCTCGCGTCTGCACTTCACCGACGCGGATTCGACGCTGCAGGTGGGACGGCTCGACAAGGTCGACCAGACCGCGGTGTTCCAGGGCGACGTGAGCTGCGCCTACATTCGCTGGATGCAAGGCCGTTTCGGCGCATCGCCACCGTCCGGCCGCAAGCTTTACCTGAGCCGTCGCGAATACAAGAAGGCCCGCGTGATCGGCGAGGATCGGCTCGAAGCGCGGCTCGCCGCAATGGGCGTGGAGAGCGTGGTTCCGGAGAAGCTCTCCGTTCGCGAGCAGGCGCGGTTGATCGACGCGAGCGACACGGTGGTGGCGGTCGAAGGCTCGGCGCTGCACACGCTGGCGTTCTGCCCCTCGCCGAAGAAAGTCATCGTTCTGCATCGCCGGAACGAGTTCGAGCACGCCTTCAGGCTGCAGTTCGCCGTGCAGCCGCAGTTTCGGGTGACGGAATTGCGCTGCATGAGCCGATACGCAGCCAACTTCGTCGAAGACGCGGAGCTGGACGTCGAGCGGGCGGCCGCCTCGATCGAGGCGTCGATCGCGAGCGGCTGAACTACGACCCGGGCCGGGGCGGCATGAGCGCGTCGAGCGCGGCGACGACCTCGGCATTGGCGGGATCCGCAACGACGTTGGCGTACTCGTTCGGATCGATGCGCTCGTCGTAGAGCTCGTTGCCGCCGTCGCGATAGCGGATGTAACGCCAGTCCGCCGTCCGCACGGCGTGATCGTGCTGATCCTTGGTCGTGAGCACCGGGTGGTTCCACGCCATCGACGGATCGCGCATCAGCGGACGCACGCTGCGCCCGGACTGCGCATAGGGCGGCGTGACGCCGGTCAGGTCGAAGACGGTGGGGGCGAGGTCAAGCAGGCTCACCGGCGCGTCGACGACGTTGCCCGCCGCTTGTCCGATCGCGCGGATGGTGAAGGGAATGCGGGTCGCGCGCTCCCACAGCGCCTGCTTGTGCCAGTGGAACTTCTCGCCCAGGTGGAACCCGTGATCGCCCCACAGGATGACGATCGTGTTGTCGGCGTACTCGCTGCTTTCGAGGGCATCGAGCAGGCGTCCCACCTGCGCGTCGGCGAAGCTGATGCTGGCAAGGTAGCCCTGGACCGCCGAGGCCCAGAGGTTCTGGTTCGTGATGCACTGGTGGAAGTTGAACTGCAGCGCGATGCTGCGGCCGGCGGCGGGCAGGTCGTCCAGATCGCCCGGCGGCGCTTCGGGGATGTGCAACGTGGCCGGGTCATAGAGGTCGAACCACTTGCGCGGCACGTACCACGCCACATGCGTGCGCTGCAGGCCGACACCGAGAAAGAACGGCTTGTCGTGCGGCCCGGACAGGTACTCGATCGCGGCGTCGACGAACTGCGCGTCGCTGATCGCCGAGTCGTCGACGTCCAGCGGCGCCCAGTCGAAATAGCCTTGGGGACTGCCCACGGTCGTCGCGCCGCAGGTCTTGTTGGTGACCGGCGGGTCCGCCGGCAGCACATGGGTCACCGGCGACGACGCGACGTGATAGATCTTGCCGATCAGCTTCTGCTCGTACCCGTTCGCGGCGAGGTGCTTGGGGAAATAGACCGCATCCGGATTGCTGTTCTCGATGCTGGTGCTGTTGTCGAAGACCCGGGTCTGCTGCGGCGACAGGCCGCTCATCGCGCTGGCACGCGAGGCGTTGCAGACCGGTGCGTTGCAGTACGCGCGACGAAACACCGTGGACTTCGCCGCGAGCCGGTCCATGTTCGGCGTCTTCACGTCGGGGTGACCCTGCAGGAATCCGGTCCAGTCGTTGAGATCGTCGATGGGGATCATCAGCACGTTCGGCTTGCGACCGGACGACGACGTCGATCCGCCACCGCAGGCACTGGTGAGCGCCGCGCCGGCCGTCGTCCACGCGACGGTCTGCAGAAAGCTGCGCCGGTCGCGCTTCATCGCCGAAGGTCCAATGCCGATCCCCTTGAATGGAAGAACCGCTCCATGCGCGCGAGACCCTCGGCTTCGGACACGGGATTGAGGATCTCCATATGGCGGGTGAACTCGAAGTAGTCGAGGCGGCAGATCCGCTCGAGGTCGTTGAACAGCGGCTTGCGCGGATTCTTCTCCAGCCACGCGAGCGTCTGGGGATTGCCGCCGGTGCAGATCGTGCAGTAGTCGAACGCGGGAAAGAAATCGTGCAGCGCAAAGACCAGCTTGTATACGTCGCCGTGCCACGCGGCACTCTCCTGGCGCCGTTCACGGCGCCGCACGGCCACAGCTTCCTTCTGGTTCCGATGCGCGCTGTAGGCGTCGATCGGGACGGTGTCGTCGATGATCCAGATCGAATCGGCGTGGCCGTGCACGACGGCGTTGTGGAAGTCGCGCAGGGCCTGTTCGAACGTATGCAGGCCGTCGATGAAGACGATGTCGAAGCGCTCGTCGAACGAGAGCTGCGAAAAGTACGCGTCCGACGTCATCGCGTGGAACTGCGTGTCCGCTCCGGCGTATTGCGCGGTATCGAACGCAAACTTCGGATCGACGCCCACGCGCCGAGGGATTTTCACCGCGTGGAACGTCGCCCCGGCCTGGACCCCGACCTCGAGATAACGATGAGCCCCCGCCATCTCGGCCAGCCGGTTGATGCGTCGCGCGGAGTGGTTCAGGAGGCGGGCCGGGTCATCCATGTGCAGCGGGGGCCGCGAGTCGTGCCGTGGGTGGCCGTATTCTTTCACGGAATTCCTGCTGGCCCGAGATGCCTAGCCGCGCATGCGATACGCGATGCGCCGCAGAGGAGCGGGCGCCACGCGCACGAGCATCAACGCCGCGAATCCCAGGTAATCCCAGGGTCGCAGCAGCCCCGCGGCGCGCGCGTAGTGCACGCGCAAGCGCACTTCGGTGGCGCCGCGCCGCCAGCCCGATCGACGCGCGAAGAGCCCGGGCGTGGTCCGGAACCAGAGCAGGTATTCCGGAACGTTGGAAATGCCGATACCTGCCTGCAACAGCCGGGACCACAGCTCGTAGTCTTCGGCACCGTCGCAGGAAGGGTCGTACCGGAACCCGCCCTCGAACACGCGTCGATGGAACATCACCGACGGATGGGCCAGCGGGCTGCGATGGACCATCGTCCGGCGCACGTCGGCCGCGGCGCATGGCAGCCGCTTGTGGAACGTGGCCACGCCCGGTCGTGCGAACTCGATGCACCAGCTGCCGACCACTGCGGTGTCCGGATGCTCCCGGAGAAATTGCACCTGCTGCAGGAAGCGTCGCGGCACGCTGATGTCGTCGGCGTCCATGCGCGCCAGGAACTCGATCGTCGAATCGCCCAGGGCGGCCTCGATCGTGCGGTTCAACGTGAGGGAAACGCCCGATCGGCGATCCGATCGCACGACGACGTCCGACTCGTCGAGCAACTCGTCCACGACCTGTTCGTGTGCCGGCAACAGAACGCCGTCGCAGCCCAGAAAGATGCGCGCGTCCACCCCCTCCTGCGCCCGCATGCTGATGAGCGCCTCGCGGAAATGTTCCGGATCCGCGCCGGCATGAACCGGCAGCAGCACGCCGACCCGGGGGCCGACGGGTGTCGCGTCGGGGACGACCGGGCTCATCGTGCGAGCGGATCGGCCGCCGCGCCGATGCCCGTGACACCGCGCAGCGCATCCTGCACGCCGCGCACCATCCAGCGCAGGCGCTCGCTTCCGTGGTCCAGGATCAGCGGATAGACGAGCAGCTTGACCGGCAGGATGCAGGACAGCCGCAACCGCGAGTAAGCCGGAACGTAAGGACGCATCATCAGCCGCAACGTGTCCCGGAACTGGAAGTAGTGCCGATACGGTGCGGGCACGTGGAATCGCCACCCCGCGCAGCGGCGTTCCTCGACGCCGAACCGGTGGACCAGGTCGATGCCGGTGGCGCGCAGGAAACGCCAACCCTCGCGGCGCCGGCGCCAGCACCAGTCGAAGTCCACGAGGTCAAGGAACAGATCCGACGCGAACAAGGTCTCTGGGCTGATCTGACGCAACGGAAACAGGAGCCCGGCGGTCGGCAGGCACGTCCTCTCCGAGCCCTCCGACGTGGCGCGCGGCCGTGCGCGCGGCTCGGCACGGGATCCGGTGACGTCGTCGACATGGGTGGGACCCACGGCGCAGCGATCGCCCAGTCGTGCCTGCGCGGACCGGCAGAACCACAGCAGCTGCGCTGCGGTGTCCGGGCCCGGGGTGCTGTCCTGATCGAACAGGATCACGTGATCGGCGCCGGCCTGCTTGGCGCGAAGAATGCCGCGATTGAGCGCGGGGCCCAGCCCCTCGTTGATCCCGTTCTGGAGGAGTTCGAAGCCTGCGGGTAGTGCGGCAAATGCATGGCCGCCCGGTGTGTTGTCGACCACCAGCACGTGATCGCAGGTGCCGAGCAACGAAACGAACCGGGAAACGAACGCCGGGTCCGGCCGGTAGGTCGTTACGACGGCGCAGAGCCGTTGCACGCGCCGAACTCAGTAGACCGGAAGTTCGGACTGCCCCGCCAGGGACGGAAGCTGCCCATCCTTCGTGGACAGGATCGGCGCGCCGATCTCGGGCCAGCGGATCGCGATCTCGGGATCATTCCAGGCCACGCCCCGCTCCGACGCCAGGTGGTAGTAATCCGTGCACTTGTAGACGAAGTCCGCTTCCTCCGACAGCACCAGGAAGCCGTGGGCGAAGCCGGGTGGCACGTACATCATCTGGTGGCGCACGTCGTCGAGTTCCATCCCGAACCACTGCCCGAAGCAGGGCGAGCCGCGCCGGACGTCCACCGCCACGTCGAACACGCGTCCGCGCGACACGCGCACGAGCTTCCCCTGCGGATGCTGGAGCTGGTAGTGCATGCCGCGCAGCGTGCCGCGTCGCGAACGCGAGTGGTTGTCCTGCACGAAGCGCGCGGTCAGACCGGCTTCGACCAGCTCCGATTCGCGAAAGGTCTCGACGAAGAATCCGCGCGCATCGCCGTGCACGCGCGGCTCGATCACCAGTACGCCGGGCAGGGGAGATTGGGTGATCTTCACGGGGGTCGAAGGGGAGGCGGGACGGGCGTTCGACATTGTGCCGGCGGGAGCGCCGTCGCGCTGACGTAAAATCCGCGTTCCATGAACCCAGACACCGCCCCGGCAGACCTCTCCGTGCTCGTCGACGCCTTCGGCGCGCGCTGCGTGCTGACCGACGACGATCGGCGGCGGCCGTACGAGGTGCCGGAACGCGGCGCGCCGGGTCATGCCCGGGCGGTCCTGGTGCCAGACACCGAAGCCGACGTGCAGCGCGCGCTGCAGCTGGCCAACATGCACGGCTGGCATTACGTGCTCAGCGGCGGGCGCACCGGGTTGGTGGAATCGCAGCGCCCGCAGGGCGAGATCGTGCTGAGCCTGGAAAAGCTGCGCGCCGTGCTGGCGTTCACGCTGGCCGACGGTCGCGGCTGCGCGTTCGATCGACGCGCCACGCAAGACGACGTGCGCGAGCACCTGTTCGCGTGGTGGACCGGCCTGGGCCGGCCGACGCTCGAAGGATCGAGCGTGACGGTCGAAGCGGGCCTCGCGGTCGATGCGCTCAACGAGATCCTCGCGCCGCTGGGGCGCATGTTTCCGATGGAGATGGGCTCGTCGGCCTCGGCCAGTCTCGGTGCCTGCGTGGCCAACGCCTCGGCCGGCGCCAACGCCGTGTGCTACGGCACCGCCGCGCACATGGCGCAGGCGGCCTGGGGCTTTCATGGCGACGGCAGCCCGGCCGGTCCCGAAGCCGCGCCGTCGTGGCAGCGCCCGCCGCCCGATGTGCTCGCGATCGATTCGACGCGCCTGCCGGCCGAATGGGGCCTGGTCGGATCGCAGGGCGTGTTCGGCGTGATCACGCGCGTGCAGCTGCGCACGCAGCCGGTGCCGCAGACGCGCGAAGGCGCACTGCTGGCGGTGGCCGGCATGCCGCAGGCGATG
Source organism: Panacagrimonas sp. (assembly GCF_020697055.1). Taxonomy (GTDB): domain Bacteria; phylum Pseudomonadota; class Gammaproteobacteria; order Nevskiales; family Nevskiaceae; genus Panacagrimonas. Next base: position 16,183 of record NZ_JAJFBP010000031.1, on the reverse strand, counting down.
CGCATCTTCGGCCTGGCGCGCGAGATCTTCGGCGCGAACATCGAGGAGTTCGAGTTCCTGTCGCGCAGCGCGGTGGAGCTCGTGCTGCGGCGCAAGGGCGCGGACGTGCGACTGCCGTTCGAGCAGACGCCGGATGCGCCGTACCTGGTGCTGATGCAGATCAAGTCGGACACCGCCGACGAAGACCTCGCGCAGAAGCTGTACGCGTTCTGCAGCGAGATCGCAGGCCTGCCGGACGAGGCCATCGGCTACGCACCGCTGCCGGCGTTGAAGAAGATCCGTCACTCGGTGACCGAGGCGAGCAACCTGGAAATGCGCGCGCTCGGCGGCGGCCGGCTGTCGTTCGACACGGCCACGCCGGTCGATCGCTTCGGCGACTACCTGGCGCAGCTCGCACAGGACCTGCGCGCGGCGCGGCCCGACGTGCAGCTGGTCGACTTCGGCCACGCCGGCGTCGGCGGTGCGCACCTGCACCTGATCGGCGGCGCGGGCAGCCCGGTGGCGCCCGATGCGGAGCGCCTGACGCGGATCGTGTTCGACGTCACGCAGCGCTTCGGCGGCACGTTCAGCGCCGAGCACGGCGTCGGGCCCAAGTGGGCGGACGAATTCCTGCGTCGCACGGCGCCGGCGCGGCTCGAAGAGCTGGCGGCGCGCAAGCGGCGCGAGGATCCGCGCAACGTGCTGTCGCCGCGCAGCTTCGGCTTCGATCGCCTGCTGGCCGGCGACTGATCCTCCGGCGCCTCGCTTGAGCGCTTTCCTGCTGCTGATCGGCTGCCCTGTCCTGGGCTGGGTATTCGCGCGCCGCGGCTGGATGCCGGGCGGCGCCCACGCGGTGATCAACGCCTGGCTGCTGCGCGTGGCGTTTCCGGCGCTGGTGCTCGAACAGGTGCCGCGCCTGCACCTCGATTCCAGCCTGCTGTTTGCGGCCGCCGCGCCCTGGGTGATGGTCATCGGCGCTGCGCTGGTGATCCCGATGGCGGGCCGTCGCCTGGGATGGAGCCGGGCGAGCACGGGCGCGCTCGTGCTGGTGTGCGGGCTGGGCAATACCGCGTTCATCGGCCTGCCGATGATCCAGGCGCTCGTGGGGCCGCACGCGCTGGGTCCGGCGCTGATCGCCGACCAGCTCGGCACGTTCCTGGCCTTGTCCACGGCGGGCGTGATGCTCGCCGCGAGCTACGCGGGCGATCGCCTCGAGCCGCACGAGGTGCTGCGGCGATTGCTGCGCTTCCCGCCGTTCCTGGCGCTGATCGTCGCGCTGGCGGTGCGCTTCACGTTCGGCGGCTGGCCCGAGGCGGTGACCTCGGTGCTGCATCGGCTCGGCGATACGCTGACGCCGCTGGCGCTGTTCTCGGTGGGGCTGGTGTTCCAGTTTGGCGCGATGCGTGGGCGCGTGGCGTACGTGCTGGTGGGTCTGGGATGGAAGCTGGTGCTCGGCCCGCTGGTGGCGCTGGGCATCGCGTTCGCAATGGGCCTGTCGGGCCTGGCCGTGACCGTGGGCGTACTGCAGGCGGCGCAGGGTCCGATGATCACCGCGGGCATCGTGGCGCAGGAACATCGGCTGGATCCCGAACTCGTGTCGCTGGTGGTGGGGCTGGGCATCGCGCTTTCGTTCGTGACCGCACCGCTCTGGTTCCTGCTGATTCGGAGTTAAGGTGGCGACCCCTGCGCCAGGGAGGTCCCCCATGCTGCGAGATCTGCACCGTTGCCTGCTGCCGCTCTGTCTGGGTCTGCTCGCCGGCTGCGCGATGCAGCCGCCCACGCCAGTAGCGCCGCCACCGCCGCCCGCGGCGCAATTCGTGGTGCCCGCGGGAACCGAGTTCGTCTCCGATCTGTTCGGCTACTCGCAGGCGGTGCGCGTCGGGCCCTGGGTCACGACGTCGGCGGTCCCGGGATTCGACATCGAAAAGCGCGGGTTCCCGGAGGACTACGAGTCGCAGGTGCGCGCGGCGTTCGCCAATCTCAAGCTCGTGCTCGAAGCCGCGGGCGCGAACATGAACGAGGTCGTGGAGCTCTCGACGCAGCAGCTCGACATGGACCAGTTCAACACCACGGTCGACGGCAAGCTCAATGCGTTCGGCGAGCTCAAGCCGGTCTGGACCGCGATCGGGGTCAAGAGCCTGCCGCTGCCGAGCATGCAGTTCCAGGTCAGCGCGCGAGCCTGGTCGCCCAACGGCAAGGTCGTGACCGCGCCGGGTGCCGAAGGTGCGGCGACCGAAGCCGCGCCCGTGCCGCGCCCGCCGGCGAAGAAGCCGGAAGTGCAGGCGCCTCCGCGTTTCATGAACCGACCGGGTTACTGAATCCGCGCTACATCGGTTCAGCGCGCCTGCCAGCCACCCTCGGCGGTCTGCTCGAAGGTCTTCAGCTCGTAGCCGCGCTCGCGGTAGAAGCGAAAGCGTTCGCGCGAATGCGCGCGCTGCGCGACGTCTTCGGGGACCACTTCGAGCACGCGCTCGAAGCTGGAGAACCACGTCGGCACGTCGTTGTCCAGGTTGATCAGCACGCCGTGGTGCGAGGCCGGCGGCTCGTGGTCGCCGATCAGCACCGGCGGCGGCGGTTCTTCGATCGGCGCCCCGTTGTGGCGCTCGTGCGCGATGAAGCCGCCCTGCTTGAAGCTCCACAGCGCGCCATCGAGTTCGTCGGCCAGACCCGCGTCGCCGGTGCGCAGGTAGAGCCGGTTGCCGGCGCCCACGGCTTTCTCGCACAGGCGGCACACGGCTGCGACCGGGCTGCCGGCGGCGCCGGAGAGCAGGTAGAAATCGACGCGCGTCACTGCAGCTTGGTGGGACCGTGGATCAGGTATTGCACCAGCAGCGGCACCGGTCGCCCGGTGGACTTCTTGCCGATCCACGCCGTGCCCGCGATGTCGAGGTGCGCCCACTTCATCTTGCGCGCGAAGCGATGCAGGAACACCGCGCCGATGGTGGCGCCGGCGTCGCGCCCGCCTTTGGTCGCGATGTTGGCGATGTCGGCGCACTCGCTCTTGATGTGGTCGTCGTACTCGGGCCACATCGGCAGCTCCCACACGCGATCGCCGATCTGCTCGCCGGCCGTGGTCAGCGCACGGGCGAGCGCGGGCGTGTTGCTGAACAGCCCGCTCGGATACGAACCCAGCGCGACGACACAGGCGCCGGTGAGCGTGGCCATGTCGATGCACACGGCCGGATCGTATTGGCGTTCCGTGTAGGTCAGCGCGTCGGCCAGGATCAGGCGACCTTCGGCGTCGGTGTTGAGAATCTCGATGGTGATGCCGGCCATGCTCGTGACCACGTCGCCGGGTTTGTTGGCGTCGCCGTCCGGCAGGTTCTCGGAGGCGGCGACCACGCCGACCAGGTTGATCGGCAGCTTGAGTTGCGACACCGCCTTGAACGTGCCGAGCACGGCCGCGCCGCCGCACATGTCGAACTTCATCTCGTCCATGCCCGCGGCCGGCTTGATGCTGATTCCGCCGGCGTCGAACGTCAGGCCCTTGCCGACCAGCGCGACCGGCCGATGGCCCTTCTTGCCCTTGAGGTACTCGAGCACGATCAGCTTGGCCGGCTCGCGCGAGCCGCGCGACACCGACAGCAGCGAGCCCATGCCGAGCTTCTTCATGTCGCTCTCTTCGAGCACCTTGACCTTGATGTTGCTGCCGGGCCCCGCGAGCTTGCGCGCCGCGTCGGCCAGATAGGTCGGCGTGCACAGGTTGCCCGGCAGGTTGCCCAGATCCTTGGCGAGGTTCTGGCCCTCGCCGATGGCCAGCGCCTCGCGCAGTCCGCGATCGGCGGCCGACAGTTCGGCGCGCGTGGCAACGTCGAACCCCAGGCGCTCGAGCTTGAAGGTGGGAAGCTCGGCGCGCGCCGCATCGCCGCGGCATTCGTCGAAGCGGTAGTACTCGGCCAGCGTGGTAAGCACGGCCTGCTGCACGCGCCAGTGCGTGTCGCGATCGCGAACCTGCACGCGCGTAAGGTAGTTCGCCGCCTCGATGGCGCCGGTGGTACGCAGCGCGCGTGCCCCGGCCGCGACGGCCTTGCGGAAAGCCGAATCGTCGAGGCCGTTGTCGCGGCCCAGTCCCACCAGCAGCACGCGTTCGGCGAGCGTGCCGGGCACGTCGTGCAGCAGCAGCGTCTGGCCGAGCTTGCCGTCGAAGTCGCCGCGACGCATGACCGCCGCCAACGCGCCGCCTGAAGCCTGGTCGATCAGCGCCGCATCGAACGTCGGGGCACGGCGATCGAACACGCCCACGATCACGCAACCGGTGCGACGCTTATCGGGACTGCTGCTCTTGACGAAATATTCCATGGGGTCCTGGTGGGGCAGGGGTGCGTGGCGAACGACGCATTCTATCTATCCGGCCGATCGCGGGACCGGGTTCGCGTTCGTTCACGGTGCGGCCGGCCGGCTCCCGCATAATGCGCGCCGGATTACCTCCACTGACGGCATGGTCCGCGGAACGCTCGATCGTTATCTGCTGCGCGAAACCGCTGCCGCGACCCTGGCGGTGACGCTGGTGCTGCTGGCGATCATGCTCTCGGCACGTTTCGCCAAGTTCCTCGGCGCGGTCGCCACCGGCGATCTGCCGCGCAACCTGCTGGCCCAGGTCGTAGCGCTGTCGAGCATCCAGTACCTGGTGTTGCTGATCCCCGCCGCGCTGCTGCTCGCGGTCATGCTCACGCTGGGCCGCCTGTACAAGGACAGCGAGGTCGCCGCGATGATGGGCTGCGGCGTCAGCCTGGGCGGCCTGTACCGCCCGTTCCTGTGGCTGTCAGCGCTGATGGCGCTGATCACGGCCTGGCTTGCGTTCGACGCCGGCCCCTGGGCCGGGCGTCACGTCGATTACATCTCCAAGGACTCGCGGCGCCTGGTGCAGTACACGCCGTTCGAGCCCGGCCGTTTCAAGGCGGTCGCCGGGGGGCGCGCGGTGTTCTACACCGAGCAGATCGACACGACCGGCAAGAAGCTCACGACGGTGTTCGTCCGCGTGCAGGAGGAAAAGGGCGAAAGCGTCGTGATGGCCTCGGAAGGCCGGCAGGAAGTCGATCCGGCGACCGGTGAGCGGCATCTGACGCTGTACGGCGGACGACGCTATGCCGGCACGCCCGGATCGGCGCAGTTCGACGTGGTGCGTTTCGACGAGTTCGAAACCCGCATCACGCCGCCGCAATTCGCCTACACCACCGGCAAACGCAAGCTGATGTCGACGTCCGAGCTGATGGCCTCGACCGACAGCGAGGACAAGGCGGAGCTGGCCTGGCGCATCGCGGCACCGGTGTCGGTGTTCGTGCTCGGCCTGCTGGCGGTGCCCTTGTCGCACCTGCAACCGCGACAGGGCCGCTACGGCAAGCTCGTCCTCGGCATCGTCCTGTACCTGCTCTACTCGAATCTGCTCGGCCTGGGTCAGGCCTGGATCGCCAAGGGACGCGTGCCCTCGATCGTGGGCCTGTGGTGGGTGCATCTGCTGTTTGGCGGCGCGGCGTTGTGGCTGATCGCACGACGACAGGGCTGGACCTTGGGCCGCCTCGCGGGCCGCGCAAGCGCATGAGCGCCGTCCTCGGGCGGCTCGACCGCTACATCGTGGTGGCGATCTTCGGACTCAGCGCGATCGTCGGCCTGGGGCTGGTCGCGCTCTACAGCTTCATCAGTTTCATCACCGATCTGGACTCGGGTAGCCGCGCGCTGGGCGTGCTCGACGTGTTCACGATCACCGTGCTGATGATGCCGGCGGGGCTGTACGTGCTGATGCCGCTGGTGGCGATGCTCGGAACGCTATTGGGCGTGGGCCAGCTCGCCGCGCAGAGCGAGCTCACCGCGATGCGCGCGGCGGGCTATTCCAACCTGCGTATCGGTCGCTCGGCGCTGATCGCCGGGCTGCTGCTGGGGCTGCTCGCTGTCGGACTGGGCGAGAGTCTTGCGCCGGCGGGACAGCAGGCCGCCGAACAGGTGAAGTCGAAGGCGCGCGGCGGACGTGCGGCCGGCGTGAGCAGCAAACCGGTGTGGCTGCGCGATGGTGACAACGTCTTCCTGATCCGGCGGCTGCTGTCCGAGGACAAGTTCGCCGACGCGGAGATCTACCGGTTCGACGACGCGCTGGTGCTGCGCTCGGTGATGAGCGTCGAGGAAGCGCGCTACGTCGGCGGGACCTGGCGCCTCACCGGCGTGGTCGAGACGCGCTTCAGCGAAGACAAGACCGAAGTGCAGCGGCACCCGGCGCTCGACTGGACCAGCGGACTGATGCCCGAGGTGCTGCGTTTCTACGTGCTCGAGGCCGAAAGCGTGTCCGCGTCGGGCCTGATGCGGCTGGTGGCCTATCTCGAGGCGAACGGACTGGATGCGAGCGATCAGCGCCTGGAGTTGTGGCGAAAGCTGGTGGCGCCGATCACGGTGATGGCGATGGTGTTGTTCGCGGTGCCCTTCGTGTTCGGCCCGACGCGCGGCGGCGGCGCGGGGCAGCGCCTGCTGGTCGGCGTGCTGGTCGGCGTGGTGTTCCACCTGCTCAACGAGGTGTCGGCCAATCTGGGCGCGTTGTACGGCTGGGCCGCGCCGGTGTCCGCGGGGTTGCCGACCGCGGCGCTGATGTTGCTGGCGATCGCGCGCTTGGCGAGCGCGCGCTAGAGCCGGTTGGCGCTATGCCGCCGGTTTGTCCGGCGGTGTGACCACCACTTCGGTTCCCGCGGCCCAATCGCAGGGCGCGCGTCGGCGGCCTTCGACATGCATCAGTGCGGCGGCTCCCAGCGCCAGCAGGCCGCACGCCAGCGCCGCCGCCTGCAGCTGCGCGTGACCGGCGTAGCGCGGCAGGGCGAGCAGCGCGGGCTGCAGCACCACGCCCCAGGTCGCGATCATCACGGTGTAGCGAACCGCGGCGATGGGCCAGCGCAGCGCCGCACCGTCGAGCCGGCGCACCTGCAGACGCCACGCGCGCATGCCCAGCGTCTGGCCGCCGTGAACCCAGAACCAGCCGAAAAAGCCCAGTCCCACGCCGAACAACAGCAGCTGCAGCACGGCGTAGTGCTTGCCCAGGCCGAGCAGGTTTTCACGCACGATCATCTCGAAGAGCAGCGCAGCCATGCTCAGTCCGAGCAGCACGAGGCCGTCGTAGAACGCGGCGAACAGGCGGCGCCACGGAGGCGCGGGAACGAATGTCTGCGACATCGGCGGTCGGGGCGAAAAGGTCTGCTATTTTGCGGCACTACCTGGTTTCGAGAAATGCGCCATGTCCTTTCGTCCGTTCCTGTGGGTCGTGTGCGGCTGGCTGGCACTGGTGTCGTCGGCCCACGCCATCGATTGCGGCGCCTCCGACGTCAACGTCGAGATGCGTCGCCTGCTCGGCAAGCCGGAGAACGTATGCCAGAGCTATGGCGGCAAGGTGATGCTGATCGTCAACGTTGCCAGCCATTGCGGTTTCACGTCGCAGTACGAGGGCCTGGAGAAGATCTACAGGTCCTATCGCGACCAGGGGCTGGTCGTGCTCGGATTTCCTTCGGGTGATTTCATGGACCAGGAATTCGACGACGAGGGCGACATCCAGAAGTTCTGCAAGGCCAACTTCGGCGTGAGCTTCCCGATGTTCGGCAAGACCTCGGTCAAGGGCGAGCAGGCCAGTCCGCTGTTCAAGACGCTGTCCGCCAAGACCGAGGCGCCCGGCTGGAATTTCAACAAGTACCTCGTCGGGCGCGACGGCAAGGTGATCGGACACTTCGGCAGCCTGACCAAGCCCGATGCCAAGGATCTGCGGCAGGCGATCGAGACGGCATTGAAGGCGCCGGCGCCTTGAAGCACCCCGGGCTTGGCCCGGGCTACGCGTCACCCATCCCGGGCACGGCCTGCTCCGGCATCACGCTGCGCTGGGCTTCCATCGTGGCAACCGGGTAAGCGCAGTAATCGGCCGCGTAGAACGCGCTCGGCCGATGATTGCCCGATGCGCCGATGCCGCCGAACGGCGCGGCGCCCGACGCGCCGGTGGTCGGACGATTGCGGTTGACCACGCCGGCGCGGATGCGCAGGCGGAACTGTTTCCACTCGGCGTCGTTCTCCGACAGCAGTCCGGCCGCCAGACCAAAACGCGTGTCGTTGGCGGCGTCGATCGCGTCGCCAAACTTGTCGTAGCGCACCAGGCGCAGCAGCGGGCCGAAGTGCTCCTCGTCGGGCATGCGGTTGAGATCCGAGCAATCGAGCAGGCCGGGGGACACGAACGCGCGACCGAGCTTGAGTCGCCGCGCCTCGACCAGCGCGCGCGCGCCCAGCGCCATCAATCGCGTCTGCGCCGACAGGATGCCGTCGGCGGCCTTCACCGAGATCAGCGGGCCCATGAACGGCTCGGCCTTCGCATCCCAGGGGCCGACGCGCAGGTTGGGAATCGCCTCGGCCAGTGCCGCGACCAGCTCGTCGCCCGTCTTGCCGCGCGGAACGTACAGGCGGCGTGCGCAGGTGCAGCGCTGACCCGCGCTCAGGTAGGCCGACAGCAGGACGTCGTGCACCGCGGCGCGCACATCGGAGATCTGGCTGCCGACGACCAGCGGATTGTTGCCGCCCATCTCGAGCGCCAGGATCTTCCCGGGCTGTGCCGCGAACTGTCGGGACAGGATCTCGCCGGTGCGCGGCGAGCCGGTGAAGTAGAGGCCATCGAGCTCCTCGTGCGCGGCGATCAACTCGCCGGTCTCGCGCTCACCCTGCAGCAGTTGCAGCACGCCCTTCGGGATGCCGGCGGCCTGCCACAGCTTGACCATCTCCTCGGCCACCAGCGGCGTCTGCTCGCTGGGCTTGAACAGCACGCAGTTGCCGGCGAGCAGTGCGGGCACGATGTGGCCGTTGGGCAGGTGCGCGGGAAAATTGAACGGACCGAACACCGCGACGACACCATGCGGCTTGTGCCACACGCGCTGATGTACTCCGCCGGATTCCGACTCCTGCGTGCCGGTACGCGCGTGGTAGGCGCGCACGGCGTGGTCGATCTTGGAAACGACCAGGCTCACCTCGGCGCGCGATTCCCACAGCGGTTTGCCGGTTTCGCGCGAGATCGTCCGGGCGAACGCCTCGTGATGCGTCTGTACCTGTTCGGCGAAACGCCGCACCACCGCTTCGCGCGTCGCGAACGACGCATCGGCCCAGTCGTCGGCGGCGTCGAACGCCGCGTCCATCGCCGTGTCGAGATCGGATTTTCCTGCCGCGGGTCCGGCCCAGATCTCGTCGCCTTGCGTGGGCTCGATGCTGGCAAAAGGCTCGCCCACGCCCTCCACCCACTCGCCGCCGACGAACAGCAGGCCGGCCTGCGCTTCGGACTCGTCCTGATCGTGTTCGCTCATGGGGCGGCGATTCTCACGGGGTCTCCTGCCGCTATGTGTAGCGCAGCCGCGGTCGACTGATCCAGTACCACGTGGTCGCGGGCCGCCAGGGCCGGTGCCAGCACGCAGCGGAATTCACGTAGCCGATCGTTGGCCACAAGGTGCGGAGTCGCCTTCGAAGAAAGTGCGCCGATGCGCGCTTCCAGCGCGCGCGAATCGCGGATCGATCGCAGCGCGGCGACCGGTGCTTCGACCGTGGGACCGCCGTCGAAGATGTCGATGAAGCCCTGGTGGCGAAAGCCTTCGCTCTCGAGCAGGCGCAGCGCGGGCCGGGTGTGTTCGTGCACCTGGCCCATCACCGCGCGCGCCTCGTCCGCCAGCAGCACGGTGTAGATCGGATGCGCCGGCATCAGTTCGGCGATGAAGCTCTTGTTGCCCAGGCCCACGATGCGCTCGGCTTCGCCGTAGTCGACGCCGAAGAAGTGACGCCCCAGGCCTTCCCAGAATGGCGATCGGCCGCCGTCGTCGGAAACGCCGCGCATCTCGGCAATCGCGCGTTCGGCGAAGCGCGCGCGGTGCGCGGCCATGAACAGGAAACGGCACTTCGACAGCAGCCTTCCCGCGCCGTCGCGACCGCGAAACGTGGGGCGCAAAAACAGCGAACACAGCACCGACGAACCGGTGTAGTCGTTGGTCAGGTACAGCGTCGGAACGCGGTTGTAGAGCGCGAAGCGTTGCGAGGCCTGCACCGTCAGGCCCACGCGATAGCTGTAGAACGGTTCGTCCAGGCCACAGGCCGCTTCCACCGCGCAGCAACCGCCGACGACGCCGTCGCGCGCGTCCTCCAGCACGAACAGGTAGCGCTCGTGTCCCGGCGTCGACACCTGCGCATCGAAAGAGCGCATCGACAGCTCGATGCGACCGCGCAGGTAGTCCCGATCCGGTGGCAGCGAGGTGAAGCCGGCGCCGGCTTCGCGCGCCAGTTCGAGCAGCGCGTCCAGGTCGTCGAGCCGGATCGGGCGGATGCGGTTCATCGCTCAGCTCCAGGCGATCTCGCCGTGCGCCAGGCGCAGCAGCAGCAGCGCCGACAGCTTGCCGCGCTCGGCCATGCTCGACACGCGCATCCATTCGCGGTCGCTGTGGATCTCGCCGCCGACGACGCCGAGGTTGTCGATGTTGGGCAGCCCGGCCTCGTGCAGGTTGTTGCCGTCGCAGCAGCCGCCGGTGTGGTTGAACGCCAGCGCCAGACCCAGATCGCGTCCGCAGTCCGCGATCAGGCCCGCCAGCCGCTGGTTGCGCGCATCGAACGGCTTGGGCGGACGCGTGAAGCCGCCGCGCAGCTCGATCTGAATGCCGTCGCGTCGCGCCTGTTCGCGCGTCATCAGCATGTCGAGCTGCTCGTGCAGCCAGCACGCATCGTCGTGTCCGGTGGTCCGCACGTTGAACTTGAGCACCGCGCGATCCGGCACCTGGTTGAGCGCGCCGCCGCCGTGCACGTATCCGGGATTGAGCGTGAGGCCATCGCGCTGCCCGTTCAGTGCATCGATGGCCTCGGCCAGGTGCGCGCACGCGACGATCGCGTTGCGGCCCGCGCCGGGGTCGCGCCCGGCGTGCGCCGCACGGCCGTGCACGATCAGATCGAAATTGCCACTGCCCTTGCGCGCGCCGGCGAGGCTGCCGTCGGGCAGCGCCGGTTCGTACACCAGGCCCAGGTGATTGCGCGCGGCAGCCTGGCGCAACAGCGGCGCGGACCCGGTCGATCCGACTTCCTCGTCGGGATTGAACAGCACCTCCCAGCCGATGCGCTCGCGCTGCGGCGAGGCCTCGAGTGCCGAGAGCGCGGCCCACATCGCCATCAGGCCGCCCTTGAGATCGGCGACGCCGGGACCGCGCAGAAGATCGGCGTCCTCGACGGTCACGTGCTGGAACGGCGAGGAGACGGGGAAGACGGTGTCGAGATGTCCGCATAGGAACACCTGCAGCGGCGCGTCCGGGCGGCGGCGCAGTCGCAGCGCGCGACCCAGCGCCCGCTCGAGCACGCTGCCGTCGTCGGCGGTCGAGGTCTGCGCTGCGAGGTCGAGGGTTTCAGCCTCGGCGCCGAGCGGCGCGAACCACTCGGCGACCGCCACGCGCGTGCGCTCGAGTCCGTCGAGATTGAAGCTGTGCGAGTTGATCGAGGCCAGACGCACGAGAAAGTCGCGCATGCGCGGAAGCTGCGCGTCGATCCAGTCGAGCTCGCGAGGAACGGAATCCATGGCGCGCCTAGTGTAGGCGCCCGCCGCGACCCACCCGCACCGGTCGGATATTCGTGTACTTTCGACGGGCGAAGGGGCCTGTACGAAGGGACGCATGCCGCCGCATCACCCTGTCATCGATCGGCAACGCCGTCGGCTGCTGCGCCAGCTGGCAGGCGTGGCTTGGCTGGCCCCGTTCGGCTCGCTGGCCGGCGACCCGTCGCTCTGGGAAAAGTCGACGCTCAACCAGATCCTCAGGCGCGGCGAACTGCGCGTGGGACTGGAAGCCGGCTACATGCCGTTCGAGATGCTCGATCGCAACGGGAATCTCATCGGCTTCGACATCGATCTGGCGCGCAAGATGGCCTCGGTGCTCAAGGTCAAGGTGCGCTTCGTCAACACGCAGTGGGACGGCATCATTCCCGCGCTGCTCACCGACAAGTTCGACCTGCTGATGGGCGGCATGACGATCACGCCCGAGCGCAACGTGCAGGTAAATTTCACGCGTCCATACGTCGTGATCGGCCAGACCGCGCTGCTGGCCAGGAAACACGCCGGGAAGATCACGCTGCACACGCAGCTGGACGATCCGCAGTACGTCGTGACCAGCAAGCTCGGTACCACCGGCGATATCGCGGCGCGGCGGTTCTTCCCGCGCGCGCAGCTCAAGCGCTTCGAGAGCGAGGCCGACGCGGCGCTCGAGGTGCGCAACGGTCGCGCCGACGCCTTCATCTACGACCTGCCGTTCAACTCGATCTACGCGCAGCGTTACGCCGACCAGATCGTCCACCTGTCCGAGCCGTTCACCAAGGAGAATCTCGGCTGGGCGATCCGCAAGGGCGACCCCGACTTCCTCAACTGGCTCGACAACTTTCTCGACGCCATCCGCAACGACGGCACCTACGATCTGCTCTACAAGCGCTGGTTCCAGAGCACGGCGTGGATGAAGAACCTTGACGGGTGAAGGCGACGGCGATCGGCGAACGTGGATCGGCCACGTCGTCGCGGCGATCGTGGTGCTGGGTATCGGCGCGAGCCTGTACTTCGCCAGCCTCCAGGTGCATTACGAGTGGCGCTGGGAGCGCGTTCCCGGATACCTGGTATCGACCGGCGGACGCGAGATCGTCGCGCCTTTCGACGGCACCGTTGTGCTTGCGCCGGACGGCCGCAGCCTGACGCTGACGCCGTTGCTCGGCGGCGAGACGGTTCGCGTGGAGGGCTTCGATCGCGTCGAGATCTCCGACGGCGACATCGTGTTCAGCGGCAACACGCTGGGGCGTGAGGCGGGATGGTCGGCCGGACCCCTCGCGCTCGGTTTGTGGATGACGCTGAAGATCTCGATGGTCTCGCTGGTGTTCGCGCTGGTGCTGGGTCTCGGCGCGGGACTGGCGCGCGTCTCCAGCAGCGTGGCTGCGCGCGATCTGGCGGCGCTCTACGTCGAGCTGATCCGCGGCACGCCGCTGCTGGTGCAGATCTTCATCATGTATTTCTTCATCGGCACGGTGCTGTCTTTGTCGGCGTTCGCCGCGGGCGTGGCGGCGCTGGCGGTGTTCACCGGGGCCTACGTCGCGGAGATCGTGCGCGGCGGCATCGAGGCGATTCCGCGCGGGCAGGGCGAGGCGGCGCGATCGCTCGGCATGAGCGCTTGGCAGTCGATGCGGCACGTCGTGCTGCCGCAGGCGCTGCGCAACAGCTCGCCCGCGCTGGCCGGACAGTTCATCAACCTGATCAAGGATTCGTCGCTGGTGTCGATCATGGCGCTGACCGATCTGACCAAGGCCGGACGCGAAGTGGTGAGCTCGACCTTCAGTCCATTCGAGGTCTGGTTCTGCGTGGCGCTGTTGTACCTGCTGCTGACCGGGTCGCTGTCCTGGGTGGTGCGACGCATGGAACGGCGGCTTGCGCATGAATGAAAGCGCGACGCCGCTGATCGAGGTGCGCGGTGTCGAAAAGCGCTTCGGCAACGGCACGCGCGGACTCGACGCTGTGTCGCTGTCGATCCGGCGTGGCGAGGTGATCTGCATCATCGGGCCCAGCGGCTGCGGCAAGTCGACCTTGCTGCGCGCATTGAACGCGCTGGCGCCGGTGACCGCAGGCGAGGTCTGGATCGAGGGCGTCTGTGTCCATCGCCGCGGCGTCGATCTCGATCGCCTGCGCGCCAAGGTCGGCATGGTGTTCCAGCAGTTCAATCTTTTTCCGCACCTCACCGCACTCGAGAACCTGATGCTCGCGCCGATGAAAGTCCTGCGTCAGGCGCCCTCGATCGTGCGGACCCGCGCGCTGGACCTGCTCGAACAGGTCGGACTGGCGGACAAGGCGCACTCGCGTCCCGCGCAACTGTCCGGCGGGCAGCAGCAGCGTGTGGCCATCGCGCGAGCGCTGTGCATGCAGCCCGACGTGATGCTGTTCGACGAGCCCACGAGCGCGCTGGATCCGGAGATGGTCGGCGAGGTGCTGGAGGTGATGCGCGCGCTCGCTGCCAACGGCATGACGATGTGCGTGGTCACTCACGAGATGGCGTTTGCGCGGGCGGTCGCCACGCGCGTGGTGTTCATGGAGGCGGGGCGCATCGTGTACGAGGCGGCGCCGCCGTCTTTTTTTGACGCGCCGGCAAACGAACGGCTGCGGGAATTTCTGAGCGAACGGCGCTAGGGCGGTTGCGATTTATAACGCGGACTAATACAGTCCGTGTTATGGCCCACCTCGGCAGCAGCGTCGAATACGCCCTTCATTGCCTGCTCTGGCTGGTCGACCCTGCCAGTGGGCAGCCGAGCAGCCGCGACCTGGCCGAGATGCAGGGCCTGTCGCCGTCGTTCCTCGCCAAGGTATTTCCGAAACTGGAGAAGGCGGGAATCGTCGTGGCGGCCGCCGGCCTGCGCGGCGGTTATCGGCTGGGACGCAAACCGGTGGAGATCAGCGTGCTCGACGTCGGAGATCCGCGGCCGCTGCGCCGTGTTCGGAAATCGTCCGCCGGAGTGGGCGACCTCGGGTGTCTGCGGCATCCACGCGGTGATGCTGCGCGCCGAGCAAAGCATGCGACGCGAGCTCGCGCGCACGACGCTGGCCGATCTGGCGGGCGGGTTCGGTCGCAAGATGCCGGCGGAATTTCCGGCCCAAGTGCGCGTGTGGTTCGAAGGTCGCGTCGGCAGGCGCATCGAAGCCAAGGCGTCGTCGTCGGCGCGTGCCGGCGGTGCGCGTGCGACCGGACCGCCGCGCCGCAAGCGCTGACCCGTTTCGCTCTCTTTACTTCTGCTGGCGTGCTTCTGCACGCCGCCCGGGGCCCTTCGTGCCCAGTGGATCATCTCGAGGATTCCAGCCATGACTTCTCGCATCACCATCATCGGCTCCGGCTTCGCCGGCATGTGGGCCGCGTTGTCGGCCGCACGCGCTCGGGCGCAGGCCGGTCGCGGCCCCCACGACCTGCAGATCACCGTGATCTCGCCGCATCCCGCGCTCGTCATCCGCCCGCGGCTCTACGAGGCCGCGCTCGACGAGATGACGCCGGATTTGCAGACGCTGTTCGAACGCGTGCAGGTGCGCCACGTCGCGGCCGGCGTGGAACGCATCGACCGCGCCGCCCGCACGCTTCACCTGGTCACGACGCAAGGTCATGGGCGTGCGACGGAGACCTACGACCGCCTCGTGCTGGCCGCCGGCAGTGTGCTCAACCTCCCGCCGATTCCCGGTCTGCAGGATCACGCGTTCAACGTCGACCAGATCGAGGGCGCGCGCGCGCTCGATCGGCACCTGCGTGCGCTGGCGCGCGAACCGGGACTGTATGCGCGCGACACCGTCGTGGTGGCCGGCGGCGGATTCACCGGCATCGAAACCGCGACCGAGCTGCCGCAGCGTCTGCGCGATCTTTTCGGCGCGAGTGCGAAGCCGCGCGTGGTCCTGGTCGAACGCGCGGATGCCATCGGACCCGATCTGGGGCCTGGACCGCGGCCTCAGATCGAGCAGGCGCTGCGGGAACTCGGTGTCGGGGTGCGCACCGGCGTCGCCGCGGCGGCCGTCGATCCGGGCGGCCTCATGCTCGAGGGCGGTGAGCGCATCGACGCACGGACGGTGATCTGGACCGCCGGCGTGCGCGCCCACCCGCTCGCCGAGCAGATCGCGGGTGAGCGCGATCGTTTCGGGCGGCTGCACGTGACAGCGGAACTGCGCGTGAAGGGCCTTGCCGATGTCTACGCTACCGGCGACGTAGCCTTCGCCGCCACCGACGACGCGGGTCACCACGCGCTGATGTCCTGCCAGCACGCGATCGCGCTTGGCCGCGCGGCGGGACACAACGCCGCGGCCGATCTGCTCGGCCTGCCGGCTCATCCGTATCGCCAGGAGAAGTACGTGACCTGCCTGGATCTCGGAGCCTGGGGCGCGGTGTTCACCGAAGGCTGGGATCGCCAGGTGAAGTTCCAGGGCATGGAGGGCAAGCAGATCAAGCGGACGATCAACACGCAATGGATCTATCCGCCGCAGGGCGATCGGGACGCGGTGCTGGCCGCGGCGGATCCGTCGATCCCCGTGGTGGCTTGATCGCCGCCCGGGGGTGGACCCGGGCCGCTGGTCTGGATTGGCGCCCTCGGCAGGAATCGAACCTGCGACCCTCCGCTTAGGAGGCGGATGCTCTATCCACTGGGCTACGAGGGCGAAGCGCGAAGTCTAGCCAATCGCCACGCACAGCCAAGGACTTGCCGA
>NZ_JAJFBP010000054.1 GCF_020697055.1 Panacagrimonas sp. | reverse complement strand
TGTTCGGCGGCTACGGCGCGCCGACCTATCCGCTGTGCAAGGTCAAGGGCGTGGACGTCTTCGAGATCATGAAGACCGACCCGGAAGCATTCCGGTTCTCGATCGTCGACATCATGAACAAGCGGCCCTTCAAGGACGCCACCTACACGACGCACCACACCGGCCTGCAGTTCGAGCTGGCCAAGCGTGGCGAGCTGTACATGATCACGCAGGGCGGCGGCGGCGGGTACGGTGACGTGCTCGACCGCGATCCGGACCTGATCATCAAGGACATCGAGGAGGGTCTGCTGTCGCGCGAGGCGGCCGAGCGCGTCTACAAGGTGGTCTACAACCCGGACACGCTGGTACTCGACCGGAACGCGACCGATGCGGCGCGCCGCGCCGAACGCGACGCGCGCAAGAAGCGTGGCGTCCCGTTCAAGGAGTTCGTGAAGAAGTGGGTCACGCAGGAGCCGCCGGCGGATCTGCCGTACTACGGCTCGTGGGGCCCCGATCGGAACAAGATCTTCGCGGGACCGTTTGCCGGCGTGCCTCGCGTGACGATGACCGCCGACGACATCCAGCCGGTGCACATGCCCAATCCGCGTGACGTCGAGATCATGAAGCTGAAGGCGCGAATCCAGGAGCTCGAAGGCAGGACCGCGTAGTCGGCGCCGACTTTGGCCATCGCGGACGTTCTTGAATGTCCGCGATGGCGCCGGCGCTACGCCGGCGTGCTGCCGGCCAACCGCGTCACCCACACGCCGACTTCGAGCGAGGCGCTGGCTCCGCCGGTGAACGAGCCGGCCACGGGCGGCACGGAGCCCGGCGTGCGCGCGACGCTGACGGCGATGTGGCCAGGACCGACGGCCGCGGTGCTGGTGGGATCGAATGCGATCCATCCGCGACCGTCGACGTAGGCCTCGGCCCAGGCGTGCGTCGAACCACGGTCGGCGCTGAGACCTTCAGTCTGCAGGTAGCCGCTGACGAATCGCGCGGGAATGCCGAGGTGACGGGCCGCCTCGACGAACAGCGCGGCCTGGTCGCGGCACGACCCGGCGCCGATCTCCAGCGTGTGACCCGGCGCCTGCACGCCCGCTTCCATCCGCACGACGTAGCGCAGCTTCGTGTGGATCCGCGCGCTGAGCTGCGTCAGCGCCTGCAGCGTCGAGGAACGGGACGTGGGGCGAGCCGACCCCGCGAGGATGGCGTCCATCGCCTGCGCGGGTCCCGCGGCCTGCAGATAGGGCGCCAGGATCGCGGCGTCCTCCAGCGCGTCGCCGGCGGGAATCGGACACGCCGAGGCGGACGGATCGGAGTCGTCGAAACCGTCGGGATACTGCTCGACCGTCACGTCGCTGACGATGGCCAGTTGCTGCGTTTCGCGCTCGAACGTCGCGACGCCGATGCAGTTGTCCTCGGCGTCGCGGTACCAGCGCACGTTCGCGACGGGTTGCAGGTCGAGCGTCGAAGACACGATGCGAACGTCGTGGCCTTCGCGCGGACGCAGGCGCAACACGTGAGGCCCGAGCATTACCGGGCTCGAGTAGTTGTAGTACGTCCGGTGGAGGATGCGGGAGCGGATCACGCGAATCAGACCTGTGCCGGGCGATGCCGGCAGCAATGCATGCTACGAGTGGCGCTTCCGACGGTCTGTGTGGAGTCGCACATAGGCTGCCGGCGCGCGTCGCTCAATCGCGGTGCAGGTCGCGAAGCAGGCGATCGAATTCGCCCTTCACGACTTCGTAGCACTCGCAGGCGTGTTCGCCGAGTCCCTGTCGATTTAGCACGATGATGCGGCCGCGCCGGTAGTCGATCAGGCCGCGCGATTTGAGCGTCTGCGCCGCTTCGGTGACGCTCTCGCGCCGCACGCCGAGCATCACCGCGATCAGTTCCTGCGTCATCACGACGTTGGTATCCGGCATTCGGTCGAGCGTCAGCAGCAGCCACTTCGACACCTGCTGTTCGATCGAATGGTGGCGGATGCATCCGGCGGTCTGGGTCATCTGCGCGATCAGCGCCTGCGCGTAGCGCAGCAGCAGGCGTTGCAGTCCGGGCGCACGTGTGGACGCCCTGGCCAGCGCCGGCGCCGCGATGACGTAGGCCTCTCCGGCGGTCTGGACCGCCGCGCGGCTGGTCGTCTGGTCGCCGCCCAGCACCAGCGAGATGCCGAGCATCCCTTCGTTGCCGACGCTGGCGACTTCGGCCGAGGCGCCGTCGCGCATGACGTAGTGCAGCGAGACGATCGCGGTGGTCGGAAAGTACGCGCGGTCCACCTGCTGCCCGGACTCGTACAAGGTCTTGCCCAGCGGCAGCACCGTTCGGCGCAGCCGGGGGCGGAGCAGTTCGAACTCCGCCGCCGACAGCGACGAGAGCAGATGGTTGTCGTGTGGAACCGAGGCCATCGTCGAGGTGTGCTGTGCGCGGCACCGCTGCAAGCCGGGCCGGAAACCGACCTTCGACGGACCTCTAGACGAGGGGTCGAGCGGTCGCGGGCCTCGGAGAATACAAGGACCGGCGCCCGCGGTCCCGATCCGGCCCTGCGAAGAGGCTCAAGCGACCGGGTGGCGGTGACTCAGCACACCACGCCCTTGCGATCCAGTCTTGCCTTGTCCGCGAACGCCGCCGGCACCTCGTAGCGTCCATTGGAAAGACGCCGGGTCTCGACGATGTGATACGCGCCGTCCTCGCCCAGGAAGGATTCCGCGTAGTGATACTTGCCATCGATGCCACGAAAGCACCCGCGCGGGTGGTAGCGGCCGTCGATCCCCTTGAAGGCGCCGCCCGGGTGGTAGCGGCCGTCGTCACCGAGGAACGAATTGGGCGGGTAGTAGACGCCATCGGCGCCGCGGATAAATCCGCGCTTGCGGTACTCCCCGTCGGCGCACAGCTCGTCGTCCTTGTCGTGATATCGGCGATCGATGCCCAGGAACGAACCCGGCGCGTGATAGCGACCGTCCTCGCCCAGGAAATAGTCGCGTGGGTAGTACTGTCCGTCGTGTCCGAGCACGGACCCCACCGGATACATCTTGCCGTCGATGCCGCGGATACGTTTGTCCGCAAGGGAAGGCGGGCGGGGCTTGCGCCCGACGGCGCGAGAAGAAAGCGGCGGATGCGTTTGAGTCGAGCTCATCTGGGAACCTGTGGTTGATCCCGGCAGCATGGCGGTCGGCCAGTCTACGCACCGGCGTTGCCGCGCTCTGTGCGCCAACGCACTTAGCAGCCGTGTGCGGGACAGCGCACCGAAAACGCCGCCGAAGCGTCGCATGCTGTGCCGCTGCTCTGCCCCCTTTTCATCGCCGAGCCCCTCGCGCGTCCCCCAGTGACGCGATCCGAAACCCCAGGAGCGCAAACGTGAACTGCGAAGAATGCAAACGCCAGATCGGCGCGAACGGTACCCGACATGGGCATGCGAACCTGTCTCTCCCCGGAGACTCGATTCCGCCCGGGTTCCAGGTTCAACGGTTCCAAACGCTCTACTTCTGCAGGGTGTGCCGTTCGGTGCTGTCCCGCGGACGCAATACCGGGTGGAGGCAGGCCGCTGCGATACCGCTGCCCATCGGAATCGTTCCAGCGGATGTGGCGGGCGTACCGGTGCGCGATCAAGCGCACTGAAGCGGCAAGCGCGCCGGCGCCGTCGAACAGCGCTTTTCGGCTTCAGATGGTCAAATGCAGCTCGATATCCGACCCTGGTTCGAGCGCGAGATGGTCATCGAAAAACATACTGCTGCTCCGCCGGGACGGCGCCGACCGTGGCTGATGCTCGGCGCCGCCGGCCTCTTTGCGCTCGGATTCCTCGCGGTCACCGCCTTCGTGTTCGACGACGCCGGCCACGTCACGTCGCACGCCGCGGCGTTCGACCGCTCGATCGCGCAGGCGCTGCAGCAGGTCCGCGCGCCCGCGCTGACCGGGCGCGTCATCGAAGTCAGCGCGCTCGGGTCGGCCCCGGTCCTCGTCGTGCTGGCGCTGCTCGCCTACTCGGTGATCATCGGCGCCCGGGACCGGCCGGGTTTCCTGCACCTGACGATCGCCATCGTGGGCGCCGGCGCCTGGTCGCGACTGCTCCAGCACCTGTTCGAGCGGGAACGGCCCGATACCTTGCTGCCGTTCCTGGTGGTGACCGAGGGCTCGTACCCCAGCGCGCATCTGTTCGGCGCCGCCGCGTGCTACGCGACGTTCGCGTTCTTCTACGCGCGGTACACGCCCCGTCGAGGCGCGGCGGTGGCGTGCTGCGTCGTGGCCGCCGTGCTGATCCTGTGCATCGGCGCGACGCGGATCTACCTCGGTGCGCACCACACCACGGACGTGATCGGCGGGATCTGCGGCGGCGCCGCCTGGGCGCTTCTGCTCGCGGCGATCTTTTCGCACCGGTACGCAAACCGCCCGCTTGAACCGTAGGGCCTGCGGCGCTCCTTACGAGCCTGCGGCCGGATCCATCCACACCGCACCCCAGACGTGGCCATCCGGGTCGGTCATGTCGCGGCCGTACATGAAGCCGTGGTCCTGCACCGGATTGACGTCGGCCGCGCCGCCGTTGGCCGCCGCCGCGGCGTTCATCGCATCGACCGATGCGCGGTCGTCGCAGGTCAGCGAGAACCCGACCTCGCTCGAGGTCGGCGGCGGGATCGGACGGGTCGTGAACGTGCGCCACTTTTCGTGCGTCAGGAGCATCACGCGGATGGTCTCGCTCCAGGCCATGCACGCGGCGGTGTCGTCGGAGAAGCGCGGGTTCTTCATGAAGCCCAGCGCCTCGTAGAAGGTGACCGATGCATCGAGGCTGGAGACGGGCAGGCTGATGAAGATCGTTTTGTTTCCGGGCATGGCAGCCCCTCCATATCGGTTCGACGGGACAAGCGAGGTGTTGTCTGTGGTTCGACGAACGGCGCCGCGCCGTTTCGACAGGCCCGAACCCCATTTTCCCGGCAGGCGCCCGATCGATCCGCATGCGGGCAAGTCCCACGATGCGCTTTGCTCGAGGCGGTCTTAGTGTTCGGGACTCGACCGCGGACCGCACGGAGAGGCAGACGATGACAACCCCGCGAACGTTCGAGGATCGGGTGCTGGAGGAGGTCCGGCCCGGACTCGAGGTCTTCAAGCTCGCTTTCGGCGGCATCGGCGACTTCACGCCGGACAACATGCCCGCCATCCGCGCGCACCTGGATCCGATCTTCGAGGCGGGACGCGATGCGGCGCCGCGCTTCGACGACATCGAGATGTCCGAGCGGCACACCGATGCGGCAGGGCCCGGACATCCCGCGGTGAGCCTGCGCATCTATCGACCGAAGTCGGCCCGCGGGCCGCTGCCCTGCCTCTACTGGGTCCACGGCGGGGGCATGGTCGTCGGTGCGGCGCGGTTCGACGACGGCGAGTGCAGCGCGTACGCCCATCACGTCGGATGCATCGTCGTGTCGGTGGAATACCGCCTTGCGCCCGAGCATCCGTACCCGAGCGGCGTCGAGGACTGCTACCGCGGGCTGCACTGGCTGGCGCAGAACGCGTCCGCACTGGGCGTCGATCCCGTCCGCATCGCCGTCGGCGGACGCAGCGGGGGCGGGGTGCTGGCCGCCGCCACGGTGCTGATGGCGCGCGACCGTGGCGGCCCGGCGCTGTGCTACCAGTTGCTGATCTATCCGCAGCTCGACGACCGCAACAACACCCCGTCGGCGCTGGAATTCGAGGACGTCGTGTCGTGGGGCGCGCGCACGAATCGCTCCGCATGGAAGGCGGTGCTGGGTGACAAGGCCGGCGGTCCGGACGTCCCGTACCACGCGGCACCGGCGCGGGCGACCGACCTGTCGCGACTGCCTCCCGCTTTGATGCAGGCCGGCGAGCTGGAGGTCTTTCGCGACGAGTGCATCGACTACGCGATGCGGATGATGCAGGCCGGCGTGCCCTGCGAGATGCACGTGCACCCGGGGCTGTACCACGCCAGCGACATGTTCAATCCCGGAGCGCCGAGCAGCCGCCGGATGGCGGAGGGACGCTATTCCGCGTTGAGGCGGGCGTTCGCGGCGTAGCACCGTGCCGCGCACCGGCTGATACGAAATCGCCGGTTCGCCGACGCCATGCGCAGCCCCGACGCTCATGACCGGGTCCGCGTGATCGTGGTCTCGGGCGTATCGGGCAGCGGAAAATCGCGCGTGGCACAGGCGCTGGCCGCAAGACTGTCGCTGCCGTTCCAGGAAGGCGACGAGCTGCATCCGGCTGCGAACATCGCCCGCATGCGCGCGGGCCATGCGCTGGACGACGAGGATCGCCGTGAATGGCTCGCCGCCGTCAGCGCGTGGATCGACGCGCAGCTGGAGCGGGACGGCGGCGTCATCACCTGTTCGGCGCTGCGTCGCACCTATCGCCAAGCCCTCGTGCGCGGCAGGGGCGAGCGGATCCGGTTCCTGTTCCTGCTAGCGCGTCCCGACGTGCTCGAACAGCGTCTGTCGAACCGCGTCGGACATTTCATGCCGCCGTCGCTTCTGCCGAGCCAGCTCTCGACGCTGGAATCACCGGATGCCGACGAGGGCGCGGTCCTGGTTCACGTCGACGACATCGACGTGCAGACCGTGGTGGACCGGGCCGTCGTGCTGCTGGAAGCGAGCGCTGCGACACCGATTCGGGATCGGCAGGGCGCGCCGGGAGAGGGCTGACCCGCCGTGTGGTTTTCGCATCGCGGATGCCGGCCTGCGAATCATCGTCGTCGTGCCGGAAGGGTTTGCCGCTTGCGCTTCTATCGACCGTGCGGCCGCACCTATGGAGATTGCGCGGCCGGGAACGTCAGCACGACCTGCGTGCCCTTGCCCAGCTCCGAGGTGATCTCGATCCGGCCCGAATGCCAATCCATCACCGACTTCACGATCGACAGGCCCAATCCCATCCCGGACCTGCGCGTCGCACGCGAAGCGGCCGTCCGGTAGAAGTGTTCGGTCACGTTCGGAAGATCGTCCGGCCCGATGCCGACGCCCGTATCGCGAATGGCGACCCGCGCCGCACCGCCTTCGTCGTGGCCGAGTTCGACCGTGATCGACCCGCCGGCCGGCGTGTGCTGCAGCGCGTTGTTCAGCACGTTGCCGATCGCCTGCATGAACAGCGTCGCGTTGGCGGTCACCGGCTCGGCGCCGGTCGAGGTGACCGTGACCCCGGCGTCGGCCGCGACCGAGTCGAAGAAGTCGACGACTTTGCGGATCGATTGCGCGCCGTCGAAGGTTTCGAGTCGCAGCTTGTGCTGCGGATTGTCGGCGCGCGCGAAGAACAGCAGCGTGTCGACGATCTTCGCCAGACGCTGGTACTCCTCCATCGCGGATTCGAGAACCGCCCGGTACTCGCTGGCGCTCCTGTCGAACGAGAGTGCGACGTCCGCTTCGCCGATCAGGTTGTTGATCGGCGTGCGCAGCTCGTGCGCCATGCTGGAAGACGAGCGCGACAGGCTCTGGAACGCACGATCCAGGCGGCTGAGCATCGAATTGAACGACGTCACGAGTTCCATCAGCTCGGCTGGCCAGGTCGTTGCGCCGAGGCGCTCGTGCAGCTGGCTGGCGGAAATCCGTCCCGTCGCGAGCGTGACTTCCCGCAACGGCCTCAGGCCGCGGCGCACCACGACGACGCTGATGAGCGCACAGGCCGCCAATCCGGTGACCAGCACGCCGAACGCCGCGAGCCGGTAGTGCGACAGGAGCACCGCATCGTCGGTGATGTCGACCGCGACCTGGACCAACCGGAACGGCACGTCCTCCGCGCGCTCGGTCCAGTTCGCGGACGTCATGAACCGCCCGGAAGGCAGGTTCAACTCGACGATGAGGTTCTTGTCCGCCGTCCGGTCGGGGAACGGCACGTCGACCATTCCCGAACTGGCGAACAGGACACGCATCGACTCGTCGAACACCCTGAGCTGGTAGGGCTGCTTGGGCGAGTCCATGCCCGGCAGGAGGAAATGGAAATCGGGCTCCTGCGCATCCTCGGTGAGCACCGCCAGCAGCGTCGAGACGAGCTGCCGGTTTTCGCGGTCGAGTTCCCAATCGAGGATCGCATAGAGGACCACGCTGCTGATGGCGAGGATCCCCAGCGCGGAGATCATGTAGAGCAGCGTCAGGCGCGACGCGATCGACGGTCTCGCCGTCGCCGCGCGCAGGTCAGGTTCGGTCTTCAAGCACGTAGCCCGTACCGCGCACGGTGTGGATCAGCTTCTTCTCGAACGGATCGTCCAGCTTGCTGCGCAGGCGGCGGATGGCGACGTCGACGACGTTTCCGTCACTGTCGAAATTGACGTCCCACACCTGCTCGGCGATGAACGTGCGCGAGAGCACCTCGCCGTGGCGTCGCACCAGCAATCCCAGCAGCGCGAACTCCTTGGCGGTGAGATCCAGCCGCACTCCCGAGCGCGTGGCGCGCTGGCGTACCAGGTCGATCTCGAGGTCGGCCACGCACAGGTCTTCGCGTGCCTGGATCGGCGGCCGGCGCATCAACGTGCGCACGCGCGCCAGCACCTCGGAGAACGCGAACGGCTTGAGCAGGTAATCGTCGGCGCCCGCATCGAGGCCCCTGACGCGATCGTCCACGGCGTCGCGCGCGGTGAGGAACAGGATCGGCATGCGAAGGCCACGCGCACGGATCTGGCGCAGCACCTCCCAGCCGTCGATGCCGGGCAGCATCACGTCCAGGATCACGAGGTCGTAGCTGCGCTCGAGCACCAGCAGCAGTGCCCGTTCGCCGTCCGGCGACGTGTCCACCAGGAAGCCCGATTCCCGCAGCCCCCGGCTCAGGAACGAGGAGGTCTTGTCCTCGTCCTCGACGATCAATATGCGCATGGCACTTCGCTTCAGAGCCCCAGGCCCAAGACTACTTGCACTGGATCAGAAGGTCGTCGATTCCGCGTCGAGCTTGCCCAGCCGCTTGATGAAGCTGTGGATGAAGTAGAGCAGTCCCAGGGCCGCTTGCGCGGGAACGGCCCACAGCACGTCGACGGGCATGGCGTCCGTGACCGCACCTTCCCAGTGCTCGCCTTCGGTCTGGATCTGCACGGTGCAGGCATCCGGCTGCCAGACCAGTCGGCCATCGACCTTTTCGTAAGGGAACGTGCGCGACCATCGATGCAGGCGGTGCAGATAGATCTCCGCCGTGCCGTCGCCGGCCGCACGAAGGTCGAACCGTATGTAGGGGAAGCCGACCAGGGCGCCGGTGAGCCGGCCGGCGCGCAGCGCGACGCGTCCGATCAGCGGCACCGCGTGGCGCGACGAGCGTCGCATGCGAACCCAGCCGTTGAGCCCGCCCAGCGGTGCGTGACCGCGCTCGGGCTGCGGCACCGCGCCGCGGACGTAGGAGACCGAACCGCGGCGGGTCAGGGCGTCCGGCGACTTCTGCCACTTGACCATTCCGCGATCCGCGCTCCACTGCCGCCCCGCGTCCTGGAAAGCCGGGTCCATCAGCAACGTGAATTTCCGCCGCAGGTCCTGACGATTCCAGGGATCGGCGCAGAGCGTCTCCGGATCGTCCACGTGGCCTTCGGCCAGCGACGCAAGCGGCTGCACCATGGCCCGCACGAACAGCTCCTTGGACCAGATGCCCGGATTGAACGACACGCGCGGTCGCGGCACGAGCGAGACGAACCAGCGTGGATTGCGCCGGTTTTCCCGTTCCAGCATCGCCGCCTTTGCATCCAGATCGCCGGGGCAGAAGCGCAGGTCGCGCTGCAGGCGCACGCCGGCCAGCGCAAGGCGTACGCGCGTCAACAGATTCCACGAGGCGTTGCGCGTCGTCATGCGCCAGTCATCCTCCAGCCACACGATGCCGGTGCGGCAGCTGGGTAGCAGCTCCGCGGCGCGGCAGGTCAGGCGGCGGGCGGCACGAAGCAGGCAGCCGGGCGACATGCGGGGAAGGAATTCGGCATCGATGTTCGGGGCGTCGACCAGCCGCCGGAGCTGTTCGATGGTGTCCTCGGCCGAGACGCCGGTTCCGACGTCGTCGATGTTGATCAGCCATTTCACACGCGCGTTGCCGATCAATTCGCGATAACCGGGAAAGGTCTGCGCGTGCAGGTCGGGGCGGGTGACCGCGGCGGTCAGGACGAGGTAGTCGTATTCGGGAGTTCGCCGCGGCAGCAGGCCGCGGAGCGCCGAAGGGTCTTGTTCCGATTGCATCGGCCAGCGCCTGACGTCGAAACGCCGATGCTACGAAGTGCATTCGAACGCCAAGGTTACGCAATCATGTCGTGGTCATGACCGAAACATTGCGGACTCGTAATGTTCGGGCGCGGCGGGCGCTGCTGCTCACGACGGTTGGCAGCGCCGGAACCGGCAATGCACGAACGGCTGTTCGACACCGCTGGACGTCAGGTGCGTGGCCAGCTCGCTACGCTGCAGTTCCCATGCATCGCCCATTTCTGCCGCGAGCGACGCGGCGTCGTAACGCACGATCTCCAGGCCACTGCAGCGATCAGGTCCCGTAGGGCCGAACGTCGAGATGACGGCGTGTCCGCCCGGACGCACCGCTCGCAGCAGTGCGCGTCGATACGCCGCGCGCTGCTCGGACTGCGTCAGGAAATGGAATGCGGCGCGGTCGTGCCAGAGGTCGTACTGGCGGTCCGGAAGGGCCATCGTCGTGATGTCGCCGGTGATCCATCTCACCCGTTGCGCGTCGGCGCCCAGCCGCGCGCGTGCACGGACCAGCGCGGGCTCGGCGATGTCGACGATCGTGAGATCGCGACAGCCGCGCGCGAGGAGGTCGTCGGCAAGCGTGGATTCTCCGCCGCCGACATCGATGATCGACGCGGCCGGGATTTCGCAGGCTTCCCCGATCATCCGCAGCGAGACCTCGAGATGAGGCCGATACCAGCTGGTCGCCGTCGTGGCTTTGTCGCGGTAGACGCGGTCCCAGTGGGCGGACGACGTCATCGCTTCACCGGTCTGTCAGGGTCCGAACCCGGCCGGCCGATCACGCCGCCAGGTACGAACCGCCGGTGACGAACACCACCTGCCCCTGGATCATCGCGGCGCCGGGACTGGCGAGATATTCGATCAGGCTGCAGTAGTCGTCGTCGGTGACGTTGCGCCCGCTCGGATTGGCGGCGGCGGATTGGCGCAGCACCTCGTCGGTCTTGTCGCCGTACACCTGTCGCAGCGCCTCGGTGTCGACCGCGCCCGGTGCGACGCAGTTGGCGCGCACGCCCAGCGGCGCGAGTTCCAGCGCGAGGTAGCGCACCAGGCTTTCGGCCAGCGACTTGCCGGCGCCGACGGCCGCGTAGTTGGGCAGCGGCACGCGACTGCCGCGACTGGAGAGGAAGAACACGGTGCTGCCCCGTTGCAGCAGCGGCCGCGCCGCCTGCACCAGGTACACCACCGCGGTGCCGTTGAGGTTGATCGCGTCGGTGAACGCCACCGGATCGAGGTCCAGCAGCGGGCCCGGCAGCACCTTGACCGCGCAGTGGACGAGCTGGTCGAGGCGATCGGTTTTCGCCCTGACCTGTTCGAGCAGCGCCGTGGCACCGGCCGGCGTTGCGACGTCGCCGCGGATCACGTGGCAGCGCGCGCCCAGCGCATCGATCTGGCCCCGTGCGCGCTGCGCCGCGGCGTCGTCGGCGCGGTAGTTCAGGAAGACGTCGACGCCGGGCTTGGCGAAGCGCCGTGCGATCGCCAGGCCGATGCCCTTGGTGCCGCCGGTGACGAGGATCGCCATGCGGCGGCTCAGCCGTCGTGACCCATGAACGACGTCAGCGTGACGCCGAAGCGCTCGAGCATCTGGCCGGCGTCGGCGCGCAGCGCCGCCCACTCCGGTGATTTCTCGCAGCGCTCGAACGTGGCCTTGTCCGGCCAGACCATCACCGCCGTGCGATGGAACGGCGGCGCGCTGCCTTCGAGCCCTTCGCCGACCAGGATCGTGTCGAGTCCCGCCAGGCCCGGCACCTTGCGCGCCAGCGGCGCATGCGTTTCCAGGTAGGCCTTCTCGAACGCAGCGCGATCCTGCGACTTCGGCGCGCTCCACAACGCGACCAGCTTGAACATGGCGGGTTCCTTTTCGGGTGGCCGCGGCGGACCGCGGTGGGTCCTGGGTTGCCGGACTTTAGCGAAGGCGGGCGTCGCGGGGGCGGCACGTTCGCGATTGTTCCGAAATGCTGGTCCGCCAGCGAATGACGATCGGATGCGCAGGACCGCGGCTGTCGTGGCCTGAAAGCTGATCCATCCATCAGCCGCGAACGACCGGACGTGCGATACGCCGCCGAGCCTTTGCCTCATGCGATGCATTCTTCGGCCATCACACGATGGCCCCAGACGTGCCACGCCAACGACAACCACGGCGCGACGCTGCGACTCAGCGCAGCGGGAGAGGTGCGGAACATTCCGCTCGAGTTCGTGGTGCGCTCGGTGATCGGCGCCGGCATCCCCAC
>NZ_JAJFBP010000030.1 GCF_020697055.1 Panacagrimonas sp. | reverse complement strand
GGGCGCGAACGTGAACTCGTACGACGTGTCGAGAATCGGCTTGTGGATCTCGCGCGGATCGCGCGCGTGCACCAGCAGGCCTTCCTTGTAGTTGCCGCGGGCCGGGCCGATGTCGTGGTCGCATACGCGGCAGCTCCAGCGTTCCTTCTCCAGGTCGATCTGGAGGTATTCGGTCATTGCGATTTTCATGGCGTTATCTCTGGGGCGACCGTTCAGTGCTTCTGCAAAACGAGGTCGTAGTTGTCGTTGACGGCGAACTTCCAGCCGGCGGGGATCAGGCAGGTGAAGTACTCCTCCTCGACCACCGCGGGACCTGCGGCGCCTTGGCCCGGCTGCAGTTCCTCATGTCGGAACAACGGCAGATCCGAGTCGGATAGCTGGCCGCCATCGCTCAGCCGTACCTTGCGTCCCAACTTGGTCTGCGTGGACTTTCCGCCTTTGGTGTCGTCGGATTTGAGCGCGAAGTGCGGGATCGACTTGGTGGCCCGCAGCTGCACCCGAAGGTCCTGCGCCGACTTCAATCCATCCGGAACCTTCTTGTCGCCATTGAGCCGGCGCGTCGATTGCTCGCCGTTCTGCGAGAAGCTCAGCGTCTTCTCGACGGTGCATTCCGACAGGTCGAAGCCTTCGGCGAACATATCGCGCTCGGCGCGCTGGGTAAGCCGGTCTATGACGTCGGAAAGCCCCTTTTCGCCGGTATCGCTCAGCGCGGCGTCGTAGCTGTGCGCGATGTCCGAAAAGCCGATTCCGAACGCCGAGAACACCGCCGCCATCCGCGGCACGATGATCTCCTTGATGCCGAGCGCATCGGCCACGCGGCACGCCGACATCGGACCCGCACCGCCGAAGGCCAGCAGCGCGGCGTCCTTCAGGTTGGGTGCGATCGACTTCATCGCATCGGCGATCTTCGCGACGTAGGCCTGTTCCATTTTCACCAGCGCCTCGTCGAGCGACACGCCCAGCGGCTTGGCAACGTTCTCGGTGATCGCCGCCTTGGCGCGCTCGGCGTCGAGCTTCAGGCTGCCGCCGAAATACGATTCGCCGTCGAGGATGCCCAGCAGCAGGTAGGCGTCGGTGATCGTCGCCTCCTTGCCGCCATAGCCGAAGCACGCGGGACCGGGCGCACCGCCGACCGATTCGGGGCCACTTCGCCGCGATCGACCACGCCGATGTCGGTGGTGGTGCCGCCGATGTCCATCGTCAGCAGCGTGTTCTTGCCGTAGTGCTGCGCCAGCGCCTTGGCCCCTTCCATGCCGCCGCGCGGGCCCGAACCCCAGGTCTTCAGCGCAACGGTCTTGGCCACGCGCGACGACGTTCCGTCGTTGCAGAAGATCAGCATCGGATTGCGCGCACGCGCGTCGCGCAGCACGTTCTCGGCGTTGTAGAGGAACCGTTCCATCGCCGGGTGCAGGAAGGCGTTGAGCAGGCTGCTCCAGGTACGACGCGCATCGTCACGGTCGTCCGAGAGCTGGTGCGAGTAGAGGATCGGCACCGCCCCGAGCAGGTGGCGCGGATAGCGCAGCAGCGCCACGTGCTTGACCTTCATCTCGTCGGCCGCGAGGTTGGCACCGCCCAGGCTCACGACCACGCGGTTCGCACCGGCCGACATCAGCTCGTTGATGACGGCCGTCAGGCGGGTCTCTAGTTCCTCGTCGGACGCGCCCGGATCCACGTACGCGATGCGATCGCCGACGGTGGCTGCGAACAGGTCACGCTCGTCGTCGTTGCGCGTCAGCGCCTTGGGGTCCTGCCCCTTGCGCAGGATCAGCCCCAGGCGCGGGCCCTTGCGCTGCACCACCGCGTTGGTGCCCTGCGTGGTCGAGTAGCGGATGTAATCCACTTCTTCGAGAAGCGCTGCCAGTCGCTCCTCTCCGTACACCCGCTTGGATGCTTCCTTGAGCACCTGGACGAAACACTGCGTCAGATCATGCGGCGTCGTCAGGGTCTTTGCGCGAAAGACCTTCGCGCCATAGATCACGCAGGCATCGGTCAGGGTACCGCCGTTATCGATACTGATGAGCATGGACATGGTTGTCCGCCTCTTTGGTTATAGGAAGAAGGGCCGATGTATCCCGGCGTTCGGAGACGTGAGGCCACTATCAAATTGGCCCCCATACCGAACAATTAGGGTGGTTCCTCGCGAGGGTCAGTCCTAGCGAAGCGACCCGGAAGCACTGGATTTCATGCGGTGTGCAGGGTGATTCCGTCCGGCGGCAGTGGTCGGCGCAGGACTGCAGCCTCCCTCGATCGAGGCGGCCGCCACGTCGCAATGCGGTCGAATCCTGCGAGGGATGGACGCGCTGCCGAGGAACGCGACGTGCGGCCTTCCCCGGAAATTTTCAGCGGAGATTCCCGATGCCGACGACCCAGCGAAAGACCCGGTGCTGGCCGGGTTACGAACCCGTTCCAGGGAAGAAGCCCAACGAACAGGGCAGCTGTCGCAAAAAGGCGACGTCGAAATCCAGTGCCGCCGATCGATCTGCTCAGGCGCGGCGCAAGCGCGAACTCGATCGCTGGCAGAAGCAGCATCCGGGTTCGCCACGCAAGGCCGCGCAGCACCTGGGCGCCCGGAAACGACGACGATCGTCCAAATAAAAAGGCCGGCGCAGGGGCCGGCCTCGGGTACGACCGCTGGACTCAGAACACGACCACGCCGCGGATCGACTCGCCGCGCGTCATCAGGTCGAAGCCCTCGTTGATCTTCTCCAGCGGCATCACGTGCGTGATCAGCGAGTCGATCTCGATCTTCTTGTCCATGTACCAGTCGACGATCTGCGGCACCTGCGTGCGACCGCGCGCGCCGCCGAACGCCGTACCCTGCCAGCGACGACCCGTCACCAGCTGGAACGGTCGGGTCGAGATCTCCTGGCCGGCCGCCGCCACGCCGATGATCGTCGAGACCCCCCAACCGCGGTGGCAGCACTCCAGCGCCTGGCGCATCAGCGTGGTGTTACCCACGCACTCGAACGAATAGTCGGCGCCGCCGCCGGTCAATTCGACGAGATGCGCGACCAGATCGCCCTGGATCTGCTTGGGGTTGACGAAGTGGGTCATGCCGAACTCGCGCGCCATCTGCTCGCGGGCCGGATTCACGTCGACGCCGACGATCATGTTGGCGCCGACCATCTTGGCGCCCTGGATCACGTTCAGGCCGATGCCGCCCAGGCCGAACACCACGACGTTTGCCCCGGCCTCGACCTTGGCCGTGAACAGCACCGCACCGATGCCCGTCGTCACGCCGCAGCCGATGTAGCAGATCTTGTCGAAAGGAGCGTCTTCGCGGACCTTGGCCAGCGCGATCTCCGGCATCACGGTGTAGTTCGCAAAAGTGCTGCAGCCCATGTAGTGCATCACGGGCTTGCCCTTGTACGAGAAGCGGCTCGTCCCGTCCGGCATCAGGCCCTTGCCCTGGGTGGCGCGAATCGCGGTGCACAAGTTGGTCTTGTGCGACGTGCAGCTCTTGCACTGCCGGCATTCCGGTGTGTAGAGCGGAATGACGTGATCTCCCTTCTTCACGCTGGTCACCCCGGGTCCGACGTCCACGACGATCCCCGCGCCTTCATGGCCCAGGATGCTCGGGAAGATGCCCTCGGGGTCGGCACCCGAGAGCGTGTACTTGTCGGTGTGGCACAACCCCGTCGCCTTGATCTCCACCAGCACTTCGCCGGCCTTGGGGCCGTCGAGCTGCACTGTGTCGATCACCAGGGGCTTGCCCGCTTCCAGGGCAATCGCCGCGCGTACGTCCATGACGCTCTCCTTTCGTTTCTGCCGCTCGTTGAGTTCAGTTCATCTCGATGCGGGCGACCGGATCGGTCGTCTCGCCTTCCGGCCAATGCTGGAAATTCAGTACCTGGCCATTGCGACGCGCCTCCCGCGTGGCCGCCGGCTCGAGCCGCGCCCGCACCCAGCCCGGCGCGTCCTCGCATCCCTGTGCGATCACGCCGTCGTCCGGAAAGCCGCGATCCGGCGGACCGTACACGCCGGCGATGCCGACGTTCACGTCGATCGCCGGCGACCAGGGTGCCTCGCCCACCAGCGGCGAAAGCAGCACCGGGCACTGGCTCTCGAGCGCACGGGCGCGCGCCGCGACGTACACGCGCTGGTAGCCGGCGCGCGCGTCGGTGCACGACGGCACCAGCAGCAGCTCCGCACCGGCCTCGACCTGCGCACGCACCAGCCCGGGAAACTCGGCGTCGTAGCAGATCGCCACGCCCAGGCAGCCCAGCGCCGTGTCGAACACGCGCGCTGGGTCGCCGCGCGAGATGCCCCACTGCTCGCGCTCGAACCGGGTCATCACCTGCTTGTCCTGGAACGCCCGCGTGCCGTCGGGCGCGAACAGCCACGCGCGATTGACGTAGCGGCCGCCGTCGACCCGCCACGGAAAGCTGCCCGCCAGGATGTGCACGGCGTGCTGCTGCGACAGTCGCGCATGCAGCTCCAGATAGGCGTCGCGCAGTCCCTGCATCGCGCCAAGCTGGGCCATCAGGTCCTGGCGCACCGGCGCGTCGAACAGCGCGGCGAGCACCATCGACGCGTATTCGGGAAAGACCAGCAGCTGCGTACCGTCCGCCGCGCCGAGCTCGACCCAGCCGGCCAGGCCGGATTCGAATTCGGCCCACGATCTGGGCTCGCTCACCGGGAATTGAGCGGTCGCGACCTTCACCGCCGCGTTCGTCACAGGTTGCGCATCCAGAACCGCATCGACTTGGCCGTCGCACGGGGTTCACCCAGATCGGGCCATTCGAACTGCGCCTGCAACTCCGGCACGGGCCGATAACCGCGATGCGTCCAGAACGCATCGTTGGGAACGTGGTCCATCGGACGCGCCGGATGATCGTCCGGCCGCAGCACGGAGCAGAACGCGCAGATCGAAAGGCCGAATTCGAACGCGTGCCACTCGCGCAGCTCGAAGAATTTCACGCCCAGGCCACGCCCGCGCCACGGGCGCAGGATCACCGATTCTCCGAAGTAGTCGATGCGCTCGATCGGCAGCCCGGCCGCGCGAAACGGCGCCTGCGCGGCGGGCTCGGCGTCGGCCAGCGGCAACACCGTCGAGGCGCCGATGCAGCGCTCACCGTCCCAGGCCAGGATCGCGAGGCTGCGCTCGCTGCGCAGGTAGGTGTCGAGGTACTTCTTCTCGAATTCGGCGCTGCCCTCGTACAGGTAGGGCCATTCGCGGAAGACCTCGATGCGCAGCTCGGCCAGCGCCTGCAGGTGCGTGGCAATGCGGGCGCCGCGCAGCTGTTCGATGCGCAGTTCCAAATCACGCCCCTTTGCGCGTCACGGTCCCGCCCACCTGCTCGAGCCAGTCCTGCAGGTTGTAGTAGTTCGTCACGCGCGCGACCTTGCCCCCGCGGATATCGAAGAACGCACCGCCCGGCAGCTTGTACGTCTGGCCCTTGGCTTCCGGCAGCCCTTCGTCGGTCCTCAGGTACTGGCCCAGCACCGTGAACTCCACCGCGGCACGACGGCCGTCGGTGCTCGGCAGGATCACGATGTCCGCGATCTGCTCGGCGTAGCAGCGGTTCATCCGCTCCATGAACTGCTTGAAGGCTTCGCGACCGACTTCGCGACCGCCCTGGTTGACGTCGTGGATGACGTCGTCGGTGAGCATGCCGAGAAACGCGTTCCAGTCGGAACGATTGAAGGCGGCGTAATAGTTCTCGAGCAGCGTGCGGGTCGCGTCTTGCATGTCAGGTCGGTCGGTGAAGCAGCGGTGGGGAACGGGTACGGCGTCGACGAATCAGCTTCGCGCGGGCGGATCGGGCAGGCCGAGCACCGCCTCGCGCACATGATCGGCCAGATCGCGGCCGCCCTGTTCGCGCGCGTACGCGATGATCTGGCGGCGCATGCGCGCGTCCCAGAACCGGCTGAGATGGTTCGCCACGCCGGCGACCCGATCCTCGGGCCGCGGTTCGGCGCCGAAGAAGTGGCCGATGTCGTTGGCCATCGTCACGAGGCGGTCGACGTTCATGCCCTTCCACCCCGCTGCAGCCGGCCCGGGCAGGTGTAGACCACCTGGCGATCACCGCGCGCGAATCCGATCAACGTCAGCCCGGCCTCGTCGGCCACGCGGATCGCCAGCGCCGTCGGCGCCGAGATCGCGACCACCAGCCCGATGCCGACGCACGCGGCCTTCTGCACCATCTCGTAGCTGGCGCGGCTGGTGATCACCAGAAAGCCGCGCGAAAGATCGCGGCCATCGAACAGCAATCTGCCGATCAGCTTGTCGAGCGCGTTGTGCCGCCCGACGTCCTCGCGCGCCGCGACGATCAGGCCGTCGGGCGTGGCCCAGGCAGCCGCATGCGTCGCACCGGTCGCGGCATTGAGCGGCTGCAGCTTGCGCAGGCCTTCGAGCGCACGACGGATCGCCGGCAGTCCGACTTTCGCGCCCGCCGGCACGCGCCGCACCGGGCGCATCGCATCGGCGATTTCGCGCGCGCCGCACAGCCCGCATCCCGTGCGGCCCTCGAGATTGCGTTCGCGCCCATTCAGGCGCTCGGCGCGCTGCAGCGGGACGCGCACGTCGATCTCGAACCCCTCCGGCGCCACGAGCTGCGTCACCGCGATCGACCCGATTTCACCAACGGCCTCGACGACGTTCTCTGTCACCGAAAACCCGCGGGCGAAATCCTCCAGGTCCGCCGGCGTGCACATCATCACGACGTGCGGCCGACCGTTGTAGCGCAGCGCGACGGGCACTTCTTCGGCCACGCGATCGGGGCTGGCGCCGTCCGGTTCGCGCCAGACCTGGACGTCGCGGTGTGCGGGCAGCGCCATCGCTACCTCACCGCCATCGACGACGGATCGTGCGTGGGCAGCAGCGATTCCTGGCGCTCGCTGAACTCGCGGTAGCGCTGCTGCCACTGGCTCGGCTGGCTCACGCGTGCGACTTCCACCGCGGTGACCTTGTACTCGGGACAGTTGGTAGCCCAGTCCGAGTTGTCGGTGGTGATGACGTTGGCGCCGGAGAACGGATGGTGGAACGTGGTGTAGACCACGCCGGGCTGCACGCGCGGGGTGATCGTGGCGCGCATCACGGTGTCGCCCGCGCGGCTGGTCACGCCCACCCAGTCGCCCTCGGCGATCCCGCGCACCTCGGCGTCGTGCGGATGGATCTCCATCCGATCCTCGCTGTGCCACGTGAGATTCTCGGTGCGCCGCGTCTGCGCGCCGACGTTGTACTGCGACAGGATGCGGCCGGTGGTCAGGATCAGCGGATAGCGCGCGTTGACCTTCTCGGTCGTCGGCACGTATTCGGTGACCAGGAACCGGCCCTTGCCGCGAACGAACTCGTCGACGTGCATCAGCGGCGTGCCCTCGGGCGCCTGCTCGTTGCAAGGCCACTGGATCGATCCGAGGCGATCGATCTTGTCGAAGCTCACGCCCTGGAACGTCGGCGTCAGCCGCGCGATCTCGTCCATGATCTCGGACGGATGCGTGTAGTTCATCGGATAGCCGAGCGCGTTGGACAAGCGCTGCGTGGCCTCCCATTCGCCGACGCCGGACTTGGGCCGCATGACCATGCGCACGCGCGAAATGCGCCGCTCGGCGTTGGTGAACGTGCCGTCCTTTTCGAGGAACGAGGATCCGGGCAGGAACACGTGCGCAAACTTCGCCGTCTCGTTGAGGAACAGGTCCTGCACGACCATGCATTCCAGCGCCGACAGCGACGCCGTGACGTGCTGCGTGTTGGGATCGGACTGCGCGATGTCCTCGCCCTGCACGTACAGGCCCTTGAACTCGCCGTCGAGCGCGGCCTCGAACATGTTCGGGATGCGCAGCCCCTGCTCGGGCGAGAGCTTCACGCCCCACTCGGCCTCGAACGTTTCGCGCACCTCGTCGTTGGAAACATGCCGATAGCCCGGCAGCTCGTGCGGGAACGAGCCCATGTCGCAGGAGCCCTGCACGTTGTTCTGCCCGCGCAGCGGGTTCACGCCCGTGCCCTCGCGCCCGATGTTGCCGGTGGCCATCGCCAGGTTGGCGATGCCCATGACCATCGTCGAACCCTGCGAATGCTCGGTGACGCCCAGGCCGTAGTAGATCGCCGCGTTGCCGCCGGTGGCGTACAGGCGTGCGGCGGCACGGATCTCGCCGGCCGGCACGCCCGTGACCGTTTCCATCGCTTCGGGCGAATTGCGCTCGTGTGCAACGAAGGCGCGCCATTTCTCGAACGAATCCACCTCGCACCGGGCGCGCACGAAGTCTTCCTTGACCAGCCCTTCTGCAACGACCACGTGCGCCAGCGCGTTGATCAGCGCCACGTTGGTGCCGGGGCGCAGCGCCAGGTGGTGCGTCGCCTGCACGTGCGGCGTGCGCACCAGGTCGATGCGTCGCGGATCGGCCACGATCAGTTTGGCGCCCTGGCGCAGGCGCCGTTTCATCTGCGAGGCGAACACCGGGTGGCCATCGGTCGGGTTGGCACCGATCACGACGATCACGTCGGCCTGCATCACCGAATCGAACGTCTGCGTGCCGGCCGATTCGCCCAGCGTCTGCTTGAGCCCGTAGCCGGTGGGCGAATGGCACACGCGCGCGCAGGTGTCGACGTTGTTGTTGCCGAACGCCGCGCGCACCAGCTTCTGGACGACGTAGACCTCTTCATTGGTGCAGCGGCTGGACGTGATGGCGCCGACCGAGTCGCGCCCGTACTTCGCCTGGATGCGCTTGAACTCGCTCGCCGCGTGGGCAATGGCCTCGTCCCACGTCACTTCGCGCCAGGGATCGGTGATCCGCGCGCGGATCATCGGCGTGTTGATGCGGTCCTTGTGCGTCGCGTAGCCGATCGCGAACCGACCTTTCACGCACGAGTGGCCGTGGTTCGCCTGTCCGTCCTTGTTCGGGACCATGCGGATGACTTCTTCGCCGCGCATCTCGGCGCGAAACGAACAGCCCACGCCGCAGTAGGCGCAGGTGGTGACCGTGCTGTGTTCGGCCTGGCCCTTGTCGATGACGGACTTCTCGGTGAGCGTGGCGGTGGGACAGGCCTGCACGCAGGCACCGCACGACACGCATTCCGACGACAGGAACGATTCGTCCACGCTCGCCGCGATCTTCGAATCGAAGCCGCGACCTTGCACCGTCAGCGCGAGCGTCCCCTGCTGCTCGTCGCAGGCGCGCACGCAGCGCGAGCACACGATGCATTTGGAAGGATCGAACGTGAAATAGGGGTTGCTCTGATCCTTCTCCACGAAGCGCGGATTCGGCACGGTGCCCTTGCCCGGCACGTACTTGTGGACGTGGTTGTCGCCATCGTAGCCGTAGCGCACTTCGCGCAGCCCCACCGCGCCCGCCATGTCCTGCAGCTCGCAGTGGCCGTTGGCCGGACAGGTCAGGCAGTCGAGCGGATGATCCGAGATGTACAGCTCCATCACGCCGCGACGCAGTTGCGCGAGCTTGTCGTTCTGCGTGGTGACCTTCATGCCGGCAGCCACCGGCGTGGTGCACGAGGCGGGATAACCCTTCACGCCCTCGATCTGCACCAGGCACAAGCGGCAGGACCCGAACGCCTCGAGCTGATCGGTGGCGCACAGCTTCGGAATCTTCAGGTCCGCCAAGGCCGCCGCACGCATCACCGAAGTGCCCGCAGGCACGCTGATCTCGCGCCCGTCGATGGTCAGCGTCACGAGCGTGCCGTCGCTGTCGCGTGCCGGCGTGCCCAGGTCGTCTTCAGCGATGGATCTCATGGTTTACGTCTCCACCCTAAAAGCCGTCACCGCAAAGGCGCAAAGGGAAAAGAAAGGACGCATAGGTTCAGAAATTGTTTGCCACGCGCCTGACTCCGGCGCGCATGGATGGCGCATGGAAATTGAGCAGCAATCCGAGCTTCTTTCCCGCCATCCGCAGGTAGGTAAGGATCTGCGCGGTGTGGATCGGCGCGAAGCAGACGAGCGCCTTGACCTCGATGATGACCAAGCCCTCGACGAGAAGATCGATCCGATAGGCATCGCCGAGGTCAACGCCCTTGTAGCGGGCCGGTAGTAAGACCTAGCGCTCGATCCGAACACCGCGCTGAACGAGTTCCACCGCCAGCGCCCTTTCGTACGCCGATTCGAGCAAGCCTGTACCGAGCACGCCGTGGACTTCGATGGCTGCGCCAATGATGCGTTTCGAGCATTCATTCTCGTCCACCTTTGCGTCCTTTCTTTTCCCTTTGCGCCTTTGCGGTGACGTCTTTCATCGGCGGAAGTCCCCCGGAAAGTGATTCAGGGCGGAAAGGACCGGGTACGGCGTCAGGCCGCCGAGGGCGCACAGCGAGCCATGCGTCATCGTCTCGCACAAGTCGCGAAGCACGGACTCGTGCGTTTGCGCGTCGGCGCCTCCGACCAGCCGATCGATCACCTCCACGCCGCGCGTCGACCCGATCCGGCACGGCGTGCACTTGCCGCAGGACTCCACCGCGCAGAACTCCATCGCGTAGCGCGCCTGCGCGGCCATGTCGACGGTGTCGTCGAACACCACGATGCCACCGTGGCCCACCATCGCACCGATGGCCGCGAACGCCTCGTAGTCCAGCGGCGTATCGAACTGCGACTCGGGCATGTATGCGCCCAGCGGGCCGCCGACCTGCACCGCGCGGATCGGGCGGCCGCTGAGCGAGCCGCCGCCCCATTCGTACAACAGCTCACGCAAGGTCACGCCGAACGCGAGCTCCACCAGCCCGCCGTGGCGGATGTTGCCGGTGAGCTGGATCGGCAACGTGCCGCGCGAGCGGCCCATGCCGAAGTCCTTGTAGTGGTCGGCGCCCTTTTCGAGGATCACCGGCACCGAGGCCAACGTGATGACGTTGTTGATCACCGTGGGCTTGCCCCACAGGCCGGAGATCGCCGGCAGCGGCGGCTTGAAGCGCACCTGTCCGCGCCGGCCTTCGAGCGATTCGAGCAGCGACGTCTCCTCGCCGCAGATATAGGCCCCGGCGCCCAGGCGCACCTCGAGATCGAAATCGACGTCGGTGCCGCGAATGCCCCGGCCCAGGTATCCGGCCGCCCGGGCCGCGGCGATCGCCGCGGCCAGCGCCCGATGCGCGTGCGGGTACTCGCAGCGCAGATAGATGTAGCCCTGCGTCGCGCCGGTTGCGATGCCGGCGATGGTCATGCCCTCGATCAGGACGAAAGGATCGCCTTCCATGATCATCCGATCGGAGAACGTGCCGGAGTCGCCCTCGTCCGCGTTGCAAACGACGTACTTCTGCTCGGACTGCATGCCGAGCACGGTCTTCCACTTGATGCCTGCAGGGAACGCCGCGCCGCCGCGACCGCGCAGGCCGGACTCGGTCACGCACATCACGATCGAGCCCGGCTCCATCAGCAGCGCGCGATCCAGGCCGCGATAGCCGCCGTGCGCGAGGTAGTCGTCGAGGCTGATGGGATCGATCACGCCGCAGCGCGCGAACGTCAGCCGCTGCTGCCGGGCGAAGTACGGGATCTCGTCGGTCGGACCGAGGTTCAGCGGATGCGCGCCGCCGTGCAGGAAGTCCGCGTCGAACAGCGCCGTCACGTCTTCGAGCGCAACCGGGCCGAACGCGATGCGGCCGCGCGGCGTCTGCACCTCCACCAAAGGTTCGAGCCACAGCATGCCGCGCGTGCCCGTGCGCACCAGCTCGATCTCGATGCCGCGCGGCGCCGCCTCGGCCTGGATCGCGTGCGCGACGTCGTCGGCGCCGACCGAGAGCGCCGATGCGTCCCGCGAGACGAAGATCCGGATCGTGCTCACGCCCGCATGTCCCCCACGAGCTGATCGAAGCGCGCCGGCGTGACGCGGGCGCAGAGCTTGTCGCCGTCGATCAGCAGGTTCGGACCCAGCGCGCAGTTGCCCAGGCAGTACACCGGCTCGAGCGTCACCGCCCCGTCCGGCGTCGTGCCGTGGAATTCGATGCCGAGCGATTGCTTCACATGCGCTTCCAGCGCCGCGGCGCCGACCGACTGGCAGGCCTCCGCGCGGCACAGGTGCATCACGTGCCGGCCCGGTTTTTCGCCGCGATACCAGTGGTAGAACGACACGACGCCGTGCACTTCCGCGCGCGTCAGGTTCAGCTCGAAGGCGATCAGTGCGATCGCGTCGGAAGGCACGAACCCCAGCGCGTCCTGCACCGCGTGCAGGATCGGCAGCAGGTTTCCCGGCCGGTCGCGATGCGAACCCACGGCGGCGAGCACGGCGTCACGCTGCCCGGCCGGCAGGTTCGCGCCGGGCACCGGGCGGATCGGGATGACGCCTTGCTGTCGTCTGGCCTGCTTCATGGCGGCTGGATCGGGGGTCTCGGGCGAGCGGACTATCGGCTTTCGATGAGCCGATTCCGCGCCCAGCGGAAAAAACACGGCCGATCAATGCGACACGTTATTCCTTGCCTATCCCGCTGCCAACTATCGGCCGGTCCCGACCGCTTCTATATGCTTTTCACAGCCGATATGCTGCGGCGATGTTCCGGGTTTCGATCAAGCCGCTCTGGCAGCTCGACCGTGGCGAAGGCGCCGCCATCGTGCCGCGCCTGGTCGAACTGCTGGTGCACATCGACGAGGCCGGCACGCTGCGCGAGGCCTGTCGGCGCATGAAGCTGTCGTATCGCTACGCGTGGGGCGTGCTGCGCGAAGGCCAGCGCGCGTTCGACGTGCCGCTGGTGGTGAGCCGGCGGGGACGCGGCGCGGTGCTCAGCCCGCTCGGCGAAAAACTGGTCTGGGCCGAACGGCGCATCGCCGCGCGCCTCACGCCGGTGTTCGACTCGCTGGCGTCCGAGCTCGAATCCGAACTCGAACGCGCGCTGACCCACGCGCAGGGAATCCTGCGGCTGCACGCGAGCCACGGCTTCGCGGTCGAAGCGCTTCGCCGGCGCTTCCACGATCAGCAGATCCCGCTCGACCTGAAGTACTGCACCAGCCTCGAAGCGGTCAGCGCGCTGGCGCGCGGCGGCTGCGACATGGCCGGCTTCCACGTGCCGATCGGCGAGTTCGAGAAGCCCACGCTGGCGCATTACCTGCGCGACCTGCGCGCCTGCGATGCACGGCTGGTCCTGCTCGCGACGCGCCGCCTGGGCCTGATGACGGCGCGTGGCAATCCCAAGGGCGTACGCGGCCTGCAGGATCTGACGCGGGACGACCTGCGCTTCGTCAATCGCCAGCCCGGTGCGGGCACGCGCGTGCTGATCGATCAGCTGCTGCGACAGGAGAAGGTCGATCCGCGCAAGGTGCGCGGCTACGACACGCACGAGTTCACGCACGCGGCGGTGGCGGCCTACGTCGCCAGTGGCATGGCCGACGCCGGCTTCGGCGTCGAGACGCCCGCGCAGCGCTTCGGCCTGGATTTCCTGCCGCTGGTGTCGGAACGCTATTTCTTCGCGTGTCGCGCCGACGCGCTGTCCGGCGTGCCGATGCAACCGGTGCTCGAGGAACTGCGCAGCGCCGAGTTTCGTGCCGGCATCAACGCGCTGCCCGGATACGACGCGATGGCCTCGGGCCGGGTGCTGACGTTGGCCGAGGCGTTTTCCGCCTGACACCTACGCAATCTTCCTAGGCCAAACGACGCCGCGCAGGCCGTATCCTGCGCCGCATTCAACCGGGGAATCGTCGATGAATGTTTTGCGCGCGTCCATGCGCGCGGCTGCGGCCGTGCTCGTCCTGTCCAGTTCGACCGGCGCGCTGGCCGCCGACAAGATCGGCCGCTACACGGTCGAGATCACCGTCGACGGCCAGGGCAGCTGGAAGCGCGGCAGCGACTGGACGAAGTCCACCACGCACGAGACCTATCGCATCGTCACCAGCGTGAAGTCCAACGGCGAGGCCGACAGCGTCAACACCAAGGATCCGCAGTTCGCGCAGAAGCAGATGGCCAAGGCCGCGCGGGTGCAGGCGGCGGTGCAGAAGGCGCAAGGCCGATCGGGAGCCGCCGCGCCGCCGACGCAGGAAGCCTATGTCGCGCAGCAGAAAGCGCTGGCCGAACAGATGCAGAAAGCGCAAGTGGCCTGCAAGGGCAACCAGACCTGCCTGATGCAGGCGGCGATGCAGGTGTCGCAGCAGAGCGCCGCGATCCCGCAACCTGCGGTGCCCGGCATGCCGCCGGTCGATGCCGGCGCGGCCGACGACGCCGACGAACAGCAGGACGACCGCTTCCTCAACTACTACGGCTACGAAGGCTGCCCGACCCAGATCGCGATCAAGATAGACCAGCGCAGCGAAGGCGCGTACGCGGACGTCGCCGGCATGATTCCCTGGACCACCACGCAGACCGCCGACACCAAGGGCACCGATCACGACCGCATGATGCAGTGCCTTTCCGCGACGACCGTCTACGACATCAAGAGCCAGACGATCTCCACCGACGGCTTCGGCACGCCGGGCGTCCGCGGTCGCTACCACTCCAAGGACAAGCTGCAGGGCGAGACCGTCAACGACAACGCCGAGATCAACGGCAGCAAGGAAGCGCTCGAATGG
Organism: Panacagrimonas sp.; assembly: GCF_020697055.1. Taxonomy (GTDB): domain Bacteria; phylum Pseudomonadota; class Gammaproteobacteria; order Nevskiales; family Nevskiaceae; genus Panacagrimonas. Next base: position 64,867 of record NZ_JAJFBP010000030.1, on the reverse strand, counting down.
GTCAGCAACCTGCTGCGCCACGCGCCGGCCTCGGGCAGCAAGAGCACGGTGCTCAAGCCACGCGAGGCGGGCAAGGGATCCGATGGCGCCGTCACCGACGGCCAGATCAAGGTCGGCGTGACCTGGCGCTTCGATCCCTGAAGCGCCGACCGCCGTCGCAGCCGTGGGTCGCTACGTCCGCATCGCCGGGTCAGGCCGGCCCGCGCAGCGCGCGGATGCCGATGATCGCCATCACGACGACGGCGATGGCCCCGAAAAGGTAGGCCGGCCCCAACGCGATCACGCCGGCCAGCGTCGCTTCGCCAAAATGGTTGGGACCGAAGCTCAATCCGCGGTTCGGTGCGAAGTTTCCGAACAGATAGAAGATGACGTTGGCCCAGCCGTCGCACACGATCAGCCAGCCGAGCAGCTTGGCGCGCGCTTCGGTGAAGTCGAGCCGCGGCAGCACCAGCGCCACGCCGATCACCATCAGGCCGTTGAGGACCGGTCCGGTGTGCGCACGGACCCAGCCGTCGGCCGTGCCTGGAACCTGGAACTTCAGGATGTAGCCCGGGACGATCTCGAAGCCGCCCACCAGGTGCATCCACAATCCGACGCCGCCGAGCAGCGTGCACAGCATCATCAGCACCCCGTGACCCATCCACTTGCGCTGCGTGGCTTCCAGCATGGCGTCTCTCCTCCCGTTCTTTTGTGCTGCCATCTTCACCGCATCACCGGGCACGCATCATCCGGGCGAATCCGAAGAATCCTAGGTAGTTCCACCCTATGACCGCTCCCGTCGAAGCGCCCGTGCCCAAGCGCATCCTGCCGGTGCTGGTGCTGGCCCAGCTGGCAGGCACCAGCACCTGGTTTGCGGTCAACGCGGTGATGCCTTCGCTGCAGGCCGAGTTCGGCTGGGAAGCTTCTGCGGTGGGCACGCTCACCTCCGCGGTGCAGCTGGGCTTCATCAGCGGCGCGCTGGTGTTGGCGCTGCTGTCGATCGCCGACCGCTTCTCGGCCCGCCGCGTGTTCCTGTTCGCGTCCATCGCACAGGCGCTGTGCACGTTGATCGCGGTGGCGGTGGCGGAATCATTCGCCGCGTTGTGCGTGTGGCGGTTCCTGACGGGCTTCCTGCTCGCGGGCATCTACCCGGTCGGCATGAAGATCGCGTCGCAGTGGTTTCCGCGCGGCCTCGGACACGCGCTCGGCCTGCTGATCGGCGCGCTGGTGCTGGGCAGCGCCTTTCCGCACGCGCTGCGCGGCGCGGCGGTGGGATGGCCCTGGCATCACGTGTTCTATGCGGTCGCGGGAATCGCCGCTGCCGCCGGCGTGGTGCTCGTGATGCTCATCCCGGAGCCACCGGGCAACGTCGCGCGTCCGTCGGGACTGCAGTTCCGCGCGCTGTGGGCGGTGGCCGGCGAACGCCGCGTGCGCGCATCGGTGCTCGGCTACTTCGGCCACATGTGGGAGCTCTACACGCTGTGGGTGCTGATGCCGATGATCCTGGCCACGCGCCTGAGCGATCCGGTGACGATCTCATGGAGCGCGTTCGTGTCGCTGGGCATGGGCGCGGCGGGCTGCGCGGTCGGCGGCTGGATCGCGACGCGCACCGGCAGCGCGCCGGTGGCGGGGGCGATGCTCACGGTCAGCGGGTTGTGCTGCTTCATCGCGCCCTGGGCACTGGACGCGCCGCTCTTCGTGTTCGGCGCCTGGCTGGTGGTCTGGGGCTTCAGCATCTCCGGCGACTCGCCGCAGTTCTCGGCGCTGACCGCGCGCAACTCACCGCCCGCGCTGGTCGGCAGCGTGCTGACGCTCACCAACAGCATCGGCTTCGCGATCTCGATCCTGAGCATCCAGCTGTTCGTGTGGCTGGCGCAGACGTATCCGCTGGCGCAGCTGATCCCGTGGATGGGAATCGGACCCGTGCTCGGCGTGTGGGCGTTGTGGCCGCTGCTGCGCGAAGAGGCGCAGCACTAGACGTGCGCTACTTGCGCGGCACGCGCCCCATCAGGAAGAACTCGTCGTTCGGACGCATCGTGAAGGCGTTGGCGATGCGGTTGGACATCGCGAAGAACGCGCTGATCGACGCGATGTCCCAGATGTCCTCGTCGCCGAAGCCTTGCGCGCGCAGCGCGGTGTAGTCGGCCTCCTCGATTTCCTGGGCGCGCTGCGAAACCTTCACCGCGAAGTCGAGCATCGCGCGCTGGCGCGGCGTGACATCGGCCTTGCGGTAGTTGGTGGCGAGCTGATCGGCGATCAACGGGTTCTTGGCACGGATGCGCAGGATCGCGCCGTGCGCCACCACGCAGTACTGGCACTCGTTCAGGCCCGAGGTCGCCACGACGATCATTTCGCGCTCGGCCTTGGTCAGGCCCGCGTCTTTTTCCATCAGCGCGTCGTGATAGCCGACGAAGGCGCGAAACTCCTCGGGCCGCCGTGCGAGCACCAGAAAGACGTTGGGCACGAACCCCGCCTTCTCCTGCACGGCGAGGATGCGCTCGCGCACGTCGGCCGGAAGGTCGGCGAGTTCGGGCGCGGCAAAGCGGCTGATCGGTGGGGTCGTGCTCATGGTGATGCCGATCCTAGGCGCCGCGCGGCGCACGGCCTATCGGGACGCGCCCGCGTCGTTCAGCCCCGATGCGAATCACGCGGCGATCAGCTCGCCGGCGCCGCCGGCAATTGCGACTTCAACGTCTGCGACTGCTTGATGACGTACTGGCGGATCGCCTCGATGTCCTCGGGCATCAGGCGGCCGGCGAACGAGGGCATGCCGCGATCGGCCTTCGCGCCCGCGACGATGCCCGCGAACATCTCGTGCTTCTCCGGCGTCAGATAGCGCAGGTCGGGAATGATGCCGCCACCCACGGCGTTGAGGCCGTGGCAGTACGAGCAGTTGTTGCCGAACAGCTGCTCGCCCTTCGCCAGGGTCTTGGCGTCGGCCTTGACCTCCTGCAGTTCCGGCACCGGCACCACGTCGTGCTTGGGCGGCGGCAGCGAGCCGGTCGCGCCGAGCTTGAAGGTGATCACGCGCGCCTCGGGTCGCACCTTGGCGTTGTTGGAGATCACGCCGCCGATCAACGGAAACACACCGCCCCAACCGGCCATCACGGTGACGTACTGCTCGCCGTCGAGTTCGTAGGTCATCGCGCCGGCGAGCACGCCGCTGTTGGCGGGCGCCTCCCACAGCTTCTCGCCCTTGTCCGCCGAGTACGCGACGAAACGGCCGTCGGCCGTGCCCTGGAAAACCAGGTTGCCGGCGGTGACCATCGTGCCGCCGTTCCAGATGTTGGGATATTCCTGCGCCCACACCTTCTTCTGGTTGACCGGATCCCACGCGAGCAGCCGGCCCTTGTAGCTGGCGGCCGCTTCGGCCGCGGCCTTGGCGTCTTCCGGATAAGGAAGGTCCAGGCCGATGTTCCACACACCCTCGCGGTTGTCGAACGCCACTTCCTTGTGCGGCGACAGCAGCGAGGCGGCGTCCTGCACCGGGATGTAGACCAGTCCGGTCTTCGGGCTGAACGACATCGGATGCCAGTTGTGCGCGCCGAACGGACCGGGGATGACGAGCTTGGGCTCCTTGGTCCAGTCGGCGACCTTCTGGTCGACCACCGGACGACCGGTCTTCAGGTCGACCTTCGTGGCCCAGGTCGCGTGGGTGTACTTCTCGGCGCTGAGCAGTTCGCCGGTAATGCGGTCGAGCACGTAGAAGAACGCGTTCTTCGGCGCGTGCAACAGCACCTTGCGCGGTTTGCCGCCGATCTCGAGATCGGCCAGCACGATGTTGGCGGTGGCGTCGTAGTCCCAGTTGTCGCCCGGAACCTCCTGGTAGTGCCACGCGTATTCACCGGTGTCGGCCTTGAGCGCGACGAGCGAGGAGATGAACAGGTTGTCGGCGTCGGTCGGCTCCCCGCGCTCGATGCGATTCCACGACACGCCGTTGCCGGTGCCGAAGTACAGCAGGTTGGCTTCGGGGTCGTAGGAAAAGCTGTTCCACACCGTGCCGCCGCCGCCCTGCTCCGCCCACTTCTTGCCCTTCCAGGTGGCGAGCGCCTTCTCGAGTTCCGGCTGTTCCTGCGGCTTGGTCGGATCACCCGGCACGACGTACCAGCGCCACTTGAGCTTGCCGTCCGCCGCGTCGAACGCCGAGACGTAGCCGCGGGCGTTGAACTCGGCGCCACCGCTGCCGATGACGACCATGTCCTTGATGGCGATCGGCGCGCCGGTGAGCGCGAACGTGCGACCCGAACCATCGGCGGCGCTGACCTCCCAGATCTTCTTGCCGTCCTTCGCGTCGAGTGCGATCAGGCGGCCGTCGAACGCGGCGAGAAACACGCGGCCCTTGGAGATCGCAACGCCGCGGTTGACCACGTCGCAGCACGCATTGCCCGACTTGGCGCGCGGCACTTCGGGGTCGTACTTCCAGAGTTCCTTGCCGGTCCTGGCGTCGAGCGCGTACAGGATGCTGTACGCGCCGGTGGTGTACATCACGCCGTCGACGACCAGCGGCGTGGCTTCGGCGCCACGGTCGACGTCGACCTTGTAGGTCCACGCCAGGCCCAGTTTGGAGACGTTCTGGTCGTTGATCTTGTCCAGCGGACTGAAGCGCTGGTCGCCGTAGTTGCGGCCGGTCGACAGCCAGACCGCGGGCTCGTTGTCGATAGCCGCGATGCGCGCGCCGTCGACGGTGGCCGCGGGCTGCTTGCCGGCCTCGGCAACTGCAGGTTCAGCCGATGTGCTCGCGCCATCGGGCGTGGAAGATTCCTTCTTTCCGCATCCGGCCACGCTGGCGAGGACCAACAGACCTGCTGCTGCGATTCGGCTGATCACGCTGTTCTCCTAGGATTCTGGCTCACGATCCGGATGCGCCTGGGCATCCGCGGTCGAGGCATTTTCTGATGTGACGAAGTTTACGTCGCCGCTCCGCATCGGAGCGAGCCGCCGGCCGACCGGCTCAGGTCGGCTGTTGCAGCAACATCTGCGCGAGCAGCAGCGGCATGGCACGCCCCAGGGGACCCGTCATCGACGCCAGCTCGACTTCCGCATCCGCCCATTCCCTGTCTGTCGCCGGCGCGGGCGTCTTGCTCAGGACTGCGAAGCAGTTCGGAAAGGCCTTGCTGAAGTGGCGTGCATGCTCCACGTTGAAAAAGTATGGAGAAACGAGTTGCGACAAGCGCTGGCGGCTGGCCTTGTCGACCTTGCGATTTTTCGACATCGCGCGCTTGACCGCGTTGTGCCGAGACCCGCTGCCCTGCAGCGAATCCTTGGCGGAGCTATGGACCTTCGACGTACCCGCATCGTCGAACAGCAGACGTCGCACGCCATCGGCCGCCAGCGGATTCTCGATGTGAATCTTGGCGAACAGCTGGCAGTACTCGAGGTTCGAAAGCTTGGTGTCGAAAGGCGATGCGAACGGCGTGCCGTTCTTGTTCATGTATCGCGCGATCATCATTGCGGTCACCTGCCCCACCGCAGACGTCAGCTGCTGCGTCGCAGAGCCGTGACGACCCGGCATCGGGATGTACCGCATATGCTCCCGCGTATCCTCGTTGGCCGCGACGAACTTGAAAGGAAACATTTTCCAGCCGAGAAATCCGGTGTTCTCGTTCTGCATCACGATCGCGCGGTAGTGAACCAGCTTCGGGTTCGTCAGGCGCTCGCCGCCGGCGTGGTTGAGGATCGACTGGTGGACCGGATCGACCAGAAACATCCGGATCTCGAGTTCCTTGGTCGACTTATCGTTGGCCAGCGCGTGCGAAATCATGTGGCACAGGATCGCGCCGCGGCTATGCCCGGTCATGTTGACGCGATCGATGCGGCCGTCCCGCGCGGCGGCCTTGATTTTTGCAACGGTCGACTTGAGCGCCGAGTTCATGCCCCAGCCGATCAGGTTTCCCATGGGGCCGGTTGGCCCGTCGTTGATCGTGACGAAATCCGGCCCGGCGGTGCACGCATGGCCGAGCGCGGCGATCATGTTGTTGGTCTCGGTCTGGGTGTGGTTCGTCCCGATATTGAACACGTTGTTTGCGGCCATGAGCGCGTCCCCTCAATGCTTCCCGGATCCAACGGTCCGGCGGTTCGCGCAAGATTGTCGCGCACCGGCGCGGCGGGTCAACGCCCGTTTTTTCCTGTACGACGGGGCCGCTCCCGGCGAACCCGGCGCCGCCTCTCCGGATCCGGGGGCGCCTCACGCTGCCGCGATCGCCTGCTCCAGGTCGGCCATCAGGTCGTCCACATGTTCGATGCCGACCGATAGTCGCACCGTGTCCTCGCTGACGCCGGCCTTGGACAGTTCCTCGGGCGACAGCTGCCGGTGCGTGGTCGAAGCCGGATGCGTGGCCAGCGAGCGCACGTCGCCGATGTTGACCAGGCGCGTGAACAGCTTGAGCGCATCCTGGAATCGGGCGCCAGCCTCGCGGCCACCCTCGAGACCGAACGTGATGATTCCCGAGGCGCGTCCGCCCATGTACTTCTTGGCGAGCGCGTGGTCGGCGTGCCCCGGCAGGCCGGCATAGCCGACCCATTTGACCTTCTTGTGGGCCTTGAGCTTCTCGGCGATCCGCGTGGCGTTCTCGCAGATCCGATCCATGCGCAGTGCCAACGTCTCGATGCCCATCAGGATCTGGAATGCGTTGAACGGCGACAGGCACGCGCCCATGTTGCGCAGCGGCACCACGCGCGCGCGGCCGATGTAGGCCGCCGGTCCCAGCGCGTCGGTGTAGACCACGCCGTGATAGCTCGGATCGGGCTCGTTGAGGCGCGGAAAGCGTTGCTTGTGTTCTGCCCACGGGAACTTGCCCGAATCCACGATCGCGCCGCCCAAGGTCGTGCCGTGTCCGCCGAGATATTTCGTCAGCGAGTGCACGATGATGTCGGCGCCGTGCTCGAACGGACGCAGCAGGTAGGGCGTGGCCACCGTGTTGTCGATGATCACCGGCACGCCCTGCGCGTGGGCAATCTGCGCGATCGACGCGATGTCGGTGATGTTGCCCAGCGGATTGCCGATGGATTCGGCGAACACCGCCTTGGTCCTCGCGTCGATCAGCGGCGCGAAGCTGTTGGGCTTGCGCGGATCGGCGAAGCGCACCTCGATGCCGAACTGCGGCAGCGTGTGCGCGAACAGGTTGTACGTGCCGCCGTAGAGCGTCGACGACGACACGATGTTGTCGCCCGCCGCCGCGATGGTCTGGATCGCGTAGGTCACCGCGGCCTGGCCCGACGCCAGCGCCAGCGAAGCGAGTCCGCCTTCGAGCGCCGCGAGCCGCTGCTCGAGCACGTCGTTGGTCGGATTCATGATCCGCGAATAGATGTTGCCGGCGACCTTGAGGTCGAACAGGTCGGCGCCGTGCTGCGTGTTGTCGAACGCGTAGGCGACGGTCTGGTAGATCGGCGGCGCGACGGCGCGCGTGGTCGGATCCGGCTTGTAGCCCGCGTGGACCGCGAGCGTTTCGAACTTGTGGGTCGGCTCGGACATCGTCTGATTCCGTGATGTGGGTTCTTGGGGGCGAGGCGATCGAGTATAGAAGCGGCGCGCGCGCGGCCGCGATACGGACGAGCGCGGCGAACGCTCGGTGCTATCGATAGAACGTCCGGATCAGGCCGGGACGCGGCTCCAGCGCGCGTGGATCGGAACGCCCGCGCGGGTGAACAGCTGGAACACCGGGCAGCGACGCTCGACCCGCGCCTGCAGTTCCTGGAACTGCGTGTCCGTCGCCGACGGCGCGTCGACCGTCACGTGCACGTTGATCGGCTGGAAGTCCGGCAGACCCTTGGCCGGCATGCCGACCAGTACCGACATGTCGATATCGGCCTCGAGATCGAACTGGATGCGCCCCAACGCGAGACCCAGTTCCTTGGCCACGATCTGCGCCGTGGCCTGCGAGCAGGACGTCAGCGACGCCAGCGCGTAGGCCAACGGGCCCGGCGCCGCGTCCTTGCCGCCAAACGCCGGCACGGCGTCGACCTGGATGACGTGCGGCGTGCCGCGCAGCTGGATCGTCTGCGCCATGCCCTGACCGTCGGTGTGCAACGCGTACCGGGACTTCGGCCCGCCTGCGGGTGTGCCCATGACCAACTCCTGTTCGAGAAATTCAGATGCCGTAGATCAGCCGCGACAGCGGCGTGCTGGGCTTGAAGTCGGCCCTCAAGTGCGTTCCCAGCAAGGATTCGGCGCGCCGGACGGAATACTCGTCGTTGAGCATCAGCGCAACCTGCCATCCCAGATCGTGGGCCTGTTGCACGATGCGTTCGCAGGTCTCCACGAACGGCAGATAGTGGGCGTGTTGGGTGCGCGCCACGGCGACGCGCGTCTGGATCTGCTCCAGGGTCATGGTGAAAACGCCTTGCTGCGACGGGCCACAGTATGGAGCGGTAGCAAGACGCGGGCCACTGCGGACCTGCTGGCCAGCGACTTCGGCCAATTCCGGTTTCAGGCCTTCCGGCCCGCGCCCAGTTCGAACAGATTGGTCGCCTCGAGCTCCAGCACCATCACCTCGTCCTGGTTGAACATCCGCCAAATCCACAGCACCGAGCCGGTGCTGCCGCTGGACGAGATCTTCGTCTCCAGGACCACGACCTCGACGCGCAGCCGATCGCCCGGCCGCACCGGCGCGGTCCACTTCAGATAGTTCAAACCCGGAGAGGCGAAGGACTCCGAGTCGCCGAGGATGCCCTCTACGATCATCCGCATCGCGATGCCGCAACTGTGCCAACCGCTGGCGATGAGGCCGTTCCACCTTCCCTGTGCCGCTTTCCGCGGATCGGTGTGGAACCACTGCGGATCGTGCTGGCCCGCGAACTCGAGGATCTCGCCCTCGGTCACGGTCCGGGGGCCGAGGCGAATCACCTGCCCGGAATGGAGCTCGGCGAACTTCATCGCGGACGCTAACCCTGGCCGAAGCGCGGCTCGCGCTTGGCGGTGATCGCCGCCAAACCCTCGCGCGCATCCGAATTGGCGAAACCGTTCATCTCCGCGGCAACCGAGTGCTCGAACGCGGGCCAGCCGAGCCGGAACCAGTGGTTGAGCGAGCGCTTGGTCCACTGGATCGCGGTGGGACTGCCCTTGGCCAGGCGATCGGCGATCGACTCGGCGCGGGCCTGCAGCTCGCCGGGTTCCACGCACAGGCTGACCAGCCCGATGCGCTCGGCCTCCTCGGCCACGATCGTCTCGCACAGCATCACGTAGTACTTGGCCTTGGCCATGCCGCACAGCAGCGGCCACACCAGCGCTGCGTGATCACCGGCCGCCACGCCGATGCGCGTATGTCCGTCGATGAGCTTGGCGCCGCGCGCCGCGACGGTGATGTCCGCCATCAACGCGGTCGCCAGGCCTGCGCCGACCGCCGCGCCGTTGATCGCCGAGACGATCGGCTTGTCGCAGTCGAGCATCGACTGGACGATGTCGCGCGCCTCGCGCATTACCTGAAGGCGCACCGACTCGGTCGAGATCATCTGCTCGATCATCGCGTGCTCGCCGCCGGCGCAGAACCCCTTGCCTTCGCTGCGCACCAGGATCGCGCGCACCTTGGGATGCTCATCGAGCGTGCGCCAGAAGCGGCTCAGTTCGCGGTGCGTATCGCGTCCGCAGACCGGCATGCTGCCGGGCGGCCCGAACACCACTTCGGCAATGCCGTCGTCGCGCACGACGACGCGCATGTCCTTCGTTTCGCAGATCGTTTCCACCAGCGGCTCCTTCAGGGAGTTTCAAGAAAAGAATCACGCAAAGGCGCAGGGATGAAGAGGACGCAAAGAGAAACAAGGGCGAACGCGGGATGGCGGCGCAATGAGCCAGTGCTCAATTCCTCGTTTCCTCCGCGTTCTCTGCGTCTTTGCGTGATTCTTTCAGCTTCTCAATACGTCTCCAGATGCAGCCGCCCCTCGGTCTTGAGCCGCGCATGCAGCTCCTTCCAGGGCAGCCCGTGGCGATCTGCGACGAAGCGCAGCGCGTCCATCACGCCGTCTTCCATGCCCTTCAGGCCGCAGACGTAGAGGTAGGTGTCGTCGTCCTTCAGCAGTTCGGCGACGTCGTCCGCGCGCTCGCGCATCAGGTCCTGCACATAGGTCTTGGGTTTGCCCGGCGTGCGCGAGAACGCAAGGTGGATCGCCATGAAGTCGGCGGGCAGGCTCATCAACGGACCGAAGTACGGCAGTTCCTCCTTCGTGCGCGCACCGAAGAACAGCATCAGCCTGCCATCGCCCGGCTGGCGCCCGCGACGACGGCGCTCGGTCATCGCGCGCATCGGCGCCGATCCGGTGCCGGTGCAGATCATCAACAGGTTGGCCTTGGGGTCGTCCGGCATCAGGAACGTGCTGCCGAACGGACCGATCACCTTCACCTGGTCGCCCTTCTGCAGATCGCAGACGTAGTTCGAGGCGACGCCGCGCACCGCCTTGCCCTCGTGGTCCGAGGTCACGCGCTTCACGGTCAGCGACAGGTTGTTGTAGCGCGGGCGCTCGCCGTCGCGAGGACTGGCGATCGAATACTGGCGTGCGTGGTGCGGACGGCCGTGCGCATCGGTGCCCGGCGGGATGATGCCGATCGACTGGCCCTCGAGCACCGGGAACGGCGACGAGCCGAAGTCGAGCACGATGTGGTGCGTGTCGTACTCGCGGCCGATTTCGGTCACCCGAAAATTGCCGGTGACCGTCGCGATCGCCGGCTGCTTGTTCGTGTGCGAATTGACCACCGGCCTGGCCGCGGACGGAGGCGGCGTGGAAGAACCGCGGGCCGAGTCCACCGGCGGCGGCGTGAAGCTGGCGTCGTCCGCGATCGCGGGACCCGTCGTGGCGTCCTCCGCGCCTTCGATTTCCTGCTCCGCCGGCAGCTCATCCCAGCCCAGCTGCTCCTCGAGCGTGTACGCCTTGGTGCGCAGCACCTTGCGCCAGTTGTCGATCGAACCGGTCGGACACGGCGAGATGCACGCGTTGCAGCCGTTGCAGATGTCCGCGTTGACGACGTAGTTGCGCGAGTCGTGCGTGATCGCATCGACCGGGCAGGTCTCCTCGCAGGTGTTGCACCGGATGCAGATGACCGGATCGATCAGGTGCTGCTTGAGGATCGGCGAGGGGACGGCGTCGTTCATTGTCAAAGGACGGAGCCGCCAGGCCCCGGTTGAAAGTAATTCAATTAAACCGGATGTACTGCATGTCCAGCGGCTGCTTGTTGATGCCCACCAGCGGCGCGGAGATCCAGTTGGCGTACTGCCCTGGCTCGGTCACGCGACCCATCAGGCCGGCCACGTAGGCGCGATCCTCGGCGGTCGGCATCCACTGGCCGACCTTGGCGTTCCATTCCTCCTGCGACACCGGGCGACCATCCGGCGCGATGCGCACGCCCGAGAGCGTGCCGATCTGGCGGTTGAACGCCTTGTGCGGGACGGTCAGCCGGAACGGCAGGCCGGCCTTCTCGATCACCTTGTTCCAGCGGCCCACGCCCGCTTCGGAATCGCGGATGAAGTCGTCGCGCAGCACCTCGTTGAGCGCGTTGAGCATCGGCACTTCCTTTTCGACCAGCTTGCCGTCGACCACGTCGAGGATCTTGTAGCCGCGATCCTTCAGCAGGTGGTCGTCGTCGCGCTTGGTCTCCTCGAAGCGACCCTTGAGGCCCGAGTTGTAGAACGTGGCGGCGTTGGACGACTGGTCGGCGCCGAACAGGTCCAGCGTCACGCTGTAGTGGAAGTTCAGATACCGCTGAAGGGTCTGCAGGTCGATGGCGCCGAGCGCGCGCACCTGATCGGGCGCCTCGACGTTGTGCCTCTTCATCAGCTCGCAGGTGCGCGCGATCACGCGCGAGACGCCGGACTCGCCCACGAACATGTGGTGCGCTTCCTCGGTGAGCATGAACTTGGTCGTGCGCGCCAGCGGATCGAAGCTGGATTCGGCCAGCGCGCAGAGCTGGAACTTGCCGTCGCGGTCGGTGAAATACGTGAACATGAAGAACGCCAGCCAGTCCGGCGTCTGCTCGTTGAACGCGCCGAGGATGCGCGGATTGTCGGTCTGGCCAGAGCGGCGCTCGAGCAGGGCCTCGGCTTCCTCGCGGCCGTCACGGCCGAAGTAGCGGTGCAGCAGGTACACCATCGCCCACAGGTGGCGACCTTCCTCGACGTTGATCTGGAACAGGTTGCGCATGTCGTACAGCGAAGGCGCGGTCAGGCCCAGGTGGCGCTGCTGTTCGACCGACGCAGGCTCGGTGTCGCCCTGCGTGACGATGATGCGGCGCAGGTTGGCGCGGTGCTCACCCGGCACTTCCTGCCAGGCGTCCTCGCCCTTGTGTTCACCAAAGTGGATCTTGCGGTCCTGCACCTGCGGCGACAGGAAGATGCCCCAGCGGTAGTCCGGCATCTTCACGTAATCGAAATGCGCCCAGCCCGAGGGCTCGGCGCTGATCGCGGTGCGCAGGTAGATGTCGTGCTGATGCGTTCCATCCGGCCCCATGTCGCGCCACCAGCCGAGAAAGTTGGGCTGCCACTGCTCGAGCGCGCGCTGCAGCACGCGATCGCCGGCGAGGTTCACGTTGTTGGGAATCTTCTGGCTGTAGTCGATGCTCATAGGTGCCTCTCGTTGAAAGACGTCACTGTTCAGACGCGCTGGAAATCGAACGCGGCCTTCTCGCCTTTGCCGTAGACCTTGAGGGCGCCCTTTTCGCCCACCGCGTTGGGCCGGATGAAGATCCAGTTCTGCCACGCCGAGAGACGACCGAACACGCGCGTCTCCATCGTCTCGGTGATGCCGAAACGCAGGTTGGCCTCCAGGCCGGTGAGCGCATCCGGGGAAAGCGCCGCGCGCTCCTCGAGCGCGATGCGGATCTCATCGTCCCAGTCGATGTCGTCGGGTGCGGCGGTGATCAGGCCGAGCTTCTCGGCCCCGGCCGGATCCAGCGCTCGGCCGATCGCGCCGCGCGCAGCCTCGATCGGCGCGGCCTCGTCGTAGAAACGCTGCGCGATGCGCGACTTGCCGTTGACCATCGGATACGTGCCGAAGTTGAGCGCCGACAGGTGGATCGACGGGGCGTTTTCCGGCAGTGCCTGCATGTAGCTGCGATCGGCCGCCAGCGAGATCTCCAGCAGCGTGCCGGCGAAGCACGAGCCGGGCTCGATCAGCGCGAACAGCGTGCGCGACGACACGTCCAGACGCGCCAGCGTGCGGCGCAGGAATCCGATCGTCTCGCGGACGAGCCAGTGGTCCTTGTGCTTTTCCAGCGCCGCGTCGGACTCCAGCACCACCTTGGCGTCGCCTTGCGTGCGCAGAAGCCAGGTGCCGATCTCGATCTCGTTGGTCCGCAGATTCAGGATCGCGTCGTCCAGCTCGCGCGTCAGGCGCAGCGGCCACCAGTTCACGCCGGCCTTCACGATCCCGTCGATGTCCGTCGGCTGCGCCGTCTCGGGCGCCTTCACCGTCAGGTTGGCGATGCGCCGCGCGCGGTCGATCGACACCGAGACGTAGCGATAGTCCAGTCCGTCGGCGCGCTCGGCGCGCTCCAGCGGCGTGAGGGCCACACCCTGGGCGTCGGCGGGGCGATCGCTCTGCGCCGCCAGTTCCAGCGCGCGCTTCCTCACGGTTTCGGCGAACACCGCCGGCTTGGCGATCTCGTCGACCAGCTTCCAGTCCTTGGCGCGCTGGCCGCGCTGGCCTTCGATGCTGGTGCAGAAGATGTCCGCGAGGTCGTGCCGCACCTTGCGCTTGTCGGTCACGCGCGTGAGGCCGCCGGTACCGGGCAGCACGCCGAGCAGCGGCACCTCGGGCAGCGACACCGCGGACGAGCGATCGTCCACCAGGTAGATCTCGTCGCACGACAACGCCAGCTCGTAGCCGCCACCGGCGCAGGCGCCGTTCACGGCGGCGAGAAATTTCAGCCCGGAATGGCGCGAGGAATCCTCGACGCCGTTGCGCGTCTCGTTGGTGAACTTGCAGAAGTTCACTTTCCACGCATGCGACGACGAGCCGAGCATGAAGATGTTGGCGCCCGAACAGAAAATGCGGTCCTTCAGGCTGGTGACCACCACGCTGCGGACTTCGGGATGTTCGAAGCGGATGCGCTGCAGCGCGTCGTGCAGTTCGATGTCGACGCCCAGGTCGTAGGAGTTGAGCTTGAGTTTGTAGCCGGGGCGCAGGCCGGCGTCTTCGGCCACGTCCATCGCCAGCGTCGCGATCGGCCCGTCGAAACTCAGCCGCCAGTGCCGGTACTTCGACGGCTCGGTGCGGTAATCGACCTGGGGCGGGGACGCTTGCATGACGGACTCCTCGACATTGAGACCCTACGTAGATGCATTATTATGCATGCACTATCGTGCATGTCAATCGACCCGGCCACTTCAGGCGCGTGCCGCGAGCATCCGGTCGATCGCGGTCGCGACCGCGGCCAGGCATTCCTTGGGCGCCTTGCCGCTGGTGTCGAACAGCAGATCGGCCTTGGCGTAGAACGGCGTGCGCTCCTGCAGGATCAGGCGCAGGTCATCCATCGCCTGCTTGTTCCCCGCCATGGGGCGCAGGTCGCCCTGGGAGATGACGCGGTTCATGTGCTCCTCGGGCGCCGCGGTGAGCCAGATCGTGTAGCACTTCGACAGCAGCAGGTTGAACGTCGCCGCCTCGGTGACGACGCCGCCCGGCGTATCGATGACGGCCAGCGGCCGCGTCTCCAGCACCTCTTCGAGCGCGCGGCGCTCGTAGCGGCGATACGCGGCCGGTCCGTACAGCGAGTGGATCTCGTCTGGACGACAGCCCGCGAGGCGCTCCATCTCGCGGTTGAGATCCACGAAGGGCCGATCCAGGTGCTTCGCCAGCGCTCGTCCGAGCGTCGACTTCCCCGCCCCGCGCAGCCCGATCAGCGCGATCCGGTCGAGCCGGTGGTCGCGCGCTTCCGGACTGCCGAACAGCTTGTTGAGCATGTTGCGCGCCGCCTCGAGCTGCACCGGCGTCCGGTCCTTCAGCAGGTCGCGGATCAGCAGCCAGTCCGGCGACTCGGTGGTCTCGTCGCCGATCAGCTCCGCCAGCGGCGAATCGAGCGCGTTGGCGATCTGCTGCAGGATCAGGATCGAAGGATTGCCGTCGCCCGCTTCGAGGTTCGCGAGATGGCGCTCGGAGACGTCCGCGAGCTGCGCCAGCACCTTGCGGGTGATGCCGCGCCGTGCGCGCAGCCGCCGGACGCGCTGGCCCAGCGCCGCTTGCAGGGGGTGGCGGGGCTCGCCGCTGTCGACGTCGTCGGGGACCGGCTCCTTGATTGGAATGACAGTTCGACCGCGCAACGGGACGCTCCGAGTGCTTTACAATTTATGCACTATGATGCATTTTCTCACCCGGCGCGAGGTCGGCGCAAGACGGGTAATTCCCGCTGAGGAACAGCCCCCGATGACCGCCGACGCGACGCACCCTAAGGTGCGCCGGCCCGACGCGCCGCCACGGCGGTCGGCCAACACAAGAACGACCGAGGAGACTTCGAGATGAACGACGCGATCCGGATCGAGACCGCGCCCGAGCGATTGAACTTCGCGGCGCACCTGATCGGGTTCAACACCGCCCGCGCGGACAAGACCGCGTATCTCGACGATGCCGGCACGCTCAGCTACGGGCAGCTCGCCGAGAACGTGCGCCGCTTCGCCGCCGCGCTGGGGCAGCTCGGATTGCGCCGCGAAGAGCGCGTCCTGCTGTGCGCGCACGACACCACCGATTGGCCGATCGCCTTCCTCGGCTGCCTGTACGCCGGCGTGGTGCCGGTGGCGGTGAACACGCTGCTCGGTCCCGCCGACTACGCGTTCATGATCGAGCACGCGCGAGCCCGCGCGGCGATCGTCTCGCACGCGCTGCTGGGCACGATCGAATCGGCGATCGCGCAATCCGCGGTTCGCCCCGACACGCTGATCGTCTCGCGCGCGCCGCCCGATGCGGCTCTGCCCACCCAAGCATCTCGCTTCGAAGACCTGCTCGCCGACGCGCTCGTCACCGATCTGCACGAGGCCGTCGCCACGGGTCGCGACGACATCGCGTTCTGGCTGTATTCCTCCGGTTCCACCGGCAAGCCCAAGGGCACGGTGCATACGCACGGCAACCTGTTCGCCACCGCCGCCACGTACGGCGCCAACGTGCTCGGCCTGACCGAATCCGACGTGACGTTCTCGGCCGCCAAGCTGTTCTTCGCCTATGGCCTGGGCAACGCGCTGACGTTCCCGCTTTCGGTCGGCGCCACCGTGATCCTGATGGCCGAGCGTCCGACGCCCGACGCCGTGTTCAGGCAGCTGGTCGAACGCCAGCCCACGGTGTTCTTCGGCGTGCCCACGCTCTACGCGGGCATGCTCGCCTCACCGGCGCTGCCGCCGCGCGAAGCGGTCCGCCTGCGACGCTGCGCCTCGGCCGGCGAGGCGCTTCCGCGCGAGATCGGCGAGCGCTTCGAGGCGCACTTCGGCTGTCCGGTGCTCGACGGCATCGGCTCCACCGAGATGCTCCACATCTTCCTGTCCAACGCGCCGGATGCGCTGCGCTACGGCACCAGCGGCCGGCCGGTGCCGGGCTACGAGCTGCAGTTGCTCGACGACAACGG
Organism: Panacagrimonas sp.; assembly: GCF_020697055.1. GTDB lineage: Bacteria > Pseudomonadota > Gammaproteobacteria > Nevskiales > Nevskiaceae > Panacagrimonas. Next base: position 48,363 of record NZ_JAJFBP010000030.1, on the reverse strand, counting down.
CACGCCGGTCGGCGTCGACCAGGTCGGCGATCTTTTCGTCAAAGGCGACAGCTCCGCGCTGATGTACTGGGGCAATCGCGAGAAGTCGCGCGCCACGTTCCTGGGCGGCTGGACGCGAACCGGCGACAAATACGTCCGCGACGCGCAGGGCTGGTACACCTACGCGGGCCGCTCCGACGACATGCTCAAGGTCAGCGGCCAGTACGTCTCGCCGTTCGAGGTCGAGTGCTGTCTGATGCAGCACGAGATGGTGCTCGAAGCGGCACTGATCGGCATCACCGACGGCGACGGCCTGACCAAGTCGAAGGCGTTTGTCGTGCTCAAGGAGGGCATCGAGCCGAGCGACATGCTCGCGGTCGAGATCAAGCGCTTCGTCAAGGAACGCCTGGCGCCGCACAAGTATCCGCGGCGGATCGACTTCATCCTGGAACTGCCCAAGACGCCGACCGGCAAGATCCAGCGCTTCAAGCTGCGCGACCAGGAACGGGCGGCCGCGACGTCGGCGTGATGCGCGGCCTCGTCAGCCGTGCATCGTCAGTCCGCCTGACACGCTGACGACCTGGCCCGTCATGTAGCCGGCGTCGTCGCTGAGCAGAAACGCGACGATGCCCGGATAGTCGTCCGGAGAGCCCAGACGTCGCATCGGGATCGCGCGCTTGAGGCCTTCGACGATCTTGGTGCCCTGATCGCCTTCGAAGAAGCTGCGCAGGATCGCCGTGTCGGTCGGTCCCGGGCACACGCAGTTCAGATGCACGTCGCGGTTCACCAGTTCACGCGCGAGCGTCTTGGTGAACGAGATCAGGCCACCCTTGCAGGCCGAGTAGACCGCCTCGCCCGAGGACCCGACGCGCCCCGCGTCGGACGCGATGTTCACCACGCGACCAAAGCCGGCTTCCGCCATCTGTCGCACCACGACGTGATGCATGTTCAGCGGCCCGTAGAGGTTGATCGCGATGACCTTGTCCCACAGCGGCCGATCGCTCTCGAGGAAGCTCACGGCCTTGTCCCACCCGGCGTTGTTGACCAGGTAGTGGATCGGACCGCCGGCGTCCTGCGTGAAACGCGCGACTGCCGCCTCGACCTGCGCGTAGTCCGAGATGTCGGTGCGATAGGCGAAGGCCTTGCCGCCGGCGTCCTGGATCGCCTTGGCCACGGACGCGCCGCCCGATTCGTTCAGATCGAGGATGCCGACCGTGCAGCCCTCCTCGCCCAGGCGCAGCGCGATGGCCCGACCGATGCCGTCGGCCGCACCGGTCACCACCACGTTTCGCGATTTCAATCCTTTCATCGTCGTCGACTCCATCAGCCCAGGCGCGGGCCACCATTGCCGTATTGCAGCGCATGTTGGCGCGCGAAGCGCAGGTAGTCACGGTTCCAGCAGTATTCGCACCAGCCGGTCCCGGCCTGGCCGTCGATCTCAAGCTTCAAGGGCGCTTCATTGAGCCACACCATTGGATCGAATTCGAGCTGGATGTTGGCGATCGCCTGTCCCACGATGCGCGCGCGTCGCCCGGCGTCGTCGACGATCATCACGTCCACCGCGGTCTGCATCATCTGGTCGTCGAACCGGTGGTCGAAATCCGCTTTCACCACGTGGTGCATTTCGCCGTCGCGGAACAGGAAGCCGCGCAGCTGGCGCCGGCCGAACGACTGCATCTCGAACACGTGGATCGCGCAGTTGGCGCTGGTCGCGTGCAGCCACTTGTAGTGCTGGTTGAGCCCCCAGATCCGCGGCCCCCAGGAATGGTCCCGGATCAGGTACCCGCCGACCTCGAGCGTGCGGCCTTCAACGGCGAGCCGCGCATCGAGCAGCCGCCCGTGCTGCTCGGTCCGATTGTCGCCGTAGTACGGCGGGTTGCCCTCGGGGTGAAGGCTGAACGCGTACGGGGGGTGCAGCGCCTCGTAGCGGCCCTCGAAGCGGATCCTCGATCCGCTCCACGACAGCTCCACGCGGCGGTGCGGCTCGCGCACGGCCATGCGCAGAGGGCCCATTCGCCAATCGTCGAAGTCCTGCGATGCATCGACCGAAGCCTCGACCTGTTCGTGGATCGGCTCGCGCAGCCCGGGACCGAACAGCGAGGCGCGCGCCTTGGCCATTCCGTCGCTGCGCACGCTTGGATAGATGAACCCGGCGATGCCGTGTTCCGGGAACACCAGCATGTGCGCGAGCGACTCGCGGCAATCCGGCCGCATGCGATGGCGCATCGCCTGATCCGCGGGAAACGCGCGGCACGCCGCGGTCAGCGTCGGCTTCATGTGACGGAAAGGTTCAGGACAGGAACAGGCCGATCAGGATCGACGCGCACAGCACGATCCAGGCCTCGAGCAGCGCGCGCATCCAGCGCGGCGCCGTGCGGATCTCCATGAAATCGAGCACCACGAAGCGGACCTTGATGAACGTCACGACCAGGATCGCCGCGCCGGCGGCGCGCGCATCGTCGAAACCCACGCCGTGGCCCAGCTCCCACGAGATCAGCGTCGCCGCCACCAGCAGCGTCCAGATCAGCGTCGTGCGCGACAGCCAGAGCGACTTCACGCGCCCCCCAGCAGATAGAGCAGCGCGAACAGCACGATCCACAGCAGGTCCACCAGGTGCCAGAAACTCGCACCCGACTCCAGGTTGCGCATCTTGTCGCCGGTGAATCCTCCGGAGCGGGAGTACGAGACCAGGAACGTCAGCACGCCCATGCCGATCGTGACGTGGATCAGGTGGATGCCGGTGTAGATGAAATACAGCATGAAGAAATCGTTGGTCGTGAGCGTCAGACCGGCGGAGATCTTCTCGCCGTATTCGAAGAACTTCACGACCACGAAACCGGCCCCGCAGGCCAGCGCAGCGCCGAAGCAGCGCGCGACCACGCCGGCGAGCTGGAGTCGCGCCGCACGAATGGCGGTAGCGACGAACCAGGAGCTGCTCAGCATCAGCAGCGTGTTGACCAGACCCCATCCCTGGTTGAGCTGCGCGCGTCCCTGCTCGAACAACGGAAGCTGCTCGGCGCGCATCGTGAGGAACACGATGAACAGCACGGAGAAGAGCACCAGGTCGCCACCGATCAGCACCCAGATGCCGCCCTCACCGGGCACATGGCGCGTCTCGGACGGCGCCACGCTCGGCGCCGCCGAGGAAATTGCCGCCGCCTCTTCGCTCATGTCGCGGGTCGAAGCACTCCGCCGGCATTGCCCGCCGTCTCGGCCTTGACGCGTTCGGCCGCGCGAGTCAGCGCGCGAAGCGTGCAGACGCTCATCACCATGATCCAGCCGAAGAACACGATGTAGATGAACCAGAACGAGATCAGCCCGTCGTAGGCGAACGGCCCGGTCTTCACGAACTCGATCAGCGCCGCCGGGCTGATCAGCACCGCGCACCAGAGATTGAAGAAAGCCACCCAGCGCGGGTAGATCGTCGGCACGTTGTGGTCACGAAAGATCGCAACGGCGATGAAGATCATGAAGAACGCGAACGGCGGCCAGCTCAGGATGAAGATGAACCAGACGTAGTCGTTCATGATCTGGATGAACTTCGGATCCATCGTCTCCGGGCGGAACGCGATCATCGCCCACGTGATCGGCATCAGCAGGAAGAACACCCAGGCGCCGCCGGCGTTGGCGATCGAGGCGTAGGTGAGCACCGGGATGCCACGCTCCATGCGCCGCATGCACACGACGATCGAGATCGCCCAGGTGCCCCAGAACGAATAGCAGATGCACTGGATCAGCGTGCCGATGCGGATGCCGATCTTGCGGTCGATGAAGATCTGCGCGAGCTCCTCGGCCGACAGCGCCGGCGACGGCGGCGGAATGAACCCCATCAGGAAGCCCTGCGTGATCACCAACGACACCACCAGCGCCATTCCCGACCAGGCCAGCGCCTTGGCCACCCCGACATCGCGCGCCAGGTACTCCGAAAATCTGTCCACGGTCGTCCCCCCGGTAATTCCGTACCCACCAGTGTTGCAGCGCCAAGGCGCGCGATCTGTCACCGCGGTGACAGGCAGCGTACAGCGCTCACGCGCCCGGAATAAGCAGGTGCGCGTACCGCTCGACGATCGCCGCGCGACTGCGCAGCGTCAGCGACCCGAACTTCACCTCGACCAGCTGCTCGCCCTGGAGGGCCTTGAGCACCGGGTTGAGCTTCTGGCGCGACGCGCCCACCACCTTGCCGAGCGCCTCCTGCGTCAGCCTGAGTTCGACCGGCCGGGAGTCGTCGCTCTCCTTGTCGTGCCCGAACGACAGGAAGTACAGCATCTTCACGACACGCTCCTTGAGCGTGAGCGAACTGTGATCCAGCCCGAACAGCCGGTGCAGGCTGAAGCGCAGTGCGAACAGCCGCAGGATCCGCTGCGCCAGCTCCGGGTGCGTTTCGACGAGCTTGTGGAACTCGCGCCGGCGGATCGCGCGGACCTGCACCGGCGACTCCGCCACCACGTTCCACAGCGACGGCAGCTCGGTGAAGACCTCCGACAGCCCCACCCAATCGCCGCAGGTCATGTAGGTCAGCACGGTCTCGCGGCCGGTGTGGTCCCAGGCGCTGTACTTGACCCGTCCCTGCGTGATCTGGAACAGCTCCTGCGGCAGCACGCCGGCGCGCAGCAGGCGCTCGCCGCTCTTCACCGTCCGGTTCGTGCTCACCGCGTCGAGATCCGCACGCACCAGCGGCGACAACGCCTCGACGAAGTCGTGCAGGTTCGCGATCGGCGGCGTAGGCCTGGGGTTGGTCATCGCGCCGGATTATGCGGGGCTGCAGGCTTTAGGGCTCGCACTAGACGACAGTGCCGCTCCGAGTCCACAGACTGGAGGCTTCCGGATATCGACGCAGGAAGCCACGACATGAAACGAGCCCTGGTGGTCATCGACGTGCAGAAGGAATATTTCGACGGCGCGCTGCCGATCACCGGTCGCGACGAATCGCTGGGCAGGATCTGCAGCGTGATGGACGCCTCGAAGAAAGCCGGCATCCCGCGCATCGTGATCCAGCACACCATGCCCACCCAGGACCTGCCGATCTTCCAGCGCAACTCGGCCAGCTGGGCGCTGCATCCGGAGATCGCCGCGCGCGGCGGCGAGCTGCACATCGAGAAGAACCTGCCCGGCAGCTTCACCGGCACCGGCCTCGAGGAATGGCTGCGCAAGCAGGGCGTCGACACGCTGGTCGTGTCGGGCTACATGACCCACATGTGCTGCGACACCACCGCGCGCCAGGCGGTGCATCGCGGCTTCAAGGTCGAATTCCTGTCCGACGCCACCGGGACGCTGCCGCTCGACAACGCCGGCGGCAAGGTCACGGCCGAGGAACTGCAGCGATCGATCCTCGCCGCCCAGCAGCACCTGCTCAGCGAGGTCGTGAGCACGAAGGCCTGGCTCGAGCGCGTGGGCTGACGCCTATTTCGGGCGTCGATACATTCCCGGCGCGCCGCCCGTCCATTTCTTGAACGCGCGCTGGAAGCTCGCGCTGTCGGCGAAGCCGAGCTCGCTGGCGAGTTCGGTCAGCGGCACGCGGCTGGTGTTCAGGCGCTGGATCGCGAGGTCGCGGCGCAATTCGTCCTTCAGCGACTGGAACGACAGCCCTTCGCGCGCAAGGTGACGCTGCAGCGTCGCCGACGACAGGTGCAGCGCGCGTGCGCACTCGGTCAGCGCCGGCCATTGCGGCTGGGCGGCCTGCAACATCGCACGCAGTCGCGCGGCGACGGCGGCCTCGCCATCGGGTCGCGGCAGGATGACGTTGGCCTGCGAGTGCGCCAGGAATCGGGACACGGCCGCCTCGTCGCGCCGCACCGGGGCCTGCAGGCGGCGCGCGTCGAACCAGAACGCGGAGTGCCGGCAATCGAACGTGAGCGAGGCCGGAAAGACCACGCCGTAGGCGCTGGCGTGGCTCGGCGCCGGGAACGCGAAGTCGAACCGCGCCGCCGGCAGGCGACCGCCCGCGAGCCACGCGAGCAGACGCCAGAACACGCGCAGCATCAGCTCGTGCAGGAAGTGCGGCCACGGCCGCGACGGATCGTTGAACCGGAGGCTGCCGCCGGTGAGCGCGCCCTCCCGGACCGGTACCACCTCGAGGTCGTCCTGCAGCACGTTGAAGGCGTTCGCCGCGCGGCTCAGCGCGATGTCGAGCGAGGGCGCGCTGACACCGGCGCGCACGATCATCGCGAAACTGCCGCGTCGCAGCGGCCGCGACAGGAACCCCAGCATCGCGTCGCCGCGCCGCTCGTTGAGGGATCGGAACAGCGCCACGTACTGCTCGGCCGTCACCCGGGCGCCGGGTTCGGCGAGCAACTCCGACGGAATGCCGGCATCGGCGAGGTAGTCGTCGACCGGTTCGCCCCGGGCGGTGACGCCTGACAGCAGGCCCTGGACGAAGGCCATCGGGATGGTGACGGGCGGACGCGAGGTCACGGATTGCGGTATTTGGCCATGCGATTGAGGCGAAAAGCAGTCGATCCCGCCGTCCAACGACACCTACGATACCCAACATCATGCTGGGGCCGTGCGTCGCCGAGCGCCCGACCGATGGAGAGCCGAAGACCGTGTACCTGACCCAGGCACTGCATCGCGCGGTGCAGCAGCACCCGGATCGCGTGGCGGTCCGCTTCTACGGCCGCGCGCGGACCCTCCGGGAATCCGCCGATCGCGTCGCCCGCCTGGCCGGCGCACTGCAGCGCCTGGGCCTGCAGCCGGGTGGAGCGTGATCGCGTCACGCACCTGCTGCTGGTGCCGACGATGATCCAGCCGGCGATGAAGAAGCCGCGCGATCCGGGTTCGCTGCAGACCATCATCTACGGCGCCTCGCCCATCACCGAGGCGGTGCTCGACCGCGCGATGGCGGCGTTGCCGAGCGTCTCGTTCGTGCAGGCCTACGGCATGACCGAGCTCTCGCCGTTGGCGACGATCAACCCGGCGCGCTACCACGCCGTCGAGAACCGCCATCTGGGCAAGCTGCGTTCGGCCGGCCGCGCGAGCTTCTGCACCGAGGTGCGCATCGTCGACCCCGAAGGTCGTGAGCTCCCGCGCGGTGAAGTCGGTGAAGTCGCGGTGCGCGGCCCCAACGTGATGCTCGGCTACTGGAACAAGCCCCAGCAGACCGCGCAGGCCGACCGCGACGGCTGGATGCAAACCGGCGACGGCGCCTACATGGACGAGGACGGCTTCATCTTCATCGTCGATCGCGTCAAGGACATGATCATCAGCGGCGGCGAGAACGTGTACTGCGGCGAAGTCGAGAACGCACTGGCCCAGCATCCGGCCGTGCAGGCCTGCGCCGTCATCGGCATCCCGGATGCGCGGTGGGGTGAAGCGGTGCACGCCGTCGTGGTCCGCATGCCGGGCAACGACTCCGGCGCCGATGCGCTGATCGCGCACTGCAAGACGCTGATCGCCGGCTACAAGTGCCCGCGCAGCGTCGAGTTCGTCGAAGCATTGCCTTTGTCCGGCGCGGGCAAGGTGTTGAAAACCGCGTTGCGCGCTCCGTACTGGAGCGGCCGCGAGCGCCGCGTCGCCTGAGTTGCATCCCTATTTACCAAGGAGAAGTCCATGAGTCAGGAAGTCCTCGTCGTCGGCGTCGGCATGACGCCCTTCACCAAGCCCGGCGCCAACGAGCCCTACCCCGTCATGGCCGCCAAGGCCGCCAAGACCGCGCTGCAGGATGCCGGCATCGGCTACGAGCGCATCGAGCAGGCCTACGTCGGCTACGTGTACGGCGACTCCACCGCCGGGCAGCGCGCGCTCTACGAGGTCGGGATGACCGGCATCCCGATCGTCAACGTCAACAACAACTGCTCGACCGGCTCGACTGCGCTGTACCTCGCGCGCCAGGCCGTCGCCAGCGGCGCCGCGGATTGCGTGCTGGCGCTGGGCTTCGAGCACATGTCACCGGGCGCGATCGGCGCGATGTTCAAGGATCGTCCGAGCCCGTTCGAGAAGTTCGACGAAGCGACCGACGAGCTGGTGAGCAACAGCGAGGTGCCACTGGCGCTTCGCTACTTCGGCGGCGCGGGCCTGGCGCACATGCAGCAGTTCGGCACGCAGCTGTCGACCTTCGCGAAGATCCGCGCCAAGGCCAGCCGCCATGCCGAGAACAATCCGCTGGCGCTGTTTCGCAAGGTGGTCAGCGAAGAGGACGTGATGAACTCGCCGATGATGTGGCCCGGCGTGATGACCCGCCTGATGGCCTGCCCGCCGACCTGCGGCTCGGCCGCGGCCGTACTGTGCTCCCCCGCGTTCGCCAAGAAGCATGGACTGACCGGCGACGTGCGCATCCGTGCGCAGGCGATGACCACCGACGGTCCGGCCACGTTTGGAGCGCGCGACATGCGCGAGGTCGTCGGCTTCAGCATGGCGCAGGCCGCGGCCCGCAAGGTGTATGACGCCGCGGGTGTCGAGCCCAAGGACATCAACGTGGTCGAGCTGCACGACTGCTTCGCGCAGAACGAGCTGATCACCTATGAAGCGCTCGGCCTGTGCCCGATCGGTGGCGCCGAGAAGTTCGTCGTCGACGGCGACAACACCTACGGCGGCAAGGTCGTCACCAATCCGTCGGGCGGCCTGCTCAGCAAGGGTCATCCGCTGGGCGCCACGGGCCTGGCGCAGTGCACCGAGCTGGTCCAGCAGCTGCGCGGCAAGGCCGAGAAGCGCCAGGTCGAAGGCGCGCGACTCGCGCTGCAGCACAATCTGGGACTCGGCGGCGCGTGCGTCGTGACGCTGTACGAGCGCGTGTAACGCATTTCCGGGTTCCATGATGCGACGTAGGACGGGAACGCGGCCGGGTCATCGGCCGCGCATCCCGCCGGGATCGACATCCCGTGGCGGGATGCTCACGAATCATCGAAGGAGGATTTCATGATCGACACGAAATGGATCGGCCACGAACTGCCCGCATCGGTGCTGCCGATCGAGCGCTCGCGGCTGCAGTTCTTCGCCAAGGCGATCGGCGAGACCGATCCGGTGTACACCGATGCCGACGCGGCCCGGCGCGCGGGCTACCGCGACATCCCGGCGCCGCCGACGTTCCTGTTCGCCGCGGAGCTGGATTCCGGCGTCCTCGACCGCCTGCTGGCCGACCTCGGAATCCCGCTCGCCAAGCTGCTGCACGGCGAACAGGGCTTCACCTACCACCGGCCGGCGTGCGTGGGCGACACCATCACCGTGCGTTCGAAGATCACCGACATCTACGCCAAGAAGAACGGCGCGCTGGAGTTCGTGATCAAGACCTCGCGCGCGACCAACCAGGACGACGAGCTCGTGGCGGAGATCCGCAGCGTCATCGTCTGCCGCAACGGCTGAGGAGACAGGACATGACCACACCCCGCTACGCCAGCGTCGCCGTCGGCGACGAGCTCCCGGTGCTGGATCTGCCGCCGATCGATCGCACGCGCCTCGGGCTGTTCGCGGGCGCCTCGGGCGATCACAACCCGATCCACATCGACATCGACTTCGCGCGCAAGGCCGGCATGCCCGACGTGTTCGCCCACGGCATGCTCGGCATGGCCTGGCTCGGCCGCCTGCTGACGAACTGGGCGCCGCAGAGCCAGCTGCGCAGGTTCGACGCGCGTTTCCAGGGCATCACGCACCTGGGCAACGCGATCCGCTGCAGCGGCCGCGTGGCCGAGAAGCTCGAGCACAACCGCGAGACCTGCGTGCGCATCGAGATCAAGAGCGTCAACCAGTACGGCCAGACCAAGATCGTCGGCGAAGCGCTCGTGGCGCTGGGCTAGATCACAGCTAAAAGCAAAGCCGTCACCGCAAAGGCGCAAAGGATAAGAAAGGACGCAAAGGTTGAGGATCGGGTCCGCTCTTATTTGATTGTTTCCTTTGCGTCCTCGTTTTTCTCCTATTCGCCTTTGCGGTGACGGCTTTTAATCCAAATCATCCAGAAAGGACCCGTTCCATGTCACGCAAACTCGACGGAAAAGTCGCCCTCATCACCGGATCCGGCCGCGGCATCGGCCGGTCCATCGCGCTCAAGCTCGCCAGCGAAGGCGCGCGCATCGTCATCAACGACCTCGACCTCGAGCCGGCGAACGAGACGGTCGAATTGATCCGTGCGGCCGGCGGCCAGGCCGTCACCTGCATCGGCAGCGTCACCGCGCCCGACTTCGCCGAACGGTTCATCGGCACCGCGGTGAACGAGTTCAAGGGCCTGGACATCATCGTCAACAACGCCGGCTACACCTGGGACGCGGTGGTGCAGAAGATGACCGACGAGCAGTGGTACGCGATGCTCGACTGCCATCTGACTGCGCCGTTCCGGATCCTGCGCGCGGCGCAGCCGGTGATCCGCTCGCTCGACAAGGCCGAGGCCGCGGCGGGGCAGCGCGTGGTACGCAAGGTCGTGAACATCTCGTCGGTCGCGGGCCTGTTCGGCAACGCGGGCCAGGCCAACTACTCGGCGGCCAAGGCCGGCATCGTCGGCATGACGCAGACGCTGGCCAAGGAATGGGGCCGCATGAACGTCACGGTCAACTGCGTGGCCTACGGCTTCATCAAGACTCGGTTGACGGTCAGCGCCGCCGGTGCCTCGACCGCCAACATCGAGGGCCGCGAGATCAAGGTCGGCGTCAATCCCGACCTGATGGCGATGATGGAACGCAGCATCCCGATGGGTCGCGGCGGCACGCCCGACGAGGCCGCCGGCGCCGTGTACCTGTTCTGCATCCCCGAGTCGGACTACGTCAGCGGCCAGACGCTGATGTGCAGCGGCGGCCTGACCGGCATATGAGCGGCCCGGGTGCCGTGGAAGCGGAGATCCAGGCGCTCCTGTACGAGGTCTGTCCGCTCTACCAGCACATCGGGATGTCGGTGGAGCACGCGCGCGACGGTCTGTACCGCTGTCGCGTGCCGCTGACGCCGGCCAACATCAATCACCTCGGCACGGTGCACGCGGCGCTGCAGTGGGCGCTGGGCGAGGTGTCGGGCGGGCTGGCGATCCTGTCGATCTTTCCGCCCGCACGTTTCGCCCGGCTCTACGCCGCGGTCACGTGGGTCGAATGCGAGTTCCTCAAACCGGCGCGCGGGGCGCTGATCGCCGAGGCGCGGATGTCGACCGCCGAGCACGAACGCGTGCGCGCCGCGGTCGATGCCGGCGAAGAAGGGCGCTTCGGCCTCGACATCGCGGTGAGTCTGGAAGCAAGCGGCGATTCCGTCGCAAACCTGAAGGCGAAGTACATCGTGCGGCCGCGCCGCGCGGCCTGAACTTTTCGTCGTCGTCAGCATCTCGACGCATTTCCCGGCGCGGCACCGAGCGTCTGCCCGACCTGTGTCGGACGGCGCGGGCGGGGCATGCTGCGCGCATGTCGTCGAATCCCGGAAAGCGCTACCGCGTCGGCATCGTCGGCGGTTCGATCGCCGGCTGCGCGACCGCGATCGAACTGCTGCGCCTGGGCTGCGACGTGACGCTGTTCGAACGCACCGGCGAGACGCTGAAGGATCGCGGCGCCGGGATCGGCATGCCGCGCTCGGTGGTGGAGACGCTCATCGCGCGCGACCTGATCGATCGCGACACCGCGTTCTTCCGCTCCGACGTCTTCACGCGGCTGTGGCGCACCGCCAGTGAATCGCGCTACGGCCACCTGGCCTGGGACCAGCCGATCTTCCTGGCGCTGGTGAACTGGGGCCAGCTCTATCGCAACCTGCGGCGACGCGTACCCGATCCCATCTACCGCCTGCATCGGACGGTGCGCCGACTGGTCAACGAGGCCGATCGCGTCGTCGTCGAGCTCGCCACGGGCGAGCGTGAGGCGTTCGACTTCTGCGTGTGCGCCGACGGATACGCTTCGCTCAGCGGCGATGCGCTGTTTCCCGAAGCGCCGGCGCAATACGCGGGCTACGTGCTGTGGCGCGGCTCGCTGCCCGAATCGGCGCTGGGCGAGACCGCACCGCTCGAGGGCGGCGTGCGCTCGCCCGGCCATGCCGGCGGTCACGGCATCTTCTACTTCGTGCCCGGTGCGGACGGCTCGATCGAACCCGGCGCGCGCCTGGTGAACTGGGGCGTGTACGTGAAGGTGCCGGAGGCCGGACTGGAGACGCTGCTCGTCGATGCGGCCGGACATCGTCATGCCGGGTCCCTGCCGCCGGGCGCGATGCCGCGCGACACCGAGTGCGCGCTGCTGGATCGCGTGGAGGGTCGCCTGCCGGAGTTCTATCTGGAGATCCTGCGCGCATGCCGTCACACGTCCGTGTACGCGATCCAGGATCGCGAGGTGCCCGCCTATCGCAAGGGCCGCATCGCGGTGGCGGGCGATGCCGGCGCGCTGGCGCGGCCGCACAGCGCCTCGGGCGCGCTCAAGGCCATGACCGACGCGCTTGCGCTGTCCGATGCGCTCGCCGCCGAACCCCTGGATCTCGACGCCGCGCTGGACCGCTACAGCCAATCGCAGACGCGCAGCGGCAACCATCTCGTGCGCTTCGGCCGACAGCTCGGCGAAGCGCTGGTCACGTCGATCCCCGACTGGTCGACGATGGACGTGTCCGCGATGGAGCGCTGGTTCTCGTCGATCGTGACGTTGCGGCCCGAGATGCTGGGCGGTAGCAACTCGCCACGCTGAGCGCGCGCGTCCGTCCGCGTCGCGGCGCGAGGACCGCCGGCCGCGAAGACCCCCCTTTGGGGAGGCGCATCGGCCCGCCACGCGGGCGTTCAATGATCCGACGAGCCACCGGATCCAACGCCATGAACACCCGCACCGACACGCTGCCCCTGGCCGCCGCCCGCGTCGCCGGGCGGCGTCGGACATCGTCTTCCGGGATACGCGGCGTCGTTGCGCTCGGCACGCGTGGCCCACGCGGCTTCGTGCACATCGACGCCTGAGGTCGCAAGCTGCGGCCACCAAACCGTTCGCAACGAGGCCGCTGCCGTGGGGGAGCCGGATAAGACCGAATCACGCGTGCTCTGGTCGGAGCGCCGCAACCTGCCGGCAGACTTCGCCACGCTGGATCGTCCGGTCGTCACCGTCAGCGCGCCCGCCGGTTACGGCAAGTCCACGCTGCTCGACCGGTGGCGCCGCACCGTCGCACAGGCCGGCGCGGAAGTCGTGTGGCTGGCGGTCGATGCCGATGATCGCGATGGCGATCGCCTCACGCTCGACCTGCTGCGCGCGGTCGCGCCAGCCGACGCCAAGCGCGCGCAGATGCTGCTCGGCGGCGTCGGCGATCAGGGCCGGCGCGCGATCATCATGGCGCTGCTCGCCGAACTGGCGGCACGCCGGCCGCGGACGGTGCTGTTCATCGACGACCTGCACTGGCTGGGCGACGGCGCCGCCGAATCGATCCTGCAGCCGCTGATCGCCCACCAGCCCGACTCGCTCGCCCTGGTGCTCAGCGGCCGCGCCAGCCTCGCGGGCCACGTCAGCGAAGCCCTGCTCGAGGGACGGCTGCATCGCTACGGGCCCGCCCTGCTCGCCTTCGACGAGAACGATGTCGCACGTCTGCTCGCGCAGCACCGCCTGGAATCGCGCGAGACACTGGTCAAGGGATTGATCGGGCGGACGCAGGGCTGGCCCGCGGTGCTGCGCCTGATCGCGATCACGCTGCAGGACAGCGAGGGACAAAAAGACGACCTGCTGCAGAACCTGCTCGAGCGGCGCCAGGAAGTCACCGAGTACCTGAGCAAGGTGCTGCTGTCGCGACTGCCGCCGCGCACCGCGCGCTTTCTGCTCAGCGTGGCGCTGCTGCGACGCTTCGACGCGGCGCTGGCGGGCGCCATCACCGGCATGGACGACGCCGCGGCGCTGATCGACGAGCTCGATCGCCGTGCCGTGCCGCTCTCCGCCAGCGGCGACGTCGGCCTGCCGCATGCGCTGCATCCGCTGGTGCGCGAGTTCCTGCTGGTGCGATTGCGGCGCGACGATCCCGCGTGGATGCGGACGCTGGCCGATCGCGGCTCGCGCTGGCTCACCGGGCATCAGCGCATCGACGCGGCGATCGACCTGAGCCTGGATGCCGGCGACATCGACGGCGCCGTCGCGCTGATCGACCGGTTCTCGCGCTCGGCGGCACGTCATCTCGGTCGTCACGGAACGTTCCTGTACTGGTGCAACAAACTGCCGCGCGAGCAGCTGATCCACTATCCGCGCATCCAGGTCATCCGCGTGTGGTCGCTCAACGTCATCCGCCGCTACGCCGAGGCCGACCAGATCCTGGCCGACCTGGAGCTGTCGGTTGAGCAGGCGTCGCCCTCCGAGCGCGATCACGTGCGCGCGCTGGTCGATCTCGAACAGTGCGTGCAGCTCACGCTGCGCGACCAGTGGATGGGCCTGGCGCCGCGGGTGCGGGCGTGGCTGGCGCGCTGGCCCGATGCCGACACGATGCATCGCGGCATGGCGTACACGATGGTCGGATGTGGAGAGGCCGCCTCGAGCGAATTCGAAAATTCGCTCGAGAGCCTGCAGACCGCGCACCGGCTGTGCGAAGAGGCGGGGGTGCATTACGTCGTCGCCTGGATCGGCATGTGGGCCGCCTCGGTGATGACCAAGCAGGGCCACTATCGCCAGGCGTTGCACCGCTGCGACGAGATCGTCGCGCTGATCGCCCGGCGTCTCGGCGGGCAGACACCGGCGGAAATCATGGTGCACGGCCTGCGCGGGCTGCTCCTGTACGAACTGGGACGGCTCGACGAGGCCGGCGCCGCGCTCGAGCACGGATTGACCGCGTTGATCGAACAGAGCTCGGTCGACTCGCTGATCATGGGGACGGTGGCGCTGGCGCGGCTGCAGAACGCGCGCGGCATGCACCTGGACGCGCTCGAGACGCTGGCCGAAGGCGAGACGCTGGGCTGGACGCACGAGCTGCCGCGATTGGCGATCGCGCTGGCGGCCGAACGGATCGACCTGCTGCTGCGACAGCAGGAACCGGCCCAGGCCGCCGAACTGTGGCGCGCACTCGAGCGCAACGTCAGGCGCCGCGATTCGGCCGCCTGCGACCTGGCCCTGCGCGACAAGTCGCCGCGCATCGAGGCCCGGCTGGCGCTGCTGGGCGGAGCGTTCGAAGCGGCCGGCGAACTCGTCGAGCCGGCGCTCGCGCACGCCATCGGCACGGGCCAGAAGCGCAAGCAGGTGGAACTGCTGATCGTGCAGGCATTGGCACTGCACGGCGGCAACGACGAGGAAGGATCCTTCGCAAAGCTGCGGCGGGCGCTCGAGATCGCGATGCCGGAAGCCTACGTGCGCGTGTTCGTCGACGAAGGCGAACCATTGCGTGCGTTGCTCGCCGGGCTGCTCGCCACCGCGCCGGAACCGGCCCGTCGGGCCGCGATGCGCGAATACATCGCGTTGCTGCTTGCAGCGTATGGATCCGGGTCGCCGAACGAAACCGACCCGCCTGCGGCGCAGAGCGCGGTTCTGACGCGCCGCGAACTCAAGATTCTCGGGAGGCTGGAGTCGAGCCTGTCGAACCGCGAGCTCGCCGATGCGCTGTTCATCTCCGAAGGCACGCTCAAGTGGCACCTCAAGAACATCTACAGCAAGCTCGGGGTCACCAGCCGCATCGCCGCGATCACCACGAGCCGGGCGAAAGGACTCCTGAGATGACGCGCTGTGCGTATCGCACGGTGCCACCCGCGTAGGAGCCGCAACGGATTGCGGGGCTCGGAGGTCTGGGCGACGATCCGGTTTTCCTCCCCTTCGGTATCGCACCATGGATACGGCCGCTCGCACGCTCTCCACCGGCATCCCGGGACTGGACGACGTCCTCGCCGGCGGCCTGACGCGCAATCGCGTGTACCTGGTCGAAGGCGTTCCCGGATCGGGCAAGACGACGTTGGCACTCCAATTCCTGCTCGAAGGCAAGGCGCGGGGCGAGTCCACGCTCTACATCACGCTCTCCGAATCCTCGGAGGAACTGAACTCGATCGCGGAGTCGCACGGCTGGGATCTGGATGGCATCCAGTTGCGCGAACTCTCGCCGTCCGCGGAAACGCTGCGCCCGGACGACCAGTACACGCTGTTCCACCCGTCGGAAGTCGAGCTGGGCGAAACCACGCGCGCGATCCTCGAGGAGGTCGAGCGCACGGAGTCGACGCGCATCGTGTTCGATTCGTTGGCGGAGCTGCGCCTGATCGCCGGCAATTCGCTGCGCTACCGGCGCCAGGTCCTGGCGTTGAAGCAGTTCTTCGCGGGGCGCCAGTGCACCGTCCTGTGGCTCGACGACCTGCACTCCACCGACCGCGACCTGCAGGTGCAGAGCATCGCGCACGGCGTCATCGCCCTCGAGCAGCTTCATCCGGATTACGGCGCCGAACGCCGCCGCCTGCGCATCATCAAATATCGCGGCGTGAAGTTCCGCGGCGGATACCACGACTACCTGATCAGGCGCGGCGGGCTGCAGGTCTTCCCGCGCCTGGTGGCCAGCGAAACACGCACCCGCCTGAAGAAGGAGCGCTTTGCGAGCGGCATCGCCGAACTCGACCAGCTGATGGGCGGAGGGATCGAACGCGGCACCAGCACGCTGATCGCCGGCGCGGCTGGCACCGGCAAGAGTTCGATCGCCGCGCAATTCGTCCACGCCTCGGCTTCTCGTGGCCAAAAGGCGCTGATGTTGATCTTCGACGAAGCGACGAACACGCTGCTCGATCGCGCCTCCGAGCTGCAGATCGGCCTTCGCGATCACGTCGATCGAGGTCACGTGGCCGTGATGCAGATCGATCCTGCAGAGCTCTCGCCCGGCGAGCTGGTCGACACGATCCGCAAGACGGTGACCGAAGACGGTGTGTCGATGGTCGTCATCGACAGCCTCAACGGTTTCCTCAACGCCATGCCAGGCGAGCGCCATCTGCTGATCCAGCTCCACGAACTGCTGATGTTCCTGGGCCAGCGCGGCGTCGCGACGCTGTTGATCAGCGCGCAGCACGGGCTGATCGGCAGCAACATGAGAGCGCCGGTCGACGTGAGCTATCTGGCCGACGCGGTGGTGCTGATGCGCTATTTCGAGGCCGAAGGACGTGTGCGCCAGGCGATCTCCATCCTGAAGAAACGCGGCGGCGCGCACGAGCGCACCATCCGCGAATTCAGCATGGCCGGCGGCCGGCTGGCCGTGGGCGCGCCGCTGCTGAATTTCCGCGGAATCCTCACCGGAGTGCCCGTACCCGTGGCGCCCGCGGAAAACCGCGACGACGCCACGTCCTAGTCCGGGAACCCCGACGGTGTCGACGCTGGAGCAGCGCGTGCTGATGCTGATGTCCGTGGCCAAGGACGGCGACCTGGCGCGCAGGATGTTCAGCCCGCACGACATCTCCACCCACGCCTGCACCAGCGTCCCTCACCTGTGCGAGGAACTCGAACGCGGGGCGGGCGCCATCCTGATCGTCGAGGAAGCGCTGCGCGAAGCCGAGCCCTTGATGGCCTGGGTACGCGCACAACCGCCGTGGTCGGATCTGCCGATCCTTCTGCTGGCGCGGCCCGGCGTCGACCAGACCGAGCTCGCGGCGTCGACCTTCGCCTACGGCAACGTCACCATCCTCGAACGCCCTTCGCGCGTGACGGCGCTGGTCAGCGCCGTGCGATCGGCGCTGCGCGCGCGATCACGGCAATACCAGAGCCGCGACTACCTGGCACGCCAGGCCGCCACCGAGGAACACCTGCGCCTGATCGATCGCCGCAAGGACGAATTTCTCGCGATCCTCGCGCACGAGCTTCGCAACCCGCTGGCGCCGATCACCAACGGTCTGGCCATTCTCCAGCTCAACCAGAGCGCCGACCCGCGCATCGCCAGCGTGGGGGCGATGATGGGACGGCAACTGGGCAACCTCACGCGGCTGGTCGACGACCTGCTCGAGGTCTCGCGCGTGACGCGCGGAGACGTCGAGCTGCGCCTGGAGCAGGTCAACCTCGATACCGTGATCCGCTCCGCCATCGAGGCGAGCCAGCCGCTGATCACGTCGCGCGGCCATCGGTTCGCCTGGCAGCTGCCGCCCCAGGGAATCCGTCTGCACGCCGATCCGATGAGACTCGGACAGGTCATCTCCAATCTGCTGAACAATGCCGCGAAGTACACCAACCCCGGCGGCAACATCGAACTGCGCGTGACGGCCGAGGACGGCCACGCACGGATCGACGTGCGCGACGACGGAATCGGCCTCCCGGCCCAGGCGCAGACCAACATCTTCGACCTCTTCGTGCGCGTGCAATCCAAGCACGACACCGCCCAGGGCGGGCTGGGCATCGGCTTGACGCTGGCCAAGCGCCTGGTCGAACTGCACAACGGAACGATCGCCGTGCACAGCGAAGGACACGGGCGCGGCAGCTGCTTCACGGTACGTCTGCCGATGCTTTCGTTCGCGGCCGAGCCGGAGCGCCCGGCCCGTTCATCGCCGCAAGCGCAGCTCGCCGATCTGCGCATCATCGTGGCCGACGACAATCGCGACGCGGCCGAATCGCTCGGCATGCTGCTCGAGCAGATGGGCGCCTCGGTGCACGTGACCTATGGCGGCAAGGACGCGCTGGCCGCGCTGGACCGCGAGCCCGCCGACGCCGCGATCATCGACCTCGGCATGCCGGATCTGGACGGGTTCGAAGTCGCGCGGCGCATCCGGCGCGATCCGGGCCGATGCGAGATGACGCTGATCGCACTGACCGGATGGGGACAGCATCGGGACCGCGAAGCGACGCAGCGCGCCGGCTTCGATCATCACCTCATCAAGCCGCCCGACATCGATCGGCTGATCGCGTGCCTGGCCGACGCGCGTACCCGTCCGCGAAAGGGAACGAGAGCGCGGACGGGATGACCGGGGCTCAGTCGCCGGCGAGCACGTCCGTCGCTGCGCCCGCGAACTGCGCGTACTCCATGATGTTGCCGTCCGGATCCTTGAAGCACAGGAAGCGCGCCTCGACGCCCTGCGGCCGTACGTCGTACGCGATCTCGTAGGGCGTCACCGGTCCGACGAACTCGACGCCGTTGGCCTTGAGCGTCGCGGCGGCCGCGTCGATGTCCTCCACCTCGAAGCACAGGCGGCAGATGCCGACGTTGTGCAGCGTCGGATACGGCGCGCCGGCGGTCGGCGGGTCGAGGAACTGGATGATGTCGAGGAAGGGCACCGGCTTGTCGCCCGGGATCTTCATGAAGACCGCGCGGAACCTGCGTCCCTCGGGAAGGCCCAGGCCGACCCAGGTGCGGGCGCCTTCTCCGAAGATCTGGTCGGCAAAGACCTCGAAGCCGAGCATCTCGTAGAACGGGACGGTTTTTTCCAGATCCCGCACGCAGATGTTGGCGTGGACCATCTGGCGAATCGTGATGCCTGCCATGTCGGCTCCTCAGTTTTTTCGAAAGATCAGACGCGGACGATCATCTTTCCGCGGTTGCGTCCCTGGAACAGCAGCTTCACCGCGTCGACCGCGTGCTCGAGTCCGTCGACGTCGTGATAACGCCAGTTCAGCTGGCCGTTTCGATGCAGTTCGGCGACCTCGCGAAACATCGCGGGGTACTCGTCGAACCAGTCGATCACGATGAAACCCTCGACCTTCAGACGCTGCGTGACGATGCAGCCGTAGTTCTTGAAGCTCTGTCCGTGCAGGTCGTCGTTGTAGCTGGAGATCAGGCCGCACTGCACGACGCGACCGCGCAGGTTCATCTGGCCCAGGACCACGTCGAGCACGTTGCCGGCGACGTTGTCGAAAAAGATGTCGATCCCGCCCGGGCACGCCGCGCGCAGGCGCTGTCCGAAATCCGCTCCTCGATAGTCGAGCGCCTGGTCGAACCCCAGGTCGCGCACGATCCAGTCGCGCTTCTCGTCGTCGCCCGCCAGCCCGATCACCTTGCAGCCCCAGGCTTTGCCAATCTGTCCGGCGAGGCTGCCAACCGCACCGGCGGCGGCGGACACCAGCATCGTCTCGCCAGGCCTGGGCGCGCCGATGTGGCGCAGACCGAGCAGCGCCGTCGGCGCCACGATGTAGCCCTGGCCGAACACGTCCTTGCGCGTAAGGCCCTGCACTTCGGGCACGGGCATCAGGTATTCGGCGGGAACGCAGGAATATTCCGACCACGTGCCCAGGCCCATGACGACGGCCCCGACCGCGAACGCCGGAGCGCCGCTGGCAACCACCGAGCCGCAGACGAATCCGCGCATCGGATCGCCGAGCGCCACCGGCGGCATGTACTGCTTCACGTCGGACATGTAGACGCGATTGGCCGGATCCAGCGACAGCCATTCGTTGCGCACCACGACCTCGCCCGCGGCCGGCACGGGAATCGGGTCCGCGCGCAGCACGAGGTCGCCTTCGCGGATCTCGCCTACGGGCCGCCGCATGAGGATCCACTGGCGATTGCGTTGCGGGGTCATGCCGTCTCCTTTTCCCGGGTTTGGGCCGGGCCACACGGTACTTGGCCCGGGCGGAGCCCGGGACCCGAGCCCATTACGCCACCTCGAAGCCCTCGTAGCCCCTCGCCCCGGTGTACCAGGACTTGGTCTTGGCCACGAGCGTCATCGCGGCGAGCTCGTCGTGATGCGCCAGCCATTTCTGCTCGGTTTCGGCCGCGGGTTCGATCACGCGTCGCTGGTTCTTGACGAGGTGATCGATGCAGTCGGTGATCCACTGCACCTGGTGCTGCAGGCAGGTCGGCGCGTTGCAGAACGCCGCGGCAGGCGCGTACGGCGCGCTGGTGGTGAACAGGTTCGGATAGCCGTGGATCTGCAGGCCCATCGTGGTGCGCACTTCGCGCTTCCACTCCTGGCGCAGCGAGCGGCCGTCGCGACCCCGGATGTCGATCCCGGTCAGGCCGCCGGTGCCGGCATCGAAGCCGGTGGCGAGCACGATCACGTCGAGCTCGATCTCGCCCGCGCTCGTCAGGATGCCCTTGGGCGTGATGCGCTCGATCGGCGTCTCGCGAAGATCGATCAGGTCGACGTTCGGGCGGTTGTAGGCCTCGAAATAGCCGTTCTCGAGCGGCACGCGACGCGTACCGAAGCCGTGATCCTGCGGCACCAGTTTCGCGGCGACCTTCGGATCACGGATGCGCACGCGGATCTTCTCGCGCACGAACTCCGAGATCTCGTCGCTCGCCGCCTGGTCGAAGAAGATCTCCATGAACCCGGCAACCCAGATGCGCAGCGATCCGTCGGACCAGAGCCGCTCCAGGATCGCGCGGCGCTCCTCCACCGGAATGCTGAAATAGGGCCGCGTCTCGCCCTGTTCATCGAAGCCGACGAACGTGGTCCAGATCGCCTCGCGCGTCTGCGGATACTTGGCGCGGATCGCCGCGCGCTCGGCGTCACCGTAGCTCGGGTTGCTCATCGGCACCGCGTAGTTCGCGGTGCGCTGGAACACGCTCAGGTGCGCCACTTCCGGCGCGATGGACTGGATCACCTGGATGCCGGTGGCGCCCGTGCCGATCACGCCGACGCGCTTGCCTTTCAGGTCGATTCCTTCGCGCGGCCAGCGCGCGGTGTGGACCATGCGGCCGGCGAAGCTCTCGTGGCCGACGAAAGGCGGCACCACCGGCGCGCTCAACGGGCCGAGCGCCGTGACGACGAAGCGCGCTTCGAGCGCGTCGCCCTGATCGGTCGTCAGCGTCCACTGGCTCGCGTCCTCGTTCCACACCGCGGACTCCACGCGGGTGTTCAGCCGGATGTCCTTGCGCAGCTCGAACCGGTCGGCGACGTGGTTGAAGTAGCGCTCCGACTCCGCCTGCCCGGCGTAGCGCTGCGTCCAGTTCCACTCGTCGAGCAGCTCGTCGGAGAACCAGTACTGGTAGATGTTGGACGGCGAATCGGTGCGCGCGCCCGGATAGCAGTTCCAGTACCAGGTGCCGCCGACGCCCGAAGCGGCGTCCACTGCCAGCACGCGCAGGCCGAGGCGGCGCAGCGACCACAACTGGTACAGGCCGGTGAACCCGGCCCCGATGATCACGACATCGAAAGACGCCTTGCGGCTCGACGTGGCCACACTCATGACATTGCTCCTCGTTCGTGGGTGGGGCCTTCGGCAAAACGGCCCTCGTTTACCCAGCTAGGATGCGCCTCCGGGCCTCCTCCTAGTTGGCGTCACGCGCAACAGACTTGGCATGATGCGCAATCCTTGCGATGAAGGCCAGGCATGCCGGGGCTGTTGATCCGCAGCGTGATCCTCGACGGCGCGGCCGATCTGATCCGTGCGCACGGCGCGCGCCCCGCGCAGATCGCGCGCGCCGCCGGCGTGCCGCGATCCGCGCTCACCGATCCCGATCTGCTGGTCAACGCCAACAACGTGCTCCGTTTCTTCGAGCTCGCCGCCGAGGCCTGCAAGCTGCCCACGTGGGGCCTGACGCTCGGCATCGGGGGACGCCTGGCCGCGATCATCGGTCCGCTGTGGGTGCTGCTGCGCAACGCCCGCACGATCGGCGAGATGTGCTCGGAGCTAGCGGACAACTTCGATCTCTACAGCGACGCCGCCATGGTCGGCATCGAGCGCACGTCCGACGGCGTGTTGCTGAACTGGTCGGCCACTGCGGGACGCATCGACAGCGAGGTGCAGATGGCCGAGTTCGCGCTCTGCGTGTTCGCCAACGAGATCCGCAGCCACCTGCGGCCGGACTGGATGCCCAAGGCGGTGCTGTTCCGCCACGCGCGACCGCCGGGACGGCGTGCGCCGTATCGCACCGCGTTCGGCGCCAACGTGCGCTTCAACCAGGATCGCAACTCACTGCTGATGGACGAGCGCACCTGGGCCGCGCCGCTGAACCAGGCGCGCGGGTCGGCGGCACGCGCGCTGGCCAATCGCGTCGTGCGCCTCGACGACGAACGGCTTGCGGGCAAGCGCATCGCGCACAGCGTCGAGGCCGTGGTGCGCTCGTTGATGCCCTACGCGCCCTGCACGATCGACGAGGTCAGCCGCGCGCTCGATCTACCCGCGCGAACGCTGCAATTCCGCCTGCAGCAGCAGGGCACGAGCTTCACGCAGGTGCGCGACATCGTGCGCGCCGACCTCGCGTCCAAGTACCTGCGCCACTCGGAACTCAGCGCTTCGCGCATCGCCGAGATCCTCGGCTACGCCGACGTGACCTCGCTGAGCCGTTCGTACCGGCGCTGGAACGGGATCAGCCTGCGCCAGCAGCGCGCCCGATCGAGGCGGGATCAGTAGCCCAGCGCGACGCGTTTGGCCTCGGCGGTCGGCAGCGGCTCGGCCACCGCGTCGACCACCGGCAGCTCGAGCGACATGCGCCGGTTGAGTTCCACCAGCGCATCACCGTCGCCGTCCAGATCGAAGCTGTCGGAGATCGCCTTGACCGGACAGATCGGCACGCACGCCGCGCAGTCGATGCAGACCTCGGGATCGATGTAGAGCCGCTCGGCGGATCCGTGGAAGCAGTCGACCGGGCACACGTCGACGCACTTGGTGTAGCGACAGTCCTGGCAATGGTCGGTGACGACGTGCGGCATCGGTTCAAGCCCTGCTGACTTCGACGAGGTTGTCCGAGAACGAGGGCGCGCAGCCCAGGTCGGCGAACGCCGTGGGATTGATCGCCGCCGGCGTCGCCTCGGCGCGCGACGATGCCATCCAGTGCCCCATGGGCGCGATGATCACGCCGGGCATCGTCTCCTCGCCGATCTTGGCCACGCCGACGAAGGAGCCGCGATCGTTGTGAACGCGCACCAGGTCGTTGCTCGCGATGCCGCGGCGATCGGCGTCACTGGCATGCATGAACACCTTCTGCTCGCCTTCGCGCGAGAGCTGCCTTCGATGGTTGGCGTAGGTCGAGTTGAGGAACGAGTGGCTCTTGGGTGACATCATCGCCAGCGGATAGCGCGCGGCGAGCTCGGGCGATGCGCTGCGCGATTCGCGCGGCGGACGATAGGTCGGTAGCGCCGGCACCGGCGTGCCGTCCTGATGCTCGTTCGAACCCTGGCGGAACGTGGGCAGCACGAAGTTGCCACCGGCCGCCATCGAGGCCTTGAGCTCGACCTTGCCCGACGGCGTCGGGAAGCCGCCTTCGGCGTGGGGCGCGAACGTGTCGGCCGACGGCAGGCTCAGGCGCGCGTAGCCCTGCGCCTCGAGCATCTCCATCGTGATCCCCTGCATCGACGGATGATCCCAGTCCACCGACTCGCGCAGGATCTGCTGGTCGTCGCGATGGAAGAAGGGATCCTCGATGCCCATCGTCGTCGCCAGTCGACGGAACAGCTCCGCGTTCGGGACGGCCTCGCCCAGCGGTGTGATCGCCGGCCGGTTCAGCGTCAGGTACAGGTGTCCCCAGGAGAACATCAGGTCGTGCTGCTCGGCCTGCGTGGTCGCCGGCAGCACGAGGTCCGCGTAGCGCGCCGTGTCGGTGAGGAAGTGCTCGCTCACCACCGTGAACAGGTCCTCGCGCGCCAGGCCGCGCTTGAGCCGCAACTGGTCGGGCGCAACCACCAGCGGGTTGCTGTTGTATACGAACAGCGAGCGGATCGGCGGATCGAGCGGAATCTCGCCCGTCAGCGCCGCGCCGATGCGCCACTGGTTGAGCACGCGCGTGCCCGGCGGGATCAGGTCGGCGCGATGCAGGCGATCCCATTTCACCGGGAACGCCCACAGCGGCAGCTGCAGCAATCCGCCACCGGGCCGGCGCCAGGCGCCGACCAGCGCCGGCAGGCAGGCGAGCGCGCGGACCAGCTGGCCGCCGCCGGCGGAGCGTTCGATCGCCACGCCGATGCGGATCGCCGACGGCTGCGTGGTGGCGTAGTCGCGCGCCAGCTGGCGGATCACGCCGGCATCGACTCCGGTCTCGGCGGCGGCGAATTCCGGCGTGTAGCGCGCCACGTGCTCGGCGAGTTCGTCGTATCCCACCGTGTGCTGCCGGACATAGTCGCGATCGACCAGGCCTTCGGCGATGACGACGTGGATCATCGCCAGCGCCAGCGCGCCGTCGGTGCCGGGCCGCACGCGGATGTGCTGGTCGGCGCTGGTCGCCGTCTGCGTCCGGGCCGGATCGATGACGATCAGCTTCGCGCCCTTGGCTCTCGCGCGCTCGATGAACGGCCACAGGTGCGCATTGGTGCTGAGCACGTTGCACGCCCACAGCACGATGAAGCGCGAGTGCTCGAGGCTCTCCGGATCCATGCCGGGCGTCGGGCCCACGGTCATCACGTAGGCGGTGGAGGCGCCCGAATCGCAGAACGTCCGCTCGGAGACGGTCGCGCCGAGCTTGTTGAAGAACGCATCGCCGACGGTGAGACCGTTCACCAGGCCCTGCGTGCCCAGGTAACCGTAGGGCAGGATCGCGGTCGGACCGCTCTGCCCGATGATCGACCTCCAGCGTTCGCCGATCAGCGTCAGCGCCTCGTCCCAGGAGATGCGCTCGAACCGACCCTCGCCCTTGGGCCCGACGCGGCGCAGCGGATGCAGCACGCGATCCGGGTGGTAGATGCGTTCCTGGTAATGGTTGGTCTTTGCGCAGAGCCGCCCCTGCGTGAACGGATGTTCGGCATTGCCCTGCACGCCGACCACGCGGCCTTCGCGCACCTTGAAGAGCATCGAGCAGGTGTCGGGACAATCGTGGGGACAGGCGCCGAGAACCGTGGTCTCGGACGGCGTGGCGGTCGACATGGGGGCGCGCCTCGATGCGGGGGGTCGTTGTGCCCGCGAGGATGTCACCGCCCCCGGGCGCGCTCAACCTACCCGTGCGGGGGTGTCGAACTCGTCGTCGCTCGCGCCGGGGTCGCCGGAAGCAGGCCGCTGCACCCATCGCGCGAGCGTCGACAGCAGCTGCTCGGCATCGATCGGCTTGGGCAGGAAATCGTTCATGCCGCAGGCGTGCGATTCGTCGCGATCCTGCTGCATCGCGTTGGCGGTCATCGCGATGATCGGCAGCCGATCCCGGTCCGGCAGCGCGCGGATCGCGCGCGTCGCGCCGAAACCGTCCAGCACCGGCATCTGCAGGTCCATCAGCACCGCGTCGTAACGTTCGCGCTGCACCGCGTCCACCGCCTGCTGGCCGTCGTCGGCGCTGTCCACCTGCACGCCGGCATCTCCGAGCACTTCGCTCGCGAGCCGCCGGTTGATCGCGTTGTCCTCGACCAGCAGCACGCGCGCGCCGCGCAACTGCCGGGCGGCGACGGTCTGGCCGACGTGTTCGCGCCGCACGCCGCGCGTCGGAGCGCCCGCCTTGAGGAACTCGTCCAGCGTCTGCGCGAGCAGCGCCGGCTTGATCGGGCGCGTCAGGCAGGCGCTGGCGCCGACGCCGATCGCTTCACGGATCGCCGCTTCGCTGCCGTGCCCGATCATCACGATCACCGGGAGCTCACGGGTGTCCGCGTTCGCGCGGATTAGCCGCAGCGCTTCCAGGCTGTCGCCTTCGCGCAGCCGCGTATCGAGCAGCAGCGCATCGATCGGATGGCGCCGCAGCAGCCCCATGATCCCGGCGACGGTGTCGGTGCAGTCCTCGGCCGCGCCCATCGCACGCAGGGTCTGCGCGTACATGCGCCGGAGGCTGCCGTTGGCGGCGGCGACGAGGATGCGTCGGCCCTCGAGCGCCTGGCGCGTGTCGGTCGTCTCGGGTCCGGCACGCAGCGGCAGCAGCACGCGCATCTCGGTGCCGATGCCGCTTTCGCTCTGCACCTCGATGCGGCCGCCCATCAGCTCCACCAGCTGCCGGCTCACCGCGAGTCCCAGTCCGCTGCCGCCGTGGCGCCGGGTCATCGAAGGGTCCACCTGCGTGAACGGGGTGAACAGGCGCGGCAGATCCTCGGTCGCGATGCCGATTCCGGAGTCGCGTACGGTGAAGCGCACCTGGATGCGATCCTCGGCGCGCGCTTCGAGATCCGCGCGCAGTTCCACCTCGCCCTGGTCGGTGAACTTGATCGCGTTGCCGAGCAGGTTGATCAGCACCTGCTCGATGCGCAGCGCATCGCCCTGCGCCAGCGCCGGCAGATCGGCGCCGCGCCCGACGACCAGATCCAGCCCCTTGGCGTCGGCCGCGCGGCCCAGCAATCCCGCGACCTTGTCCAGGACCTCCTGGAACTCGAAGCTGCGCGATTCCAGCACCAGCCTGCCGGCCTCCATCCGCGTCAGGTCGAGCACGTCGTTGAGGATGTGCAGCAGCGAGCGCGCCGCGGTGTCGATGTGACCCAGGTGCTCCATGCGGCGCGTGTCGTCCTCGCTGCGCAGGGCCAGGTCGGTGAACCCGATGATCGCGTTCATCGGGGTGCGCAGTTCGTGGCTCATCTTGGCCAGGAACTCGCTCCTGGCCGCCGTCTGCGCGCGGATGCGATCGCGCTCCAGGCGCAGGTGTTCGCGGCGCATCGCGTTGATCTGATCGGCCAGGCCCAGCGACACCAGCGTCACCAGCAGGCAGGCGCCCAGGTGCATCGAGTAGGTCGTCATCAGGCTCACCGGCAGCAGGCCGTTGATCTCGAGCACCTTGGCGATCACGCCGATCGCGAGCATCGTCCACACCAGCACGTAGAACTGCGCGGTGCGCCGGCCCCGCACGGCGAGCAGCACGATCACCGCGGTGAGCAGGGCGGTGGTGAGAAGGGCCACGAACGTGTTGATGAAGATCGCCGTCATCACCGGAAGGATCAGCGGCAGCGGCAGGCAGACGCCGCAGAGCACGACGCCGATGCCGAGCAGCCGATGCAGCCTGGGCGCGATCAGCCGTGTTCCCAGCGAGCGGCGCACGAACAGCAGCGCGAACATCGCCGAGGCGGCGGCCAGGATCGGAATGAACGCGTTGACCGCGAATATCCCGACACGCCAGAGCCAGGGGATGGCGAAGCCGTCGAGGTTGATCAGGATCAGCGCAAACGTCGCGACGAACGACAGGTAGTACAGATACGCCCAGTCGCGCAGCACCACGAACGTGAGCAGGTTGTAGATCACCATCACCAGCATCACGCCGTAGAACATCCCGAACATCAGGTACTCCGACGCGGTCTTGGCCTCGAAGCCTTCGCGCGACCACAGCAGCAGCGGGAATTCGTGCGGACCGTCGGACTGGGCGCGCAGGTACAGCGTGGCGCTCTCGCCCGGATCCAGGTGGATGGGAAACGCGGGATTGCGGTGGCGTATCCCCGGGGCGTCGGGTGGCCGGGTATCGCCGCCCTGCGCGGCGTCCACGCGGCCGTCGCCGTGGACGACGAACAGGTCGAGCCGGTCCATCGGCGCGAATCCCACTTCGAGCACGCCCGACCAGCCGGTTCCCGGCGGCGGCGCGTCGAGCGCGACGCGATACCAGAACGCGGCGTCGGTGAAACCGTGATTGATGCTGCGCCCCGGCAGCGGCTCGAAACGGTCCGGCGGCAGGCGCTGCACGCGCTCGAATGCCATGAGGCCTTTAACGTCGCGCAGGAATCCGAGCTCACTGGCCAGGTTCGTCGCCGCTTTTCCCTGCGGCGGCTCCACTGCCCACGCGGCGGCGCCGATCAGCAGCGCGAGCAGGACGACCAGGGCGCGCATGGATCAGGCCCGGGGCGCAACGCGCAGGTCCGGCAGCTGCGCCACCGATGCGCACACGGTCGCGATCGCCTGGTCGAGCGCATCACACAGGCCCGGCGCGTCCGCACCGCCCTGCTTGAGCCACTGCTCCAGCGCGAGCGCGGCCGCGGACAGATCCGCGCACCCCAGGCTCGCGGCCGTGCCCTTGAGCGTGTGCGCCGCGCGCGTGGCCTCGGCCAGACGGCCGGCGGCGAGGTGTTCACGGATGGCCTGCGCGGCGCCGGCCTGCGTATGGGCCAGTTCCTGCAGCAGTTCCACCAGCAACGCGGGCCGCGGCCCGATGCGGGCCAGCGTGGCGGCGATCTCGATGCCGGGGACGCGCTCTGGAAGCGTGGCGACCGCAGGCGCGGGTACCGGTGCCGCGGCGGGCGCGTCACGCCGCAGGTGTCGCGCGATCGACTCGAGCAGTCGCGCCGAGTCGATCGGCTTGGAGAGGAAGTCGTCCATGCCGGCCTCCAGGCATTCCTGGCGGTCGCTCTGCATCGCGTTGGCCGTCATCGCCAGGATCGGCAGGCCGCGGCTCTGCGGCAGCCGCCGGATCAGGCGCGTCGCGTCCAGCCCGTCCATGACCGGCATCTGTACATCCATCAGCACGAGGTCGTATGTCCCGTACGTCACGGCTTCGACCGCATCGCGGCCGTTCTCGGCCATGTCCACCTGCGCGCCGGCCTCGGCCAGGATCTCGCTCGCCAGTCGGCGGTTGAGCGCGTTGTCCTCCACCAGCAGCACGCGCGCGCCGCGCACGCGCTCGGCGTCGGTGCTCTCCGGGATGCGTTCGCGCATCGCGGCCGGCCCACCGCGCGCACGATCCAGCGATTCGATCACGCGCTCGAGCAGCGTCGAGGCCTTGAGCGGCTTGTCCAGGCAGGCGCTGGCACCCGCGCGTTCGGCGTCCTGCGCCAGCCCCTCGCTTCCGTGCGCCGTCATCATCAGCACCGGCAGGTTGGCGCGCGCGGGCAGTGCGCGCAGGCGGCGCGTGGTCTCGAGCCCGTCCATGCCGGGCATCTTCCAGTCCATCAGCACGACGTCGAAGGTCTCGTTGGCGATCAGCGCGAGCGCCTCTTCTCCCGAACGCGCGGCGCGCGCGCGGAAATGGAAGGTCTCGAGCATCGACAGGTAGGCCTGTCGCGCCACCGGGTTGTCGTCCACCACCAACACGCGCGTGCCGCGCAACGCATCGGCCGACGCCGACTCGGCGTTGGCGCTGCCGATGGCCAGGCGCAGCTCGAACCAGAAGCGGCTGCCGCGTCCGGATTGGCTTTCGACGCCGATCCGTCCACCCATCAGCTCGACCAGCTGCCGGCAGATCGCCAGCCCCAGTCCGGTCCCGCCGTAGCGTCGCGTCGTCGAGGAATCGGCCTGGGTGAACGGCAGGAAAAGGCGCTCCTGCTGCTCGCCGTTCAGTCCGATGCCGGTGTCGCGCACGCTGAACTGCAGCAGCACGTCACGCGCGGTCTGCGAAAGCACGCGCACCGACAACTCCACTTCGCCCTGCTCGGTGAACTTGATCGCATTGCCGATCAGGTTGACCAGCACCTGCTCGAGCCGGAGCGAATCACCGACCAGCGTCCGCGGAAGGCCAGCGGCGGTCGGCACGATCAGCTCGAGATCCTTGGCCGCCGCCTGCGCCGAGAACAGGTCGCCGAGCTTTTCCAGCACCGCCTGCAGCTCGAACTCGCGCGTCTCGACGACCAGCCGACCCGCCTCGATCTTGGACAGGTCGAGGATGTCGTTGACGATGTGCAGCAGCGAGTGCGAAGCGGTATCGATGTGGCGCAGGTGTTCGAGCCGTTTGTCGTGCGCATCGGTGCGCAGCGCCAGGTCGGTGAATCCGATGATCGCGTTCATCGGCGTGCGCAGCTCGTGGCTCATCTTGGCGAGGAACTCGCTCTTGGCGCGCGTCGCGGCTTCGGCCACCTCGCGCTGGCGGATGAGTTCCTCGTTCTGACGACGCGCCGTGACGTCGGCCATGATGCCGTCGTAACCCCAGACGTTGCCCTTCTGGTCGCGCAGCGCACGCACCGAGAGCGCGGCCAGGAACGTGTCGCCGTTCTTGCGCAGCACGCGCATCTCGAACCCGCTGATCCGGTCGCTGCGGTCCAGTGCGCGCTGCATGATCTTGCGTTCGCCCAGATCGGCCAGGACCTGCGAACGAAAGTCCGTCACCGTTTCCACCAGCTCGTGCACCGAGTCGTATCCGAGCATCTGCGCCAGGGCCGGATTGGCGTGCAGCGTACGACCGTCCATGGCCGTGCGAAAGACGCCTTCGTTGACGTTGTCGAGCACTTCCCGATATCGCTGCAGGTTTTCCAGCGACGCACGTTCTCGCATCAGTTCGACCCGGTGCGTCTCCTGGTAGAACAGGTAGTAGAACGATCCGAGGATCGCGAACATCGCGACCATGCACAGCAGGTGATAGATGCGGATGAATTCCGGATCCACCGGGATCTGCGGCTCGTCCAGATACAGGTAGGACACCGTCGCGCCGACGGTGAGGATGCAGACGATCAGCGGCACGAGGAAGCGATAGCCGCGCGGACAGATCAGGAAGGCGCCCGGGATGCCGACGGCGAAGAACTGCGACGCACCCAGGGCGTTGCCCAGGTACCAATCGTTCTGCATCATCGTGGTGGTCAGCGTGACCACCATGACGAGCGACGAGGTCACGCGATGGTTGCGGCTGTTGAGCCACATCACGCCCATGAAGATCACCGACGACGCGAACAGCGTCAGCGCGATCGGCAGGTGCGCAACCGGTGCGTAGACCAGGTGCAGCGCGCCGAAGAACGCCGACGCGACGCAGCCGATCACGGCCACGGTGTTGCTCATCAACGCGAGGCGGGCATCGGCGTCGGCCAGGCCTTCGGTGCCCATGCGGAACAGGCGCTCGAACACCGGGCGCGGCCCGTCCTCACGCACCTGCGTGGAGTCGGATTCGGTACCGGCGGACAGAGTCGTCTGCGCCACGGCCCTCCCCTGCAAACCTCTGGCCCCGGTGCGGGCCGGGGCCGACCCCGCTAGGAATACCGTGATCCGGGGTCGGATGCGCTCCCGGCGGTCGCGGCTTGTGTGACGTGGTTCCCTTCAGCCCGCCCGTTGCAGGTGGGGCAGCGCCAGTCGCGACCAGTGGATCAGGCCGCCTGCGACGTTGGCGACTTTCTCGTACCCGGCCTTGCGCAGGATCTCGGTGGCCATCGCCGAACGCTTGCCCGACTGGCACACGGCCACGACGCGGGCGTCCTTGGGGATCTCGGTGACGCGCGAGCGAAGCTGATCCAGCGGGATCAGGTGGGCGCCGCGAAGACGGCCGAGCTCGCCGGCGAACTCCGCCTCGCTGCGGACGTCCAGCACGTACAGCTCGTCCAGGTGACGGGCGACCCAGTCGGGCCGGATCTCGGGTACGCCGGCGAACGTCTTGGTCACCGGCCCCCAGGTGACCTTGTGCAGCGCATCCGGATCCTTGGGTTTGCCGCTGGCCTGGTTGGCCGGCACGGCGATGTCGATCAGCTTGGGGTGCGGCAGGCCCAGGTTGTTCATGTAACCGACGAAGTCCTCGCGCTGCGCGTCCCCGCCGATGCGCGGGTTGTGCCGGCGCTCCTCGCCGACCGAGGACACGGTGCGGCCCAGGTAGTCGTGGCCCGGGTAGATCAGGCAGTCGTCCGGCAGCGAAAAGATCTGGCCGCGGATGCTGTCCCACAGTTCGTTGGCGCTGCCGGCCTGGAAATCGGTGCGACCGGTGCCGCGGATCATCAGGCAGTCGCCGGTGAAGGCCCGGCTGCGGTCGGTGCTCACGTAGGTGATGCAGCCGCCGGTGTGACCCGGCGTGGCGCGCACTTCCAGGGCCGCGTCGCCAAAACCGAGCACATCGCCCTGTTCGACCTCGACGTCGACGTTCTGGGCGTGTGAACGCTTCGAAAGGACGATTTCGGCGCGCCAGCGATCCTTCATCAGCCAGGCACCGGTGACGTGGTCGGCGTGCACGTGGGTGTCCAGCACGTAGCGAAGGTTCAGATCCAGCTCGCGGATCAGCGCGTCGTCGCGCTCATGCATCTCGTACACGGCGTCGATCAGCACCGCTTCGCCGGTGCGCTCGCAACCGAGCAGGTAGGTGTAGGTGGACGACGTCGGATCGAACAGCTGGCGGAAAATCATGAGCCCGTCTCCCCGGCGCACGAATTGCGCGTTCCAAGAGGTCGTGGATCATCCCACAACGAATGCCCCCGGGGGTATGTGAGGGACCTACTCACCCGTGCCGCCGCGGCATCGGTCCAGCCGCTGCGCCTCCACCGCGCGGCTTGCGCTGTCGAGCAGCGGATTGTCCAGGACCATGGTGCCGCTCACGGCGCAGGCCGCGGCGTCCGAGCGCTGCGCGTCGCGCATGAATTCGAGCCGGTTGCGCCACAAGCGCACGTTCGGAACCTGGGCCTGCCGCGCACGAACGGGAAACGGCAGCCGCAGCCACCAGCCGAACCCGCCTTCGCCATCGCCGAGGCCGTGGTGATGCTGAAGCACGCGTACCAGCGCGGCGGACGCCATCGGATCGTCGATCAGGGCGCGCGAACGATCCGCGGCGACGGGATCCTCGGCCTGCGCCTCGGCCATCGGCACCAGGCACGCCAGTGCCGCCAGCAGCATTCCCGTCAGGCCCGACGCAAGCGCGTTCATTGGGCCGGCCGCGTGGCGCCGGTGCTGCCCTGGACCAGCCGCGGCACACGGTCGCGGAAATGCTGGTGCAACGCGCTCACGTGACGGGGATAGGCCGCCTCGCGCATCCACACCGCCTCGAACTGG
Organism: Panacagrimonas sp.; assembly: GCF_020697055.1. Lineage (GTDB taxonomy): Bacteria > Pseudomonadota > Gammaproteobacteria > Nevskiales > Nevskiaceae > Panacagrimonas. Next base: position 15,214 of record NZ_JAJFBP010000030.1, on the reverse strand, counting down.
ACGTGTGCCGGGCGACGTCCTGCCGCCAGCAGCGGCCGCGCACGATCGCGATAGTGCGGAGCGAGCTTGGACTGGGGAATGATCGTCGCGCCGATGCCGATGTCCGCCCATTCCTGCATCACCTGGTAGCTCAGCGCCTGGCCGCGGTACTCCTTCAGCCGCAGGCCCGCTTTCTGGAACAGGCTGCGCGTCATCGACGCCAGGCCGCATCCGTCCGGTCCGAGCACGAATGTCTCTCCTGCGATGTCCTTCAGCGTGACGCCACCGGCGTTGCGGTCGGTCGCGGGCAGATCGTGGCGCGCCAGGTAGATCAGCGGCTCCTCGTAAAAGGACACGCGCACCAGCGAACGCGGCGGCCTGGCGTACTCCTGTCGGGGCCGGATCATCATGTCGAGCTGCGAGCTCTGCAGGCGATCCTCAAGATCGCCGAGAAAGCACTCCTTGAAGAAGATCCGGCAGCCGGCCTCGGAGCGCTCGTACGGGTCCATCACCTCGGTCACGCGCCGAGCATCGACCAGCGGCGAGAGGCCGACCCGGACCATGCGCTGCGCCGGATCGTAGAACGAGCGCACGCCCGACTTGAGCTCGCCGTGCGCCCGATACAGCGCCTCGATCAGCGGCATCAGCTGCGTCCCGAATGGCGAGAGCTCGACCTTGCGCGTGGTGCGCACGAACAGCTGACCGCCGAACTCGGCCTCGATGAGCGCGATGCCGTTGGACAGCGTCGGCTGCGTGACGTGGCAGCGCTCCGCGGCGCGGCTGAACGAGCGCTCCGCCGCGGCGGCCACCACGAATTCGACGTGACGCAGGTTCATCTATTTATTCAGTCTTGGAATGAATGTCATGAAGAAGTTTGATTTCTCTATTACTGTAGGCCGGCCTACGCTGCTTGTGAACCCGCCCCTTCAGGCGGCCGCCACAGGACAGCGCGATGAACACTCCCGCCTACCACGTTCCCGAACGCCTGCACGCCGATCGCCGCGTGCCGGTGATCGTCGAGGCGGCCGGTCTCGACTGGGTCCCGTCTCCGCAGGCCGGGGTCGAGCGGCGCTTCCTCGAGCGCGAGGGTCGCGAAGTGGCGCGCGCCACGTCGATCGTCCGCTACGCCCCGAACAGCCGCTTTCCCGAGCACGTGCACGAACTCGGCGAGGAATACCTGGTGCTGGAAGGCGTCTTCTCCGATCACGACGGCGACTTCGGACCGGGCACCTACGTGCGCAACCCGCCCGGCACCCGGCACACGCCCTTCACCCGCGACGGCTGCGTGATCTTCGTGAAGCTGCGCCAGATGGCAGCGGCCGATCGCGGCCAGCCGGTGACCGTCTCGCGCGGCGAGGCGCCGGTTGCGAGCGGCGTGCCCGGACTGACCCGCCACCCGCTGTACGCAGCGTCCTCGCGCGAACAGGTCTTCTTCGAAGAGCTCGAAGCCGGAACGCGCTGGAACGCGCGGGTGCCCAGGGGCGGCGAGGAGATCCTGGTGCTCGACGGCGCGCTCGACTACGGCGACACCGCGTGCCGCCGGCTGACCTGGCTGCGCATCCCGCACGGCCATGAACTGCCCATGTCGACCCGCGGCGGCTGCCGCCTCTGGGTCAAGCGCGGCCACCTGACGAGTTGAATGCTTTTTTTGGCGCCGCTGCAGCGGCGCACCCCACCCGCTGCACAACTGGAGACGAACGATGATCGCTTACACCACCCTGGGCACCAACGACTTTCCGCGTGCCACCGCGTTCTACGACAAGCTGCTGGGCGCCCTCGGCGCCAAGCGCGTGATGGAAATGGACCGCCTGATTCTGTGGGGCAACGCGCCCGACGCGCCGATGGTTTCGGTCTGCAAACCCTTCGACGGCAACGCCGCCACTGCCGGCAACGGCACGATGGTGGCGCTGGCCGCGCCCAACCGCGCGGAGGTCGATCGCATGCACACGCTCGCGCTCGAACTCGGCGCCAAGGACGAGGGCAAGCCGGGACCGCGCGGACCGTTCTACATTGGCTATTTCCGCGACCTCGACGGCAACAAGCTCAACGTGTTTTCCGCGGCGAGCTGAGCTGCGCCGCGCCGTGCGGGTCGCGCGACCCGCACGGCGACGTCGCCCTACCCGCCCGTGTAAGGGCGATCGCCGATGGCCGGGCGGCCGTGTGCGCACTACTGTTGCCGCACACCCTTCCGCGGCCCCGCATTCATGAGGATCGAGTACCAGTGGATCGCCCCCGAGCGGCGCAACGCGCCGCTGCTGATCTTCCTGCACGAGGGACTCGGTTCGATCTCGATGTGGCGCGATTTCCCGCGCCAGCTGTGCGACGCGGGCGCCTGTCGCGGCTTCGTCTATTCACGACCGGGTTACGGACATTCGGCGCCACGGCCTTCCGATGAGCGCTGGTCGCCGAAGTTCATGCACCTGCAGGCGCACGAGACCCTGCCCACGCTGCTCCAATCCGTCGGCATCGACGCGCAGCGCGAGCCGGTGTTCCTGTTCGGCCACAGCGACGGTGGCTCCATCGCGCTGCTGCACGCGGCCCGGTTTCCCGATCGGGTGCGCGGGGCCATCGTCCTGGCACCGCACCTGTTCGTGGAGGATCTGAGCGTCGACAGCATCGCCAAGGTCCGGACCGTCTACCTGGAGACCGATCTGCGGACGAAGCTGGGTCGCTACCACGCCGACGTCGACTCGGCGTTCTGGGGCTGGAACGACGTGTGGCTCGATCCGCAGTTCCGCAGCTGGAACATCGAAGCCGAAGTCGCCGGGGTCCGCTGCCCGGTTCTGGCGATGCAGGGCGTGCGCGACGAGTACGGGTCGATGCGGCAGATCCGGCGCATCGCAGAGCTGCGACCTTCGGGCGCCACCGAACTGGTCGAGCTCGACGATTGCGGCCATTCGCCGCACCGCGACCAGCCCGACCGCGTGATCGCCGAGACCGTCCGCTGGCTGAAGTCGCACGGCGTACGCTAGCGGGCACCGGAATTGCGTCTCGCCGCCCCGTTGTGTGTCTGTTTCCTGTCTGGAGATGCGCCGATGAACGCTACCTACGCGCTTGCGCCGATCGCCCTGCTGGCGCTGCTGGCCAGCGCCACGCCCGTCGGCGCGCAGTCGCCCGCTGACGCGGACGTCAATCGCGACGGCGTCGTGAGCCCGATGGAAGCCGAATACAGCGCCACGCTGCGCATGCGCTTCGACCAGCTGGATCGCAATCGCGACGGGCGGCTGGACCCCACCGAGACCTCGGGCCTGGCGCCGGCGCCGCCGGGTGCGTTGCCGACGTTGCCGGAGGGCGCGACGGGTCGCGCCGCCGGTGTCGTGACGTCGGGCAGCGGCATGGCCGGCGCCACCGCCCACAGCACGCCCGGGCGGGTGACGGGTACGGGTGCATCGGCCGTCCCGAACTCCAGCATGGGGTCGTCGCCCTACCTGCCCGCGACCTCCAACGGTCCGGCGAGCGGCAGTCCGTTCGGTTCGCCGTACGGCGCGCCCGCGGGCAGCGACGGAACGCGCTAGCGGCCGATTCCGCCCGCGTCAGTGCCCGGACGGCGGCGCGCCCTCGGCCGGCGTCGGCGCCGGAACGCAGGCCTGCAGCTGCGAGGCCACCCAGTCGCGATCCAGCTCGCGACCGATCAGCACCAGCCGCGAACGCTTGGGCTCGAACATCCTCCAGACCGTCGACGAATTGGCCTGGATCAGGCCCTGCACGCCCTGGATGATGATCCGGCTGCGCATGCCCTCGATCGCCAGCACGCCCTTGAGCCGCCACAGCGACTCGCCGTAACGCTCGTTGATCGCGGCCAGCGCCTGGTTGAGCCGGACGCCATCGAGTTCGCCCTCGGCCTGGAAACTCACCGAACTCACGCCCGGGGTGTGCCCGGACCCGCTGCTCGCGGGCCCGGCGGGCGTGAACACCACGCGATCGAACTGGTACCCGCGCAGCTCCAGCAATTTCTCGAACACCTCGTCCCAGGCCGCACGGTTGACGTCGATCGCGGTGACGGCGGCCGCGGTGTTGGCCTCCGACACCGCACGCAGCACCGCGTCCTCGGCGGTCGCGTCGCGCTCGCGCAGCAGATCGATCTTGGTGACCAGGATGCGATCGGCGTAACCGAGCTGCGCCTGCGCCTCGACCGACTCGGCCAGGTTGCGCTGGCCGTTGACCGCGTCGAACAACGTGACCACGCCGTCGAGGAAGTACTTCGACAGCACCTCGGTCTCGGCCATGAAGGTGCGCACGATCGGACCCGGATCGGCCAGCCCCGTGGGTTCGATCAGCACGTGGTCGAAGGAGATCTCGCCGCGCTGGCGGCGCGCGGCCAGATCGTCGAGCGCGTTGGCGAGGTCGCCGCGCACGGTGCAGCAGACGCAGCCGTTGGTGAGCTGCACCACGGTCTCGCCGCCATCCTTCACCAGCAGATCGGAGTCGACGTTGATCTCACCGTACTCGTTCTCGATCACGGCGAACCGACGGCCGTGCGCCTCGCGCAGGATGCGATTGATCAGCGTGGTCTTGCCGGAGCCGAGGAAGCCGGTGAGAACCGTGACCGGTATGGCGTTCATTGATTCATCGTATCCGGTAACCCGGGCGCAGCCCGGGGGTTTGTCGTTCCCGGGCGTCGGCCGGGCTACGTGGTGCGCACGGCCACCAGCGAGGTCTTGTACGTCCCGCGCGGCAAGGTTCCGGAAGCAACGATCGTCGGCGCGATGCGCACCTGCAGCTCGGCACGCACCGCCTTCTCGATCTGCGCGGCGAGCGCCGCGTAATCCTCGGGTTTCGTCGACGCCGCCGCCTCGACATCCACCGCCACGGCGTCGTCGAAACGCACCTGGTCCGCACGATCCTTCCAGATGCGGATCAGCGGCTCGACCCGGCCCGCGAAGCGCGCGGCGATCAGATCCCGCAGCGCGGTCGGGAAAAGGTTCATGCCCTTGTAGATCAGCATGTCGTCGGTGCGGCCGATGCAGCGGATGCGCGGACTGGTACGGCCGCATCGACAGGCGACGCCATGGACCAGCGCGTGGTCGCGCGATCGATATCGCAGCATCGGCGTCGCGTCGCGCGCGAACGTGGTGTAGACCAGCTCGCCCTTGGCGCCGTCCTTCCACGGAACGGACGCGCCGCTGTCCGGATCGATCAGCTCCACCGCGACGTAGCGCTGCGCGTTGAAGTGCATGCCATCTTCGGCCTCGCACTCGGCCCACAACGACGAGAGCACGTCACCGAGCCCCATCACCTCGCGCAGCGCGTCGATCTGCAAGCCGTTGCGGATCTTGGCGCGGATCTCCGGCTGGTTGAGACCGGGCTCGCCGCCGCAGAACACCTTCTTCATCGAAGAGGGCATGCCGGTGGATGCACCGATCGCTTCCCACTGCTCGCTCAGGTAAGTGCCGAAGGACGTCGTCGCCAGCAGCGTCGTGATCCGCATGTTGCGCAGCTCGCGCAGGATGCGTTCGGTGGGAAAGCCGCCGAGCCAGCACAGCGTCGCGCCCAGGCGGCGGAATCCGTCCGCATACGGCAGGCCGCCGGCGACTCCGGGCAACGCGACGAGGTGCGCCACCAGGTCGTCCGGGCGCAGCCCCGCGGTGAACCAGCCCTGCGCGATCGCATCGCTCCAGCGGTCGTGATCGGCCGCGGTCAGCGCGTAGTACATCGGACGCCCCGTGGTGCCCGAAGACGACAGCGTCTGAATGACGTCTCGCGTCGGTGCGCCCTGGTTGTCGCCGAACGGCCGCTCGGCGCTGGTGTGGTCCTGTGCCTCGCGCACGTGACTCTTCATCGTGAAGGGCAGGCTCGAGAGCGCAGCGAAACTCCCGACCGACGAGGGCGCATCGCCGAGGATGCGCGCATACATCGGTGAGCGGGCGGGCAGCTCCTGCACGAAGGCATCGATCTGCGTCGCCTGCCAACGTTCGACCTCCGCCCACGGCCGCGTCTCGAGTTCCGCGTTCCAGTAGCTGCCGGTCATGCTCCGCTCTCCTTCTCGATCTCGAGCGCCGCCTCGCAAGCATCGGCGAGGTCCTCGATCGAGGTCTGCGCGTCGACCTCGCGGGCCGTGAACACCACGCGGGCCGTGCCGGTTGCACCGGCGAGGTTCGACCACGCCGCGATATCGGACGGAATCGTCATCCCGTGCGGCTTGTCGATTCCCGGTTCCTGATCGATGTGGGGACAGGCGACGGTGCTCGACGGCCAGCCGGCCGGCGCCACGCCCTCGTCGAAGGCCAGCAACGCGGGGATGCGATGGAATCGCGCGATGTTGGCGATTGTGTTGAGCGCCGCCGACCACGCCGCGATGTCCGAGGGCAGCACGCGCTCGCACAGCAGGATCGCCGAGGCCCCCGACTGCGCGAACCGGCGCGACAACGCCGACAGCGCGCGGCCGGCGAACTCGTAGGCGGCCGCCCCCTGGGCGCGATCGCCCAGCAGTTCCACCAGCAGCGAGGCGGGCCCGGTGAGCGCCGCCAGCAGGACCGGCTCGCCCTGCTGCGTCGCGTTGAGCCGCTTGCAGGTCTCCAGGCTCGCGGCCAGCGCATCGGATTGCGACCACGCGTCGTCGAGCTCGCCGCATTCGATCACGTCGTCGTCCGCCGTCGCGCTGACCCGCGGCGGCCAGACCTGGCGATCGACCTCGGCGCCGAGGGCTTCGGCCTCCATCGCGCTGGGCGCAGCGACCACGAAGGGCGCGGTGCCGGTGGCGCGGCGCAGCTCGCCGAGGCATTTGCCGAGGCGCGTGGGATCGGCGGTGACGTCGGCAGGCGGCAGCGCCTCGATCTGGCTGGCGACGCCGTACAGCAACGGCGCGAACAAGGGCGCGTGCGGCTTGCCGATGCCGCGGCCGAGTTCGGAGAGTCGTCGGCGCCACGGGGCCTGCGTGCTCATGTCATGCGTTCCCTGGAAACGTTTGCCGCTCGTGCAATGGCCGGATCAATCCAGCCGCACGAGCTGCTTGCCGCGGTTCTTGCCCGCGAACAACCGGATCAGCGCGTCGGGGGCGGCATCGAAGCCTTCGGCGATGTCGACGGGATTGCTGAGCTGGCCCGCCGCGAGCCAGGGACTCATTCGCGTCACCGCCTCGGCGGTCCGTGCGAGGTAGTCGAACACGAGGAAGCCTTCCATCCGCGCGCGCTTGAGGATCAGGTTCGGGTAATGACGGATGACGGGCATCTGGTCGAAGTCGCCGTAGCCGGACAACGCACCGCTCAGCACCACGCGCGCACCCGGCGCGAGATTGGCGAGGCCCGCGTCGAGCATGTCGCCGCCGATGTTGTCGAAGTAGACGTTGACGCCGTCCGGACACAGCGCGCGCACCGCTTCCATCGGGTTGCCCGCCTTGTAGTCGATCGCCTCGTCGAGTCCGAGCTCCTGCACCAGCCAACGGCACTTGTCCGCCCCGCCGGCGATGCCGATCGTGCGATGACCGCTGAGTCGGGCCAGCTGGGCCGCGATCACGCCGGTGGCGCCCGCCGCGCCGCTGACCAGCACCGTGTCGCCGGCCACCGGCCTGCCGATCTCGAACAGACCGAAGTACGCGGTCATCCCGGTGATGCCGAACAGCGAGAGCGCCGACTGCAGCTCGACGCCCGGCGCGAGCTTCGTCACCGGTCCGAGCGCGTCGCGCCCGTCGCTGACCGCGTAGTCCTGCCAGCCGAACAGGCCGGTGACGAGATCGCCGCGCTTGAACCCGGGGTGGCGCGAGTCGACCACTTCGCCACCGGTGAACGCGCGCATCGTCTGACCCAGCGCCACCGGCGGCAGATACGTTTCGGCGTCCATCCACGCGCGCTGGGACGGGTCGCAGGAAAACCAGCGGTTGCGCACCAGGAACTCGCCGTCGCGGACGTGGTGGGGCAGCGGCGATTCGCGCTTCTCGAACATCGCGCGATCGATCTGCGGCCCTGCGGGTCGCGCCTGGAGGATCCACTGTCGGTTCGTCGGCTGCATTCCAAAAGTCTCTTTTCAACGCAAAGGTGCAAAGGACGCAAAGAATAAGACCGATCGACGCGTGCAATCGAAACTCATCCCCCAGATCTTTTTTTTCTTTGCGCCCTTTGCGCCTTTGCGTTGAACGCTTTTCGGCTGCCTAAGCCCTCATCCACACCTTGTTCGGCTTCGCGTCCGGCCACGTGCCGTAGTACTCGAGGATCTCATCGGGCGGCTTCTTCTTCGACCACTCGGCGTTGAACGCATCGAACGGCCGGCCGCGCTTCTTGCGCGCCGCGAACTCCTCCTCGCGCGCCGCTTCGGTGGCCGCCTCGTCGACGCGACGGGTCGTTTCGTCCCACATCACCTTGTAGATCCGCTTTGCGGTCTCGGCTGTGATCGTGCCCTTGTCGAGGTCGGCTGCCACCGAATCCGGATCGCGATCCAGCGGATCGCCGTAGCCGGTGCCGCCGGCGGAGAAACCGAACGTGATGACCTCGCCGTTGTCGTACGGCCGCACGCTGCGCCCGAGGAACTCGGTCTGGTAGTCGCCCGTGACCGTCTGTTGCGACAGCATCTCCTGCATGTCGACCTTGAAGTCCTTCTGGTTGAGCAGCTGGTCCTTGATCTTCGAATTGCGGATCGACACGCCCGGCACCGTGCATGGCGCGTAGCCGCCGAACAGCGGCTGCGGCGTCTGCAGCTTGGTGTTGTCGGCGATGCACATCATGAACACCTGCGGCACGTGGTGCGCCACCCACATCTGCACCGTGCCGACGCCGCCGCGGTACTTGCCGTGGCCGCAGGAGTCGATCCAGTGGTTCGACAGCGGGATCAGCAGCGGGAACTCGTTCTCGACGTTCTCGGTGTTCGGCGCGCGTCCGCCGTGCGCCCAGGGAAAGCCGTACGCGTCCATGCCGTCCTCGGTCGGACGACCGCCCTGCCCTTCCGAGTTGATCGAGTACGCGAGCATGTCGGCGAACGGCACGCCCCACTGCGACAGTCCCGCCAGCACCAGCGCGTTGCCGGCATTTGCCATGCTCGCGCCCGCCTGTCGCCAGTTCGTGGTCGAGAACATCGTCTTGGCGAAGCAGTTGTGCACGGCCGACATGATGCCGGTGGCGATCATCACGGAATTGGAGGTGGCCGCGCGCGGATCCGGCGACAGACAGGAGCCCGGATCGAACGCGAAGTCGATGTTGTTGAACGTGCCGTTGGACAGCGGCAATTCGTGGAACAGGTATTCGTAGATGTAGTTGGTGAAATGCGCGATCGCCGCCTGCGGGTGCGCGTTGTAGCTCGACGGCGTCTCGGGGCCCGTGCCGCGAAAGTCGACCAGGATGCGGTCGCCGTTCTTGTGCAGCGTCATGAAGCAGTTGCGGATCAGGCCCTGCTTGAGGCCGACGCCGTCGCTGAAGTTCACGCAGCGGAACTTGCCGTCCGGCCACTGCCTGATCAGGTCCCTGGCACCCTTGTCCGCCACCTGGATCATCTTGGCGAACAGCCCCTTCACGAAGTCGGCGCCCTCGCGCTCGCACAGTTCGATGACACGGGTGCGCACGCGGTCCGCCGTCGTGCAGCGGCCCTTCAGATCGACCGCGATCATCTGCGGCGCGCGGATGCCGAAGGCCTGGAACATCGTCTCGATGTCGGGCGAGAGCTTGTGGTTCTGGCCGATGCGCATCGGCGGCAGGTTCATGCCCTCCTCGAAGCGCGTCGTCGCCGACACCGGCATGCCGCCCGGTTCGATCGCGCCGGTCTCGGTGGTGTGCACCAGCGCCACGGTCCACGCGACGAGCTCGCCCTTGTAGAACACCGGCGTCATCACACCCTGGTCGGGGTTGTGCACGCCGCCGTAGACGGCGTCGTTTGCGAACCAGAAATCGCCGTCGTTGATTCCGATGTTCTTGCCGTACGTGTGGATGATGTACTTGATCACCAGCGGCGGAATCACCGCGTGCAGGTAAGTGCCCATCGAGCCGTTGACGATGTCGCCATCGGCGGTGCAGATGCCGACGAGCGAATCGCCGGCCACGCCCATCGCGCAGCGCACCGAACGCATGAACACGTCCATGCCCTCGTCGAGGATGTCGTTGGTGCGCTGGAAACCGATCTCGAAGCGCGCGGCGTCGATCGAATCCGCCATCGCCTGCACTTCCGGCGTGGGCGGAACGGTCTTGAGCCAGTTGAGCTTTTGTTCGAGGGTGGGGATGGCCATCTGGATTCTCCGAAAGACGTCAACGCAAAGGCGCAAAGGGAAAGAAAGGACGCAAACGATCCGATGTACGTCGTCTCTAAGCAGTGCCTCTTTCCGATTCTTTTCTTTGCGTCCTCTCCTTTTCCCTCTGCGCCTTTGCGGTGACGGCTTTTGCTTTTTCGGCAGGGTTCTCCCCCGGCAGGTATTCCATGATCCCGAGCCGATGCTTGTCGATGTGGAAGCGTCGACCCGGCGGCACGACCACGGTGGTCAGCTCGGCCTCGATCACCGCGGGACCCGCGAGCTCGTTGCCCGGCTGCAACTTCTCGAACTGATAGATCGCCGTCGCCGCGGTCTTGCCGAGCTCGCGCCAGTAGCACTCACGCGTGCCCGTCTTGGCGGCCGACGGATCCTTGCCCTGCATCGGGTACTCGGGGATCGGCGGCTTCTTCACCGGCACGGTGACGCGCAGCACGAAGTTCTCGAGATACACGCCACCCGGACGATTTACGACAAACGGACTGAAGGCTTCGGAGAATTCCTTCTCGAACGCGTCGTAGGTGGCCTGCGCATCGGCGTCGGATTCGATCTTCAACACTGGCGACGCCGAGCGCTTCACGTTGACCTGCCCGCCGTAGAGCATGTCGAGCTCGAGCGAGTACCTGGCCTCCTTCGGATCCAGGTTCTCCGACACGAGTTCCTGTTCGGCGCGCGAGATCATCTCGTCGACGGCGGCGTTGAAGGCCGCGCGGTCGATCGCCAGCTTCTCGCTGACCGGCTCCATGAACACCAGGCGCCTGGACTGCTCGTAGAGATGGACGATGTCCATGATCGAGCTGCCCATCGCGCAGAACACCGGCGCGGCGGGGAACACCACGCCCACCGGCACGTCCGCCTGGAAACCGCACAGGTGCGTGGGCCCGGCGCCGCCGATGGCGAAGAGCACGAACTCCTCGGGGTGATAGCCGCGCATGTGCACTTCGCGCTTGATCGCCGAGGCCATGTTCTCGTCGATGACGTTCTTCATCATCGCCGCCGCCTCGTGCACCGAGACGCCGAGCTTGTCCGCGATCTTTTCCTTGATCGCCTTCTCGGCCTTGGCCTTGTTCAGCGGCATCTGGCCGCCGAAATAGCCGTCGGGATTGATGTAGCCGAGCACGACGTCCGCGTCGGTGGTGGTCGGCTCGGTGCCGCCGAGGTCGTAGCAGACCGGGCCCGGCATCGAGCCGGCGCTCTTGGGACCGACGGTCAGGCGTCCGTTCTTGTCGACGCTCGCGATCGAACCTCCGCCGGCGCCGATCGAGATCGTCTGCATCATGGTGACGTTGACCATCCAGCGGTCGATGACGGGCTTGAACTCGTAGTTGCGCACGCCCGACTCGACCACCAGCGCCACGTCGAACGAAGTGCCACCGACGTCGCCCATGATCACGTTCTTGTAGCCGAGCTTCCCGGCGAAATACGCGCTGCCCATCAGCCCGGACACCGGTCCGCCGTTGAACGTGCGCGAGGCCGGCGTCTTGAAGATGTCGGCCGATCCACCGGAGTTGTGGATCATCAGGAAGGTGCCGCGATAGCCCTTGTCGCGCAGCTTGTCCCAGGTGGCGCAGATCTCGGTCTGCATCGCGTGCTGCAGGTAGGCGTCGAGCACCGAGGTCATCGCGCGCTCGTACTCGCCGAGCTTGGCCGTCACCGCGTGGCTCATCACCACCGGCACGAAACCGACGTGGTACTCCTTGTACTCGTCGCGGATGATCTCGCGGATGCGCTTCTCGTGGCCGGGATTGACGAATGACCACAACGTGCAGACCACGATCGCGCGCGCACCGCGATCCATCAGCACGCGCAGCTTGCGGCGCACGTCCTCTTCGTCGAGCGGCCTGACGACCTCGCCCTTCGAATCGATGCGTTCCTTCACGCCAACGACGAGGCCGCGCTCGATCAGCGGATGCGGCTTGTTCTGCGCGCACAGATTGCGGCGCTCGGAAATGATCTGGCCGTCGACCCATTGCGCGCCGCGACCGATGTGGATCATGTCCTCGTGGCCTTCGGTCGTGATGAAGCCGATGCGCGGGCCCTGTCGTTGCAGAAGACGGTTGAGTGCGACCGTGGTGGAGTAACGCACGATGTCGATCCGCGGCAGCAGCTCGTCGATCGTGAGGCCCACCTTCTCGGCGCCGGACTCGACGGCGTTGAGGAAGCCGACCGACAGATCGTGCGGTGTGGTCGGTGCTTTGACGATGTGACGCTCGCCGTCGAGCGTCAGCACGAAGTCGGTAAAGGTTCCACCGACGTCGATGTCGATGGAGTTCATCACGGCGGTGGTCTTGGGCGTGCTCATGTCCTATGCGCCCTCCGCCACGGCCAGCTTGCCGTCCCGTATCGCGTAGTCGCCGCTCTTGAGCCGTGACTTCAGGCTGTCGATGTCGAGCTCGATGTCGTGCGTGATCGGATGGCCCGGCGGCAGGTATTCGGTCTCGATCTGCCGGCCGCAGTTGGGGCAGTAGAACTCGACGATGCGCGACCAATCCGGATCGGGCGAGAAGCTGTACTCCCCTTCCAACACCGCGGCGTGGATCTCGCGCGGATCGCGCTCGGCGACGAGGCAGCCTTTCTTGTAGTTCTCGCGAGCGCCGATCAGCGCGTGATCGCAGGTGTGGCAGTGCCACATCTCGCGCTCGACATCGAGGTCGAGGTATTCGGTGAAGCGGATGCGCGGGTTCATCTTTCCTCCATGAATCCCGTAGTCCGGGCGCAGCCCGGGAAGGCCGCGCGGCGATCCCGGGCTGCGCCCGGACTACAGGTCGTTTATTTCTTCTTCAGGTGCTCGGTGAAGAATTCCGCCGCCACCTTCGCCGACGGCGCCACCCATTCGGGCGTGTAGATCTGGTAGTGCGTGATCGGGTACTGCACCCACTTCTTCGGCTCACCGGCTTTGTCGTAGACCGCCTTGTAGCCGTCGATCTTGCAGAGGTCGTCCTTCTCGGCGCCGATCAGCATCAGCGCGCGCGGAGAAATCTTGTGCGCGACGTCGATCGGGCGGTACTCGAGCGTGCCTTCGGCCGACTGCCAGGGGATCTCGCAGTAGAAATCCGGCATCACCTTCAGCGCCTCGGCGAAGAACTCCTTGGTCTGCGGGCTCGCCAGCAGCGTCGCGGTGTCGGCCGCGCCGCCCTTGCCCGTCACCACGCGCTGCGTGCGGTCCTTGGCGATGGTCTCGAGCAGCTGCTCGCGCTCCTTGGGGGAGCGGATGTCCATCAGCAGGCGCCATCCGTCACCGAATCCGACCTGGCCCACCGCTGCCTTCACGCGTTGATCGATGCCCGCGACGTACACGACGTGCGCACCGCCGTTGGACGTGCCCCAGATGCCGATCTGGTCCGGATTCACTTCCGGCTGCGCCTGCAGGTAGGTGATCGCGTTGCGGATGTCGTCGACCTGCTCGAGCGCCTGGATGCGCCACTTCGGGCCCTCGCTGCCGTTGAACCCGCGATAGTCGAACGTCAGGCACGGAAAGCCGGCTTCGACGAACACCTTCGCGTAGTCGGGCAGGATCAGCGGGCGGATGCCGCTGTATCCGTGGCACAGCACGATGCCCGGACGAGACTCGCCCTTCTTCATGTCGTCGGGCAGGAAGTAGTCGCCGACGATCTTGAATCCCTCGCTGTAGAAATGGACTTCGCGCTGTTTCATGGTGATGGCTCCTGGACCTGCCGACCCGGAATGGGCGGGACCGCGAAAGCTTGGCAGCGGGCTCGCCGCCTGACGCCTAGGGCAGTCCCCTTGTTTCGACCGGCTGATCCGCTGGTCACACGTCCTTCTTCAATGCTGCGTTTCCATACGCGTCCACCGTGAGCGTCCACCTGGGCGGCACGGGGCAGGTCATCGTGGCGCCGTTGATCATCGCGGGCCCGGAGATGCGGTCACCGACGTTGAGCTGTTCCCACACATGTGCCGGCAGCGGCTCGGCGCCGCGGCCGTTGAACTGCATCGGTCGGGTGCCGGCCTTGACGCTTTCGCGACGTTCCTGGCGTTTCTGCAGCCGGTTGGCGCCGACCTCGAAACGCGCGTTGAGCCGCACGAGCACCACCGGCGCAGCCGCCCCGGAAAGTCCGGCGGCGTCGATCGCGGCGGTCGCCGCCGCGACGAATCCGGACGCGGGGTCGCCGACGAGTTCCATCCGGCAGCTGCCGACCAGATCCGCGTCGCGTCCGAACTCGAGTTCGTACCGATAGCTCGCCCGTGCGGGGTCGAAGCCCTCGCCTTCCAGGTCGCGCACCGCCTGCCGGTACAGGCGTTCGGCGGTCTGCTTCACCGCGTCGTGATTCGCCGCGTTCCAGGCCAGCCCGACGCCGCGTTCGTAGACGTGCGAGACGTCCGACACCGAGGATCCGAACGCACCGAACACGGGGCCGAAATCGAACGCATACGCCTGCGGGATGCCGAGCCGCTCGGCCACCAGCGCGCCGAACATCGGACCGTTGCCGCCGAACGCGAACAACGCCGTGCCCGGCGCTTCGAGTCCGGCTTCCGCCAGCGTGTTCGCGATGAGCTCGCCCATCATCGTCACCGCCTCGTCGCGGATGAGCAGCGCCGCCTGCTCCACCGACAGCCCCAGCGGCTTGGCGACGTTCTTCTCGATCACTTTTCTCGCGTGATCCGCGGAGAGCTTTCTGCGTCCACCGAGAAAACTGGCGGGATCCAGATAGCCGAGCAACAGGATCGCGTCCGTGAGCGTCGCCTCGCGGCCGCCCAGCGCGTAGCACGCCGGACCGGGCGCCGCGCCCTGGCTCTCGGGGCCGAGACGCAGCCGACCGTCCTTCACGCGCGCGATCGAGCCGCCGCCGATGGCGGCCGAGCGCAGCATCGCGAACGACGTCTGCACGGGAATCTCCATCAGATTGCCGCCGCGCTGGTACACCGGCTCACCGTTGCGCACGATCGAGCACTTGGTGGTCGTGCCACCGACGTCGAAGCAGACCACGTCGTCGAGCCCGTATTCGCGCGCGACGAACGCGCCGCCGAAGGTGCCGAACACCGGGCCGGATTCGATCGTGTCGACCGCCTTGGTCTTGCCGATGCGTGCCACGCCGCCGCTGGTCTGTCCGATCAGCA
>NZ_JAJFBP010000067.1 GCF_020697055.1 Panacagrimonas sp. | reverse complement strand
ACGCGAGCAGGCCGATGTTCTCGCGGTGCGTGAATTCCGCCAGGCCGATCTCGAAGCTGCGGTTGAGCAGGCTGTACGGGTTCTGGATCGAGGCGATGCGCGTCAGCTTCTTTTCGCGCGACGCGCGCAGGTATTCGTGCAGGCCCCAGGGCGTTTCGTTGGAGACGCCGACGTGGCGCACCTTGCCCTGCTTGACCAGTTCGTCGAGCGCGCCGAGCGTCTCTTCGACGGGAACATCATGGGGCGCGTTGTCGACGTGCTCGTAGCCGAGCTTGCCGAAGTAGTTGGTCGGACGCTGCGGCCAGTGCACCTGGTACAGGTCGATGTAATCGGTCTGCAGCCGGCGCAGGTTGTCCTCGCAGGCCGAGAGCACCGACTTGCGATCCAGGCGCGATCCGCCGCGCAGGTAGGCGAAGTTCGGACCCGTGACCTTGGTCGCGAGGACCACGTCCTTGCGCCGCCCGGTCTTCTTGAACCAGGTGCCGATGTACTGCTCGGTCCGCCCCTGCGTCTCGGCCATCGGCGGCACCGGGTACATCTCGGCCGTGTCCCAGAACGTCACGCCCTGCGCGATGGCGTAGTCCATCTGCTCGTGGGCCTGGGCCTCGGTGTTCTGCTGGCCCCAGGTCATCGTGCCCAGGCAGATCAGGCTGACCTTGAGTTCGGTGTGGCTCAGGGTGCGGTATTCCATGTCGGATCTTCTATTGCGTTGATGAAGTCTCGGCCGCCGCTGCAAGCAGTCGACGACGGTTGTGCGCCAGCGTTTCGATGGCCGGCGCGAGAATCAGTTCCATGCTGCGTGCCATCGCGGTGCCCGGCACCACCAGCGTCTGCGCGTTGGACTTGAACGCGCCCTTGATGGCGCGGGCCAGCCCATCGAGGCTCGCACGCAGGCGCGTCTTCTCGTTGAAGTGGATGACGATCAGGCTTTCTTCAGGCGAAGGAATCTCGCGGACCGAGAACGGATTGGACGTATCTACCAGCGGCACGCGCTGGAAGTTGACGTCGGTTCGCGAGAACTGCGGAACGATGTGCGTCACGTAGTCGGGCATGCGGCGCAGGATCGTTTCGGTCACCGCTTCGCGCTGATGTCCGCGCACCTCGGTATCGCGTCGCAGCTTCTGGATCCATTCGAGGTTGATCACCGGGACCACGCCGACCAGCAGGTCCATGTGGCTGGCGATGTCGATGTCCTCGCCGATGTAGCCGCCGTGCAGGCCCTCGTAGAACAGCACATCGGTGTTCTCGGGAATCGGTTCCCACGGCGTGAACGTGCCGACCGGATGGTCGTATTCGGCGGCCTCCGCATCGGAATGCAGGTAGTGGCGCGTGACGCCGCTGCCTTTTTCACCGTACTCGCGGAGCAGCGACTGCAGCCGGTCGAGGTGGTTGCCCTGGGGTCCGAAGAGCGAAAAATTCTCGCCGCGGATGCGCGCTCGCTCGATCGCCTTGCGGTTGCCCTCGCGGTCCACCGAATGGAACGCGTCGCCCTCGATCACCGCCGCCTTGAGCGCGAGCGCGGCGAACAGCCGTTCGAACACGCGCACCGCCGAACTGGTGCCGGCGCCGGACGAGCCCGTGATGCCGAGGATGGGATGACGCGCGGACAAGGAAAGGGCAGGAGATGAGACGGGGTGAAGGGCTGATTTACCACGCGCGCCGCGAGCGCGTCGATACCCGGAGGCTGCGGGGCTATCGACGCCGATATGCGAGGTCGAACACCGCGTGTCCGAGCCGCTCGCCTCGCGCCTCGAAGCGCGTCAGCGGACGCGTCGCGGGACGATCGAGGTAACCGTCGCCGCGTGTCGAGAGGTTGGTGAACGCGCTTTGGGCGTCGAGCACCCGGCGCATCTGCACCGCGTATTCGGCCCAGTCGGTCGCCAGGCGCAGCACACCGCCGGGTGTCAGACGCTCGGCGATCAGCTGTGCGAACGCCGGCTGCACCAGGCGCCGCTTGTGGTGCCGCTTCTTGTGCCAGGGATCGGGAAACTCGATCACGACCTCGTGCAACGTGCCCGGCGCGATCTGCGTGCGCAGGATCTCGACCGCGTCGCGCGTCATCACGCGCAGGTTGCCCAGCTCCATCTGCTCGGCGCGGATCAGCGCGCGGCCGACACCCGGGCGGTGCACTTCGACGCCGACGTGGTTCCATTCGGGATGCGCCTGCGCCCGGGCCAGCAATGCATCGCCGGCGCCGAACCCGATCTCGAAGCTCAGCGGCGCGCGGCGGCCGAACGCGGCGTCGAAATCGATCACGCCCTCGATCGGGTCGAGCGAGTAGCGGTTCGACAGGCGTTCGAGCGCGGCCTTCTGTCCGTCGGTCATGCGCCCTTCGCGGCGCACGAAGCTGCGGATGCGCCGGTGCGGTGCCTCGGACGGCGGAAGCTCACTCATGCAATGACGTAGCCCGGGCGAAGCCCGGGACGAGAATTCCCGGGCTTCGCCCGGGCTACGCATCGCGTCATGGAGTATCGCGAATCAGCCGACCAGGCCGTCGATCGGCGACGACGCGGAGGCGAACCGGCGGCGCGGCATGCGCCCGGCGCGAAACGCCTGGCGGCCGCCGACGATCGCGTTGCGCATGGCGCTGGCCATCAGCACCGGATCCTTGGCCTCCGCGATCGCGGTGTTCATCAGCACGCCGTCACAGCCCAGCTCCATCGCAATGGCCGCGTCGCTGGCGGTGCCGACACCGGCGTCGACGATGATCGGCACCTTCGCGTTCTCGACGATCGTCAGGATGTTGTAGCGGTTCTGGATGCCAAGGCCCGAGCCGATCGGCGCGGCCAGCGGCATCACCGACACGCAGCCCAGTTCTTCGAGGCGCTTGCACAGGATCGGATCGTCGGTGCAGTAGACCATCACGTCGAAACCGTCCTTGACCAGCGTGCGAGCGGCCTCGAGCGTGGCGGTGACGTCGGGATACAGCGTCCTGGCGTCGCCCAGCACCTCGAGCTTCACCAGCTTGTGGCCGTCGAGCAGCTCGCGCGCGAGACGACAGGTGCGCACCGCATCGTCGGCGGTGTAGCAGCCGGCGGTGTTGGGCAGGATCGTGTAGCGATCCGGCGGGATGACGTCGAGCAGGTTGGGTTCGCCGGGGTTCTGGCCGATGTTCGTGCGCCGGATCGCGACGGTCACGATCTGCGCGCCGCTGGCCTCGATCGCCTCGCGCGTCTGCTCCATCGACCTGTACTTGCCCGTGCCCACCAGCAGGCGCGAGTCGTAGGCCTTGCCGGCGATCACCAGCGGATCACGCTTGTCGTTCGACACTTTAGAAATCCTGGTTAGCCGCCGCCGATGGCCTGCACGATCTCCACGCGATCGCCGGGCTGCAGCCGGGTTTCGGCGTGCGCCGAACGCGTGACGATGTGGCCGTTGACCTCGACCGCCAGCCGTTTGCCCGTCAGCTGCATGCGTTCGATCAGCGTGACGACGCGCGCGTCGTCATCAGGCAGTTCGAGCGGATCGCCGTTGACGAACAGCTGCATGGCGGGAGAAAAGGCC
>NZ_JAJFBP010000004.1 GCF_020697055.1 Panacagrimonas sp. | reverse complement strand
TTGAAGCCCGGCGAGTCGTACCAGGCCCATTCCATCGAATGCTCGCGCACGTTCGGGAACGTCAGGCCCGGCAGCATGCCGGCGGTGTGACACGGCAGCACGGTGCCGTCGGCCTGCACGGTGATGAAGAGATTTCCCCAGCCGTTGGTGCACTTCTTGGGCCGCGTGGCGTGGTAGTCCGGCATCACGAAGAACAGCTTCATGCGCCCCTTCACCTTCTGGCGAAAAGCGTCGGTCACCGCTTCGGCGCGCTCGATCTGCTCGCGCGTCGGCATCAGCTGGTCGCGATTGACGTAGGCCCACGAATAGAACTGCGTGTTGGCGAGCTCGACGTACTCTGCGCCCATCGCCTCGGCCATCTCCAGGATCTGCTGCACGTGGTCGATGTTGTAGCGATGCAGCACGCAGTTCAGCACCATCGGGTAGTCGTACTGCTTGATCAGCGCCGCGACCTTGTTCTTCAGCTCGAACGTCTTCGTGCTCGACAGGAAATCGTTCATCTCCTTCGTCGAGTCCTGGAACGAGAGCTGGATGTGGTCCAGGCCCGCGTCCTTGAGCGCGGCGATGCGCGCTTCGGTCATGCCGACGCCCGAGGTGAGCAGGTTGCTGTAGTACCCGAGCTGGCGCGCCTCGCGCACGATCTCCTCGAGATCGTCTCTGAGCAACGGCTCGCCGCCCGACAAGCCGAGCTGCGCAGCGCCGAGCACGCGCGCTTCTCGCAGGACGCGCTTCCAGTCGTCGGTGGTCAGTTCCGAGTGTTGCTTGGCGTAGTCGACGGGGTTGTAGCAAAACACGCAGTGCAGCGGGCAGCGGTAGGTCAGCTCGGCGAGTAGCCAGAGCGGAGGACCGATGCCGGCGCGCGCTTCAGACACGTCGCACCCAGCCCTGCTCGAGCGCGGCGCCGATGAAGCCGATCACGTCGTCGAGCAGCCCGGTTGCGTTGAACGCGGCCTCGCAGTCGCTCGTGACCTCGGCGAGCGTGCGCTTGCCGTCGAGGCGTTTCAGGATCTCACCGGCGCTCTGGTTGAGCTTCACCATGCCTTCGGGATACAGCAGCACATGTGCGTCCTGCGCGGGCTCCCACTGCAGGCGGAACAGCCGGGCGACGGCGTAGACCTGATCGGCCGCGATCGTCTCACCCACGTTTCGGCCCCTTGATCTCGATCTCGCACTGGCTCAGCAGGATCGCGTCGGCCAGCGCCCACAGCACGTCGAGCTTGAACTGCAGGATCTCCAGCGCCCGCTCCTGCAGCGCGCGCGTGCGGCTGAAGTGGTCGAGCGTGAGATTCAGGCCATGCTGCACGTCGCGCCGCGCCTGCGTCAGCCGGTTCTTGAAGTACTGCAGGCCGGCGGGATCGACCCAGGGATACTGCTCGGGCCAGGTGTCGATGCGCTGCTGGTGGATGTGCGGCGCGAACAGCTCGGTCAGGCTCGACGCCACCGCCTCCTGCCACGTCGCCTGGCGCGCGAAATTCACGTACGCGTCCACCGCGAAACGCGCGGCTGGCGCCACCAGGCGCAGCGAGGTGATGTCGTCGCGGCTCAGTCCCACCGCCTGGCCCAGACCGATCCAGGCCTCGATGCCGCCCTCGTCGTCGCCGTGGCCGTCGTGGTCGAGGATGCGCTGCATCCACTCGCGCCGGATCTCGCGGTCCGGGCAGTTGGCCAGGATCGCGGCGTCCTTTCGCGGGATGCTGATCTGGTAGTAGAAGCGGTTCGCCACCCAGCCGCGCAGCTGCGCCGCGTCGAGCTTCCCCTGCGCCATCATCACGTGGAACGGGTGGTGGATGTGGTAGCTGGAACTCTTGCCGCGCAGCTTCTCCTCGAAGACCTCGCGGCTCCACGGCTCGGGTTGCGTGCTCATGCGGCGGTTCGTTCTGTCCGGGTGACCCCCAAACGAATGGGGCGGCGAATCCATTCGCCGCCCCATTCGAAACCGATCGGCCGGCGCTGCGGGGCGCCGGAAATCGGCGTCGCGCTCAGCGGGCCGCGACGTACAGATTGATCTCGAAGCCGTACCGCATGTCGACGGCGGCGGGTTTCGTCCAAGCCATTTTCGATCTCCTCATCTGACGCACGTGGGACCGTCTGGTGACGGCCGGGCCGCTCGACACGAGCGATCCGGTTCCATCGTGCGCGTGCCGGCCGATCCCGCCTATGGCGATCGCGCGCGATGCCACCTCATGAAAATCATGAGTCGCATCCATGCCACGGGGCGACTTCCCCGCTAAGGTTCGTGCCCAGACGAGGAGAAACCGGTTTGAGCGAAGGTTCCGACGCGCTGTACCCGGGCCGCGATGCCGTCCGCGCCGAATGGCTCCCGGTCGGTGACGGCCACGAGATCTATTTCGAGGAATGCGGGCGCGGCGACGGCCAGCCCGTGGTGTTCCTGCATGGCGGACCGGGCAGCGGCTGCACGCCGGCGCAGCGCCGCTTCTTCGATCCTGCGTTCTACCGCGCGGTACTGTTCGATCAGCGCGGCTGCGGACGCAGCCGCGCGGCCTCGCTGCTCGAGGCCAATACCACCGCGCACCTGGTGGACGACCTCGAGCGCCTGCGCACGCATCTGGGCATCGAGCGCTGGATCGTGTTCGGCGGATCGTGGGGATCGACGGTTGCGCTGGCGTACGCGCGCCGCCATCCGCAGCGCGTGCAGGCGCTGGTGCTGCGCGGTGTGTTCCTGGCGCGCGTGCGCGAGGTCGAATCCTTCGCCTACAACCTGCGCGCGTTCCTGCCCGAGGCCTGGCACGCGCTGGCCTCCCCGTTCGGCATCGCCGACGAACAGGCCGCGCGCGACTTCGACCTGGCCACCGCCAGCGCCAAGACCGTGCTGCACGGCGCAACCGACGCGGCGCGCGCGATCGCCACCGCCTGGCTGCGCCTGGAATCCGAGGCGATGGCGATGACCGTGACCGGGCAGGCCGCGGGTCCGATCGGCGATCCCCTGTGTCCGCGCACGCGCATCTACATGCATTACCTGCTGCACCGGTTCTTCCTGCGCGACGGCGAGCTGCTCGAAGGACTCGATGCGCTTCGCGACATCCCGGTCGAGATCGTCCAGGGCGCGCTCGATCCGGTGTGCCCGCCGATCAGCGCGTGGGAACTCGCCAGCCGCCTGCCGCATGCCCGTCTGCGCCGCGTCCCGTTGGCCGGGCACGGCGCGTTCGAGCCGGCGCTGAGCCGCGCGCTGGTCGAGACGATGAACGCGCTGCGCGATCGCTTGCGCCGATGAGCCTGCGCGCACGCATCAACCTGCTGGTCACGGGGCTGACGATGCTGTTCATCGCCCTGGGCCTGTACCTGATGCTCGGCGAGATCCGCCGCCAGATCCGCGAGGAGATCGAAGCCTCCAACCGCGTCACCGCGCAGCTGATGACCGCGGTGATCTTCAGCAGCGGGCTGTTCTCCAGCGGCGCGATGCAGCAGAACGTCGTGCACGACTTCCTGTCGCGCCTGGGCCGCGTACGGGCCAACGACATCACGCTGCAGGATCGCGTGGGCGCGGTCGTGTATCGCTCTCCGCCCCCCAAGTACAAGGCGGGGCGCGATGCGCCGGCGTGGTTCGTCGACCTGGTGGGGCCGGTGCTGCCGCCGGTCACGCTGGACGCCAACAGTTTTCGCATCGTCATCAACCCCGACGCTTCGCGCAGCGTGCTCGACGCCTGGGACGACCTGCTGCGCCTGGGCGCGTTGCTGGCGGTGTTCTTCGTGGTGATCAACGGCGTGCTGGCCTACGTCATCGGTCGCGCGGTGCAGCCGGTCCAGTCGGTGGTGCGGGGCCTGGCGCGCGTGGAGCGCGGCGATCTGTCGGTGCGCCTGCCGCCGTACTCGCTGCCCGAACTGCAGGCTATCGGCGTCGGCTTCAACCGCATGCTCGCGGAGCTCGAGCGAACGGTCGCCGTGGAGCGGGACCTCGCCGAGAACCGCCAGCTCACGCACCTGATCCAGCGCCACCTCGAGGAGGAGCGGCGCGGCCTGGCGCGCGAACTGCACGACGAGATCGGGCAGTACCTGACCGCGATCAAGACCATCGCGCAGGCCACCGCCAACCGCTGCGAGTCCTCGGATCCGGCGACGCACGATGCCAGCCGCGCGATCGTGTCGTCGGCCGCACGCATCTACGACGCGATGCACGCGATCATCCGGCGCCTGCGGCCGATGGCGCTCGAGGGCATGGGTCTGGCCGACACGCTCGCCGAGGCGGTGACCGAGTGGCGCAGCCTGCACCCGCAGCTCGCGTTCGAGCTGCATCTTGCCGATGCGCTGCCGCGCCTCGGCGACGAGGCCGAGATCGCGCTGTTCCGGATCGCGCAGGAGGCGGTGACCAACGTGGCGCGACACGCCAACGCGCAGAGCGTCTCGATCGGGGTGTCGAGTTCCGGATCGCACGTGAGGCTCGAGGTGATCGACGACGGCATCGGCATCGCGCCCGACCGCCTGCACCAGCCCGGCCATTACGGCCTTCTCGGCATGCGCGAGCGGGTGCAGGGCCTGGGCGGCACGCTGCAGATCGGCGCGGCCGCCGACGGCAGCGGCACGCGGATCGATGTCGAACTGCCGTTGACAGCGGCCGGGCAGACGAGTCCATGAAGACCCGCGTGATGCTGGTCGACGACCACGCGGTGGTGCGCATGGGCTTCCGCCTGCTGCTCTCCGGCACGCAGGACATCGAGGTCGTCGCCGAGGCCGAGCACGGCGAGGACGCGCTGCGCCGCTGCAGCGAGGGCCTTCCCGACGTCGTCGTGATGGATCTGTCGATGCCGGGCATGGGCGGACTGGAGGCGATCTCGCGCCTGCTCGCGCGCCATCCGACGCTGCGGATCCTGATCCTCTCCGCGCACGAGGACACGATCCACCCCAAGCGCGCGCTCAAGGCCGGCGCCGCCGGCTACCTGACCAAGCGCAGCGCCGCCGAGGAGCTGATCCAGGCAATCCGGCAGGTCTCGGCGGGGAAGATGTACGTCGAAGCCAGCCTCGCGCAGCAGATGGCGGTCCAGCAGCTCTCCGCCGACCAGAACCCGGTGGACGTGCTGTCGGCGCGCGAGTTCGAGGTGTTCATCGCGCTGGCCAAGGGACGCTCGGTCAACGACATCGCCGAAGTGCTGCACCTGTCACCACGCACCGTCGGCACGCACCTCTACAACATCAAGCAGAAGCTCGGCGCGTCGAACCAGGCCGAGATCGCGATCGCCGCGTTGAGGGCGGGACTGATCGATCCTTGATGCCCGTACAATCGGGGCACGCTCCCTTCCACGTCCCGACGATGACCGCGCGACTGGTGCACCGCGTCCGCTCGACGCTGCAGCCGAGCGATCATCCCTACCTCAACGGCGCCTGGGCGCCGGTGTTCGAGGAATGGAACGACGACGACTGTCCCGTCACGGGCCAGATCCCGCGCGATCTCGATGGCGTCTACCTGCGCAACACCGAGAACCCGGTGCATGAACCGCTCGGCAAGTACCACCCGTTCGATGGCGACGGAATGCTGTGCTCGATGCGCTTCCACAACGGCCGCGCCGCGTTCCGCAACCGCTTCGTCCGCACGCGCGGCTTCGTCAGCGAGCAGGAGGCCGGTCGCGCGCTGTGGTCGGGCATCGCCGAGGTGCCGCCGCGATCGGAACGTCCTGGCTGGGGCGCGCAGGGTTCGCTGAAGGATTCGTCGAGCACCGACGTCTGCGTGCACGGCGGCCGCGCGCTGACCAGCTTCTACCAGTGCGGCGAGCTGTACGCCGCCGATCCGGTGACGCTCGATCAGTACGGCGCCGTCGGCTGGGGCGGCCAGTTTCCGCGCGAAGGCGTTTCGGCGCACGGCGTGGTCGATCGCACCCGCGACGAGCTGCTGTGGTTCGCCTATTCGCGCGAAGCACCGTACATGCGCTGCGGCGCGGTGTCGCGCGGCGGCGATCCGATCGAGACCGTCGACGTCCCGCTGCCGGGTCCGCGCCTGCCGCACGCGATGATGCATACGCCGAACTGGTACGTGCTCAACGATTTCCCGTTGTTCTGGGATGCGGCGCTGATGCCGCGCGGAATCTTCGCCGCGCGCCTGCACGATCTGCCGTCACGTTTCGCGCTGGTGCGGCGCCACGCCCCGGCCGGCACGGAGCGGATCCGCTGGTTCGAAGCCGATCCGACCTACGTGCTGCACTTCACCAATGCGCGCGAGGAAGGCGACGAGGTGATTCTCGACGGGTATCGCCAGCAGCAACCGATGCCGCCGGCGCTCGCCGGGGCCCCGAAGAAATACGCGCAGATGATGGCCTACGTCGACCTGCACTCGATGAAGCCGCAGCTCTGGCGCTGGCGCTTCGACCTGCGCACCGGCACCACGCGCGAGGAGATGCTCGACGAGACCCTGTGCGAGTTCGGAACGATCAACCGCGCGTGGTACGGACGCGCCAACCGCTACGTCTACAGCGTGACCGGCGCGCCCGGCTGGTTCCTGTTCGATGGTCTGATCAAGCAGGACCTCGTCACCGGGCGGCACGAGACCGTGCGCTTCGGCCCCGGCGTCTACGGCAGCGAAACGCCGTTCGTGGCGCGCGAAGGAGCGCAGTCCGAGGACGACGGCTGGCTGCTCACCTATGTCACCGACACGCTCCAGAATTGGTCCGAGTGCTGGATCTACGCGGCGCAGTCGCTCGCGTCGGGTCCGATCGCCCGCGTTCGACTGCCATTACGCATTCCCTCCGGCACGCACTCGTGCTGGGCCGACGCTTCCGAACTGACGACATGAACCCACCGTTCAAGAAACCGCTGCTGAAGATGCTCAACTGGCGCCGCCTGACGCGCACGTTCCTCACGGGACTGTTCGTGCTGCTGCCGATCATGGTGACGCTGGCGATCGTGATGTGGCTGATCGGTATCGCCGAAACGGTGCTGGGCGGGTTCATCCGCGTACTGCTGCCCGGCAATCTCTACCTGCCCGGCATGGGTCTGGTGGTCTCGCTGGTGCTGATCTTCCTGGTCGGCATCGCGATGCAGGCGATCTTCTTCCGTGAGCTCATCAACTGGCTCGAGGATCAGCTCGAGCGCATTCCCCTGATTAAGACCGTGTACAGCGCGGTCAAGGATCTCACCGGATTCTTCTCGCGTGCCGGCTCCGGCGCCAAGCGTTTCGGCCAGGTCGTGCAGGTGCAGCTGCCGGGCATGCCGATCCGCATGCTCGGCTTCGTCACGCTCGAGGATCTGCAGAGCGTGGGACTGGCCGGCGACGAGGGTGACACATCGGTGGCGGTGTACCTGCCGATGAGCTACCAGATCGGCGGCTACACGGTGCTGCTGCCGCGCAGCTACCTCACGCCGGTCGACATGGGAATGGAAGAGGCGATGCGATTCCTCATCACGGCCGGGCTGTCGCGCACGACGGAACCGGACAGCCGTCCGACGCCGGCGCCACCGGCGTCGCCCGCCGCCTGAAGGATCAGTTCGGCAGCAGCCGGTCGATCGGGATCGGGACGATCGTGGTGTTGCCCGGCGTCCGCCAGCGCAACCGGACGATCGCGCCGCCGCTGACGTCGTAGTACTCGAGCACCACCGGGGCCGTCTCTCCCGCCACGAGATTCACCGCCGCCGAGGTGACGGTCTCGTTGCTGGCGTGCGCGGTCCAGTTGTTCACGACCAGCTGGCCCTTCACGTACAGCCGCACCCCGTCGTTGGCGATGGTCTGGAAGTAGTACGAGCCGGTCGTCGGGGCGACCACGCGCCCGGTCCAACGCGCCGAGAAGTTGTTCGACGGCACACCTGTTCCCGGCGACTGCGACCACGAGAAATTGACCATCTCGTTGCGCGTGAGCACCGGCGATCCGCTGAGGGTGCGGTTGTTGAAGTACTGGCCGCGCAGGCCGCTGCCCGGACCGGGCGCGACCACCGGCGCAGGCTCTTCGCGGCCGATCGACCTCACGAAGGCGGCCAGGTCGGAACGCTCGGTGGTGGTCAGCGACACGCCCGAGTGCGCGGCGATCGCGCCCTCCACCGTCGCCTGCGATCCGTTGTGCAGGTAGGGCGCCGTGGCCCAGACACCGCGCAAGGTCGGGATGTCGACGCCGTTGACCAGCGGCGAACCGCTGCTGGCCTGGTCGGTACCGATGTCGATCCGCACGCCGGCGCCGCTGCCGGTGTAGGCGGAACCGGCGTGGCAGCTGCCGCAGCCCTTGGACTGGAACAAGGCCTTGCCGCTGGTGGCGGCCGCGCTCAGCGTCTTGCCGCTGGGGCGGTGCGGCGAGTACTCGAAGGCCGCGAGCGATTCCAGGTACGCGGCCAGCGAATCGAGCTCACTGCTGACGCCGGTCTTGGTCGCGCCCAGCGGTTGCGATCGCGTTCCTGCGAAGAACGCCGAGTCGGACATCAGGCCGGTGCCGCCGGCCAGCGTGCGGATCTGCCCTTCGAAGTCCTGCACCTCGTCGAAGTTGGCGCTCCAGTGCAGGAAGCCGTGCAGCATTCCGCCGCGGCCGCGCAGCGCGATGGTGTTGCGCAGGCCTTCGCCGAGGTTGGTCAGATCCCAGACGCGGCCGTCGTGGCCCGCATCGCTGTGGCAGGTCGCGCAGCTCATGTAGCGGTCGCGCGACAGGCGCGTGTCGCGCGCGTCGTAGAAGAACTGCTTGCCCGTCAGCACCTGCGCCGCGAGCTTGTCGGTGCCGATGGTGCGCGGCGTCGCCACGACGTCGGCCGCCAACCGGCCCTCGTTCCAGAACGGTGACAGGTCGTAGATCCCCAGCGTCCGGTCCATGAAGTTGTCGACGTACAGGATCCGGCCATCGGGCGAGATCGACATGCCTTCCGGCGCCCGGCCCACTTCGAACCGGAACATCTCCTGACCGCTGTGCGCGTTGATCACCGCGACCTCGCGGCTGGTCTCCAGCGCGACGAACAGCAGCACGCCGAGCGGATCGAAGGCCGCGGCGCTGGCGACGCTGGCGTTGTCGTGGTCGATGCGCTTGGCCAGATCCTCCACACCGCTGCCCATCGCCACGCGCGAGCTGATCGCGCGCACGGTGTTCTGGAAGTTCAGATCCTGTCCGTCGCGCAGCACGCCGCGCTGGATGTTGTCCTGCTTGGACGGGATCCAGGCCTGGCTACCGTCGGGCGAGATGCTCATCGCCCCGAGGTAGTTCGGCACGCCGCGTCCGCGATTCTCGGCGTCGCTCTTCGTGCTGAAGCCCAGCACGATCTTGCCGAGCGACACCAGGTCGGAGGCACGCACCTTCACGATCTCGCCGCCGGCGGGCGATCCATCGGGGTTGGTGGTCTGCACCGTCACGGTCGATTCGCCTGGCATCGGCGGCGTGATGTAGCGCGACACGAACACCGTCGCGCCATCGGCCGACACCGCGACGTGGCGCGGATTGGCGCCGACCCCGAGCGTCTTGAGCTTGGTGAAGTTCGAGGTCTGGTACTTCAGCAGCTGGCCGGTCGCCTCCAGCACGATGTACGCGAAATCTCCGGCCGGCGACATCGCGATGCCGTGCGGCTGGGCGACGCGCGGCATCGCGATCGTGCGGCTCACCGTGAGGCTGGCGCGGTCGATGATCTGCACGTTCGCGCTGCGCCTGCTGGTAACCCACGCGTGGCCTGCCGCGTCGATCGCGACGCTACGCGGCGAGGTTCCGACCACGACCTCCGCGATCCTGGCCCCGGTGTTCGCATTGAAGACGCTGACCGAGTCATTGTCCGGGTTGACGACCCACACGCGTGCCGGCCCGTTGCCGTTGCGGTCGTAGGCGACGCTGCTCGACAGCGTCGGCGCCCGTGCCGTGAGCGGCAGGTGCACCACCTGCATGAACGACTGGACCTTCTGCGCGCCGCTCGCATCGCGCGCAGTCACGGTCACGAAGAAAATTCCGGCAGCGTTGTACCGGTGCAGGGTCGTCGTCGCCGATGAGAACGCGGTCGCCGGCGAGCCGTCGCCGAAATTCCAGCTGAACTGCGGATTGTTGCCGGTGGCCCGCGCGGTGAACGTCACGTCGGTGCCGGACTGCGCCGGCGCCGGTGTCGGGATCGGATCCAGCTCGAGCGCGGCGCCCGACGAAATGGTCCACGTGAAGTTCGCGGTGGCGGTCGTCGTTCCATCCGAGACCGTGACCACGCTGCTGTACGTTCCCGCCGTGCTGGGCGTCCCGGTGATGAGGCCGCCGGCGCTGATCGACAGGCCCGGCGGCAGGCCCGTGGCCGAAAAGCTGAGCGGGTTGCCGTCCGCGTCACTGGCCTGCACCTGCAACGACACGGCGGTGCCGACGGTACCGGACCGGTTGCCCGGATTGGTGATCACCGGCGCCGTGTTCGGATTGGGCGTGCCGGCCACGTTGATCCAGACGGTCTTGGCGACCGACGGAACGCCCTGCGCGTCGAGCACGAACAGGAAGTAGTAGCCCGGTGGCGTGTCTGCCGCGCGCGACGACATCTGCACGTTCAGGCGCTGGCCCGAAGCGGTGAAGGCGAGCTCGAGGTAGCGCTGCTCCATGTTCCAGCCGTGCGTGGCGGAGCCGGTCTTGATCAGCACCACGCGCGAGATGCTCGCGGCGTCGGCGAAGTCGAGCGTGAAGCCCGCGCCCACGACCAGCTGCGACGGCGCCGCTGCGATGCGCGGCCGCGGCGCTTCGACGCCGCCGCTGGTGAACAGGTACGGCGGGTAGTAGATCTCGGCGTTGAGGTTGGTCAGCGGGCCGGGCGCGCCGCCACCGGCGACCAGCACGGTGGCGTCGGCCAGCAGCAGCGCGTTTCCATGGTAGAGGCGCGCCATCGCGCCGCTGGACCCGACCGTCCAGACGCCCGTGGCGGGGTTCCACATCTCCGCGCTGTTGTTGACGCCGATCAGCTCGTTGTAGCGCTCGCTGCCGCCGGTGGCGAGGACCTGTCCGTTGGGCAGCATCGTGCCGCTGAGCAGCTGGCGGCGGGACGACATGGAGCCCGTCGGCGTCACGACCGGCGACGCGCCGTTGATGTCGATGATGAGGGCGCCGTTGGAGTTGCCGTTGAACTGCAGGATCTTTCCCGGCCGGTACATCACCGCGCTGGACATGGTCCCCGCGACGCCGGCGTTGAACTGGCCCGCGGGCGTGAACGAGCCGTTCCCGCTGGTGTTGACGTAATACATCTTGGCGTACGCATCGAAACCGAAGATGCGTCCGTCGGGCGCCAGGAAGTTGCGCGGATACCAGTAGTCGATCGAGCTGGTGTTGGCCCCCGACAGCAGGCGGTAGACGCCGTTGGTGCCGCGGATCTCGGGGCGATCGGTGCCGCCCGCGCCACCCTGGATGTAGGTCTCGCCGTTGAGCAGGGTCGTCGCGGTGGCATACCAGCGCGCACGATTCAGGTCGTTGGTCTTGACCAGCGAATTGTTGGCCGGGTTGAAGACCGCCGAGTTGTAGTTCGCGGTGTTGGTCGATTGCCCCTGGACGGTGATGTCGCCGCCGACGAGCACCACGCCGGCACCGGGCTGCGGCAGCACCAGCTGGGCATTGCAGAAGACGTCGACCTCGGACTGGTTGTTCAGCGTCAGGTGGGACGAGGGGCCGGTCCCGGCGCCGGGCGTCCAGATGTCGTAGTTCAGAAAGCCGGTCTGCGTTCCATCCAGCCCGGAGCCGTAGGAGAGCACGCGCCCGTCCGGCAGCTGCACGAGATGGATCGCGATCAGTGGCCAGTCGATCACCGACGACCAGACGCCTTTCAGGTGCGCATCCGCCGGGATCGCGGCCACGGCCGCCAGCTTGGCCATCGTCTGTTCGCCACCGCGAACGGTGACGGCGCCCTCGTAGGGGATGCCTTCGCGTTCCTGCTCGAGCGTCTTGGCGGACACGTCGGGGCGCGCTGCGTCGCCGCTGCCACCGTCTCCACCGCACGCCGCCACCAGCGACGCGAGCATCGTCGCCGCAGCGCGGACGGCCAGACGCTTGCCTGATTTCATTCCAGAACTCCCTACCCACGCCGAAGACGCTGACCTGGTGTCCGCCGGATGGATCTCCGGCGACGCCGACCACGCACAAAGATCCTCGACGCGCCACGAGCACGGCTCCCCGCCGCGCCCCTCTCATCAAACCATTTCCGATGCACCGGTGCCTTTATGTCCTGTGGCACGGGGCTGCATCGCACGGGCCGGTCACGCTATCACGCCGAAATCGGCAATCGCCGTCATCGAGTGATTAATGTGAGCCGCGTTTCACCATATGGTCTGGTCAAAAGGATGTCCATCAGGCTGCATCGCGAATTTCGGGCCGCGGGTAGCATTCGGCGTGCCTGGCCCCGTTTGCCCCGGCTGAAACCATGACTTCCTCTTATAAATTCGTGCTGCTGGCGAGCCTTTACCTCGCACAAGGCCTGCCTTTCGGATTTTTCACCCAGGCCCTGCCGGTACTGCTGCGGGAGCGCGGACTGTCGCTGGCCGCCATTGGTGCGAGCGGGCTGCTTTTCCTACCGTGGGGTCTCAAATTCCTGTGGGCGCCGCTGGTCGACCACACCGGTTCGCGCAAGACGTGGATCCTGACGCTGCAGCTGATGACGCTGGCAGGTGCGCTGGTGCTGTCGCAGGCGAACCTCGAAACCAGCCTGCTGCCGATCTTCGCCGCGCTGCTGCTGTTCAACCTGCTCGCCGCCACGCAGGACGTGGCGACCGACGGCCTGGCCGTGCGCCTGCTGGGCCCTGCGGAGCGCGGGCTGGGCAATGGCATCCAGGTCGGGGCCTATCGGATCGGCATGATCCTGGGCGGCGGCGCCTTGCTGTGGTTGTTCGCACAGGCCGGGTGGTCGGCGATGTTCCTGGGCATGGCCGGCATCCTGCTGCTCACCTGCGTGCCGGTGCTGTTCCTGCGCGCCGACACGCTGCCCGCGGGCTCGGCCCGGGTCCGGCACGAGGGCGGGATCGCGCTGCTGATGGGCTGGGGGCGGCGCCTGCGCCGACCCGGGGTGATCGGCTTCATCGCGTTGATCTGCGCCTACAAGTTCGGCGACGCGATGGCGTCGAGCCTGGTTGGCCCCTTCATGCACGACGTCGGGCTGAGCAAGACCGAGATCGCGTGGGTCAAGGGCACGATCGGTTCGGTGATGGGCCTGTCGGGCGCGGCGCTGGGCGGTTGGCTGGCGTGGCGGATGGGCCGTCGTTCTGCCTTGATCGGCTGTGGCGTGATGCAGACTGCGAGCCTGCTGTTGTATGTCGCATGCGCTTTGCAGCCGGAGGCCAAGACGCTGCTCTACGTCGCCACCACCGCCGAGCACCTGTTCGGAGGCATGGCCACGGTGGCGCTGTTCACGTTGATGATGGATGCGAGCGACCCGGAGCACGCCGGAACCGACTACACGCTGCTGGCCTGCGCGGTGGTCCTGGCATCCGGGCTGGCCGGCGTCGCGGCCGGCGTGCTGGGCGATACGCTCGGTTACGCCGCGGCGTACGGCCTGTCGTTCTTCGCCTCGGGTCTGGGCTGCCTGCTGCTGGTGGCGCGCCTCGACCTCGGCAGCGGGCCGCGCCGGCTGGACGCCGTGTGGCCGCGACCGGCCGCCTGAAACGTCAAGGCGCCGCGACGCGTCGCGCGTTAGCGTCGCGCCCTGCCCTCCCTGGAATGCCCGCATGGCCCGTCGCAATCTCGCGCTCGAAAGCTGGACCCGGATGTCGAAGCTGCCGCTCGGCAAGAACGCGTGGTCGCGGATGGTCGCGGCCCGCGCGCCGTATTTCCGCAGCATCTCGCCGCAGATGGTCGAGCTGCGTCCGGGCCATGCGCAGGCATCGCTGCGCAAGCGCTGGAGCGTGACCAACCATCTGGGCACGGTGCACGCGATCGCGATGTGCAATCTGGCGGAGTTCACCGGCGGGCTGATGACCGAGGTCAGCGTTCCGGCGACCCATCGCTGGATTCCGAAGGGCATGACCGTCGAGTATCTGAAGAAAGCCGGCACCGATCTGCGCGGCGTCTGCCGATGCGAGCCGCTGCCGGAATTCGGCGACGAAGGTTTCGACTGGCCGGTGACGGTGGATGTCACCGATCGCGAGGATCAGCAGGTGTTCCGCGCGGTCATCACGATGTGGATCAGTCCGAAGCGGTGAATTTCCTCGCCCATCTCTGGCTGGCGGATCGCTCCGACACCTCGCTGGCCGGCAGCGTGCTCGGCGACGTCGTGCGCGGCGCCGACCTGAGCGCCTATCCACACGAGATCGCGATCGGCGTGCGTCTGCACCGGCGCGTCGACGCCGCCACCGATCGTCACGCCGTGATGCGCCGCGAACGCGAGGCCTTCGTCGAAGGCGAGCGCCGCTACGCCGGCATCGTGCTGGATCTGGCGGCCGACCACGCGCTCGCCCAGGCGTGGAGCGACTTCCATCCGCAGCCGCTGCCCGACTTCGCGAGGCACTGCGCCGAAGCGCTGGCTGATGCGGGCGACTGGTTCGAACTCGCCGGCGGCTGGCGGCCGACGCGCGCGGGCTTCGCCGAACTGCTCGAGTCCTATGCGACCGATCGGGGCATGGAGCGCGCGCTGCAGCGCACCTCGACGCGCCTGCGCGATCCGCAGGGCCTGATCGATTCGGGTCGGCGCTGGATGGAGGCCTCGCAGTCGTTGCGGGGCTCGCTGCCCGTGCTGTTGGCCGACCTGCTCGCGCTGATGCGAACCGCGTAGCCCGGACGACGTCCGGGTCGAGGTTGGCTCAGGCCACCGGCGCCGCGTACACCGGTGGCGGCAGGCCAAGCATCTGGGCGATGCGCTGATCCTTCTGCTTCCACAGGTCGCCGATCCAGAACTGGAACTGCTTGCGGAAGTCGTTGCTCTCCTCGTAATCGCCTCGCACGAGCGCGTCGAGCATGCCGTCGGGCAGCTGCAGGCGGCGCACGTCGACGATCACGCGCGTCATTTTTCCGCAGAGGAAATCCCAGAACCCCATCGCCCCGTCCGGATAGGCGATGGTGACGTCGACCAGGTCGTGCAGCTTGTCGCCCATCGCTTCGAGCGCGAACGCGAACCCGCCGGCCTTGGGCCGCAGCAGGTGGTGATACGGCGCCTTCTGGTTGACCTGCTTGGTCTTGGTGAAGCGCGTGCCTTCCAGGAAGTTCAGGATCATCACCGGCTGGTTGCGAAACTTTTCGCAGGCGCGGCGCGTGGTCTCCAGGTCCTTGCCCTTCAGCGCCGGGTTCTTCTTGATCTGGTCGGGCGTCGAGCGCTTCATGAACGGATAGTCCAGCCCCCACCAGGCCAGGCCCAGCACCGGCACCCAGATCAGTTCCTGCTTGAGGAAGAACTTGAAGAACGGCGCGCGCCGGTCGAACGCGCGCATCAGCACGAAGATGTCGTTCCAGGTCTGGTGATTCGAGCACACCAGGTACTGGCCCTTGCGATCGAGGTCGACGCCGATCCGCACGTCCCACTCGATGCGCTGGCACGTGCTCGAGAAGAACACGTTGAAGTGCGACCAGGTCTGGGCGATCGCCGCCGCCAGTCGCGACAGCGTCTCGCGACCGCCGCGCCACGGCGTGATCAGCTTGATGAGCACGACAACGTACAACGGCGTGGCCCAGAACACGGTGTTGACGGCCAGCAGCAGTCCCATGATCGCGCCCTGAACCGGACCCGGCAGTGCATGCAGCATGTGATCGAATCTCCCCGCGGACTCGTGTGGTCCGTTCGCCTTGCTCGTGTGATTCAGTGCAGCCGGAGGATCGCGGCGACCGCCGCGGGCGTTCCCATCCGGATCATTGGCTCCCCTCGGTTCCCGCGCGGACCTCGCCGCTCTGGTCGATCAGCCGCACGCTGCCGTACTCGCCGGCGGGCAGCAGCACGACCACGCACGGACTGCTCGGCTCGTCCGACGACCAGCGTCCGGGCGTGGGTTCGAAGAACGTCGCCTTGAGCAGCAGCTCGCCGCCCTTGACGCCCGCCTGCCGGCTGATCGCGAGGCCATATCCGCTGTTCGGACGCTGACCGAACTCGATCACCGCGTACGGCGCTTCGCCCAGCGGTCGGGTCGTCATCGGCACCAGTTCCACGCCGCGAGCCGAGGCCCAGGCCTGCAGCGAGCCGAGCGTGGGAAACATCGTCACCACCGATTCGCCGCCGGCGGTCTCGCAGACGTTGGCCCGCGCCACCTCCTGCACGGTCACGCTGTTTTCGCTGTTGAACCAGCTCGAGAAATCGGGGGCACGAACCCAGGCAGGCTTGGCGCAGGCCGCGAGCAGCGTGACGAGAAGAAACGTGGGGAGCAGGCGCATGGAACGGATTCGAAGGTGCCCGGTACCCGCTGAGACGGGCCGGCGCGGCGATCGCCATTATCCACGCCCCTCTCCGTAGCGCCACGCGCGATGCTCGTGGCGACCCGTTGCGCTAGCCTTGGCGGCCATGGCCATCGTCCCCGCGTCCCGAGCAACCGACCGCCGACTCACTTCGATCGAGCTGCTCGATGCGCTGCTCGCCGACGGCTTGATCTCGGGCTCCCAGCGCAAGGACGGGCACGTCCGGATCGACGCCTCGCGCGACACCAGGCGTCATCCGCTGGAGCTGATCGCCGGTTTCGAGTGGCCCGATCCGCGCAAGGCCGGCGCGAAACTGACGATGGATGCGCTGACGCAGTGGCTCGCGCAGCGCCACAACCTGCCCTGGATGCGCATCGATCCGCTGTCGATCGACGTCGCCAAGGTCACCTCGGTGATGCCCTACGCCTACGCCGCGCGCGTCAAGGTGCTGCCGGTCAAGGTCACGCCGACCGAGATCACGGTCGCCACCGCCGAGCCGCTCGAGCAGGAGTGGGAGATCGAGCTCGCGCGCATCGTCAAGCAGCCGATCAAGCGCGTGATCGCCAGCCCGCTCGACATCGAGCGCTACCTGGTCGAGTTCTACGCGCTGGCCCGGTCGGTCAAGGCGAGCAACGAGGAGCGACGCATGCTGCCCTCGGGTTCGCAGAACCTCGAGCAGCTGATGGAGCTCGGCCGCAAGGGCAAGCTCACGGCCGACGATCAGCACGTCGTGGCGATCGTCGACTGGCTGCTCAGCTACGCGTTCGAGTCGCGCGCATCGGACATCCACCTCGAACCGCGGCGCGACTCGAGCCTCGTGCGCTTTCGCATCGACGGCGTGCTGCACGAGGTCTACCAGATGCCGACGCCGGTGATGATCGCGGTCACCAGCCGCATCAAGATCCTGTCGCGCATGGACGTGGCCGAGAAGCGCAAGCCGCAGGATGGCCGCATCAAGACGCGCTCGCCCGGCGGCAAGGAGATCGAACTGCGCGCCTCGAGCCTGCCCACCGCCTTCGGCGAGAAGCTGGTGATGCGCATCTTCGATCCAGAAGTGCTGGTGCGCGACTTCTCGGCGCTTGGCTTCGGCGATCGCGACGCCGAGCAGTGGAACGACATGATCCGCGCGCCGCACGGGATCATCCTGGTCACCGGTCCCACCGGATCGGGCAAGACCACGACGCTCTACACCAGCCTCAAGCAGCTCGCGACGCCCCAGGTCAACGTCTGCACGATCGAGGATCCGATCGAGCTGGTGGAGCCCGCGTTCAACCAGATGCAGGTGCAGACGCAGATCGATCTGACGTTCGCCAGCGGCGTGCGTGCGCTGCTGCGACAGGATCCCGACATCATCATGATCGGCGAGATCCGCGACCTGGAAACCGCGGAGATCGCGATCCAGGCCGCGCTCACCGGCCATCTCGTGCTCTCGACGCTGCACACCAACGATGCGCCGAGCGCGATCACGCGCCTGCTCGATCTGGGCGTGCCGCCCTACCTGATCAAGGCGACGCTGCTGGGCGTGGTCGCGCAGCGACTGGTCCGGCGCCTGTGTCCGCACTGCAAGATGCCGTCGGTGCCGGATGCCGAAGGCTGGACCGAACTGGTCGGCAGCGACACGCGCGCGCCGATGCCGCAGGAGGTGCGACAGCCGGTCGGCTGCCTCGAATGCCGCGAGACCGGCTACCTCGGTCGCCTGGGCCTGTACGAGATCATGCCGCTGAGCCAGGGCATCAAGCGCCTGATCGATCGCCAGACCGACATCGCCGACATGCGTCGCCAGGCGCTGCGCGAAGGCATGGTGCCGCTGCGTGTCGCCGGGGCGCAGAAGATCGCGGCGGGTCAGACCGACATCGACGAGGTGCTCGGCGCAACGCCGATGGTGTCGCACGACTGACGTGGCACCGCGTTGCGTCCCGACCCGCGAATGACCTAAGTCCCGGCGCAAAAAAACTTTGGGCTGACACGCTGCGTCCGAAGGTGTATACCGCCCCGCGGACGAGGAAGAGTGGCCTCGTCCGGACCGGACCGTGCAAGGCGGCCGGGATTGGCGTCGCGAAGCGGCGCTGCAGCGACAAGGCTGTGGGGGGCTCGAGTCATGAAGCGACCTGTCCGTGTCTGCGTCGGCGTCTGTTTGCTCGCAACCATGTGGTTCACACCGCCGGCATCCGCAGCGGTGGTATCGGCGACCGATACCAATCCCGATCCCAACATCTTCGAGGCCTGGCTCACCGCCGACGAGCGCGACGTCACCATCGCCGGCACCACGGTGCACGCGATGGTCTACGAGGACGATCCGCCGCCGCCGTTCGTGTCCGCCGGCGCAGGCATCCCGGCGCCGCAGATCAAGGTGAAGGTGGGTGACACGGTGATCGTCCACTTTCGCAACCAGCTGGCGACGCAGAGCGCGAGCATCCATTGGCACGGCATCGAGCTGGACAACGACAGCGACGGCACCGCGGTGACGCAGGACGCCGTGCTGCCCGGGCAGTCCTACGTGTACCGGTTCAAGACGTTTCGTCCCGGCGTGTACTGGTATCACTCGCACATGCTGCCGGGCACGGCGACGTTTCGCGGCATGTACGGACCGATCTTGATCGAGAACCCGATCGAGCCGAGCCTGCGAGGCACGGTGCTTCCCAGCGCCGCCAACACGCACACGATGGTGCTCAGCGACATCGAGTTCGACGCCGGCGGCAACGTCGGCAAGCCGCTCAGCAGCGTGCTCACGGACATCAACGAGATCGTCGAGATCTGCCACCTCTGGACCGAGGGCGAACCCGGCGGCGTGATGCTCGCCTGCGGCGCGCCGACCTCGGGCAAGACGGTGCTGGTCAACGGCGTGAATCCGAACGCGGGCACGCAGACGCCCACCTTCACCGTCGCCTCGGGTCAGCGCGTGCGACTGCAGATCGTCAACGCGGCGATCACGCGCCACTTCCGGCTGAAGATGCTGGGCGGCGGCGACAGCAAGCTGTACCGCATCGGCGGCGAAGGCGGCCTGCTCGACAACGTCGTCGTCGAGGGCGGCGTCATACAGGGCTGGGACTCGCTGTACGACGTCGGTGAACTCGTGCTGGGCTCGGGTGATCGCGCCGACGTCATCGTCGTGCCCTCGGGCAGCCAGGGCAGCGTCGTGCAGCTGGTGGGCAACGATCCGCCCGCGCCGTTCAAGGTCGGCCAGGGACTGGGCGCGAACTATCCGATCGCGTACTTCGTGATCGACGGCACGTCGAACGACGTGCCGCCCGCGGCCGGCGATCCGATCCTGGCGAACACGCCCGAGAACGTGGAGAACCTGAAAGACGACAACGCGATCGCGCCGCTGCAGGCGCCGCCGCCGTTCGCAGGCAGCGCCGATCCCACCATCCGCCTGACCAACCAGCGCCCCGGTGGCGCCAACCAGTCGCCGTCGATCGACGGCTTCTCGGCGATGCTCGACACCAACGTGGGCAACGGCAACTTCCTCGACATGCCGCGGCCGATGACCTCGCGCTACGCGCGTCTGGGCGACACGCTCGAGCTGTCGGTGCGCAACGACACCAGCGCGGTCCATCCCTTCCACCTGCACGGCTTCTCGATGCAGCCGGTGCGCTACGTCGACAACGCGAGCGGCAACACGCTGCGCGAATGGGAGTACGACGAGTTCCTCGACGAGATCGACGTGTACGCCGGACAGACGCTGGTGTTCCGCGTGCGCCTGGACGACCGGCCCAAGATCTGCGACGGCTCCTCGCTGTCCCCGGGTCCGGTGCTGGCGCCGTGCAGCGACGCCGATTCGGGCGGCGCCGTCGGTCGCTGGCTGTTCCACTGCCACATCTTCCACCACGCCGGCCTGGGCATGATGGGAGAAATCGTGCTGCTGGCGGATACGAC
The DNA here is from genome assembly GCF_020697055.1 of Panacagrimonas sp. Classification (GTDB taxonomy): domain Bacteria; phylum Pseudomonadota; class Gammaproteobacteria; order Nevskiales; family Nevskiaceae; genus Panacagrimonas. The sequence goes on along the minus strand of NZ_JAJFBP010000004.1, from coordinate 130,525 downwards.
GCCCGACCCGTTCGGCTTCACGAGCCTGAACGGCGTGCTGCGCAGCACGCCGCAGCTGTCGAACGTGGTGACCATCAAGGGCATCAACACGCCGGCACCGATCGCGGTCAGCGGCGGCCAGTACGCGGTCAACGGCGGCAGCTTCGGATCGGCCGCCGGATCGGTGGCCAACGGCGCGACGGTGCAGCTGCGTCACACCTCGTCGCCCGCGTTCTCGTCGACGATCACCACCACGCTGACGGTCGGCGGCGTGTCCGCCGACTTCAGCAGCACGACCGAGATCGAGGACCTGGTCCCGGATCCGTTCAAGTTCAACGACCGCGCGTTGGTGCTGCCGGGAATCTGGTACGAGAGCAACACGGTGACGATCTCCGGCGTCAACTCCACGCCGGCGATCTCGATCAGCGGCGGCGGCACGCCGCAGTATTCCGTCAACGGCGGCGCGTTCCGCTCGACGGCGTCCACCGTGAAGAACGGCGACACGGTGCGCCTGCGCAACCGTCTGCCGTTGCTCGACCTGTGGGGACGACCGGCTTCGGTGGCCGCGACGTTGAACGTCGGCGGCGTGACGGACAGCTGGCGCATCTCGCTGCTGCCGCCGCCGTGAGCATCCGGTTCGCCCTGCTGGCCCTGGCCGCGTGCGTGGCACTGTCGCCCGGAGCGACGGCCGCGGACGACGCCCCGTTCTTCGACGTGAACCGGCCCGCGCCGCCGACGCCGGGACTGGCGATCGGCGCCCGGGCGCCCGCGTTCGACCTCGTCGACCAGGACGGGCGGCGCGTTTCCCTCGATAGCGTGCTCGGGCGCGGACCCGTCGCCGTGGTGTTCTTCCGTTCGGCCGACTGGTGCGCGTACTGCAAGCTCCAGCTGGTCCAGCTCCAGCAGCATCTGCCGGAGATCGAAGCCGCCGGCGCCCAGGTCGTCGGCATCAGTTTCGACACGCCGGAGATCCTCCATCGATTCGCCGCCGCGCGCATCTCCTATCGCCTGCTTTCGGACACCGGCAGCCGCACCATCGACGCGTTCGGGGTCCGCAATCCCGAGGCGCCCGAATGGTCCGAAGGCGTCGCGCGTCACGCCACCTTCATCCTCGACCGCGACGGCACCATCCGCGCCAAGCTGTTCAAGGTCAGCTACGCGCAGCAGGCGGCGGTCGATGAATTGCTGGTGGCGCTGCGTACCGCATCGAGCCCGCCCGCGAAGTGACGCACTGATCGGGCAGACCATCCGCGGGCGGCAAACCACTGCCGCCCGTGCCATTTTCCGATCCGGTCAGCCGGCCATCGGTACGGCGCCCACCCGCGCGACGATCCGATCGCGATCGGATCGTCACCCGCGGTCTGCTGCCTCGATGGCCCGACCCGTCAGGCGAGCCGCGTCCGGTTTTCCATCCCGGCGCACATTTCCGTTCACGCCTCAAGTCTGCCCGCAGGCGCGGCCCGGAGCTAAAGTGCGCGCCTCAGAAGCCGCACCCGCGCCACCACCAGAGCACGGGGCCGACCCAAGGACCCTACCGATGTTCGGACGCCTGATGCCCCGGGAGGGGCGCTTCTTCGATTTCTTCAACGAGCACGCCGAGCAGATCGTGCTCGGCGCCGAACAGCTCAAGGCGCTGATGGGCAACGTGCGTGAGCTCGACGAGCGCAAGCGCAACATCGAGAACATCGAGCATCGCGCGGACAAGATCACGGCGGCGACGATGGACCTGCTGCACCACACGTTCATCACCCCGATCGACCGGGACGACATCCATCGCCTGATCGGGCGCATGGACGACATCCTGGATCTGATGGAGGACGTGTCGCAGTGCATGTTCCTCTACGACATCCACGACGTCACCGATGCGGCGCGCGAGCTGGCCGAGCTGTGCCTGACCAGCGCGGAAAAAGTGAAACTCGCCGTCTTCCAGCTCAGGGACCTGAAGAACACCAAGCAGATCCTGGAGCTGTGCAGTGAGATCGACCGGCTCGAAGGCGATTCCGACCGCGTGATGCGCAGTGCCATGGCCAAGCTCTTCCGCGACGGCACCGACGCGCTGCAGGTGCTCAAGATGAAGGAGATCTACCAGCTCCTGGAATCGGTCACCGACCGCTGTCAGGACGTGGCGAACACCATCGAAGGCATCGTCATCGAGAACTCCTGAACATGCTCATCGGCATGGAGGTGCTGATCGCGCTGATCGCGGTGGCGCTGATTTTCGATTTCATGAACGGCTTCCACGACGCGGCCAATTCGATCGCGACGATCGTCTCCACGGGTGCGATGTCACCGCAGATGGCGATCATCTGGGCGGCCTTCTTCAACTTCATCGCCTTCCTGTTCTTCGGCCTGCACGTGGCCGCGACCGTCGGCAAGGGCATCGTCGATCCGAACGTGATCGACACCTACGTGGTGTTCGGCGCACTGGTCGGCGCGATCTCCTGGAACGTCATCACGTGGTACTTCGGCATCCCGTCGAGCTCGTCGCATGCGCTGATCGGCGGACTGGCCGGCGCGGCGATCGCCAAGGGCGGCACCGGCACGCTGCTGTCCGAGGGTTTTCTCAAGGTGTCGGTCGCGATCGTGCTGTCGCCGCTGTTCGGTTTCGCGCTGGGTGCGCTGCTGATGCTGGGGTGCGCGTGGCTGTTCTTCCGGTCTCCGGCCAAGCGCGCCGAGCGCACCTTCAACCGCCTGCAGTTCGTCTCCGCCGCGCTCTACAGCCTGGGGCACGGCAGCAACGATGCGCAGAAGACGATGGGCATCATCTGGCTGCTGCTGATCGTCTCGGGCTCGCTCTCCAAGGACGCCGACCTGCCGTTCTGGGTCGTGATCGCCTGCCAGACCGCGATGGGACTGGGCACGTTGTTCGGCGGCTGGCGCATCGTCAAGACGATGGGTCAGCGCATCACCAAGCTGCGACCGGTCAGCGGCTTCTGCGCATCGGCCAGCGGCGCCACCGCACTGTTCCTCGCCACGAGCCTGGGCGTGCCGGTCTCGACGACGCACACCATCACCGGCTCGATCGTCGGGGTCGGCGCCGCCCGGCGCTTCTCGGCGGTGCGCTGGGGCGTGGCGGGCAACATCGTCTGGGCGTGGATCTTCACCATCCCGGCGTCCGCTTTCATCGCGGCCATCGCCTTCGAGATCGCGCGCTTCGCCTTCTGAGGGCGCCGCGGCACCACGGCGATGCCCGAACTGCCCGAAGTCGAAACGATCCGCCGCGGCATCGAGCCGCACGTGCTGGGTCGGCGCCTGCAGCGCGTGGTGGTGCGCGACCGTCGACTGCGCTGGCCCGTCCCCGCCGACCTGGCGGTGCGACTGGAAGGTCGGCGCGTGGAGCGGGCGGACCGTCGCGCCAAGTACCTGGTGCTGCACCTGGACAGCGGCGATCGGCTGCTGATCCATCTGGGCATGTCCGGCCGCATCTGGGTGCTCGACCCGCACGAGCCGCTGGTCAAGCACGATCACCTGGATTTCGAGCTCGACAGCGGCCGCCTGCTGCGCTTCCACGATCCGCGCCGCTTCGGCGCCGTCCTGCTGTGGGGCGCCGACGAACCGGATCACGAACTGCTGCGCGGCCTGGGCCCCGAGCCCTTCGATCCGGTCTTCAGCGGCGACTACCTCTTCGAACGATCGCGCGGCCGCAGCGCGGCGGTGAAGAACTTCGTGATGGACGGCCGCATCGTCGTGGGCGCCGGCAACATCTACGCGGCCGAAGCGCTGTTCCGCGCCGGCATCCGGCCGGGTCGCGCCGCCGGACGCGTGAGCCGCACCGAATACGCCACTCTGGCCGCGCGCATCCGCGAGGTGCTGGACGAGGCCATCGTCCAGGGCGGCACCACGCTGCGCGACTTCGCCGGCGCCAACGGCGAGTCGGGCTATTTCCAGCAGGATCTCTACGTGTACGGGCGCGAAGGCCAGGCCTGCCGCAACTGCAACCGGCCGATCCGTCGCAAGGTCATCGGCCAGCGCTCGAGCTTCTTCTGCGCCCACTGCCAGCGCTGACGCGGCAGAATCCCGCGATTCCCGACGTTGCGTCCCGACCCGATGACCCCATCGCCTTCCGACATCCTGTCGCGTCCCCTGACCCTGCCGTGCGGCGCGGTACTGCCCAACCGCCTGTGCAAGGCCGCGATGACCGAGGGGCTCGCCGACGAGCACCTGCGCGCGACCCCGCGCCTGGACACGCTGTACCGGCGCTGGAGCGACGGCGGCGCCGGCCTGCTGCTGACCGGCAACGTGCAGATCGATCGGCGCGTGCTGGAGCGGCCCGCGAACGTGACCATCGACATCACCGATGCGATGACGCAGGACGGCGAGGCGCGCCAGCGACTGGCCCGCTGGGCCAAGGCCGGCACCAGCGGCGGCAACCATCTCTGGATGCAGATCAATCATCCCGGCCGCCAGTCGCCGCGCTACGTCACGCGCCAGCCGATGGCGCCGTCGGCCGAGCAGCTCGGTCTGCTCGGCAACTTCGGCAAGCCGCGTGCGCTGACCGAACCCGAGATCCTGGATCTGATCGAACGCTTCGCGAAGGTCGCGGTGATCGCGCGCGACTGCGGTTTCACCGGCGTGCAGATCCACGCCGCGCACGGCTACCTGCTCAGCTCGTTCCTGTCGCCGGTGACCAATCGACGCACCGATGCCTGGGGCGGTGACCTTTCCAACCGGGCGCGGATGCTGATCGAGGTCTTGCGCGCGACGCGTCGCGCGGTCGGCGCGGATTTCCCGATCAGCGTGAAGCTCAATTCCGACGACTTCCGCAAAGGCGGCTTCACCAACGACGATTGCGTGCAGGTCGTCGGTTGGCTCAACGACGAGTCGGTGGATCTGCTCGAACTCTCCGGCGGCAACTACGAGCAGCCGGCGCTGCTCGGTCACCAGGGCGATGCGTCGACCGCCGCGCCCAAGCGCGAAAGCACGCGACGACGCGAGGCCTACTTCCTCGAATACGCCGAGCGCGTGCGCAAGGTGGCGAAGATGCCGCTGATGGTCACGGGCGGTTTTCGCACGCGCGAGACCATGGAAACGGCGGTGGACGAAGGCGTGTGCGACGTGATCGGACTGGCGCGTCCGCTGTGCACGCACACCGACGTCGCGGGTGCGCTGCTGCGCGGCGAGACGCGCGAGCTGCCGGCGTTCGAACGCGGACTGGTGCTGGCCGATCGCGGACTGTTCTCGCCGACCTCGAAGCTTGCGCTGTTCCGCCAGCTCAACGCCTTCGGCGAGATCGGCTGGTACTACCTGAACCTGTTTCGCCTGGCCGATGGGCTGGGCCCGGACCTGCAGCGCGGCACGCTGTCGGCGCTGATCGGCTACCTCTCGACGGAATACCGCGCCGCGTGGCGCATGCATCGCGCTCGGAGATCCCATGTCTGACCTTCCACAGCCGCCGGCCATCCAGGTCTCGACCATCACGCTGGGCACGCCGCTGTCGGTCAACGCCGTGTGCGTGCTGATGCTCGGCTCGGGGGAGCTGGGCAAGGAAGTCGTGATCGAACTGCAGCGCCTCGGCGTCGAGACGGTCGCGGTGGACCGGTATTCGAACGCTCCCGCGATGCAGGTCGCGCACCGCAGCCACGTGATCAAGATGCTCGACGGCGCCGAGCTGCGCCGCGTCATCGAACTGGAAGGCCCGACGCTGATCGTCCCGGAGATCGAGGCGATCCATACGCCGACGCTGCTGGAGCTGGAGAAGGAAGGCTTCATCGTGGTGCCGACGGCGCGCGCGGCGCGCCTGACGATGGATCGCGAGGGCATCCGCCGTCTGGCGGCCGAGGAGCTGGGACTTCCCACCTCGCCGTATCGCTTCGCGGAAACCGAGGCCGAATACCGGGCGGCGATCGAGGCCATCGGCATTCCGTGCGTGGTCAAGCCGGTGATGTCGAGCTCGGGCAAGGGTCAGTCGACGGTCAAGACCGTGGCGGACGTACAGAAGGCCTGGGACTACGCGCAGGCCGGTGGCCGCGCCGGTCGGGGCAAAGTGATCGTCGAAGGCTTCGTCGACTTCGACTACGAGATCACGCTGCTCACCGTGCGCCACTGGCTGGGCCCGCCGGGCATGAACGAGGAATGCGGCACCAACACCTCGTTCTGCGCGCCGATCGGGCATCTGCAGGTCGACGGCGATTACCGCGAGTCCTGGCAGCCGCACCCGATGTCCGAAGCGGCGCTGGCCAGGTCGCAGGAGATCGCCGACAAGGTCACGCGCGCGCTGGGCGGCCGCGGAATCTTCGGCGTGGAACTGTTCGTCAAGGGCGACGACGTGATCTTCAGCGAAGTCTCGCCACGGCCGCACGATACCGGCCTGGTCACGCTGATCTCGCAGGACCTGAGCCAGTTCGCGCTGCACGTGCGCGCGATCCTGGGCCTGCCGATTCCCAACATCCGTGCGCGCGGACCTTTTGCCGCTTCCTGCGCCATTCTCTGCGAGGGCAATCAGGTGGCGCCCGCCTTCAACGGCGCGGCGCAGGCGCTGGCCGAGCCCGACACGATGCTGCGTCTGTTCGGAAAGCCCGAGATCGTCGGCAAGCGGCGCATGGGCGTGGCGCTGGCGCTCGACGAGAGCGTCGAGGCGGCGCGGGCCAAGGCGCGGCGGGCCGCGTCGGCCATCCGCGCGATGTGAACCGCACCGGGCCGGCATGCCGGAGCTGCCCGACCTGAGCGTCTACCTCGAGTGTCTCGAGGCTCGGGCGCTCGGGCAGACGTTGAAGGCGATCCGCCTGGGCAATCCCTTCGTGCTGCGCACGGTGACGCCCCGACCGGCCGACTTCGGCGGACGCAGGCTCGTCGGGACGTCCCGCATCGGCAAGCGCCTCGTGCTGCGATTCGAAGGCGGTGCCTGCGCCGCGGTGCACCTGATGATCCTCGGGCGCCTGCACTGGAAAAAACCGGGCGCGAAGGGCTTGTGCGCGTTCGACTTCGAAACGGGCTCGCTTTTGCTGACCGAGCCGGGCACCAAGCGACGCGCCGCGCTGCACCTGTTCGCGTCCGAGGCCGAACTGGCAAAGATGGATCGCGGCGGCCTCGAGCCGCTGGCGATCGATCTGGCGGCGTTCACCGCGCGACTGCGTCGCGACAACCACACCCTCAAGCGGGCGCTGACCGATCCCACGATCTTCGCGGCCATCGGCAACGCGTACTCCGACGAGATCCTGCATCGCGCGCGGCTCTCGCCGTTCCTGAAGACGCAGTCGATCGACGATGCGGCCTGCGCACGCGTGTTCGACGCCACGCGCTGCGTGCTGTCGCAGTGGACCGATCACCTGCGGCAGGAGGCGCAGGCCGCGGGCGGCTGGCCGCCCAAGGTCACCGCGTTCCACGCCGCGATGGCCGTGCACGGGCGATTCGGGCTGCCGTGTCCGGATTGCGGCACGCCGGTGCAGCGGATCGTCTATGCCGACAACGAGGCGAACTACTGCGCCCGCTGCCAGACGGGCGGAAGGCTGCTCGCCGATCGCGCCTTGTCCCGCCTGCTGCACGACAGCTGGCCGCGCGCGATCGACGACGCCTGACGAGGCCGTCGCATCGCGTTGGCCACTGGCCGTGTGCGATTGCGGGCATACTGCCCGCGGACATGGCGACAACCTGCGCGCCGTGCTCCTACAGACGCCTCCAGCATTGCGACCTGGCCGCCGATCCCGCAGCCGCTCCTTCTGGAAGCCTCCCGTGTCCACACCCCAATCCCTGCTCGTCAGCGCCTTCAGTGGCGGCGGAACGACCTCCCGCCACGGCGACACCGTGGTCGTGAAATTTCCCGCATCGACGTTTGCCACCAATTCGGTCGACTACAAGCGCGTCGAGAGCTGGGCCCGCGCACGCCTGTCGATCGGCAACGCCAATCGGGACCGGGCGGCGTTCGTCGATCGCTTCGAAAACCTGCTCGCGCGCAGTGGCGGCGGCATCGCCACGCGTGGCAACCGGCCGGCGCTGCGGCTGCTCATCACGGGCCTCAAGCAGGCCGGCATGGAAATGGACCAGTGGTCGGTGCCGCACAACATCAACGAGAGCGTGGAAGCCACCAAGCGTCCGCCTGCGCCTGGCGCCACTGCCAAGACCGGGAGCTGAGTCCGTGCCCTCCTCCAGACCGTCACGCGCCGCGAATCGTCCTGCCGGCGCACCGAACGTTGCATCCGGGTTGCTCGAGCGGGACGAGCCCGCAGCCGTGCAGCTGCGCCACGAAGAGGGCGGCTCGCCCATCGTGATCGCCTGCGACCACGCGGGACGCCGCATCCCGCGGGCGCTCGGCAGCCTGGGCCTGACCGACACCGAACTCGAAAGCCACGTCGCATGGGACGTCGGCGTGGAAGGCCTGGCCACGCGCCTGGCACAGCGCCTGGAAGCCGCGCTGGTCCTGCAGAGCTATTCGCGCCTGGTGATCGACTGCAATCGCGCGCCCGGTTCGAAGGAGTCGATCACCGAGCGCAGCGAATGGGGCCAGGTCGAAGGCAATCTCGACCTCACGCCGGAACAGGTCGAGGCACGCCGCACCGCGGTGTTCGATCCATATCACGCGGCGCTCGACGCGCTGGTACGAGCGCGCCGCACTGCCGGTCGCCCGCTGATCCTGGTCGGGCTGCACAGCTTCACCCCGGCCTATCGCGGCATCGCACGCCCGTGGCACATCGGCGTCATGCACCGCACCGACACCGTCACGGCCAAGGCGCTGCTTGCGGGGCTGCGTCGCGACGAGCGTCTGCTGGTCGGGGACAACGAACCCTTCGCGCTGGACAACGAGCGGGACCAGACGCTCGCGGTCCACGGGGCCGCGCGCGGCATCGCGCACGTCGGCATCCAGATCCGCCAGGACCTGATCGCCGACGAAAGCGGACAGACGACCTGGGCCGGGCGCCTCGCCAGCCTGCTGCGGCAGATCGGGGCGACCGCGTCACCGGCCTGAACGGCGCCTTCCGTCGATCGGAGCCCTGCCACGCGGATGGCAATCCGCACCGCCTGGCGCGAGAACACGCTGAAAAGCTTCGAGGAGTGGACCTTTGAAACCGCCCGGGACCCGGCCATCGGACGCGTCTCGAAAGCGATTCACCGTGAAGTTTCACGTGGGGCCGCGTAAACTCCGCGACCTTTTGTCCAGGCCCGTATGGCCGATCCCATGATTCAGAACCTTCGCAACATCGCCATCATCGCCCACGTCGACCACGGCAAGACGACGCTCGTCGACAAGCTCCTTCGCCAGTCGGGAACGCTCGACAAGCGCGAGGAACTCGGCGAACGGATCATGGATTCGAACGACCTCGAGCGTGAGCGCGGCATCACGATCCTGGCCAAGAACACCGCGCTGCGCTGGCACGACAAGCGCACCGACATCACCTACCGCATCAACATCGTCGACACGCCGGGCCACGCCGACTTCGGCGGCGAAGTCGAGCGCGTGCTGTCGATGGTCGACTCGGTGCTGCTGCTGGTCGACTCGGTCGACGGCCCGATGCCGCAGACCCGTTTCGTGACCCAGAAAGCCTTCGCGATGGGCCTGAATCCCATCGTCGTGCTCAACAAGATCGACCGGCCGGGCGCCCGTGCGAACTGGGTCGTCGACCAGGTGTTCGACCTGTTCGACAAGCTCGGCGCCAACGAAAAGCAGCTCGACTTCCCGTTCATCTACGCCAGCGGCCTGATGGGTTACGCAGGCGACAACCCCGACATCCGCGAAGGCAACATGGACCCGCTGTTCCAGGCCATCGTCGACAAGGTGCCGGCGCCGGGCGTGGAAATGGACGGTCCGTTCCAGATGCAGATCACCTCGCTGGCCTATTCCAGCTACGTGGGCGTCATCGGCACCGGCCGCATCAAGCGCGGCAGCATCAAGCCCAACTCGCCGGTGTCGGTCGTCAACCGCGAGGGCAAGGTCCGCATGGGCAAGGTCCTGCAGGTGCTGGGCTTCATGGGCCTGGACAAGGTCGAGGTGCCCGAGGCGCAGGCCGGCGACATCGTGGCCATCACCGGCATCGACGAGCTCGGCATCTCCGAGACCGTGTGCGATCCGAAAAACCCCGAGCAGCTCGCGACGCTGCAGGTCGACGAACCGACGATGAGCATGACCTTCGAGGTCAACAAGTCGCCGTTCGCCGGCAAGGAAGGCAAGTACGTCACCAGCCGCCAGATCGCCGAGCGCCTGCAGCGCGAACTCAAGACCAACGTCGCGCTGCGCGTCGAGCCGGGCGAGGCGCCCGACCAGCAGCGCGTCTCGGGTCGTGGCCTGCTGCACCTGGGCATCCTGCTGGAGAACATGCGCCGCGAGGGCTACGAGATCGCCGTCTCGCGTCCGCAGGTGATCCTGAAGGAGATCGACGGCGTGATGTGCGAGCCGTACGAATCGCTGGTGGCCGACGTCGAGGAAAAGCACCAGGGCGGCACGATCCAGGGTCTGGCCGAGCGTGGCGGCAAGATGCTCGACATGGTTCCCGATGGCCGCGGCCGCGTGCGCCTGAGCTACATGATCCCGTCGCGCGGCCTGATCGGCTTCCAGACCGAGTTCATGTCGATGACCTCGGGCACCGGTCTGCTGTTCCACAACTTCGATCACTTCGGCCCGAAGACCGAGAACAGCGACATCGGCCAGCGCCACAACGGCGTGATGATCTCCAACGACCAGGGCGAAGCCCCGGCCTACGCGATCTTCAACCTGCAGGAACGCGGCAAGATGATGCTGGACCCCGGCCAGGCCATCTACGAAGGCCAGATCGTGGGCATCCACTCGCGCGACAACGACCTGGTCGTCAACGCGCTGCGCGGCAAGAAGCTGACGAACATGCGCGCCTCGGGCAGCGACGAGAACGTGCTGCTGGTGCCGCCGGTGAAGTTCTCCCTCGAACAGGCGCTGGAATTCATCAACGACGACGAGCTCGTCGAGCTCACTCCGGCCGCCATCCGCGTGCGCAAGAAGTTCCTGAAGGAACACGAGCGCAAGCGCGCCGATCGGGCGGACTGAGCCGGGGGTTTCAAGGCGTGCCAGTGGCACGCCTTGCCCGGCGAAGGCTCGGGGCTGGGGCCCCGAGCGAGCCCCGCCACCATCGTTCAGTTCAGTTAAGAACCGGTTCATTGCACCGACGCCACGATCCGCCTCACAAGGCAGGAGAAGGCACATGGCTGCGATGAATCGAACGAAGAGATGGCTGGCGGGCGCCTTGCTGGTGGGTCTGGCGAGTGTCGCCGGCACCGCGTCGGCTGACGTCGACGTCAGCATCGGGCTCGGCATCCCGCTCGGCGGCTACTACTACGACGACTACGCGTCGAGCTACCACGTCCACGAGTACTACGCGCCGCGTCCGGTCTATCACTACCACGACTACGGACCGCGCTATCGCTCCTACTCGGGGCGTCCGTCGTATCGGTACTACGATCGGCACGACCATCACCACCATTACCACCACGACCATCGTCGGCACTGGGACCGGGGGGGCCATCAGCACTGGCGCGGCCATGGCCACGACTGGCGCGGAAACGGCCAGCGCTGGAACGATCGGGGCCGGCACGATCATCGCGGCGGTGGACACGACTATCGCGGTGGCCGCGACCATCGCGGCCAAGGCGACGGACGCAACTGGCAGGAACGCTTCCGCAACCGCCACGATGACCGCCGCTGAATCGGCGTGACGCGTATCGAACGGCCCGCCTCGAGCGGGCCGTTCCCGTTTTCGGTCTCAGGCGTCCTGGGCCTCGAGCATGCGTCGCAGCGCGATGCGATCGGGCGCGCCCTGCGGCGTGCGCGGCAGCTCGTCGACGAACAGGATCACCGAGGGCACGGCATACGCCGGCAGTTTTCCGCGCAGCTCGCGGCGCAGCAGTTCGGCGCCGGTGATCATGCCGGGACGCACGACCACCGCGGCCAGTCCGGTTGCGTCGGCGCGGGCGCCGGGGATGCCGATGACCATGCACTCGGCGACGCCGAAGCACTGCTCCATCACGTGCTCGACCTGCGCCGGATACACCTGCTTGCCGTCGGACACGTAGCCTTCGTCGCGCCGACCGCGCAGGAAATGGCGGCCGTCGGCGTCACGCTGTGCCATGTCGCCGCTCCAGTACCAGCCGTCGCGATACACCGCAGGCCACGCCTGCCCCGGATCGAGATAGCCCGCGCACACGCCCTGCCCCGCGAACGTCAGCTCGCCGACTTCGTCGACTCCGCAGGCCGATCCGTCGGCGCGCCGGATCTCCACGTCCAGGTGCGGCATGGGCCGGCCGACCGACTCGGGATGGTCGGCCGCTTCCTCGACGCCGATCTCGAAGCAGTTCACGCCCACCTCGGTGGTGCCATAGCCGCGTTTGAACGGCACGCCGCGCTCACGCAGCGCCCGCGCCACGGATTCGGGGCACGACACGCCCAGGCAGATCGCCCATCGAACGCGCTGCAGGTCGGCGCCGGCGAATTCCGCGTCGTCGATCAGGCGCCGATACATGTCGGGCTGCAGGAACATCGCCGTCGCCTCCAGCCGCTGCGCCAGGCGCAGGAACTCGCCGGCGTCGAAGGCGTTCATCAGCACCACGCGTCCGCCGACGGCGAGCAGCGGCACCGCCAGCACGTGGACCGAGGCCTGGAAGCAGGGCGTGGCCTGGATCGCGCAATCCTCGGGCCCCAGCTCCCAGACCATCGCCGTGCTCTGCGCGTTGGACAGGACCTGGCGATAGGGGATCAGCGCCGGGTGCGAGACGCCGTCCTCGCCGTCGGTGAACAGGATCATCTGGATGCTTTCGGGCGAGAGCACCGGCGGCTCCGGATACACCCGGCTCGAATGTCCCAGCCAAGCGCGGTACTGCTCGAGCGTCGCGCGCGGACAAGCGAAGGCCTTGGCGGCGACGTCCCCGAAACGCGTGTCGTAGACCAGCAGGTCGCATCCCACGCGCTCGGCCTGCACGCGGATGTCGGACGGCAGGTGGTAGATGTCGAACGGCACGAACACGAACCCCAGCTTGGGCGCCGCGAACATCAGGTCGAAATGCGCCAGGTGGTTGCCGGCCAGCAGGCCCACGCGTGCGCCATAGCCGATGCCCGACGCGGCCAGCCAGTTGGCCAGGCGCGTGGCGCGCTCGTTGAGGTCCCGGTAGCTGTACCAGCGGCCGTTGAACCAGATCGCGGGGCGATCCGGCGTCAGTTCGGCGCCCCAGGCGGCGAGGTCAAATTTCATCGCAGGAACCTTAGCCGATGAACCCCTCTCCCCGCGTGCGGGCAGAGGGGATGGGGAGAGGGGGCACTCAAGAAGGTAGACTTGCGCGCTTCGCGCCCCGCGCCCGATCCGCTTCAACCCGTCGTGAACCCCGAATACGAACCGCGCGCCATCGAACGCGCCGCCCAGGAATTCTGGAAGTCGAACCGCGCCTTCGAGGTCACCGAAGACCCGACGCGCGAGAAGTATTACTGCCTGTCGATGTTTCCCTACCCCAGCGGCAAGCTGCACATGGGGCACGTGCGCAACTACACCATCGGCGACGTGATGAGCCGCTACCAGCGCATGCTGGGCAAGAACGTGCTCCAGCCGATGGGCTTCGACGCGTTCGGCCTGCCGGCGGAGAACGCGGCCATCGCCAACCACACGGCGCCGGCCAAGTGGACGTACGCCAACATCGAGTACATGAAGGCCCAGCTCGACGCGCTGGGCTTCGGCTACGACTGGACGCGCGAGGTGCAGACCTGTCGTCCGGAGTACTACCACTGGGAACAGCTGCTGTTCACGCGCCTGATGAAGAAGGGCCTGTGCTACCGCAAGAACGCGGTCGTGAACTGGGACCCGGTCGACCAGACGGTGCTGGCCAACGAGCAGGTCGTCGAAGGTCGCGGCTGGCGTTCGGGCGCGGTGGTCGAGCGTCGCGAGATTCCGCAGTGGTTCCTCAAGATCACCGCCTACGCGCAGGAACTGCTCGACGGCCTCGATGCGTTGCCCGGCTGGCCGGACTCGGTCAAGACGATGCAGCGCAACTGGATCGGGCGCTCGGAGGGTCTGGAGTTCTCGTTCCAGGTCGAAGGCCATGACCCGCTGACGGTCTACACCACGCGCCCGGACACGATCATGGGCGTGACCTACGTTGCCGTGGCGGCGGAGCATCCGCTGGCGCTGGCCGCCGGCGCGAAGGATCCGGCGCTGGCCGAGTTCCTCAAGGATGCGTCGCGCAGCGGCGTGGCCGAAGCCGACATGGAGACGATGGAGAAGCGCGGCATGCCGCTGGGTATCTTCGCGACCCATCCGATCTCCGGCGAGCGCGTGCCGATCTTCGCCGCCAACTTCGTGCTGATGGGCTACGGCACCGGCGCGGTGATGGCCGTGCCCGGTCACGACGAGCGCGACCATGCGTTCGCGCTCAAGTACGACCTGCCGATCAAGCAGGTGATCGCGATCCCCGGCGAGACCTACGAGATCCAGCGCTGGCAGGACTGGTACGCGGACAAGCTCCATCCCGAGATGCGCGTGGTGCACTCGGGCAACGGGCTGGACGGCCTGAACTACCAGCAGGCGTTCGACGCGCTCGCCGAGCGCTTCGAGAAGCAGGGCATCGGCAAGCGCCGCGTGAACTTCCGCCTGCGCGACTGGGGCGTCTCGCGCCAGCGCTACTGGGGCTGCCCGATCCCGGTCATCTACTGCGCCAACTGCGACGCGGTGCCGGTGCCCGAGGACCAGCTGCCCGTGGTGCTGCCCGAGGACGTCGAATTCACCGGCGTGAAGTCTCCGATCAAGGCCGACCCGGAGTGGCGCAAGACCACGTGCCCGTGCTGCGGTGGTCCGGCCGAGCGCGAGACCGACACGTTCGACACGTTCTTCGAATCCAGCTGGTACTCGGCGCGCTTCACCTCGCCCGGAGCGCAGCAGCTCGTCGACGAGCGCGCGCACTACTGGTTGCCGGTGGACCAGTACATCGGCGGCATCGAGCACGCGATCCTGCACCTGCTGTACTTCCGCTTCTTCCACAAGCTGATGCGCGACGAGGGCTTCGTGCGCGGCGACGAGCCGGCCACCAACCTGCTGACGCAGGGCATGGTGGTGAAGGAGACCTACTTCATCGAGCAGACCGGCAAGAAGACCTGGATCAATCCGGCCGACGTGACCATCGAGCACGACGCCAAGGGTCATCCGCTGGCCGCAAAGCTCAAGACCACGGGCGAACCGGTGCAGATCGGCGGCGTGGAGAAGATGTCCAAGTCGAAGAACAACGGCATCGATCCGCAGGTGCTGATCGACCGCTACGGCGCCGACACCGTGCGCCTCTTTGCGATGTTCGCCTCGCCGCCGGACGCTTCGCTCGAATGGAACGATGCCGGCGTCGAAGGCGCCGCGCGCTTCATGCGCCGGCTGTGGCGCGGCGTGCAGGCGCACGTCGAGCAGGGCCCTGCAGGGCCGCTCGACACCGCCAATCTGACGCCGGCACAGAAGGCGCTGCGCGCCGCGCTGCACGACACCATCGCCAAGGTCGGCGACGACTTCGGCCGCCGCAAGCAGTACAACACCGCGATCGCCGCGGTGATGGAGCTGATGAACACGGTGGCGAAGTTCGAGGACGCTTCGGCGCAAGGTCGCGCGGTGCTCCAGGAGGTCTGGCAGAACGTCGTGCTGATCCTCAATCCGATCGTCCCGCACGCCACGCACGTGCTGTGGCAGGCGCTCACCGGTCGTCGCGATGCGCTGGACGCGCGCTTCCCGGTCGCGGACGAGGCGGCAAGGATCAAGGACACCGTCGCGCTCGTGGTGCAGGTCAACGGCAAGCTGCGCGGGCACATCGAGGTGCCGCGCGCGGCGACGCAGGAGCAGGTGCTGGAGGCGGCGATGGCCGATGTGAACGTGCAGAAGTTCGTCGCCGGCGCCGCGGTGAAGAAGAAGATCGTGGTGCCGGGCAAGCTGGTGAACCTCGTCGTATGAAGGCGATCGCGCTCGGGCTGGTCTGGGCGTTGCTGCTCGCCGGCTGCGGGTTCCACGCCGCCGGCACGCGGCCGCTGCCCGATCCGCTCAAGCGCGTGCGCATCGACATGGTGCAGCCGTACCGCGTGTCGGAGCCGCCGGTCGAGACGTCGTTGCGCGATCGTCTGGCACGTCGCGGCGCCAAGATCGAGACCAAGGACGACGACGGCGTGACGCTGATCCGGCTGTCCGAGCTGCGCGAATCGCGCGAAGTGCTCTCGGTCGGACCGGACGGCAAGGCGCTGGAGTACGAGCTGATCCTGCGCGTTCGATACGAGGTCCGCACCGGCCAGCACGTGTGGATCCCGCCCACGTCGATCGAAGCCCGTCGCGACTACAGCTTCAACGCGCAGCAGGTGCTGCCCAAGGAACAGGAAGCCGAGCGCCTGCGCGAATACCTCGAAAACGAACTGGCCGAGATGCTGTTGTTGCGCATCGAGGCGACCACCGCGCGCGAATCGCAGCAGCCGTCGCCCGTCGTGACCGCACCGCCCGAAGCGCAGCCCGATTCGCAGCCCGGTGCGATCTCGCCCGGTCCTACGGCGCCGGGCGCGGGCGCGCCAACTGCCGCGCCAGCCACGTCGCCGGATGCAGCACCGGCGGAGCCGACCGCTGCGCCAGCGGCGCCTGCCCCCCAGACGCCGGTTCCCGAATCGCCTGCACCCGCGACGCCGGCTCCGACGCCGTAGGCCCGGCGCGCCGCATTCCCGCGGCCAGGTGCAGTGAGCATCCGACGTTGGCGCTGAACACGACGTCCGGGGCCAGCCGCGCGATCGAATCCAGCTTGGGCGCGAGCATCCGGTCGGCCTGTTCCGGATGCGTGATGAAGTGGCTGCCGGCCGCGCCGCAGCAGCCCAGCCCCGCGTCGATGTCGACGATCTCGAGCCCCGGCACGCGCGCCAGCAACGCGCGCAGCGATCCTTCCGATTTCATCGTGCTCGCCGCCGTGCACGGCACGTGCAGGGCCGCGCGCAGCGGGCGCTGCAACGGCTCGAATGCCAGCGGCCGTGCTTGGGCCTGCAGCAGCCAGTCGCTGAACTCGCGCACCCGCGCCTGCATGTCGCCATCGGCGCCGGGCACCAGCTGCGGATAGTCGCGCAGCGTCGCGGCGCAGCCGCTGGTGAGCGTGGCGATGCGCAGATCGCCGAAAGCCGCGAGATTTCGCTGCGCCAGCGCGCGCGCGTCATCGATCATTCCCGCGTGCTGGTGCAGCGCGCCGCAGCAGCCCTGCCGCACCACCGGGCGCACTGCGTAACCCGCGGCGGACAGCAGGCTTTCGGTCGCGGCGATCGCGTCGCGCTCGAACAGGTCGGTGGCGCAGCCGCGGAAGACCGCGATCGGGGTGGCGTGCGCGGCGGGCACTTCGCGCGGCAAAGGCACTTCGAACGACCAAACGCGTTCCGGCACGAACGATTCGAGACGCGCGAGCCGGCCGCGTCCGAGCCATCCGGTGCGACGCAGCAGCCACTGCAGGCCCGAGCGCCGATACAGCGTCCAGGCGATCCGCAGCAGCGCGCGGCCTTTGCCGGAGACCAGCACCGCGGCCAGGCCGCGCGCCGTTCGCGTCCGCCCGGGTCGCTGGCGAGCGAGCAGCGCACGTCCGCCGTCCAGCACGCGCGAGTACGCCACGCGCGCGGGGCAGACATCGTCGCAGCGCCGGCAGGAGACGCAGCCGTCGAGATGCGCTTCGAGTCGCGCGTCGGTCACCACCAGTCCCGACGCCAGCCCCTGGATCAGCGCGATGCGCCCGCGCGGGGAGTCGCCCTCGTGACGCCAAAGGCGATACGTCGGGCAGTGCGGAAGGCAGATCGCGCACTTCACGCAGAGATCCGCGTCGGCGATCAGGCTCGTCAATTGCTGGGGCTCGGGCGCCGCGGACATGGCGCGTATGTTCGCGGATTTCCCAAACCCAAATGGAGAACCCTCTGATGCTCCGAACCGGCATCCTGGCCGCGTTGCTGCTGTCCCCGTCCCTTGCCCACGCCGAATGGAAAGGCGAAGCCGGTGCCGGCCTGCTGACCACCAGCGGCAATTCCGAGAGCGAATCCTTCAACGGAAAATTCCTGCTCGACTGGAAACAGGCGCCGTGGAAGAACGCCTTCAGTGCCACCGCGATCAACCAGGGCGACGAGGACGGCCGCACCGCCGAGCGCTACACCGTCGGCGACAAGCTGGACTGGCACATCAACGATCGCGACTACCTATTCGGTGCGGTCGACTGGGAGAAGGACCTGTTCGGCGGGACACGCGAGCGCACGGCAGAGACGGTGGGCTACGGCCGGCATCTGCTGATGGGACCGGTCCACACGCTCGATGCCGAGATCGGCGCCGGTGCGCGCCAGACCGAGGAGCAGGACACCGGCGACAAGGAGAACGAGGCGATCGCCCGCGCCGGCGGCAAGTATCAATGGAAGATCTCCGACCACAGCGCGTTCGCCCAGTCGGTCAAGGTCGAGTACGGCAAGAGCAACACGTACACCGAGGCGATAAGCGAGCTGAAGCTCGGCATCGTCGGCAACCTGTTCGCGTCGCTGTCGTTCACGCTGCGCAACAATTCCGACGTGCCCGAAGACACCAGGAAGACCGACACCTTCACGGCGGTGAACCTGTCGTACGGGTTCGGCGGCAGCTGATCCGACCGGACAAATAGCTGCGGCCCGGTCGCGCCTGCCTCAGAATACCGGGGCATGCGCGCCCTCTTCGTCTTCGTGTGAGCTACTACCGGCACCACCTGTTCTTCTGCAACAACCAGCGCGCTCCGGGCGCCCGCACCTGCTGCAACGACAAGGGTGCGACGCAGGCCCGCGATCACGCCAAGGCACGCATCGCCCAGCTGCGGCTCAACGCGCCGGGCCAGGTCCGCGTCAACCAGGCCGGCTGCATGGAGCGCTGCGAGGAAGGACCTTGCCTGGCGATCTATCCGCAGGGCGTCTGGTACACCTATCGCAACACCGCGGACATCGACGAGATCATTGATCGCCACGTCGTGCGCGGCGAGATCGTCGAGCGCCTGCGACTGCCCGATGCGCCTGCGCCACCCGCGGAGAAAACGCCGTGATCCGCGACGTGCTGCGCATGGGGGACGCTCGTCTGATCCGTCGCGCCCGCGAGGTCGACCGCTTCGACACGCGTGACCTGCACGGGCTCGTCGGAGACCTGTTCGACACGATGAAAGCGATGGAAGGCGCCGGCCTGGCCGCGCCGCAGATCGGCGTGGACCTGCGCGTGGTGATCTTCGGCTTCAACGCCAGCCCGCGCTACCCGGACGCACCGCCGATCCCCGAGACCGTGCTCGTCAACCCGGTGCTAACGCCGCTCTCCGACGAGATGGAGGACGGCTGGGAGGGCTGCCTGTCGGTGCCGGGCCTGCGCGGCGTGGTGCCGCGCTACCGCTGGCTGCGCTACACCGGCGTCGACGCCCGCGGCCAGGCGATCGATCGCACCGTGAGCGGTTTTCACGCACGCGTGGTGCAGCACGAATGCGACCACCTGGACGGCATCCTGTACCCGATGCGCGTCAAGGATTTCACCCGCTTCGGCTACCAGGACGTGTTGTTCCCTGGGATGCCAGACCATGACGACTGAGCGCGGGGTTTCAGGACGTGCCAGTGGCACGTCCTGCCGTGCGAAGGGCGTGGGACCGGGGCCCCAGGGCGAGCCGCCGCCCTAGAGCACCGGCGTCCGGATATTCAGCGGATCCTCGGGCTCGGGCTCGGGCGGCGCGACCTCCTCTACCGGGAGCGTCTGCTGCGGCGCATCGCCGAACAGGTACACCAGCATGTCGTAGTAGGTGCGTACGTTGCCGACGTAGGTCTCGGCCTCGTGGCCGCGGGCATAGCCGTGCTTGGTCTTCTGGTACCAGCGCGGTTGCGTGAGCAGCGGTAGCGCGGCGCGGATGTCGACCCAGCGCGACGGATCGCCGCCGCGCCTTCGGGTGAGATCGCGCACGTCGAGCAGATGGCCGTAGCCCATGTTGTAGGCCGCCAGTGCCAGCCAGGTGCGATCGGGCTCGGGGACTTCGGTCGGCACCAGATCGATCAGCCGCCGCACGTAGCGCGCGCCGCCCTGGATGCTCTGCGCCGGGTCCTCGCGATTGGCCACGTTCAGGAACTTCGCCGTCTGCGCGGTGAGCTGCATGATGCCGCGCACGCCGGTGGGGCTCACCGCGGCCGGATCCCAATGCGATTCCTGGTAGCCGATCGCGGCGAGCAGACGCCAGTCCATCCCGAACTTGCGCCCGGCCTTCTCGAACAGGGGGCGATACTTGGGCAGGCGCGTTTCGACGTGCTCGGCCAGCGCCACGGCACCGAGATAGTCGACCTGCTCGACGTGGCCGAAATAGCGGTCGCGCAGCTGCGCCAGGTCGGACTCGCTGATGCCGCTCAGGTAATGCTGCACGCGGTTGAAGAGCGTGCCGTCCGCGCCCAAAGCGAGCGCCCACGCGACGTCCTGCTTCTCGGCGACGTCGAACGCGACGCGCAGCTGCGGGTAGTAGCGCTGGTTGATCGCGACCACGTCGGACGGCGCAACCGTGTACGCGATCTCGCCGTTGGCGACCTTGAGCAACAGCTCTTCGGTCTCGGCATCCTCGGTCTCGGTCCACTTGAGCGTGGGCACGCGTTGCTTGAGCAGGGCCAGGTGTTCGGCGCCGGCGCTGTGTCGAGCCACCACGAGCCCGTCGCCGATCTCCGCGGGCCCGTCGGGTTTCTTCGACCCGCCCATTCGATACACCAGCTGTGGCGTCACGCTCAGGATCGGCCGGGAGAACTGCACCGCCACGCTGCGCAACGGTGTGATCGACAAGCCGGCCGCCGCGATGTGCGCCCGTCCGGTCTGTACCGCCTGCAGCGCCTCGCCTGGCGTGGCGACGATCACCAGCGCCAGTTCCACGCCCAGTTCCTGAGCCAGTCCCTGGGCCAGTTCGTACTCGAAGCCGGTCGGGCCCGCGGGGCCCTCGTAGTAGGTGGTCGGACTGTTGATGGTCGCGACGCGCAGCATGCCCAGGGCCTGCACCTGTTCGATCATCGAAACCCGCGGCGAGCAGGTCGACATCGTCATCAGGGTCACCAGCGTCAGCGTCCAGCCGGCCAGCCGCAGCCACGGGATCCTCGCGGCCTCTTCTCGCATCCTCTAGAATGCCGTCCGGTTCATGGCTGGCAGACGCTAGCACAGCCGCCGAGTCGTCAGACCCGGGCCGCGGAGAGGTGGCAGAGCGGTTGAATGTACCTGACTCGAAATCAGGCGTACGCGCAAGCGTACCGTGGGTTCGAATCCCACCCTCTCCGCCATTTTTTCCCTCGGGCGTCTACGCAGACGCCCTGCTCTCCACCGTCATGGTCCGCAATGGACCAGCGCGCAGACGCACGGCGGAGAGCGTTGGGTGGGTCGTCTTTTCCCGTTCGGTAGGCGTGCTTTCCCACCAATGCATCGTGCGGTTGCCTGCCAAATGACGGCGCGCGCCGCAGCCCCCTTTGGAACCCATCGGTCTGCGTCGGGCGGCGCGTCGTAGTACGGTGCGTCTTCAGATCGAGCGGCCGCCTTCAAGAGAATCCGGCGGCCGACCAAAAGCACACAGCCGGAGTACCGCATGGCCAAAGGAATGAACGCCCAGAAGAACTCGAAGAAGAAGCCACAGAAGACGCCGGCCGAGAAGAAGGCGGCCAAAGCCGAGAAGAAGAAGGGTCGCTAGTTGCCCGACGCGCCGACGGGTCGTCGCCGCCGGCCGTCTCAAGATCACGGACCGAGTCGAGCGGTCGCAGGTCGAGCCGTCCACCCCGCATCCGGTGAGGCATCGGGCGCTGCTTTTCGGTGGCATCCCGGGATGGCGCTGACGCCGCAAGGGTGAACGATGTATTCCCGGGTAGGCATTGCCTCACGCCTTCCAAGGGCTCGCGATTCCATTGACGCGTCGCGCCGTCGGCTTCGCGACGACCCCTGCGGCCTTCGCGTCGCACGCGCTCAACGGTCGCCCCAGGCCGACGAACCTGGCCTGCCTCGCCGCTGGACCGCCCGGCTGGTCCGCCGCGCGGTGCGCGCGAAATTTCGGCCTGCGGATCTGTAGGGTGATTCAGGAAGGGATTCCTCTCGCCAGCCGGGCCTCTTTCACGTTCCATGAGCGCGCTATTCCGACGATGGGGCCGCCGAATTTGCGCGAGCGAATTCGAAAAGGTTCTAGCCCCGCACATCGAACATCTGCATCACCTCGCCTACCGGTTCACCGGCGGTGCGGCGGCTGCGGAAGATCTTCTGCAGGACGTCCTGGTGAAGTCCTACCTGCAGTGGGACGCCATCCGACGCTACGAGCGATTGGAGGTCTGGTTGGCGCGCGTGCTCTACAACGAGTACATCGACGGTTGGCGTCGGGCACGCTTGCAGCCGCAGGGCTGGTCCGCGCTGTCCGACGGCGACGTCGAACGCTTCGCGTCGGTCCCCGATCCTCGCCGCTCGGCCGATCCGCCGAAAGTGGCGGCGGATCAGCAGCTGCAGCTGCGCCTGGTCGAGGGCCTGCGTCGCCTGAACCCCGATCAGCGCGCCATCCTGCTGTTCCACGACGTCGAGGAATACACGCTCCAGGAGTGCTCGGCGATCTTTTCGGAACCGATCGGCACCTGTAAATCGAGGATCTTTCGCGCCCGATCGAAGCTGCGCGAATTCCTCGGACACGATCTGCACTTTTGGGTGAACGAGGATCTTTCACCGGACGCGAGCTGATCCACCGGCTCGCCGACGACGGTCCGATTCGTCAAGATGGGCATGCGTCGTGCTCCGCTTGCCGGCCGACGCATCCGTTTTCGAGCACGACCCGGAGTGACCATGAGCGCGCAGCCGCCCGCAAAGCTTCCGAAGTGGGTACAAGACCACCTGACCGCCTACCTGCTGACCGATGGCGCGGCAGGGCATTGGTACGACGCCTCCGCCAAAGGCGGTCCCAAGGTCGTTGCGTCGTTGCTGCTGACGACCATCGGACGCAAATCGGGGCAGGAACTGCAGTTGCCGCTGTTCTACGGCGAGTCGCCCGAAGGACCCGTCATCGTCGCATCCAAGGGCGGTGCGCCCGATCATCCGGCCTGGTACCTGAACCTCGAAGCCAATCCCGAGGTGAAGGTGCAGGTCGGGGGCGACAAGTATTCGGCGCGCGCCCGCACCGTCACCGGCCCCAAGCGCGAAGCGCTGTGGAAGATGATGAATTCCGTGTGGCCGTTCTACGACGCCTATCAGCAGAAGACGCAGCGCGAGATTCCCGTCGTGGTGCTGGAACGGATCTGAACGCGAAAACCGGGGATCAGAACGTACCGCCCAGGCGTCTGACCTCGAAGCGTTCGATTCCGTAACCATCCGGCACGGCGACCTGGCCGAAGTTCTCGACCACCAGCGCCGCCTCCGCATACGAAAGCAGCAGCTGGAGCAGCGTCCGCGACGGCGCATCGAGGTGCTCGAGGCGAAACGCCTGGAGATGGATCAGTGCCGCGGGCAGCAGCGGAAAGACCGCGTCGTAGAAGCGCTTCACGTCCTCGAAGCGGCTCGCCGCGCGCTTGGCGGAGCGCTCGGGCTCGGTCTCCAGCGCCCAGTCCAGGTACGGCGCCAGGTTCTCGAAGCCGGGCGGCAGCGTCGTCATCGCGCGCCCTCCCGGATCCGGCGATCGATCGATTCGAGCGTGTGAACCAGCGCCAGCTCGTGGGTCTGGAAGTAGCAGTACGGCTTGACCCCGGTGGCGATGCCGGCGTGGTTTTGCTCGGCGACCTTGCAATCCTCGAGCAGGATGTCGCGCAACAGCACCTTCTGGTACTCCTGCACCCAGCGCTCGGCGGCGTTCTCGGGATCAGGGAAATAGATGCGGATCTCGTAGACCGTGCGATCGACCGCCAACGGCCAGAAGTTGTAGGTGTAGTACGCACCGAGCAGCTTGCCTTCCGACGGATCGATGAAGAAGTTCGGAAAGAACACGTCGATGTCCTGGATCCAGATCGGCGAGCGCTGGGGATTCACGCCGCGCGGCAGCTCGCCCGCGGGTCGCGGCAGATGCGGCAGCAGCGCCAGCGCGGTCGGCAGCAGCGGGGCCCGTGGATTGGCCGGAAGGCTCACGCGGATGTGCTCGCCTTCGAGCGCCACGCTCAAGGGTCGGCCGTAGGGATTGTCGGGCCAGTTCGAGACCTGGCTCAGCGTGCGCCGGTGCACGGTGCCCACGTGATAGATCTCCTGGAACGCATCCTTGAGCAGCTTCCAGTTCGCGCGCACCTCGGTGGTCCACGAGTAGCAGGTCTTCGAGAAGCGCTCGAAGGGATAGCCGACCATCGAGGCGCCGAACTCGCCCAGGTACTCGCTCAACGTCTGCGGCGGCTCGGGCTGCAGGTTCACGAACACGAAACCTTCCCACTGGTCGACCGCGATCCGCGCCAGCGCGAGCTGTTTGCGATCGACGCCGGGGAACGATTCCTCATCGGGAATGTGGCGCACGGCGCCGTCGAGCCCGTAGCGCCACGCGTGGTACGGACACGTCAGCGAATTGCCGCAGTTCCCGGCACGATCCCACAGCAGGCGCTGCCCGCGATGCGAGCACACGTTGTGCACGCCGTGCAGCCGGCCGTTCTCGTCGCGCGAGATCACGATCGACGCCGCCACGCCGGGCAGTTCCTTGACCACGTACGAGCCCGCCGCGGGCAGCTCCTCGATGCGACCAACGTTGAGCCAGGTCTTCTTGAAGACGTGTTCGACTTCGGCCTTGAGCCGCTCCGGCGAGAGATAGACGTCCGAACTCACCCGGAACGAGCGTCCCTCGACGGCAGGCAGCAACGGCGGATCCATGGTCATGGCGAACGACCCCGCGCGGAGATCAACGATGCGGGCCGAGTCTAGCCCGTCCTTCGGGCACGGGCCGTGCCCCCAGCCGGCGCACACTCTTTCGAGGCGCCCCCCCCATGCAGGCCCTGACCATCGTCCCTTCGGTCGCCGATAGCGCCCGGCTGGCGGACGTCCCGGAACCGCCGATCGCCGACGGCCCGATCCTGGCCCGGATGCTGGCGCTGGGCGTGTGCGGAACGGACCGCGAGCTCGTCAGCGGTCGCTACGGCGTCGCGCCCGAATCCCAGGATGCGCTGGTCATCGGGCACGAGTCGCTCGCCCGCGTCATCGAGGCGCCCGACGGATGCGGCTTTTCATCGGGCGATCACGTCGTGGGAATCGTCCGGCGCCCCGACCCGGTTCCCTGCGCCAGCTGCGCCGCGGGCGAGTGGGACATGTGCCGCAACGGCCTCTACACCGAGCGCGGCATCAAGGGGCGCCACGGCTTCGCGGCGGAACGCATCCGGCTCGAGCCGGAATTCGCGGTGCGCGTGGATCCGCAGCTGGGCTTGACCGCGGTGCTGGTCGAACCTGCGAGCGTGATCGCCAAGGCCTGGGAGCAGATCGAGCGGATCGGCAGTCGTGCCGCGGCCTGGGCCCCGCAGAAGGTCCTGGTGACCGGCGCCGGACCGATCGGCCTGCTCGCCGCGATGATGTCGGTCCAGCGCGGGCTCGAGACGCACGTGTTCGACAGGACCAGCGACGGACTCAAGCCGCGGCTCGTCGACGATCTGGGCGCCCGCTATCACACCGGCGAATTGTCGTCGCTGGCGGACCTGAAGCCGGACGTGGTCATCGAATGCACGGGCGCTTCGGCGGTAGTGCTGGAAGCGATCGAACTCACCGGCCCGCTCGGAATCACCTGCCTCGCGGGCGTCTCGTCCGGCGGACATGCGCTGAATCTCGACGTGGGCCTGCTGAACCGGACGATGGTACTGGAGAACGACGTCGTCTTCGGCACGGTCAACGCCAATCGCCGGCACTACGAGAACGCCGCCGCATCGCTGGCACGCGCCGACGCGACGTGGCGATCGCGCCTGATCACGCGTCGCGTGCCGCTATGGCAATGGAGGGACGCACTCCGGCGCGAACCCGGCGACGTCAAGGTCGTGATCGACTTCGAGAACCGCTGACGTGGCCTCGCCCATCGAGGACTACGGCCTGATCGGCGATTGCGAGACCGCGGCGCTGGTCGGTCGCGACGGTTCGATCGACTGGCTATGCTGGCCGCGCTTCGACTCGGAAGCCTGCTTCGCGGCGCTGCTCGGCGATCGCTCGCACGGACGCTGGCTGGTTTCCCCCGAGGCGGCGCAGCACTCGGTGCGGCGCTCGTATCGCGGCGACACGCTGGTGCTCGACACGACCTTCGAGACGGCGGACGGCGAGGTCGTGGTCACCGATTTCATGCCGCCGCGCGGCAGCACGCCGGACGTGGTGCGCATGGTCACCGGCGTCAGGGGTCGGGTGCCGATGCGCACGGAACTGATCCTGCGATTCGGCTACGGTGCCGTGACGCCGTGGGTGTCGCGTCTGGACGACGGCGGGCTGCGCGCCATCGCGGGCCCCGACATGGTCGTGCTGCGCACGCCGGTGGCGCTGCATGGCGAGGGCAAGACCACGGTCGGACGCTTCACGATCACTGAAGGCGAGACCGTCCCCTTCGTGCTTTCGCATGGGCCTTCGCACCTGGCGGCGCCGGCGCCGGTCAATCCGCGCGCTGCGCTGGCCGGCACGCTCGAGTTCTGGAAGCAGTGGGCCCGACATTTCGGGCTCGAAGGGCGCTGGTCCCGCGACGTGCTGCGTTCATTGATCACGCTCAAGGCGCTGACCTATGCCCCGACCGGCGGCATCGTGGCGGCGGCGACCACCTCGCTGCCCGAGCAGCTCGGCGGTCATCGCAACTGGGACTACCGTTTCTGCTGGCTGCGCGATGCGACGCTCACGCTGCTGTCGCTGATGAATGCGGGTTACTACGAAGAGGCCGAGGCCTGGCGCGACTGGTTGCTGCGCGCCGTCGCGGGCAATCCAGAACAGATGCAGATCATGTACGGCGTCGGCGGCGAGCGCCGGCTCCACGAGTGGGAAGTCCCCTGGCTGCCCGGCTACGAAGGCGCACGGCCGGTGCGCATCGGCAACGCCGCGTCGACCCAGTTCCAGCTGGATGTCTATGGCGAAGTGATGGATGCGCTGCATCACGGCCGCCGCGGCGGACTCACCGGAACCGAGTCGAGCTGGTCGCTCCAGCGCGCGCTGGTGCAGCACGTCGAGTCGGTGTGGCAGCAACCCGACGAGGGCATCTGGGAGATGCGCGGGCCGCGGCGCCATTTCACGCACTCGAAGGTCATGGCCTGGGTCGCGGTGGATCGCGCGGTCAAGGCGATCGAGGACTATGGCCTGGAAGGTCCGCTCGCGCACTGGAAGCAACTTCGTTCGCGCATCCATGCCGACGTCTGCGAGCGCGGCTTTGATGCGCGCCGCGGCTGCTTCGTGCAGGCGTACGGTGACGCGGCGCTGGACGCCAGCCTGCTGTTGCTGCCGCAGGTGGGATTCCTGCCGCCCGAGGACCCTCGCATCCATGGCACGATCGCGGCGGTGGAGGCTCACCTGCTGCGTGACGGATTCGTGCTGCGTTACGACAGCGCTTCGGTCGATGACGGACTGCCCGCCGGGGAAGGCGCTTTTCTGGCGTGCAGCTTCTGGCTCGCTGACGCGTACCAGATGTGCGACCGGCGCGACGATGCCGAAGCCCTGTTCGAGCGCCTGATGGCGCTGCGCAACGATCTGGGTCTGCTGGCCGAGGAATACGACCCTCGTGCGCGCCGCCAGGTCGGAAATTTCCCGCAGGCCTTCTCGCACGTGGCGATGATCAATACGGCGTTGAACCTGGGGCGTCGGCGCCAGCCCGCCGAGCAGCGCTCGGAACGCGCGCCCGCGCCGTGAGTCCGTCGGGACGATCAGTGCCGCGGGTGCGCCGGTTCGCCGGTCGGCGTCGGGCGGATCAGATCGAACTGTCGCGAGCGCACCACCTGGTTGCGTCCGCGATCCTTGGCCTCGTACAGCGCCGCGTCGGCCGCGGCCAGCACGTCGAGCGACCCGCCTTCGTGCTGCGAGACGTCGGCGAGCGTCGCCAATCCGATGCTCACCGAGAGCTGGTTCTTGCACTGCGCCAGCGCGCCCAGCACCTGTTCGCGCAGCGAATTGGCCAGACGCTCGGCGTCTTCGGCCGTCGTCTGCGGCAGGCACACCAGGAACTCGTCACCACCGATCCGCGCGACCAGGTCGGCGGGGCGCTTGAACGCACGCAGCATCGCGTCGCCGACCGCGCGCAGCGCCGCGTCGCCCTCGAGATGTCCGTGCGAATCGTTGAACGCCTTGAAGTGATCCAGGTCGATCGCGAGCACGCACAGCGAGCCGGCCGAGCGCGTGGCGCGCCGCCATTCGCGTGCCATGCGCTCTTCCATCGCGCGCCGGTTGAGCAGACCCGTCAGCGGATCGTGATCGGCCTGGCGTCGAAGCAGCAGTTCTTCCTCGATCAACGCGTGGGCGTCGAACAGGTGCTGACGCGCCGTTGCCCCCAGCGCGTGCGGAATCGGGTCGAAAATGCACACCATCCCCGGCTGCGCGTGGTCGGGACTACGCACCTTGATGCCCGCGAAGAACGCGGCGTGCGCACGGGTGGTCGGCGCCCGGTGCGCACGCCCCTGGGTGTCGGGAAGATCCACCAGCGTGACCAGGCCCTGGCGCGACTGCGTGGTCTGCCAAAGATGGGTCAGCGATTCGACGTCGGAAGCTTCGGCGCCAAACGCGCAAACGCAACGCGGGCGACCGCCGTCGCCGGCGACCAGATACGCCGCCGAACTGCCCGAGGCCGCCGCCAGCAGCCGCACGATGCGTTCGATCGCATCTTCTTCGGATCGGTGCAGCACGACGGCTGCCACGTTTCCGGGAGCGTCGGCATTGACGGCCCGTAGCACAGGGCGGACCGGAACCAGGCTCGGCTCGCGCCGGATCGCGGTGGCGCGAGGCGACGGCGAACGCGTCATCGTGATCACGGACAGCTCCTCGGACGGAACGAAGCGGGTACTGCAATTCGCGAAAGGCGGTCGCAGGTGCATGGATCATGCATGGTTTGCTCTCCCTCTCCGCCGTGAGGCGGATCCAGTCCGATCGGCGGAAGCACGCGTCGTACCCGAAGCCTTGCCACGCACGCGGGACCGATAGACCCTTTCCTCTACGTTTTCACCCTTACATATCAGTGCCCGATCGCTCGATTAATATGCGAGCCTGCGGTCGCCGCTGTGTTACCCACCGGTTCAAGTGCAGGACCCATGCACGCAACACAGGGCATCTCGCCCGCCACCACTGCGACGATGCCGTCCACGACGAGCGGCGTGAGTCCCACGCGACTGCTGCTCGCCATCGTGCTGGCTACCGCAGGCGGCATCGCACTGCACATCGCGGCACTGCCGTTCCTCGACGGTCGCGCCACCTACGCGCCGACACTGCTCGCCGTGATCTTCGCGGCCTGGGCCGCCGGCGGATTGGCCGGCGCGATCACCGCGGTCGTTTCGGGCGCCTTGTTCCATTGGCTGCCCATTGCGCCTCCGAGCAGCACGATCTTTTCGGCGCCGATCGATCCCGTCCGCGTGTCGCTCGCAGGGTCACTGGTCGTCGCGATCTCGCTGGTCTGCGACGCGATGCACCGCGCCAAGCGTCGCGAACTGCATCGGCTCATCGAAGCCCGCCGGACGCAGGCCGAACTGCGCGAGCTCAATCAGCAGTTCCAGCACTCGCTCGAGTCGGGCCGGATGATGGCGTGGGACTGGGACCTGGGCACCAACGTCGTGCGGCGCTCCGACACCGCCGTGTCGATGTTCGGACTCACCAACGAGCCGATCGAGAGCTTCTACGCGCTCGTGCATCCCGACGATCTGCCCGCACTGCGCGCCGCTGCTCGCGAGGCGATCGACAAGGGCACCGGCTACGAGCAGCAATTCCGCGTCCGATTCGTCGATGGCGAATACCGCAGCATGATGGGCCGCGCGCGCATCCGCCGGCACCCGCAGACCGGCGCGATCCATCTTTCCGGATCGGCGGTGGACATCTCCGAGCGCGTGCGCGCCGAGGCGTCTTCCCGCGAGGTGCGCGACCGTTTCGATGCGTTCATGCGCCACTCGCCGGCGGCCGCGTACATCAAGGACGAGGCCGGCCGCTACGTCTACGCCAACGAGATGATGGCGACGCTGCTGCAGCGCGCGCCGCACGACGTGGTGGGCCGCACCGACGGCGAGCTGCTGCCGTCGCCCTACGCCGACGCCAGCCGTTCCAACGACCTTCACGTTCTCCAGAGCGGTCTGACGTCCGAGTTCCACGAAGTGCTGCCCCCCGCGCCGCAAGAGGACGGCGATCGCGACTTCCTCACGTTCAAGTTCCTGCTGCGCGATGCGCAGGACCGGCAGCTGATCGGCGGAATGTCGCTCGACATCACGCAGCGCGTACGCGCCGAACAGGAACTGCGCGGCAGCGAGGCGCGTTTCCACAAGATGGCGGATTCGATTCCGCAGCTGGCGTGGACCGCGCGGCCGGACGGGACCATCGAGTGGTTCAACCGCCGCTGGCTCGACTACACCGGCGTCACGCTCCCGCAGTTCGCCGCCAACGGCTGGCAGCTGGTGGTGGAGCCGGCGCTGCTGTCGGCGATGACGCAGGCGCTGCGCTCGGGCTTCGACTCCGCATCCGAGATCGAGATGAGCTTCGGTCTGCGCGCAGCCGACGGTGCGCACCGGCCCTTCCTGATGAAGGTCCTTCCGCTGACCGACGCGGCCGGCAACGTGCTGCAGTGGTTCGGCACGCACACCGACATCTCCACGCAGGTTGCACTCGAGGCGCAGCGCCGCGAGGAGGACCAGCGCAAGGACGCGTTTCTCGCCACGCTCGCCCACGAACTGCGCAATCCGCTGGCGCCGCTGCGCAATGGATTGGAGGTCCTGCGCCGCACCAGCAGCGGCGATGCGCCGATCGCGCGCACGCACGCCATGATGGATCGTCAGCTCAACCACGTGGCGCGCCTGCTCGACGATCTTCTGGACATCGCGCGCGTGCGGCACGGCAAGCTCGAACTCCATCGGCAGCGGATTCCGCTGGCGCAGGCAATCGACCTGGCGGTGGAGACGACCGAATCCTTCCTGGTCAACGCAGGACAGACGCTCAAGATCGGGACGCTCGATCGCAGCATCGAGGTCGACGCGGATCTGTTCCGGCTCGCGCAGGTCTTCTCCAATCTGCTCAACAACGCGGCGAAGTTCAGCCATCGCGACAGCGTCATCTCGGTGTCGCTGGCACGCGACGGATTCCAGGTGGAAGTCGCGATCCGCGACGAGGGCGTGGGCTTCACGCCCGAGCAGATGCCGTTCCTTTTCGACATGTTCTGGCAGGCGACCGGCGATGCGCCCAACGCACGCCGCGGCCTGGGCATCGGGCTGTCGCTGGTACGCAACATCATCGAACTGCACGGCGGCACGGTGACGGCCGAAAGCCGCGGCGCCGAGCACGGCAGCACGTTTCGCGTGCGCCTGCCGTTGGCCCTTCCGCGCCGTGCCGAACTGCCGGTGAGCGAAGCCGCGGCCGAAGCCACACAGGGAATCCGCGTGCTGATCGCCGACGACAACGAGGACGCCGTCGAGAGCCTCGCGCAGCTGCTCCGGCTCGACGGCCACGAAGTGATCGTCGCGCACGACGGTCAACAGGCGATCGACCTGGCCGAACGCGAGCGGCCGCAGGCGGCCATCCTGGACATCGGCATGCCGCAGCTCGACGGATACGAAGTCTGCCGCCAGCTGCGCGCGCAGCCGCACGGCGCCGGGATGCTGATCGTCGCGCTCACCGGCTGGGGTCAGAAGGACGATCGCACGCGGTCGCAGGAGGCGGGCTTCAACGCGCACTTCGTCAAACCGCCGCAGCACGACGAGCTGTCGGGAATCCTGCGGATGGTGCCGCCGCAGCCGAGCATGCCGAAGGTCGTCCCCACGGCCATCTCGAACGTCACGATCGATCTCGCCGATGCGACGGCAGCCAATCCGCTGGCCGACAATCCATCCTTCGATTTTCCGGCGTCGCCGGCGCCGGGGGACCGCTAGCGCGCTGCGCCGAGCCGCGCGTCAGGCGATGCGCGCGGCCGTGCGATCGGGAAGCGTCCGATGATCGGCACGCCGCGGCGCGCTGCGAAAGCAGACGCCTTCGAGCACCACGCTTTCATCCCACTTGGCGTGCCAGCCGCGGCTGACGGACCAGGACCAGGGCGTGCTGCACACCTCGCATTCGAAGTGGTATCCGCGCAGACGCGGACCCGCTTCGACGACCGACACGCGCTTCAGGTGGAGGGGCACATCGGAGCGACGTGGCGCCGCATTCAGCGCCTTGCAGCATTCGCACAGATTGATCATGTCGATCTCTCCACCGTTCCCGCGAGGACCGCCATGGTGGAATCCCCGCTTCGTTCTACCAACCCCGCCCCGCAACGCGGCCCAGTGTCTCGCGGCGGCTGCGACTTGACCAGCGCAGGTTGCAGCTTGCGTCACAGTCGCCATAGAGCCAGCGGACGACACAAGACAATCGCGGCGCGCGCCGTTCTCGACGCGCCGCATCGCGCGCCGCCGCCGACAACGCACCCCACGGTCAGTGACGTGGGTAAACGCGCCCAGCGTTCGACTCCTGCGGCGATGCGGATTTCAGGCGACCGGTGATCGCGGACAACGTGTCGTCCGCCTGCTCGTAGCGTCCCTGGTCGGCGAGCTGCCGACAGAGCTTGAGCGCTTCGGTTACCGCGGCGAACAGGCCGCGATCCATCAGGCCCGGACGCGCGGCGCTGAGCTTGCGCTCCACGTAATCGAAGTCGCGACTGAGATCCGTATTGCGCGACCTTGCGATATCGAGGCAACCCTGCAGATACAGAAATCCGCGCTCGACCTCTTCGATCCGAACCTGCTTCGTCCCCATCTGCACTCTCGCTCGTCAATGGTGACGCGAACGATCCGCGTGCCATCAGCACGGGATGTGGCGCCGATTGTCAGTCTCCACCCAGAAGCCTGAAGCCCATGACCACCATCAATCCGACACTGGCCGTGCGTTCCACTTCGATCGTTGCGCCGCTCCCGCCTACTTCAGCGAACGCACTCGAACAGTGCGCATGAAAGATCTGCGGTCTTCCACCTGCGCGGTTCTGTGTGTGTCGGGGACGGCAAGCCTACACCCGTTCGAAGCCGATCGCATCGGACTTCAGACCGGTGTTCTTTCGCGCGTGCGGTGACCGGCGATCAACGCTTGGTGGGCGGATCGTGACGCGCGAAAGAATTCGACGGCGTCTGTTCCTGCGCCAGCGAATCGTCAAGCTGAATCGTGTGCGTGAAATCGTGGGGTTCCCGATGCACGCGCGGGGGCGTGCGCCAGGAACCCGAGATAGGGCCTCAGTTCGCGGCGCGCGCTTCTCCGCCGCGACTGCCACGTGACGACGGCGCCGGGGCGCGCGTCGAAATTCCGCGAGCGGCCTGCTGCTTGCGCTTTTCAGCCATCAGCTTCGCGCCCATGGCCTTGAGGTCGAGATCGCTCTCCACGATCTTCGGAAACATCGAGGTCTCTTCCTCCTTCACGTGATGCTTTACGTATTCCTCGAGCACCGTCATGCGCGATTCGAATAGCTCGTCGGACGCGTTCATCGTCGAGAGCTGCTTGACCAGCCGCTTGATGCCCTCGTGCTCGACGACGCCTTCGTTGACGTCATCGGCGACCTCGTCGGATTCCCGCTTGGCGGACGGATAGAACAGCTTCTCCTCGATCTTCGCGTGGATCTCGAGCTCGGTGCAGATCTGCCGCGAGATCGATTTCTGCGCGCGCTTGTCGTTGGCCGCCTTGAACTCCTTGAAGAGGGCTTCGACCTTGCGATGGTCCTGCTTGAGCAGATCGATGGCGTCCTGCTCGGGATCCATCTTCTGCGCGATGGTCTTGATCATGGTTTTGAATCTCCTGTCGTGACCCGTGGAAAGGTCGGATGGGGCTGGGCCGCACAAGCAGCAGACGTGCCCATGCCAAAGGCCGGCGGGGTCAGGGCCTGAGCACCACTTTCCGGCACTCCTCCTTGCGGCCTTCGAAGATCTCGTAGGCCTGCACGGCGTCGGCCAGGCGCATGCGATGCGTGATGATGTTCTGCGGCTTGAGCCGGCCTTCCATGATGTGCTCCAGCAGTTCCGGCATCAGGCCCTGGCAGTGCGTCTGTCCCATCTTGAAACCCAGGCCCTTGTCGAATGCATCGCCGAACAGGAAACCGTGGATCCAGCCGGCATACACGCCGGGAACGCTGACGATGCCGCCGCGACGCGTCGCGGCGATGCACCAGCGCAGCACCGTGCCCGCGGAGCCTTCGATCTTCAGGTTGGCGGCGACGGTTTCGACGGTGCTCCCCTTGGCTTCGAACCCGACCGCGTCGATCGATGCGTCCACGCCGTGATGCCCGGTGCGCACCAGGATCTCCTCGGCGGGGTCGTCGCACTCGTCGAAGTTGATCGCCTCGCAGCCATAGGCCTCTTCGGCGAAGCGCAGCCGATAGGGGTGATGGTCGACAATGAAGATCCGCTCGGCCCCGAGCAGGCGCGCGCACGCGGCGCTCATCCATCCGACCGGTCCGGCGCCGAAGATCGCAACCGTCGAACCGCGCTTCACACCGCCATTGAGAACGGCCTGGTAGCCGGTTGGCAGGATGTCGGACAGAAACAGCACCTGTTCGTCGTCCAGGCCCTGCGGCAGCTTGAGCGGTCCGACGTTGGCGTACGGCACGCGCACGTACTCGGCCTGTCCTCCCGCATAGCCTCCGTAGAGATGCGTGTATCCGAACAGTCCGGCGCCCGGCGTTGCACTCTTCTTGTTGACGATCGCGCCGCGACCGGGATTGCTTTTCTCGCACGATGCGTAGAGCGACTGCTCGCAATAGAAGCACTGGCCGCACGAGATCGTGAACGGAACGACCACGCGATCGCCGCGCGCCAGCTTGGTGACGCCCGGACCGATGTCTTCGACGATGCCCATGAACTCGTGTCCGAGCACGTCGCCCGACTTCAGCCCGGGCACCTTGCCGCGGTACAGGTGCAGGTCCGATCCGCAGATCGCGGTCGCGGTGACGCGCAGGATGATGTCGTCGGGCTGCGTCATCACCGGATCCGGCGCCTGCTCCACGCGCACGTCGCGCGTGCCGTGATAAACGAGCGCCTTCATGAGCGTGCCGCCGATCGCGCCAAGCGGTGAAGCGCGGGGCGATCCGGAATGTCGTCCATCGTGAAGTTCTCCAGGGTGAGGCGGCGAGACGTCGCGCGCCGTCGGCGCTACGCGCAACACGCGTGCCCCGCGGACGCGGCGGGCAGCTGTAGAGGCCGACTGTGCGTTTCGACTCGGAGCCCGCGGCTGCGAGCGGGCGCTTCGCCCGCGCACGTGCAACGTGCCGAGGGGGCGGGCATGGCGACTGCGCCTGCGTCATTGCCGGGAATTCCGGCATCGACTTCACTTCAGGAGATTCACATGGCACAGCAGAACGATCAGAAAGGCGGTTCCCAGCAGCAAGGTCAGCAGGGGCAGAATCAGAAGCCCGGCCAGCAGCAGGGCGGCGGGAAGCGCGGCGACGATGCCTCGCAGCAGGGCGGCCAGCAGGGTGTACAGCCGCGCAGCGACAATCCCGGCAAGCAGCAGTCGCAGGATCAGGGTCGCAACCAGCAGATGGGCGAAGGCCAGCAGGGTTCGGGACAGCAGGGCCGCCAGCCTCAGTCCGATCGCGACGAGCAGCGCGACGACAAGGCCAAGGAGTAGTCGCTCCACGGCACACGGCCCGGCGTCGCCTCGCGGCGGCGCCGGGCGCTTCATGCACCCTTTGGAAACTCAGCGGGACGTGCCGATCAAAAGCGGCAGGGGATCGATCGGGCGTCCCTTCCACCACTGGCGTTCCGGACCGAGTTCGAACACGCCGAAATGCAGGTGCGGCACCGCGGGATCTGCATTGCCGGTGCTGCCCACCGCGCCCAGCACTTCACCGCGACGTACCAGCCGACCTTCCTCCAGACCTTCGGCGTAGTGGTCCAGGTGCGCGTAGTAGTACGCCACGCTGCGCGTGCGATCGAACTGGTACACGGTCAATCCCCCGGGCTTGCTAGGAAAGAGCTTCACCACCTCGCCGTCATCCACCGCGACGACCGGCGTGCCGCGCGGCGCGGGAATGTCGAGCGCCTCGTGGCGCCGATCGGTTTCCCGGCGGTCGTCGAAGCTGTCGACCAGATCCTCGCGGCTCACCTGCGGCACCGGCACCTCCAGCGGCAGGCTCGGGCGCAGCCGTTCGGCGATGGGCTGCGAAAGCACGCCGTCGGGAAGCGGCAACGTCACAGCGGGCTGCGTCGGCGATTGCGCGATGGCGGCGCCAGAGGCCGCGAGCAGCATCGCCGCGATCGCCGTCCTGCGCGCTCGCCGCGCCGCGTTCATCGCTGCAGGCGCGCCGGCATCCCCGGCGAAACCGAATCGCCCAGCGTGGCCGCGTCCCAGTTGGTCAGGCGGATGCAGCCGTGCGACTGCGTCTTGCCGATCTTCGACGGCTCGGGCGTGCCGTGGATCCCGTAGTGCTTCTTGCTCAGGTCCACCCAGACGACGCCCACCGGATTGTTCGGCCCCGGCGGAATCACCGCCTTGGCGTGGCCGGCTTCGGCATCCCAGAACAGATCGGGGTTGTACTTGAAATCGGGATTTCGACCGACGCCGTTGATCTTCCATTTCCCGATCGGCAGCGGATCGTGCTTGCTGCCCATCGTCGCCGGGAACTGCGCCAGCACCTTGTCCTGCGCATCACGCACCGACACGGTCGCGTCGGACTTGTCGACGACCACCATCTTTGCGCCTTCGACTTTTCCGGGCGGATACACGTTGGGAACCAGGATCTCCTCGCCCACCTTGTGCAGATCCTTGCCCGGATTCAGATGCGCGATCAGTTCGGGGCTGGCGTGAAAGCGCTCGCCGAGCGCTTCGGCCACCGATGCAAAACCGAGCGACGGCAGCTTGGCCTTTTCCATCATGTCCTCGGGGGTCGCGACGTACGGGCCGGCGGCGTCGGCGTCGGTGATGCGGTAGCGCGCGAGCACCGGATCGGCGTCGCGATCGAGCGCACGCCACGTCGCCTCGTCGACCGTTCCCGTCACCGGCAGGTCCATCGCCTTCTGGTAGCCGCGCAGCGCGTTGCGAAAGGTGGACCCGAAGCGGCCGTCGATCTCGCCGGGCGAGAAGCGCGCGCGATCCAGGCGGATCTGCGCCCGCAGCGCCGCGGCACCGATGCTGCGCGGACCCACCGCTTCGGATGTCGCCGCAAGCACCTGCTCGCCGGTGAATGCCGGAAGCCCGGCCTGCGTCGTCGCGGCGGCCTGGGCGCTGGCCATATCCGTCGCGAAGCAAAGCGCGAGCGCGATGGAAAGCGCGCAGGACGGACCACCGGGAGACGGACCACCGGGCGCCCGGCCCCGGAAACGGATCGCGGCCATCACGCGTTCTGGGAGTCGGTGACGCCCGGATCCATCGGCTGGCGTTCGTTTTCGATCAGCCGATCGCGGCCCGCGGCCGCATCGTCCGGCGCCTGCTGGTCCGACGAGCGTGGACCGCGGTCTTCGCGCGGCGGACGCGGACGTCGAGGATTCCACACGCGGGTCTTGTTCTTTTTCATGGTGGAGCGCTCCGATGCGATCAGGACCGTGCATGCCGTCCTTCGGCGAACTCTTCGAGCATCTTGGCGTTGAAGGCCGGCAGGTCGTCGGGCTTGCGGCTCGTCACCAGGCCCTGATCGACGACGACCTCTTCGTCGACCCAGTCGGCGCCGGCGTTGCGAAGATCCGTCTGCAGCGAAGGCCACGACGTCATGCGCCGTCCCTTGACCACGCCCGCGTCGATCAGCGTCCAGGGACCGTGGCAGATCGCGGCCACCGGCTTCTTCGCATCGAAGAACGCCTTCACGAACCGCGTGGCGCTCGTGTTCATCCGCAGGTGATCGGGATTCATCACGCCGCCCGGCAGCAGCAGCGCGTCGTAGGCCTCGGCATCGACCGTGTGCAGATCGCGATCGACGTCGAACTGATCGCCCCAGTCCTTGGTCTTCCAGGCCTTGACCTTGCCCGCGCGCGGCGCGACGACCTCGGTCCTGGCTCCGGCGTCGTGCAGGGCCTTGCGCGGTTCGGTCAGTTCGACCTGCTCGAAGCCGTCGGTGACCAGGATGGCGACCTTTTTTCCTTGCAGTCGTGTGGAATCGGAATCGGGCATGGCGGTTCTCCGAACGGTTCGATGGCGATCGAACCGGCGCCGCAAGCCGCGTTCCTGCTCAATGCGCCGTGCGCGACCGATCCGCGGGCGCATCGTCGAGCAGCCGCTTGAGAAAACGGCGCGGCTTGCGCCGAAAGACGCGCCGGCCCATCGCCACCGCGCGCCGGCGCAGCTTGCGGCGGCGCCGATCGATCAGGCGACCCAACGCCGTCACCCCGGGATCGTCCAACGCCGCCACTGCGCCGCTTCCCGTCGCAGCGATCCGCCCGGCCAGCACCGCGAGATCGTGCTCGGCCCCGAGGTCGTCGGCGATCGCATCGGCGCGCTCGGTCAGCTTGTCGGCGCGCGGCCCGAGGTGCTGGCGCAGCTCCTCGACGGCGTTGACCAGGTACTTCACCTGCTTGCGCCATTCGTGCAGCGCGTCCTGTCCTTTGGCATGCGACCGATCGGCGCGGTCGAGCTGGCGCCGCGCTTTGCGATACAGGCGGCGCAGCGCGGCGCCTGGCGTGTCCGTATGGGGCGCACTGCGGTCGACCCGGCCGGCCTCGGCGAGGCGATGGCGCATCCGATGCGCCTCGAGCAGTGCGATGCAGCGCTCGAGCGGCTCGGACGGACGCCGCATCAATCGTCGCGCCACGCGCAGGTCGAGCCCGAGCAGGCCGCGCAGGCGCGCCAACGCGCGGCCGAGGTCCTCGTCGGCGTCGATGCGCTGCGACAGGGCCTCGAAGGCGTCGAACACCGCGCGCGCATCGCGCAGCGGCGACAGGCAGCGGCCGGCGTCGCGCAGCGCCTGGTTCTCGATGCGGTAGCGCGCGTCTCCCCAGGCCGGGCGCAGCAGGCGCAGCGCGGCGCGTGCCTTCTTGAGCGCGCGACGCGCGTGATGGACGCACCGATCGTCGAGCGGGTCCCGGCGCAGTTCGGCCAATGCCGCGTCCACCGATTCGGCCAGGCGCCGGGCCGCGGTCTCGTTCGCGCCGCCCGCCCGCGTTGCGCAGGCCGGTTCGTCCGCGATCACCTCGTCGCCCATTTCCCGGTCGGTTGCCATGCAGCCTTCGACACCCCGCGCGTCCCGCAGGTTCTGAGTGGCGGCGGCATGGCGATTTGAGACGCGGACGAATGCGGATTCCGGCGCGAGAAAGCGCAGCGGCGAAGGCGCGGCCCACACGCGATGAAGATCGATCCGCGATCGACGCGGTTGCCGGCCGATCGCGGCCGTTCTCCACGGCGGACGGACTAGCACGCTTGATGCATCGACAAGCGCGTGCAGGCGCGCCGCCTGCGGCAGTTCGGCGTACGATTCGGCGGTGTCGCGTGCCGGCGGATCGAACGCCCCACGCACACGACGTCGAGGAGGTCGATATGAGCGCACTCCATGCTCTCGACACCGGTGGCAGTCCTGCCGGGTCCTTGCGGTGGCGACACCGCCTCTGGCTCGTCGCCGGTGCGGTGCTCACCGCGACATTCCTGCTCTACACCGGCAAGGCCCACGCACAGCCCGCGACCGAACACCGGCTCGAAGGCCGGGTCACGGTCGTCGACGGCGACACGCTGCGCTTCGCCGATCGCACCGTCCGGTTGTGGGGCGTCGACGCGCCGGCGGCGCGGCAGATCTGCCAGCTCGACGGAAAGCCCTGGGCCTGCGGCGACGCCGCGCGCGAGGCGCTCGCCGGATACGTCGCCAACCGGCGCGTGCGTTGCGATCTGGTCGGTGACCAAGTCGCGCGCTGCCGCGTCGGCCACCACGAACTCAATGGCTGGGTCGTGCAGGAAGGTTGGGCGCTCGATACGCCCGCCGCCGACAGCACGCGCCGATACACGCGACTGCAGAACGATGCGGCGCTCGCGCGTCGTGGTCTGTGGCAGGGCCAGTTCGTCGAACCCTGGGAATGGCGCATCGACGACGGCGCCGCGCCCCCGACGCCGTGATCGGCGCCACCTCGGGCTCGTTCAGGCCGGCTTCATGCCACGACCCTACGCTTGGCCCAGTCGACTGGTATCCCGCTCCCCTCGGGACTCTCCGGTCCGCCCCTGACCACTTCCAGTCGACACGGCCCCCGCTTCCCCCGGGGGCCATTTTTTTGGGCGCGGTTTCTGCAGCGTCGACAGATCGACGACGCCCTCGGGAACGTCGCTTGCAGCGGGCCCTCCGAAACGCGGGTACCGAACCCGACCGACGGAGAAAGACGATGGTGGCCCGCATCGCCGAGAGATTTCGACAGCAGCCTTGCGCACCGCAGCGCAGACCGGGCCCGCGCGCGGAGGCGGTTCCTTCACGAGGACGCGTCCGTGTCGATCGCATCATCTCGACGCCGTCTGCACGCGCGCAGGTGACGACGCGCGTGATCCGCTGGCTGTGTCGCTCGGTCGAGCGTCACTTCGAGAACAACGGCGGGATGCTGCGCCTGCGGCGCCAGCTCGAACTGATCGATCGCGCGCGCGGACTGCTCGGCTTGGGCCGCAGCGAGCGTTTCACCTGGGATCGGGGCGCGCTCAACGGCGTGCGCGTGCGCATCGTGCAGCCCGCGGCCGCGCAGCGCAGCGGCGCTCCGCCCTCGACGCTGCTGTATCTGCATGGCGGCGCTTTCCTGCTGCGCACGCTCAATGCCCACATGGACCTGGCGGCGGGCATCGCGCGCGAAGCCGGGCTCGAGCAGGCGGTGCTGCCGATCTATCGCCTGGCGCCTGAATGCCCCTATCCCGCCGCGATCGACGATTGCATGGCGGCGTACGTCGGTCTGCTCAATCGTGGTGTGCCGCCCACGCGAATCGCACTGGGCGGCGATTCGGCCGGGGGCGGGCTGGTGCTCAAGCTGCTGATGCGACTGCGCGAGCGCGGCCTGCCGATGCCGTGCTGCGGCGTGCTGGTCTCGCCGTTCACCGACATGTCCTGCTCGGGTCGTTCGATCGAGACCAACGCCGGCGTGGATCCGATGTTCGGCCGCATTTCGACGCTGCACGTGCGCTTCTACCTCGGCGCAAACGATCCGCGCGATCCGATGTGCTCGCCGTTGTTCGGGAATTTCGACGGACTCCCGCCGCTGATGGCGCAGGTCGGCAGCACCGAACGTCTGCTCGACGACAGCCTGCGTCTGGCAACGCGCGTGCGGCGCGCGGGCGGCACGCTGCACCTGCAGGTCTGGAACGAGATGCCGCACGTCTGGCAGGCGATGGGTCTGCCCGAGAGCGCCCAGGCGATCGCGGCGCTGGGACAGTTCATCGCGCTTCACCATCGACGTGCGCAACTCGCCGTGGGAACTGACCGGGCGATGAACAAGGCCGCCTGATTCGCGACTACGGAATCACCCTCTATTCGCAGCACCCCGTTGTGCGGCGGACTTCGACACGCCAACATCGCCACGACGTCCTCGCCGGCTGAAGGCGACGACGCAACCCGCCGCAGCACGACCCGTTCGGACGCGGCGATCAAACAAGAGGATCGCCTCCCGCACGGCCGATGCGCCCCGGGGCGCCGTTCCCCCGCCCGCGAGAGAGACGCACGAGCCGTGAGACTGCCCTTCCAGCGTGTCGACGACGACTCTCCGCTCGCGCGTGGAGCGCGCTTCACCTATCTGCCACTGCCCACGTTGATAGGCCTGCTGGTCGGCGCGATCGCGGTCGCGCTGATCGCGCTGCTGTCGGCGCGCTCGCTGCACCTGCGCACCCAGGCCGTCAACGCGGTTCAGCGCGCGCAGGAAACGCTCGCGCAGTTCGCGGCCATCAGCGCCAACTTGAACGAGGCCGAGTCGGGCAAACGCGGGTTCATCCTGACCAATGACGAGTCCTATCTCGAGCCGTTTTCGCAAGCGCGAACCGAGCTATACGGTCGGATCGCCTCGCTGCGCCGACTGACCGCCGCGGACCCGGGCGCGCGGGAGCGTTTCGACCAGCTCGAGCGCCAGATCAACGAAAGATTCGAAGAGATGGATGCGGTGCTCGCGCATCAGCGCGCGGGACGCAGCCGCGAAGCGATGGCCCTGATCCGTGATCCGCGCAACAAGATCACGTCGAACGCCATCCGCGAGCTGCTGGAGCAGCTCGCCCGCGACGAACGCGCGACGCTGGGACAGCGCCAGGAAGCCCGGAACCGCATGGTCTCGGCCACTTTCGCCGTGAGCATGGGCGGGTCCGCCGTGCTGATGCTGCTGATCGCGATCGCCA
Organism: Panacagrimonas sp.; assembly: GCF_020697055.1. Classification (GTDB taxonomy): domain Bacteria; phylum Pseudomonadota; class Gammaproteobacteria; order Nevskiales; family Nevskiaceae; genus Panacagrimonas. Next base: position 88,334 of record NZ_JAJFBP010000004.1, on the reverse strand, counting down.
GCGTCATCGCCACGCGCAGCCACCTCTCCCGGCAGGCGGAGAGCTGGATCCGGGCCGGACAGATGAAACTGGTTGGACGCATCCAGGCCGAGATGCGCCTGGAGCAGCTCGGCGAAACGGTCCTCCAATTCCTGGCCGAGTACATGGACGCGCGGGTCGCTGCCGTCTACATCGCCGATCGCGACGGCAATTTCCGGCGCTTCGCGGGCTATGCGCTGCCGGCGGAAATGGCCGACGAAGTCCTGCGTCCCGGGCAGGGACTGCTCGGCGAGGTGCTGCGTCAGAAGACCCAGATCCACGTTCGCAACGTGCCGCCCGGCTACCTGCCCGTGACCTCGGCCACCGGTCGCACCGATCCTGTCGAACTGCTGTTGAGCCCGGCGTCGGTCGACGGCGTCGTGCACGCGGTTCTCGAGCTGGGGTTCCTCAGAACGGTGGGCGGATTCGACCTGGATCTGCTCGGACGCGTGGCCGATGCGCTCGGCGTCGCGGTGCGCTCGTCGAAGGACCGCACGCGGCTCGAGGAGCTGCTCGAGGAGACCCAGCGCCAGTCCGAGGAATTGCAGACCCAGCAGGAGGAACTGCGCGTCAGCAACGAGGAGCTCGAGGAACAGGGACGCGCGCTCAAGATTTCGGCGGCGCAGCTCGAAAGCCAGCAGGTCGAACTCGAGCAGACCAACTCGCAGCTCGAAGAGCAGATGCAGATGCTCGAGGCACAGCGCGACGATCTGGCGCACACGCAGACGGCGCTGCAGCAGAAAGCCGACGAGCTCGAACGGGCCAGCCAGTACAAGAGCGAGTTCCTGGCCAACATGAGCCACGAGCTGCGTACGCCGCTCAACTCCTCGCTGATCCTCGCCAAGGTGCTGGCCGACAACAAGCACGGCAACCTGACCGAGGAGCAGGTGCGATTCGCGCAGACCATCACGTCGGCCAACCAGGATCTGCTCGCGCTGATCAACGACATCCTCGACCTGTCGCGCATCGAGGCCGGCCAGGTGGAGGTCAACAGCGAATCGCTGTCGGTGGCGTCGACCGCCAAGAACCTGCTGCGCGGATTCGAGCCGCAGGCGCGCCAGAAGCGCGTGGCGCTGAATCTCGCGGTGGATCCTGGAACGCCCGATCGCATCGAGACCGATGCACAGCGCCTGGGTCAGATCATCAAGAACCTGCTGTCGAACGCGCTGAAGTTCACCGACGCCGGCGAAGTCGCGCTGCGGATCAGCGGCGGTGCGGACGACACGATCCACTTCGCGGTGCGCGACACCGGCGTGGGCATCGCCAGGGACCAGCAGTCGATCATCTTCGAAGCGTTCCGCCAGGCCGACGGCAGCGTGCACCGGCGCTACGGCGGCACCGGCCTGGGCCTGTCGATCTCGCGCGACCTGGCACATCTGCTGGGCGGCGAGATCACGGTGCAGAGCGCGCCGGGCCAGGGCAGCGTCTTCACGCTGATCCTGCCGCGCGTGTACGCGCCGCCTGCGCTGGATCAGCCGGCGCCGGTGATGGAAACGCTGACGCCGGCACCAGTGGCCGCCCCCGAGCCGGCGACGAGCTCGCCGATCATGCCGGCGCCATCGGCCGCCGCCTCGCCGCCTCGTACCGTCGCGGCGATCGAGGACGACCGGGACCACCTGCAGCCGGGCAGCCGCAGCATCCTGGTGATCGAGGACGACACGCGCTTTGCGATGATCCTTCGCGACCTCGCGCGCGAGCTGAACTACCAGTGCGTGGTCACCGTCACGGCCAACGAAGGCCTGGCCGCGGCGGCGCAGTACCGTCCCAGCGCCATCGTGCTCGACATGAACCTGCCCGATCACTCGGGCCTGGGCGTGCTCGACCAGCTCAAGCACAACCCGCAGACGCGCCACATCCCGGTGCACGTCGTCTCGGTAGCGGACTATTCGCGCGAAGCGCTCGAACTGGGCGCGATCGGCTATGCCCTCAAGCCGGTGCAGCGCGACGACCTGGTCGAGGCCTTCCGCCGTCTGGAGGCAAAGTTCTCGCAGGGGCTCAAGCGCGTGCTCGTGGTCGAGGACGACGCGCGCCAGCGCGAGGCGATCCGCACGCTGCTGGGCAGCGCCGAGGTGCAGATCGTCGGCGTGGACACCGCGGCCGGTGCGCTGGCGCAGCTGCAGTCCAGCACCTTCGACTGCATGGTGATGGACCTGAACCTTCCCGACCTGAGCGGCTACCAGCTGCTGGAGCGGATGTCGGAGCAGGAAGGCGTGTCGTTCCCGCCGGTCATCGTCTACACCGGGCGCTCGCTGTCGCGCGAAGAGGAACAGACGCTGCGCCGATCCTCGCGCGCGATCATCATCAAGGACGCGCGCTCGCCCGAGCGCCTGCTCGATGAGGTGATGCTGTTCCTCCACCAGGTGGAGTCGACGCTGCCGCCGGAGAGCCAGCGCATGCTCAAGGCCGCGCGCGATCGCGACACGGCGCTCGAGGGCCGGCGGATCCTGGTGGTGGAGGACGACGTGCGCAACATCTTCGCGCTGACCAGTGTGCTCGAACCGCGCGGCGCCACCATCGAGATCGCGCGCAATGGACGCGAGGCCATCGACCTGCTCGCACGCCGCGCCGGCAGCACCGACGCGCCGATCGATCTGGTGTTGATGGACATCATGATGCCGGAGATGGACGGCTTCACCGCGATGCGCGAGATCCGCAAGCGGCCCGAGTTCCGCAAGCTGCCCATCATCGCCCTCACCGCCAAGGCGATGAAGGACGACCAGGAGAAATGCCTGGCGGCGGGCGCGAACGACTACATCGCAAAGCCGCTGGACGTCGACAAGCTGCTGTCGCTGGTGCGCGTATGGATGCCGCACTAGACCCGGTCCCCGAACACGTCGCCAAGACGTTCAGGATCGAGCTGCCGCTGCTGCTCGAGGCGATCTACCTGAAGTATCACTACGACTTTCGCGAATACGCGCACGCGTCGCTCAAACGCCGGCTGACGGCGGCCATGATCCGCTTCAACTGCCGCACGCTCTCGCAGCTGCAGGAACGCGTGCTGCACGAACCCGCTGTGTTCCCGCAGCTGCTCGATTTCCTGACCGTGCAGGTCAGCGAGATGTTCCGCGACCCGACCTACTACCGCGCGGTGCGCGAGCACATGGTGCCGATCCTGCGCACCTATCCGTCGCTGAAGATCTGGGTGGCCGGCTGCAGCACCGGCGAGGAGGTCTACTCGATGGCGATCCTGCTTCGCGAGGAAGGCCTGCTCGAGCGCTCGCTGATCTACGCCACCGACATCAATTCGCAGGCGCTGCAGCGCGCCGAGGCCGGAGTGTTCGACATCGATCGAATGGCCGGCTTCACCGAGAACCATCGGCGCTCCGGCGGACGCTCGTCGTTGTCGGACTATTACACCGCCGCGTTCGGGCGGGCGGTGATCGACAAGAGCCTGCGCAAGCACATCGTGTTCTCCGACCACAGCCTGGCGACCGACAGCGTGTTCGCCGAGGTGCAGTTCGTGTCGTGCCGCAACGTGCTGATCTACTTCAACCGCGAGCTGCAGGACCGCGCGCTCGGCTTGTTCGTCGATGCGCTCTGCCGCAAGGGATTTCTCGGCCTCGGGTCCAAGGAGTCGCTGCGCTTTTCCGCGCACAGCGATGCCTTCACCGACGTGTCGCGCGAGGAACGCATCTTCCAGCTGAAGGACCGGCCTTGACGTCCCTCACCGCCGATTCGCTCGCGCATCGCATCGATGCCGTCGTCATCGGCGCATCGGCCGGTGGCGTGGAGGTCCTGTCGGTGCTGCTTCCTGCGCTGCCCGCCACACTGCGCGCGCCGGTGTTCGTGGTGCTGCACCAGCCCCCGGACCGGCGCTCGGTGCTCACCGAGATCTTCCGGCGCAAATGCGTGCTGCCGGTGCACGAGGCGGAGGACAAGGAACCGGTCGTGCCGGGGACGGTCTATTTCGCACCGCCCAATTACCATTTGCTGATCGAGCGCGGCCCGTCACTGGCGTTGTCGGTCGACGACCTGGTGCAGTTCTCGCGGCCCTCGATCGACGTACTGTTCCAGTCGGCAGCAGAGGTCTATGGTCGGCGTCTGCTCGGCGTGGTCCTCACCGGCTGGAACGAGGACGGCGCCAGCGGCCTGCTCGCGGTGCGCCAGGCGCGCGGCGTCACCGTGGTGCAGGATCCCGACACCGCCGAAGCGCCCGTGATGCCACAAGCCGCGCGCCTGCGTTGCCAGCCGGATCTCGTGCTGGCTCCGCAGGCGATCGCGGAGCTGCTGCGGAGCCTCGCGGCTCCGGCTTCCGATGCATCGCCTTCTCCCTCCGCCCTCCCGAGCTGACCGACTTCCATGCTCAACCAGGTCAAGTGCCTGATCGTCGACGATCTCGAGGAGAACCTGCTGGCGCTGTCCGCGCTGCTGGAGCCCTACGACGTCGAGCTGCTGCGTGCGCGCTCGGGCTCCGAAGCGCTCGAACTGTTGCTGGCGCACGACGTCGCGCTGGCGCTTCTCGACGTGCAGATGCCGGACATGGACGGCTTCCAGCTCGCCGAACTGATGCGCGGCAGCGAGCGCACGCGTTCGATCCCGATCATTTTCGTCACCGCCGGTGCGCACGAACCGCATCGCGTGTTCAAGGGCTACGAGAGCGGCGCGGTCGACTTCCTGCACAAGCCGGTCGATCCGCTGATCCTCGGCAGCAAGGTGTCGGTGTTCTTCCAGCTCTATCGCCAGAAGCTGCAGCTGGCCGAAGACCTGCGCGAACGCACCGAGACGCTGCGTCTCAACGAGATGTTCGTGGCGATCCTGGGCCACGACCTGCGCACGCCGCTGAGCACCATCCTGACCTCGACCGAGCTGCTGCGCCGATCGCCCGACCCGGAATCGGTCGCGCAGATCGCAGAGCGCGTGCGCGCCGGTGCACGCCGGATGCAGGCGCTGGTCGAGAACGTGCTGGACCTAGCACGCGCGCGCCTGGCCGGCGGCATTCCGCTCAAGCGCGAGGAAATGGACCTGGCCGGCCTGATCAGCTCCAGCGTGCAGGAGCAGCAGTCGGTCGCACCGCAGGTGCGGTTCGACGTCCGCACCGAGGGCGACGTTCGCGGTGAGTGGGATTCGGACCGGCTCAACCAGGTGCTGGCCAACCTGCTGGGCAACGCGCTGCAGCACGGCGAGGCCGGCAAGCCGATCGAGATCATGGCCGAGGGCACGCGCCCGGACTGGGTGTCGCTCACGGTGAGCAATGCGGGCCGCATTCCGACCGAGGCGCTGCCGCACGTGTTCGATCCGTTCGCGGCCGCGCGCCGTCCGCGCGGCCGCAACGAAGGACTCGGGCTGGGTCTCTACATCGTGCGCCAGATCGTCGCCGCGCACGGCGGCGAGGTCGGCGTCCACGTCGAGGAAGCCGGTCGGACGGTGTTCAGACTCACGCTGCCGCGCGGCGGTCGGGTGCGCTTGCGTCCGTCCTCGTCCGCCGCGGCGAGCGAAACCACCGCGACGTCCACCTCCTCCGCCGCGGTGCCCGCGAACACCGGCACGCCGCCGCTACGCATCCTGGTGGTCGACGACAACCGCGATTCGGCGGACTCGCTGGCGATCCTGCTCGAACTCGACGGAAATGAGCTGCGCACCGCCTACGACGGCGTCGAGGCCGTCGAGGTCGCCGCCGAGTTCCGGCCGGACGTCGTGTTGCTGGACCTCGGTCTTCCGCGACTCGACGGCTACCAGGCGGCGCAACGCATCCGCTCCGAACCCTGGGGCGAGAAGGTCGTGCTGGTCGCGCTCACCGGCTGGGATCACGACGACGATCGTCGCCGGACCAGCGAGGCGGGATTCGACCAGCACCTGGTCAAGCCGGTGGACAGCGTTGCGCTGATGAAGATCCTGTCGGACCTGCCGGCGCGCGCGCCTACTTGATGTTCTTGACCACGAACAGCACGCAGCCCAGCAGGAGCAGCAGCACGAACATCGCCCACGGCGAGCGGCGGCGGAACGTCGGATTGCGTGCGCAGCAGTTCGGACACTTCCTGCAGTAGAGGCTGACCGGAACCTCGCACTCCTGGCAGCGGTAGACGCGCATGGCCGCCGCAGGATAACGCGCGACGCGCGCGATTCAGCGCTTGCGAGTCCTCGCCCTTGCACGTACCCGCTGCAGTTCGATCCATACCGGCGCGTGGTCGCTCGCCTGCGGCAGGCCTCGCACCCAGCGATCGACGCCGGCGTCGCGCAACATCGGCGCCGCGTGCCGGTTCAGCAGCAGGTGATCGATGCGCAGACCGGCGTCGCGCTGCCAGTGCTGCCGGAAGTAGTCCCAGAAGGTGTAGATGCGCTCGCCCGGATGACGCGCCTGCAGTGCGTCCAGCCAACCCTGGTCGAGCAGGCGCCGCCAGCGTTCACGGCTCTGCGGCTGGAGCAGCGCGTCGCGGCGCCAGTTCTTCGGGTCGTAGATGTCCTCGTCGGTCGGCACGACGTTGAAGTCGCCGGCGATGATCACCGGCGCATCGGCATCGAGCCGCGGCCGGAGGTGCGCTTCGAGCCGGTCGAACCACGCGAGTTTGTAGTCGAACTTCGGGCCCGGCTGCGGATTGCCATTGGGCAGGTACACGCAGCCCACGATCACGCCGTGCGCCGCGGCCTCCAGGTAGCGGCTCTGCTTGTCCTGCGCCGCGCCCGGCAGTCCGCGGCAGATCTCCACCGGTTCGGCGCCGCGCGCCAAGATCGCCACGCCGTTCCAGGACGTCTGCCCCTGCCACACCGCACCGTAGCCCGCGTCGCGGATCGCATCGACGGGAAAGGAGGCATCGGGCGCCTTGAGCTCCTGCAGGCAGGCGATGTCCGGTCGTTCGCGCTTGAGCCACGCCAGCAGGTGACCCAGGCGCGAGCGCACGCCGTTGAGATTGAACGTGGCGATGCGCAGCGACGGGCTCTTTGCCGCTGCGCGCCGTACAGGCATGGGAGGACGAAGGGCTCAGCCGCCCGATCGCCGGCGCGCTGCGGCGGCGCGTTCCCGCGCCTCGTGCGGTTCGACCATGTTCGGATCGGCGGCGTGCTCGCGTGCCTTGCGCTGCGTGCGCGCGGCTTGCTTGCTGCCGACGGGCTGCCGATCCGCCATCTCGGCCTCGTCCAGGCCGTCGCCGGCGCCGATGCCCGCCGCGCCGACCGTGCTCAGCGAGCTGTCGTTGGCCGCACGACCGTCCATCGATCGCGGCGTGTGCGACGGTTCGGAATCGAGCAGCGTCTCGGGCGCCATGTCGTCGGCGGTCACGTGCCCATCCGGCGTCTCGCCGCCGGTGGATCCGGCCTCGCGCTCGCGACGTCCCGGGAATTCCTCGCGCACCTCGCGCGCGGGTTTGGGATCGCCGATGCGCCCTTCGCGCTCGTCACCGCGCTCGAAGTCGAGTTCGCTGCGCGGCTGCTCGGCGGCGTCGGCCGAGGACGTGGGTGATCTGCGCTGGGTCATGGGATCGCTCCGGATTCGAAAGGGGACCCCGAGCGGTCGAGCAAGCGTCGTTCCTGCAGCTTGCAAGCGTCTCGATCCGCGACGCCGTCGCGGCGATACTGGCGCGCATGAGCGATGCCTCGACCCCCGTGCTGCCGCGTAGCCACGGTCGACGCTTGCGCGAGTACTACCGCTCCGCGGGCTGGCCCTGCCAGGACACCATCGAGATCGACCTGCTGAATGCCGGCCTCGTCGAGCGCATCGCCGAGCGCCTCGACGCCGGCGGTTGCGAACGTATCCGCGTCACCGAGACCGGGCTGCTCGCGCTGGGCAGTGCACTGCTGCGCAACCGCCAGGCGTTCGATGCGCACGAAGCGCTGGTGCGGGTGGTGGCGCAGCACCAGGCGCGCGCGGGGCGGCTGGTGTATCGCGGGTTGATGCTGCGCGGCCGCGTCGGCGAGACCTGGAAGGCCTGTCGCCCGGACGTCTATTCGATCCGCCCGACGTCGGTGGCGGCGTACGCGCATCCGGTGGTGCACGAGGTCAAGGTGCGGCGTGCCGATCTGCTGTCCGACCTGCGCAACGCCGGCAAGCGCAGCGCCTACCAGGCGCTGTCGACCGAGTTCTTCTACGTCCTGCCCGAAGGCCTGGCGCAGGCCGACGAGGTGCCGCCGGAGTGCGGCGTGCTGTTCGCCGGTCCGGCGGGACTGCGCCTGGCACGACCCTCGCCGCAACGGGCCGTGCAGCTGGGCATCTCCGAATGGATGGCGCTGGCGCGACGCGGCGCCGAGTTCGTGGACGGAGCGCACGAGGACCAGGCCATGCTGGGCGACGGCGCTTGAGCGACGCGACGCCGGCGCCCTGGACCGTCTCGGTGCGCGAGCTGGTCGAGTTCACCGCCAAGCGCGGCGACCTGGACCTGCGCTTCACGCCGGCGCCGACCGCCGAGGAAGGCATCGCCGGCCACGCGCGGGTGGCGCAGCGCCGCGGACCGGGCTGGGTGCGCGAAGTGGTCCTCACCGCACGCGAAGGCGACCTGTTGCTGCGCGGTCGTGCCGACGGCTGGGATCCGGCGCTGAATCGCCTCGAGGAGATCAAGACCTACCGCGGCCGGCTCGAGCGCATTCCGGAACATCACCGCGCGCTGGCCTGGGCGCAGCTCAAGCTGTACGGCGCGATGCGCTGCCGCGAGCAGGGACTGGAAAAGATCCGGCTGCGCCTGACCTATCTCGACATCGGTCGCGAGAAGGAGACTTCGTTCGACGCCGAGCACGACGCATCGGAGCTCGATGCGTTCCTGGTCGAGCACGCCGCGCGCTACCTGGACTGGGCGCGCCAGGAGCAGGCGCATCGCCGTCGGCGAGACGCGGGCATGGCCGCTCTCCCCTTCCCCTTCCCGAACTTCCACGCCGGACAGCGCCGCCTGGCCGAAGCGGCCTATCGCGTCGCGCGTGACGGCGGCTGCCTGATGGCGCAGGCGCCCACCGGCATCGGCAAGACCATCGGCACGCTGTTTCCGCTGCTCAAGGCCTGCGCGCGCGGGCAGATCGATCGCGTGTTCTTCCTGACCGCCAAGACGCCGGGGCGCCAGCTCGCGATCGACGGCGTGGCGCGCCTGCGCGCGGACTCGACGCCGGAAGAACGTCCGCTGCGCCTGCTCGAGCTGGTGGCGCGCGAAAAAGCCTGCGTGAATCCGGACAAGGCCTGTCACGGCGAGTCCTGTCCGCTGGCGCGCGGCTTCTACGATCGTCTGCCGGCCGCGCGCGCCGAGGCGGTGGCCGCCGCCGAGCCGCTGACGCAGGCCGTCGTGGCGCGCGTCGCGGCGGCGCACGCGGTGTGTCCCTACTTCTTGTCGCAGGAGCTCGCGCGCTGGAGCGACGTCGTCGTCGGCGACTACCACTACTGGTTCGATGGCAGTGCGCTGCTGCATGCCCTGACCGCCGCCAACGACTGGAACGTCGCGCTGCTGGTCGACGAGGCGCACAACCTGCTCGAGCGCGGTCGCGCGATGTATTCGGCGACGCTGGATTCGCTGCGCTTGGCCGCCGCACGCGCGGTCGCACCGGCACCGCTCAAACGTCACCTGCAGGCGCTGCAACGCGAGTGGAACCGCCTCGTGGACGACGCCCGGGACGAATCGGACGCCGACTACGCCGTGCTGCAGGCGCCGCCCGCGTCGCTGATCGATGCGCTCGGCAAGCTGGTGTCGGCGATCACCGACCAGGCGGCCGAGGCCCCCGAGCGCCTGCAACCGGCGCTGCAGGATCTGCTGTTCGATGCGGTGCAGTTCCGCGCGCTGGCCGAAAGCTTCGGTCCGCACTCGATCCTCGATCTGAGCCGGCACGGGCGCGCGCGGGGCTCGGCCTCGCGACGTCCCTCGACGCTGTGCCTGCGCAACGTGGTGCCGGCGCCGTTCCTGGGACCGCGACTGGCCGCGGCCGGCACCGCGGTGCTGTTCTCGGCCACGCTGGCGCCGACGGATTTCTATCGCGACATGCTCGGCGTGCCGGACGGCACGGTCGCGCTCGACGTGCCCTCGCCGTTCGACTCCGCGCAGCTGCGCGTGACCCAGGTGCGCGATCTCTCGACCCGCTTCAACGATCGCGCAGCATCGATCGAACCGGTCGCCGACCTGATCGCGGGCGGTTTTCGCGAACATCCCGGCAATTACCTGGCGTTCTTCAGCAGCTTCGACTATCTGCACGAAGTCGCGGCGATGCTCGCGCGCCGCCATCCCGACGTGCCGCAGTGGAGCCAGACGCGCGGCATGAACGAAGCGGATCGGACGGCGTTCCTGTCGCGGTTCGCCGAGGGCGGGCAAGGGGTGGGATTCGCGGTGCTGGGGGGCGCCTTCGGCGAGGGGATCGATCTGCCCGGCACGCGGCTGATCGGCGCCTTCGTCGCCACGCTCGGCCAGCCGCAGGTCAACCCGGTCAACGAGCAGATGCGGCGCCTGCTCGAGGCGCAGTTCGCCGGGCGCGGCTACGACTACACCTACTTCTATCCGGGACTGCAGAAGGTGGTGCAGGCGGCCGGTCGCGTGATCCGCGGCGAGCAGGATCGCGGCAGCCTGGTGCTGATCGACGATCGTTTCGGCTGGCGCACGGTGCGCGACCTGCTGCCGCCGTGGTGGCGCATCCGCGGCATCCGGGCGCGCCCGCAGGGGGCGATGGACTTCTCGGAGTCATCGGCACCGGCGTAGGGTATCGACGAGGGAAAGGGAGGAAGGGTTGGGGACCACCATCAAGCCGAATCTGGGCAGCTTCGACGAGGAGCGCTTCCGCGCGCTGCTGTCGGTTCCCAATGTCCTGGTGTGGGTGATGTCCGCGCGCGGCCTGTTCGAGGAAGAACAGCCGAGCCTGCAGGCCTTCACCGGACTGCGCTTCGACGAGATCCGCGGCACCGGCTGGACGCGCGTGCTGCATCCCGACGACTACGACCGCGTGCTCGCCGAATGGAACGACTACCAGCGTGCGCGGATCCCGGCCGAGATCCACTACCGGATGCGTCGCCATGACGGCGAGTGGCGCCACATGCGGGCGCGTTCGGTGCCGGTGCTCGACGAACAGGGCCGCGTGCGCGAATGGGTCGGCTCCAACGAGGACATCACCGGCGAGGCGCGGGCCCACGAGGAGATGCGCGAGAGCGAGGCGCGCCTGCGCCAGTTCGCCGAGGCGCTGCCCCACATCGCCTGGGAGCTCGATCGCGAAGGCAGCACCGTGTGGGTCAACCGGCGCTTCTACGATTACTGCGGACTGCCGGTGGACAGCGGCCTGGGCTGGGCCTGGACGCGGGCGATTCATCCCGAAGACGTGGAGCGCTACGTCGACGAGCTGAAGAAGGCGGTCAAGGACGGGCGCAGCTCGCAGTTCCTGGCGCGACTGCGCAGCGCCGACGCCGAGTTCCGCTGGTTCCAGTTCGTCAGCGAGCCGCAGCGCGACCCGCAGGGCGCGGTACACCGCTGGTTCGGCACGGCCACCGACATCGACGATTCGCACCAGGCCACCGAGAAGATCCACCGCTTTCTGGCCACGCTCGCGCACGAGCTGCGCAATCCGCTGGCGCCGATCTCCAACGGCATCCAGATCCTGCGCATGCCGCGCGCCTCCGAGCAGGCACAGGCCGCCGCGCTGTCGACGATCGAACGCCAGACCGCGCACGTCGTGCGCCTGCTCGACGACCTGATGGACCTGAACCGCGTGCGCAGCGATCGGCTGAATCTGCGCCGCGCGCCGGTGGCGCTGTCGGCGGTGATCAACACCGCGGTCGAGACCAGTCGCCCGGCGATCGAAAAGGGCGGCCACACGCTGCGCGTGACCCTGCCGCCGCAGGCGCTGGTGCTCGACGCGGACGCCACGCGCCTGACCCAGGTGCTGTCCAACGTGCTCAACAACGCGGCCAAGTTTTCTCCGCCGGAGTCGCCGATCGACGTGACGGTCACCGAGGATGCGGCCTGCGCGTGCGTCGACATCGTCGATCGTGGCATCGGCATGTCGCCCGAGATGCTGCGCCGTGCGTTCGACATGTTCGCCCAGGCCGATCCGCGGGTGGAACGCGTCTACGGCGGGCTGGGCATCGGACTGAACGTGGCCAAGCGCCTGGTCGAACTGCACGGCGGCACGATCGAGGCGTTCAGCGAGGGCGCCGGCCGCGGCACGCGCGTGAGCATCCGTCTGCCGCTGACGCACGCCGTGCGCGTGCCGTCACCGGCGGCGGAAGCGGCGCCGGTTGCGGCCAACGCCGTGCGGCGCGTGCTGGTGGTGGACGACAACGAGGACGCCGCGCGCATCACCTCGCTGCTGTTCGAATCGCTCGGCCACGTGGTGCGGTCGGCCAGCAGCGGAGCCGAGGCGCTCGAGATCGGCGAAGCGTTCCGACCCGACATGGCGCTGCTGGACATCGGCATGCCGGGCATGAGCGGTTACGAACTCGCGCGCCGCTGGCGCCGCACCGACTGGGGACGCGCCACGACGCTGGTGGCGCTGACCGGTTGGGGCCAGGAGAGCGATCGGCAGCGGTCGATCGAGGCCGGTTTCGATCACCACCTGGTCAAGCCGGCGGGCATGGCCGCGCTGCGCAAGCTGCTGCTCGAGCCACCGCGCAACGCCGACGCCGCCGCACGCGCCTAGCCCGGTCCGCAAATTGCGCGGACCGCTGGCGCGCGCCGGTCTTTCGACACACCGCCGGGGAAACGAGCGGCCCGCAAGTGTCTGAAGCCAAAGCGGTGCTGTCTTTGCACGCTCCCTGCATAGGTTCCGACGAGAACCTTTGTTCCACGGGAGAGACGCCATGTTCACGATGTCCGACGACGAACTGCTGTTCGACGAAGTACTGAACTCCGGCCTGCAGGCCGACCTGCTTCGCGTGATCGGCGTCGATGCGCCGGCCGACGATCTGTTCTGCGCGGTGGATCCGATCCTGCGCCTCGATCGCAGCGCCGACGACATGTGGTCCGCGTACACCACCACGCCGACGCCGGCGCCGCGGCATCACTGAACGGGCATTGCACGCGGGCTCAGTGGCCCGCGTGGACGGTGCTCGTCGCCATGCCGCCGACGGTGGCGGCCTGATCGCCCGATAGCAGCGCGAGAAAACGTTCCTGCGCCCGCCGACCGCGGCGCGCCGCGCGGGCCTTGCCGCCGGGCAGGAACCGGGTCGCGACGTGGTAGGCCAGGTTGAAGGGCATCACCAGCAGCGGATACCACGGCACCACACCCTGCGGCAGTCCGAGGTTGCGCATGCCGCGTCGGCCGAGGAACAGGCGGCTGATCGACAGGTGCTTCGAGCGATCGAGACGACGGCGGATCGCGGCGAAACGCCGGTAAGGTCGTCCCAGCGGTTCGTCGACCATCGGCAGCGCCATCTGTGCGCTGCTCTCGTCGGGATTGGCGATGCTCAGCAGGATCTGCGTGAGCAGCGTCATCGCCTCGGTCTCGTCGTTGGGCAGCCAGATCTCCTCGACGCCCATCAGCCAGCCGACGTAGCGCGCGTGGTGCACCGCGGCGTTGCGTTCCTCGCGCGTCTGCACCATGCCCATCACGCGCGCGACCAGCAGCGGCACCACCAGCGCACCGAGCAGCGTCGCCGCCATGTCGGGTTGATTGATCGGCAGGCCCCACTCCTCCATCCGCCACGCCGGCAGGCGCTGGACGTGACGGCGCACCAGGCCATGGATCAGGCGCACGCGCACGGTCGACTTGAAGCCGGCTTCGAATCGGTCCATGCCGTTGGCTGCGGTGGTGTCCAGCGCCCAGCGCAGCGTTTCGGCGAAACGACGCGCCGGACCTTTTTCCAGCGCGCCGGTGAGCAGCAGCGTCTTGTTGAATGCCGAGGCCTGGTAGCCGCCGACCAGCGCGACGTCGCGTCCGCCATAGGTTCCGGCGACGCCGCCGCGACGATGCAGCTCCGCACCGAGTTCGACCTTGTCGCGATCCAGCCATGCCGGCAACGCGTCGATCCCGGAGAAGAACTCGCGCAGCGGCGCGGGCGCGTCGCCAACCGCGTCGATGCCGCGCTCGAGCGCCTGTTCGAACAGCGCGCGGGTCTCGCGCATGCCGGTGGCGGCCATCCACTCCACCAGGCGATCGACGGGCTCGTCGCCGCGCATGAAGTCGCGGCCCATGCGCTCCCACAGTTCGCTCGACGGCGGACGCACGCCGGGCATGAACCGGTGCAGCAGGCCGAGCATGCGCTGCACGTCGGGACTGGCCCGGTGGCGCGAGGGAACGAAGCCTTCGATCGGTGATGCGCTGCCCATCGGTGCGCTCCGGGTGGAATCGACCGCCGGAGCCTATTGCGAATCTTTATTCGCGTTCAATTCGCGTTGGGAGGGGCAGAAAAAGCGATCAACGCAAAGGCGCAAAGGACGCCAAGGAAAGCCTGCGGATGCTGCCCGGCACCTTGCGAACCTTTGTTGCGTAGAACCGCTTTTGGTCTCGTGCCGAACTACGACGCCGAATCGGCGCGCCAAGCGTTGCGGACCTGCGCGCGCTGCACCTTGCCCGAGGCGGTCCGCGGCAGCGACGGCGTGAAGCGCACGCTGCGCGGACACTTGAAGCCGGCCAGGCCTTCGCGCGCGAACGCCACCAGTGCCTCGGCCTCCACGCTCTCGCCCGGCCGCAGCTCGATCATCGCGTGCACGGTTTCGCCCCACTTCGGATCCGGCAGGCCGATCACCGCGGCTTCGAGCACTGCGGGATGCCGGCGCAGGCGCTCCTCGACCTCCACCGGATACACGTTCTCGCCGCCGCTGATGATCATGTCCTTGATGCGGTCGGTCAGATACAGGAACCCGTCCGCATCGATGCGGCCGCCGTCACCGGTGCGATACCAGCCGTCGACCAGCGCTTCCTGCGTGGCCTTGGGCAGATTCCAGTAGCCGAGCATCGCGGTGGGCGTGCGCACCCAGATCTCGCCCGGTTCGCCGATGCCCACCGGCTGCGCATTCGCATCGCGGATCTGCACCGCCATTCCGGCCAGCGGACGTCCGACCGACTTCAGCACCTGCGGGCGCGACAGGTCGTGATCGGCGGCCGGCAGGTAGGTGCAGGTGCCGGTGACCTCGGTCATCCCGAACGCCTGGCCGAACTCGCAGCCGAAGGTGTCCATCGCGTCCTTCAGCAGCGACTCGCCGATCGCCGAAGCGCCGTAGACGATCTGCTTCATGCGCGGCGCCGGACGGCCGCTCGCGTGCACCGCGTCGACGAGCGCGCGGACGACGGTCGGCACGAAGAAATTGCGCTCGGGTTTGTACTGCTCGATCAGCTTCAGGATGTTGGTCGGCGAAGGATCGGCGGTGAGCACCATCGTCGACTGGCGCACCAGGCCGATGGTCAGCCAGCTCGTGCCCGCGATGTGGAAATTGGGCATCGCCGACAGGTGCGTGGTGCCCGGATCCCAGCCGGCGTAGGAGCCGTCGACCATCTCGCAGTGACGTGCATAGGTCAGGCAGCCGTGCGTGAGCTGCACGCCCTTGGGCTTGCCGGTGGTGCCGCTGGTGTACATCTGCACCACGACCTGGTCGAGCACACGCGGTGCGGCGCGCGTCTGGCCCTTTCCGGCCATCAACCGGCGCAGATCCATCGAGGCGGACGCATCGTCGGTGGGCAGCAGGTCCGGCGCCGATGCCAGGCCTTCGCAGGCCTTGTAGGCGACCGGCATCAGATCGGCATCGGCGATCAGCAGCGGCGCGCCGGAGTCCTGCAACTGGTAGGCGATCTCCGGCGCCGTCAGGCGCCAGTTGAGCGGCACGATCACGCAGCCCGCGCGGATCGCGCCGAGCAGCATCGGCATGTACAGCTCGTTGTTGCGCCCCAGGTAGGCGACGCGCGTACCGTCGACCAGGCCCTTGGCGCGCATCGCGGTGTCGAACGCCGCGGTCATCCGCGCCAGGTCCGCGTACGTCATGGTGCGTTGCGCATCGGCGAAAAGGATGGCGACACGATCGGGGCAGTCCTGCAGCCCTCGCACCGCGATGTCGCCGACCCACGGCAGTTCCACGCCCTCGGGCAGCGGCCGGCCTTCGAGATGCGCCCGCGCGCCTTGTGATGCCATCTGCGGCTCTCCTCATCGTTCTGGATCGGCGGACGTTCGCCGAGGGCGCGGGGCACGCGCAAGCCTGAACCGGGGAACCGGCCGCGCCTCTTCTGCGGGACCGCGCTCCGTGCAGCACGCGCCGGGGCGCCGGGCGGGGTGGGCAATTTGCCGGAATCACAGCTGCGCGCGATATCGCCAAGTGCAAGACATCGGGCGAAAAACAGCCTTTGGCACGCTTATCGGATACAGGGGCATTCGAACCTGCCGACGCGTCCTCATGCCTTTTCCGAACTTGTTCGCGTCACGTTCGCGCGCGCCGCGGTGGCTGCTCGCGTTGAGCGCAACGCTGCTGGTCTCCTGTGCGGTGCCCGGTGGTCCGACCGGCGGCGGCGGCACGCCATCGCGCATGCCCGGCGCCAAGAACGACGGCACACCGGCCCGACTGCTCTACACGCTCACCGTCAGCGAGGTGCGCGGACGCGCCGTGATGCAGAGCGGCGGAAGGTCGATCGCGCTGAAGGCCGGCAACGAGGTCGCCGAGAACCAGCCGATCCAGGTCGGTCCAGGGTCGATGTTGCGATTGCAGCTCGGCGAGAAAGCGCAGCTCGAACTCGCGCCCAACTCGCGCCTGGTCGTCCACCAGCTGCCGCACCAGGGGCTCGGCGATGCGCGTGCGACCTGGCTGCGGCTCGAGCAGGGCTACCTGCGCATCCGCTGGAACGGCGCGCTGATGGATCCGGAGATGCAGGTGTCGTTCGGCATCTGGGCGGCGCGACTCAAACCCGGTGAGTATTTCTTCGATACGCGCGGGCGCGTGGCCGCGGCCTGCGCTTCGAGCGGATCGATGCGCCTGTCCGGCGTGCCGGAGTGGACGCCGCAGCAACCGATGCAGCAGTGCCTGAAGCTGGAGGCGAACAAGTCGCCACTGCTGATTGCGCTGACCGACGCGCAGTGGAACGCGGTGCGTGGGCAGCGCCGCCTGCACCCGACGCTGGCAGCCGCGGCGCGCCGACAGTCAAACGCCGCCCTTGCTCGGCTCGAGCGCGACCAGGTCCGCTCGCCGGGCCCGCGACCGCCGGCACCCGAGGCGGCGCCCCCGACATCGCGTACGCCGACGATGACGGCGCGCACGCCGGTTCCGGCGATGCGCCCGTCGCAGCGACCCGACCAGGTGGCGCGCGAAAGCACCGCCGACGAATTGATTCGCGAAGCCGAGGAAGTGCGCCGCGCGCCGCGCGCCGTGCCAGCGCCGCCGCGCGCACCGGCACCCGCGCCGGCGCGCCGCGTTCCGGATCCGGTGATGCCGTCACCCGCGCCGTCGTTGGCACTCGGACCCGAACCGGTCGTGAAGCCGCTGGCACCGTTGCCCGGCCTGACGCGTCGACCGCCGGCCGTCACGCCGCCACCGCCCGCGCCACCGCCCGCGCCGCCGCCGGCGCCCGAGCCGGCCTACGAACCTGCGTACGAAGCGCCGTCGCCGTACGTGCAGCACACGCCGCCGGTGATCGTGATCCCCGCCGAGCCGGAGCCAGTGGCGCCGCCACCGCCACCTGCTGCGCCCGCGCGCGTCTACGAGGAACCGCGCGTGGTCGTGGTCGAACCGCCGCGCGCGCAGCACACGCCGCCGGTGATCGTGATTCCGCCCGAACCCGAGCCGGAGCCCGCGCCGCCGCCGGTGGTGGCGATGGCCCCGCCCCCTCCCCCTCCCCCTCCGCCGCCCGTCGTGGCGACGGCGCCGCCGCCTCCACCCCCGCCGCCCGTCGTCGCGATGGCGCCGCCACCGCCTCCACTGCCGCCGCCGGTGGCCGAAGCCGTGCCGACGCCGCGCGCCCCGCCGGTCATCACGATTCCGGCCGAACCCGCACCCGCACCGCAGGAGGTCGCGCCGTCACCGCCGCCGCCGATCGAACGCCGGAACGCGCCGCTGGATTCGATCGAACTGGCCGAGCAGTCGCCGGTGGTGATTCCGCCGCCGACGCAGCCGACGCCGTCGGATTCGGTGCGTCGCGCCGGCAGCGCCACGCCACCGAGCGTGCCGCTCGACGTGGCGATGTATTCGGTGGCCGCGATGCCCGACAAGATCGGGGCGACCGAAAGCGCCTTGATCGTGCCGCCGACGATCACGCACGAGCCGCAGAGATCGCAGTGGCTCGTGAACATCGCGTCGTACCCGGAGATCGCGGCGGCGCAGGAGCATGCGCGCCTGCTGGCCCGGCAGAAGCTGCGCGCGGGCGTGCGCGAACAGGCGCTGCCCGACCGGATGAGCTACTTGGTGGTCATCGAGGGATTCGCGACCGAAGAGGCCGCGGAGGCCGCGGCGATCGATCTAGAGGCGCACTTCGATCTCGATCCGTATTGAGCTAGGCCAGCGCGAGCGAAGAGCCGGCGTGACCGAGCCGGCGCATCGCGTGATCCAGGCCCTCGAGCGTCATCGGGAACATCCGATCGGCGCCGATCAGTTCCTGGACGATGCGGACCGACGGTGAGTATTCCCAACGCTGCTCGTTGTCGGGATTGAGCCAGACCAGCCGCGGGAAGATATCGAGCATGCGCTTCATCCACACCGCGCCGGCTTCCTCGTTCCAGTGCTCGATGCTGCCGCCGGGCTGCACGATCTCGTACGGGCTCATCGAGGCGTCGCCGACGAAGATCACCTTGTAGTCCGGCGTGTACTTGTGCAGCACGTCGAACAACGGGATGCGCTCGTTGTTGCGGCGCATGTTGTCCTTCCACACGCTCTCGTAGATGAAGTTGTGGAAGTAGAAGTACTCGAGGTGCTTGAACTCGGTCTTGCACGCGCTGAACAGTTCCTCGCACACCTTCACGTGCGGATCCATTGAACCGCCGACGTCGAGGAACAGCAGCACCTTCACCGTGTTGCGCCGCTCGGGAACCATCTTGATGTCGAGCCACCCGGCGTTGCGCGCGGTGCTGCTGATCGTGTCGTCGATGTCGAGCTCTTCGGCCGCGCCCTCGCGCGCGAACTTGCGCAGCCGGCGCAACGCGATCTTGATGTTGCGCGTGCCCAGTTCGATGTTGTCGTCGAGATTGCGGAACTCGCGCTTCTCCCAGATCTTCACCGCCTTCTTCTGGCCGCCGGCGCCGCCGATGCGCACGCCCTCGGGGTTGTAGCCCGAGTTGCCGAACGGCGAGGTGCCGCCGGTGCCGATCCACTTGTTGCCGCCCTGGTGGCGCTCTTTCTGCTCCTCGAGGCGCTTCTTGAGCGTCTCCATGAGCTCGTCGAGCCCGCCGAGCGCCTTGATCTTCTCCTTCTCCTCGTCGGTGAGAAGCCGATCGGCCTGCTTGCGCAGCCACTCCTCCGGGATCGAGCCGAGCAGCTCGCCGGTGATCGCCTCGATGCCCTTGAAGTAGGCGGCGAACGCGCGATCGAAGCGGTCGTACTGCGATTCGTCCTTGACCAGGGTCACGCGTGCGAGGTGATAGAAGTCGTCGAGCGAGAACACCGCGACGTGCTTGGACAGCGCTTCGAGCAGCGTCAGGAACTCCGACAGCGAGGTCTTGACGCCCGCTTCGCGCACCGTGAGGAAGAAAGTGAACAGCATGGCAAGGCTCCAGGTTTGAGCCCATTCTAGCCCTCACCCTGCGTGTGCTCCTGGCCTCGGACCTGCATTACCAGCTGCGCCGGTACGACTGGCTGACGCAGGCCGCATCCCGCGCGCGACACCGGTGGCGATCAGCATCTCCCCGGCCGGGATGCGCTGCGCGGGAAAATCCGGGTACGTCGCGAGCACCTCGTTCACGTCGCTCCCGCACACGCTGCCGTCCAGTGAGCGTTTACCATGCATGCCTCGGGCCTGCCCCCCCTTGATCCATGATCAAACGCGAGCTGATCGCCGCCGCGGAGAAGCACCTCGCGCGCCAATGTCCTCAGATGCGGCGCCTGATCCGCACGCACGGTCCCTGCACGTTCGGCGAGCGCCGCCGCGATCCGTTCGACGTGCTCGCGAGTTCGATCATCAGCCAGCAGCTGTCGACGAAAGCGGCGAACACCATCCAGGGCCGCGTGCACGCGCTGGTCGGTGCCCGGACCCGGCTGCTGCCGGCCCAGGTGCTCGCGGCGTCGCCCGAGGATCTGCGCGCGTGCGGCCTTTCCAATGCGAAAGTGAAGTGGCTGATCGAAATTGCGCGGCGCGTCGACAGCGGCGAGCTGGATTTTCGCAAGGTCGCGCGCATGGACGACGCGAGCGCCCTGGTCGAACTCGATGCGCTGCCCGGGGTCGGCCTGTGGACCGCGGAGATGTTCCTGATGTTCGCGATGAACCGGCTCGACGTGTTCTCGCTCGGCGACGTCGGCCTGCGCAACGGCGTGAACCGGCTCTTCAACGCCGGCGGCAAGCTCGACGAGCACGCCACGCTCGAGGTCGTCGGACGCTGGACGCCGTATCGCTCGGTCGCGAGCTGGTACCTGTGGCGCGTGGCCGACGCCGACCTCTAAGCAGACCATGGATCCGATCACGCCTCCGCTCCCCGGCGCGCCGCGCACGCTCGACGGCCGTTTTCGCAACAACCATCGCAACGATCCGCACGGCGGCAAATCGCTGCTCAAGTTCATGCGCCAGATGCGTGCCGCGCGCTGGACGCGCCCCACGTTCGAACGCGCGCCGAACGATCCGGGGTTCCTCGCGCGCAATCGTGCGCAGACCACCTTCACCTGGATCGGCCATGCCACGTTCCTGGTGCAGATCGGCGGGCTCAACGTGCTGACCGATCCGGTGCTGTCGAACCGCACGTCGCCGGTGCGGTGGGCCGGCCCCGGACGGCTCGCACCGCTGGGCCTGCGCTTCGAGGAGCTGCCCCGGATCGACGTGGTGCTGGTCTCGCACAACCACTACGACCATCTCGACGACACCAGCGTGCGCGCACTGGCGCGGCGCGACGCGCCCGCCTTCGTCGTGCCGCTGGGCCTGGGCGCGTGGTTCGCGCGCCGTCGCATCGCGAACGTCACCGAACTCGACTGGTGGAAGTCGACCGTCGTGCGCGGCCTGCGCGTGCACGGCGTGCCGGCGCAGCATTTCTCGGGACGCGGGCTGCGCGATCGCAACCGCTCGCTCTGGTGCGGCTTCGTCTACGAGCGCGCCGGCCAGCGCCATTACTTCGCGGGCGACACCGGCTACGGCCCTGACTTCGCCGACATCCGCAAGCGCTTTGCTTCGATCGACGTCGCGATGATCCCGATCGGCGCGTACGACCCGCGCGATTTCATGCGGCCGGTCCACGTCGATCCCGAGGAGGCCGTGCGCATCCACCGCGACGTCGGCAGCAAGTTGTCGCTGGGCATGCACTGGGGCACGTTCCGGCTCACGCTCGAACCGATGGACGAACCCCCGCGACGCCTCGCCGCCGCGCTGGCGAGCGCCGGCATCGCGCCCGAAAGCTTTCGGGTACTGGCGCACGGCGAGACGCTGCCGATTCCGGACACGCCCTGAACCTTTCCCGGAACCGCAACGTCGCGGGCACGTGGCGGCCCGCGCCGGACGGCGCGACTACTTCACCTTCGCCCGCAGGCTGACGTAGCCCGCTTCGCCCGGGCGGATCGGGCGCGCGGTCTTCCAGCGCACGTGCGTGATGTCGGCGGCCGTGGCGGGCCGCGTCTGGCCGTCGAGTCCGCGTACGACCTGGGTCGTCAGCGGGGCAAAGCTGACGCCGCCATCGACGGAGACCTCGAGCTGCGCGCCGACGCTGCGTGCCGCGTAGGACTGGTAGACCAGGTCGGCCGGCAGCGGATTGGTGATCACCACCTGCATCGGCTGCGGTCCGGTGTTGGAGTAGCCGACCTCGTAGATCACTTCCGAACCCGATCGCACGTTGGCGGCCGGCACGCGTTGAACGCGGCGCTTGCCATCGGCGCCGACCACCCATTGTTCGGTGTAGACGTTGGTGTTGACCTTGATGAAATCCGGGGATGCGAAGCCCTGGGAGGCCCAAAGGGCCAGCGCAGGGATGGCCCACAACGCGAGGCGCGCTCGGAGTGATTGCATGGTCCGTCTCCCACCCGCTGACTTTTTGACCTTCCCGCCGGCTCCTCTGGAGAGAGCTTCGGCCCGTAACCGGAAAGGCTGGGGGCGGAAGCTTAGCCCCGTGCCCAGGGGACGGCGAATCGGGAGGCGCCCTACTCGACAGGTAGGGGCCGTACGGGCCTTGGGCGGGCGATAATGCGCGCTGCCTTTGACCCGAATGGAGCGTCACCGTGTCTTCCGCTGCCAACGACATCGTCATCGCCGCCGTCGCCCGCACCCCCATGGGCGGCATGCTCGGCGTTCTTTCCCCCTTTTCCGCCGCCCAGCTCGGCGCCGCCTCCATCAAAGCGGCGGTCCAGCGCGCCGGCCTCAAACCCGAGGACGTCCAGGAAGTCGTGATGGGCTGCTGCCTGCCGGCCGGCCAGGGCCAGGCGCCCGCGCGTCAGGCCGCCCGCGGCGCCGGCCTGCCGGACGCTGCCGGGGCCACCACGATCAACAAGATGTGCGGCTCGGGTCTCAAGGCCGTGATGCTGGCGCATGACCTGATCAAGGCCGGCACCAACACCGTGATGGTCGCCGGCGGCATGGAGTCGATGACCAACGCACCGTACCTGCTGCCCAAGGCGCGCAGCGGCTATCGCTACGGCCACTCGATGATGTTCGACCACATGGCGCAGGACGGTCTCGAGGACGCCTACGAGCGCGGCACCGCGATGGGCGTGTTCGCCGAACGCTGCGTCGACCAGTACAGCTTCACGCGCGAGCAGCAGGACGCCTACTCGATCGAGTCGCTGCGCCGCGCCAAGCTCGCCGGCGAAGACGGCAGCTTCGCGTTCGAACTGACGCCGTTGGAGATCGCGGGCAAGGACGGCACCACCAAGATCGACAAGGACGAGCAGCCGGCCAAGGGACGTCCCGACAAGATTCCGGGACTCAAGCCCGCGTTCAAGAAGGACGGCACCATCACCGCCGCCAACGCGAGCTCGATCTCCGACGGTGCCGCCGCGATCGTCGTGATGAGCGGCGCCGAGGCGGCCAAGCGCGGCATCAAGCCGCTGGCGCGCATCCTCGGGCACACCACGCACGCGCGACTGCCGGCCGAGTTCACGATCGCACCGGTCTACGCGGTGCAGGCGCTGCTGGACAAGCTCGGCTGGAAGGCCGCCGACGTCGATCTGTGGGAGATCAACGAAGCGTTCGCGGTGGTGACGATGGCGGCGATGAAGGAGCACAAGCTCGATCACGCCAAGGTCAACATCCACGGCGGCGCCACCGCGCTGGGCCATCCGATCGGCGCCTCGGGCGCGCGCATCCTGGCAACGCTGGTCGGTGCGCTGAAGAAGACCGGCGGCAAGACCGGCATCGCGACGCTGTGCATCGGCGGCGGCGAAGCGGTCGCGCTGGCCATCGAGATGCTGTGATGCGATGAAGGATCCGGCGCGTGTCATGACGACACGCGCCGGGTCGCTGAACCCCGGCTTTCCGGCGCAGATTGCAGCGCCGCGACTTGCGCAATGCGAGGGACGCGGCCCGTATCAAGGGCCTGCGACCGGGCACGAAACATGGTCCTCCCGGGATGTGGATCCGTCCGATCGGATCGAACGACACCTTGGAGAAACGACATGAAAATATGGAAGCCCTTGATGTGCGCGTCCCTGCTCGGCCTGGCCTGCAGCCTGCCCGCGCAGGCGCATGGACCGTGGACCGACACCTACTCGCGCTCGCAGGCGACAACGTCCCACATGGACGGCAACACGAGCGCGATGTGGGACACCGGAACCTCGCGCGACCCCATGGGCATGCCGACCCACGGCGCCTGGGGCACCGGCTCGATGATCACCGAGCAGTCCATGGCCGTCAGCGAAATCCAGGGCGGTTATCGCAGCGAGCCGGTCACGCCGCAGCGTCCGAGCTACGCGCCTGCGCCGCGCGACCGCCGCTGGTCCGACGACTACCAGATGCGCGGCTATTGATGCGCATGCGCTGAACCTGCACGTCGCCGACAAAAAAACGCCGGCACCCTTTCGGGTGTCGGCGTTTTCATTTCCGGATCGGGAAGCCCGGTGATCAGCCGAGCTTGCCGTGGCAGTTCTTGTACTTCTGCCCCGACCCGCAAGGACAGGGATCGTTGCGACCGACCTTGCGCGTATCACGGACGAAGGTCTCGGCCCGTGCCGCCACCGGCGCTGCGCTCTGTGTCTGCAGCGGCCGTCCCGCCGGCTGCGGCGCGCGCGCGGCCGCGCCCGGCTGCTGCGGTGGCGCGGCCTGCGCGGTCACCGGCGGCGCCCCCGCCTCGGCAGCCGCCGCGCCCTGCAACGCATCGGGCGCATTGGCGTGCTGGAACTGCATCGGTCGCGCCTCGGCCGCACGGCGCTTCTCCTCGATGGCCTGCACCTCGGCCTCGGTCTGGATCTGCACGCGGCCGAGCAGCGCGATCACCTCGTGCTTGAAGCGCGCGAGCATGTCGTTGAACATCGTGAACGCTTCGCGCTTGAACTCCTGCTTGGGATCCTTCTGCGCGTAGCCGCGCAGGTGGATGCCCTGTCGCATGTAGTCGGTGGCGGCGAGGTGCTCCTGCCAGAACTTGTCGAGCACCTGCAGCGAGATCGCCTTTTCGAAGTGCTCGAGCACCGGCGCTCCGACCTTCTCCTTCTTGATCTCGTAGGCGCTGGCCAGGCGCTCGGCGATGCGCGCGCGCAGGCCCTTTTCGTCGAGGTCCTGCTCGGTGTCGAGCCATTCCCGGATCGGCAGCTGCAGCGCGAAGTCGCGCTTGAGCGCTTCTTCCAGACCCGCGATGTTCCACTGCTCCTCGACCGATTGCGGCGGAACGTGCACGTCGATCACCGCGTTGATCACGTCACCGCGGATCTCCTCGACCAGCGGCGTGATGCGCTCGGCGCCCATCAGTTCATCGCGCAGCTCGTAGATCGCCTTGCGCTGGTCGTTGGCGACGTTGTCGTACTCGAGCAGGTTCTTGCGGATGTCGAAGTTGTGGCCTTCGACCTTGCGCTGCGCGGTCTCGATGGCGCGCGTCACCCACTTGTGCTCGATGGCCTCGCCCGGCTGCATGCCCAGGCCCTGCAACATCGCGCGCATGCGCGGCGGGGTGAAGATGCGCATCAGCGTGTCGTCGAGCGACAGGTAGAAGCGCGAGCCGCCCGGATCGCCCTGGCGGCCGGATCGGCCGCGCAGCTGGTTGTCGATGCGCCGGGACTCGTGGCGTTCGGATCCGATCACGAGCAGACCACCCGAGGCCAGCACCTCGTCGTGGCGCTTCTGCCACGCGGCCCGCGCCGCGTCGCGTGCGGCCGTGTCTTCCTCGGGAATCTGCTGCAGCTCGGCGTCGAGCGAGCCGCCCAGCACGATGTCGGTACCGCGACCGGCCATGTTGGTGGCGATGGTCACGCCGCCGGGGCGACCGGCCTGCGCCACGATCTCGGCCTCGCGCTCGTGCTGCTTGGCGTTGAGCACCTCGTGCGTGATGCCTTCCTTCTGCAGCATCGCCGAGAGCAGCTCGGAGGTTTCGATGCTCGCAGTGCCGACCAGCACCGGCTGCCGCTTGGCGTGCGCGTCCTTGATGTCGGCGATGACGGCTTCGAACTTCTCCTGCGCCGAGATGAACACCTGGTCGCCGCGATCCTCGCGGATCATCGGACGGTTGGTCGGGATCACCACGACCTCGAGCCCGTAGATGCTCTGAAACTCGAAGGCCTCGGTGTCCGCCGTACCGGTCATGCCGGAGAGCTTCTTGTAGAGGCGGAAGTAGTTCTGGAAAGTGATGCTCGCCAGCGTCTGGTTTTCCTGCTGGATCTTGACCCCTTCCTTGGCCTCGATCGCCTGGTGCAGGCCGTCCGACCAGCGCCGCCCCGACATCATGCGGCCGGTGAACTCGTCGATGATCACGATCTGCCCGTTGCGGACGATGTACTCGACGTCCTTGCGGTACAGGTAATGCGCGCGCAGCAGCGCATTGGTGTGATGCATCAGGATGATGTTCGACGCGTCGTAGAGACTTTCGTCCTCTCCGAGCAGCGCGTTCGAGCGCATCAGGTCTTCCAGCTTCTCGTGACCCGACTCGGACAGGTGCACCTGCCGCGATTTCTCGTCGGCCCAGAAATCGCCCGGACCTTCCTCTTCCTTCTGCCGCTCGAGCTTGAGCACGAACGCGTTGATCTTGCGATACAGCTCTGGATCGTCGTCCGTCGGTCCGCTGATGATCAGCGGCGTGCGCGCCTCGTCGATCAGGATCGAGTCCACCTCGTCGATGATCGCGTAGTTCTGTCCGCGCTGGACCTTGTCCTTGAGCGCGAACGCCATGTTGTCGCGCAGGTAGTCGAAGCCCAGTTCGTTGTTGGTCGCGTACGTGATGTCGCACGCGTAGGCGTCGCGCTTCTCCTGCTGGTTCTGGCCCGACACGATCACGCCGACGCTCATGCCCAGGAAACGGAAGATGCGACCCATCCACTCGGCGTCGCGCCGCGCGAGGTAGTCGTTGACCGTCACCACGTGCACGCCCTTGCCTTCGAGCGCGTTGAGGTAGGCACCGAGCGTCGCCACGAGGGTCTTGCCCTCGCCGGTGCGCATCTCGGCGATCTTGCCTTCGTTGAGCACCGCGCCGCCGATCAGCTGGACGTCGAAGTGGCGCATGCCGAGCACGCGCTTGCCGGCCTCGCGCACGCAGGCGAAGGCGTCGGGCTGGATCTGCTTGAGCGTCTCCTTGCGCGCCAGTCGCTCGCGCAGCAGCGCGGTCTGCCGGGCCAGCTCGTCGTCGCTCATCGCGGCGTACTTCGGCTCCAGATCGCCGACCGACTTCACGAGTCCGCGGAAGCCGCGGACGATACGCTGGTTGCGGCTGCCGAAGAGGCGCGCCAGCCAGTTATTGGGCATGTGGACCTTGGGTCTCGGCCACGGGGCCGGGGAGGGGGCAAAAAACCGCCGCGTATTATGCCCTTCGTGGGTCCGTGTCGCCGCCGTTCAAGGCCGGCGGACCTCCGGCACGCGTGCCGGGGACTACTGCGCCGCCTGGATGTACTGCGCCGGATTCACCACGTAGCCGTTGAGCAGCACCTCGAAGTGCACGTGCGGGCCGGTCGATCGCCCGCTGGTGCCGACCGCCGCGATCTTCTGGCCCTTGTCGACTTTCTGGCCCGGCTTCACGAGCACGCGCTGGTTGTGCCCGTAGCGCGTGACGTACCCGTTGCCGTGGTTGATCTCCACCAGCAGACCGTACCCGTCCTCGGGCGCGGCGGTGCTGACGATGCCGCCCGCGACGGCCAGCACGTCCGACCCGGGCGGCGCGGCGAAATCGATGCCCTGGTGCAACGCGCGACGGCCGTGGAACGGATCCGCGCGCCAGCCGTACACCGAGGACATGTAGCCATTGGCCACGGGCCAGCCCGAAGGCTTGAGCTCGCGCTGCATCCGACCGGCCACGAGGATGTCCTCGAGCACGCGCATCTGGCGCTCGCGCGCGTCGAGCTTTTCCTCGAACGCCTCGAGCGAGCCGAGCACCGGATCGCCGCCGGCCACGACCGGTCCCAGCGCCGCTTCCGGCCCGCCGATGGGCGGCGGCTGCGAGAAGTTGAATTCCGCCGCGTCGAGGCCGGCGATCTCGGTCATGCGGCTGCCGGCCGCATCCAGTCGCAGCACGTGCGCCTGCAGCAACGCCACGCGCTGCGACAACGCGCGCGCGTTCTCTTCGGCATCGGCCTTGGCCTGCACGAGTTCCTGGCGCTGTTCGCTCACCTGGCGCGACCACAGCTGCGCGAGTTCGGGCGGCAGTGATACGCCGCTGCCGCCGCCGCGCGCGGCCCAGCCCACCAGACCCGCGGTCGCCGTCACGGCGCCGAGCACGAACGCGAGCGGCAGCCACAGCAGCACGTTCCGCGCGGTGAGCGCGAATCGCCAGGTGCGCCGCCGATCGCGGCTGACTACGATGATGTCCATTGGAAGGAATGCCGCTCCCGCCAGTTCCGGTTATCGACGTGACCCCTTCGGATCCTGCCCCGCTTCACAGCCGCCTGGTTCAGCAAGCCGGCGAAGACGTCGAAACCCTGCTTCAGCGCGTCCGGCGCATCGAAGCACTGGACCGCGCGCTGCATGAATGGTCCAGCGAGCCCTGGCTGTCGGCGATACGAGTCGCCAACCTGCGTGGGGACACCCTGGTCGTGTTTTCCGACAACGCATCCGCTGCAACGACGATGCGATACCGGCGCGAGGACCTGCTGACCTACCTCCGTGAACGCCATGGCCTCGATGTCGGCCGACTGGAAACGAAGGTGAGGCCGGGACCGGCGCGGCGCCGAGTCTAAGCGGGCCGGAAAAGTCGAGGCAACCCGTCGACTGACTCTGGCGGCAGTCCCCTGCGGCCCAGACGCGAGGCCGCCGCGCCCCGAGCGTACGGATCAGGCCCCGGCCAGCGCACCGCGAACGTAGGCGATCGGAGCCGGTCGTCGTTCGTCCTCGAACGTCACCAGTTCGTACGCCTGGGGATCGGCGAGCAGCGCGCGCAGCAGCTTGTTGTTGAGCGCGTGACCCGATTTGTGCGCCGTGTAGGCGCCGATGATGCTGTGACCGATCAGGTACAGATCGCCGATCGCATCGAGGATCTTGTGCCGCACGAGCTCGTCCTCGTAGCGCAGTCCGTCGGTGTTCACGATGCGGAACTCGTCGAGCGCCACGACGTTGTCGAGGCTGGCGCCCAGACCCAGATTGTTGGCGCGCAGCTGATCGAGCTCGCGCATGAAGCCGAACGTGCGGGCGCGCGCGACTTCCTGCACGTACGACGTCGAGGAGAAGTCGACGACCGCCGACTGCAGCCCGGTCTTGAACACCGGATGCTTGAACTCGACGCTGAAGCTGAGACGGAAACCGTCGAACGGCTCGAAACGCGCGAACTTGTCGCCGTCCTGCACCTGCACCGGCTGCTTGATGCGCACGAACTTCTTAGGCGCGTCCTGCTCGTGGATGCCGGCGGACTGGATCAGGAACACGAACGGGCTGGAGCTGCCGTCCATGATCGGCGTCTCGGCCGCCGACAGTTCGACCACGCAGTTGTCGATGCCCAGGCCCGCGAGCGCCGACATCAGGTGCTCGACGGTGCCCACCTTGACGTTGTCCTTGACCAGGTTGCTCGACAGCATCGTCTCGCGAACGAGTTCAGCGCTGGCCGGGATCTCCACCGGCGGCGCCATGTCGACGCGACGAAAAATGATGCCGGTATCAGGACCGGCCGGCAGCAGCGACATGAACACGCGACTGCCCGAATGCAGGCCGATGCCGGCTGCCCGTACCGCTTGCGTGAGGGTGCGCTGTCTGACCATGCCACGGAGTCTAACAGCGGGGTTGGCCGGTAGGCGTTAGGCGCTAGGTCGAAAACCCTAACGCCTGAAGCTTGCGCAGCAAGCGTCCTAACGCCTAACGCCCGCGTCTTCAGTCCGCCTGCTGGCGAAGGAACGTCGGAATGTTCAGCACGCTTTCATCCAGCGAGCTGAGCCATGCCGGCGCGCCGCCGCTGGCGGCCTTCTTCTGCCGCTCGTATGCGGGCACGTCGTAGTTGACCGGCTTCTGCGGCTGCAGCAGCTGTCCCATCGACGGTTCCTGCGGACGCGGCGCGGTGATCGAGACCACCTTCTGCTGCTGCTGCGGCACCGGCTTCTCGACGCTGCCCATGTGCTTGGAGCCCAGTCCCGTGGCGACCACGGTGACGCGCAGATCCTCGCCCAACGATTCGTCGATGGTGATGCCGAACTTCATGTCGACGTCGGCGTTGCCGATCTGGTTGACGCGTTCCATCACCAGCGTCAGCTCCTTCTTCCGGAGCGATCCGTTGTGGGCGAGCGTCACCAGGATGCCCTTGGCGTCGTGCAGTTCGATGTCGTCGATCAGCGGGCAGGCCAGCGCCGCCTCGACCGCCGCGATCGCACGGTTCTCGCCGTTGCCCATGCCGATACCCATCATCGCCATGCCGCGGTTCGACATCACGGTGCGCACGTCGGCGAAGTCGACGCTGATCTCGCCCGGGCTGGTGATGATGCCGCTGATGCCCTGCACCGCGTTCTTGAGGACCTCGTCCGCCTTCTTGTGGCATTCGACGACGGTCATGTCCTCGGGCAGCACCAGCTGCAGCTTCTCGTTCGGGATCACGATCAGCGAATCGACCAGGTTACGCAGCTCCTGCAGGCCGCGCTCGGCCACCGCGCGGCGCTTGGGCGGCTCGAAGGCGTAGGGCTTGGTCACGACCGCGACGGTCAGGACGCCCATTTCCTTTGCGATCTCGGCGATCACCGGCGCGGCACCGGTACCGGTGCCTCCGCCCATGCCCGCGCAGATGAAGAGAAGGTCGGTGCCCTCGATCATCTCGCGGATCAGGTCCTTCGATTCGTTTGCCGCTTCCTTGCCCTTGGTCGGGTCGCTGCCCGCACCCAGGCCGCGCGAGGAGCGCGGACCCAGCTGCAGGATGTTGGTGGTCTTGCAGCGCTCCAGGTGTTTGCGATCGGTATTGGCCGCGATCAGCTCCACGCCCTCGATCTGCGCCGTCACCATTTCGTTGACGGAATTGCAGCCGCCTCCGCCCACGCCGATGACGCGGATGACGGCATCCATCGGCTGCCCATCGACGATCTCGTACAGCTCGTTCGTTCGCGTATTCATGTCACCTCCGCCCGTTCGCTTTTGCCGTTGCTGCCGCTCGCCCGATTTGTGAGAACAAATCGAATTTGGCGGTGAAGTTCAAGTGTTCCGAAGTGTACTACTTGACAAATTAATTGCAACAGATCTCACACAATAATTTTGACGAAAGTTTTTGCCGCGCTCCAAGTTCGAGATCGCGCTTATTCACGATTCAAAAATTTCCCTTGAACCAGCTGCTGAGACGTTCCACCCAATAGCTCACGCTGCGTGCTTCGCTCACCGGCACGCGCACGTTGTTCTGCGAACGCGCGTAGATCAGCAGGCCCACCGCGGTCGCATACGCAGGGCTGCGCGCGACTTCACGAACGCCGGTGACTTCGTGCGGCGGACCCAGGCGCGTTGGCAGTTCGAACACTTCCTCGGCAAGCTCGGCCACGCCCGGCATCAGCGAAGCGGCTCCGGTGAGCACCACGCCGCCGGCGATGGCGTCGTACCAGTCGGCGCGATGCAGTTCCTTGCGAACGAACCGGAAGAGTTCCTCGTAGCGCGGACGGATCACTTCCGACAGCGTCAGGCGCGACAGGCGGCGCGGCGGCCCCTCGCCCACGCTGGGCACCTGGATCTCCTCGTCCTGCTGCACCAGCTGCGGCAGCGCGCAGCCGAACTTGATCTTGATCTCCTCGGCCGCCTGCGTCGGCGTGCGAAATGCCACGGAGATGTCGTTGGTGACCTGCTCGCCGGCGATCGGCAGCACCGCGGTGTGACGTACCGAGCCGCCCTTGAACACGGCGATGTCGGACGTGCCGCCGCCGATGTCGACCATGCAGATGCCCAGGTCTTTTTCGTCGGGCAGCAGCACGGCGCTGCTGGAGGCGATGTGCTGCAGGCACAGCTTGTCGACGTGGATGCCGCAGGACTCGACGCACTTCTGCAGGTTCTGCGCCGCCGACATCGAGCCGGTGACGATGTGGACCTTGGCCTCGAGGCGCACGCCGAACATGCCCTCGGGCTTGAGGATCCCTTCCTGGTTGTCGACCACGAACTCCTGCGGCAGCACGTGGATGACCTTCTGGTCGGCCGGGATCGCGATCGCGCGACCGGCCTCGATCACCTTCTCCACGTCGCGATGGCTGACCTCGCGCGAACTCACCGGCACGACGCCCACCGAGTTGTGACTCTTGATATGCGCGCCGGAAAGGCCGACGTAGGCGCTCTGCACGCGCGCGTTGGCCATCATCTCGGCCTCTTCGACCGCGCGGCGGATCGACTGGACGGTCGCGTCGATGTTGATCACCACGCCGCGTTTGAGTCCGCGCGACGGCTGCACTCCCAGGCCGATCACCTCGATCTGCCCGCCCGGCATCACCTCGCCGATCACACACACCACCTTGGACGTACCCACGTCCAGGCCCATCAACAGATTGCGCGCTTCCCGCTTGCTCATTTGCCTTCTCCGCTGCCTTCGGCCTCGCGCCAGCCGACGGCGAACCCGTTCGTGTATCGAAGATCGATGATCCGCACCCGATCCCAACCGCCATTGATGGTTTTCTGCACCGCGCCGGTCAGCATCGGCAGTCGTTCGTCCGGCGCGTTCTGGCCGAAGCGAAGCTCGATGCCGCTGGCGGTCTCGGCGCTCCATTCACCCCGCGCGTCGAGCCGCAGGCCCAGCAGCTGCAGCGGCGAGCCATCGAGCGCGGGCGCGATGCGCCGCCACGCCTGTGCCACTTCCAGTTCGTGACCCGGGCTGCCGCCCAGTCGCGGCAGTCCGGTGGGCGCCTCGCCGGCGCGCGGCGCGAAGGCGTGCGACTCGACGTCGAGCAGGGCGCCCTGGTTCCAGCGCGCGAACGGCACGCGCTCCTCGATGCGGACCGCGATCGCGCCGGGCCAGCGACGCTCGGCGCGCACGCGGGCGACCCACGGCAGGCCGGCGACGGCGTCGCGCATCGCGTTGACGTCGGCCGCGAAGAAGCTGGTCGACAGGAACGGGGCGGCGGCCGCGCGCACGTCCTCGACCGACAGATGCGTGAACTCGCCGCGCACCTCGAGCTGCGTCAGCGGCGCGTCCTCGGGAATCAGCGCGATCAGGCCGATCAGCACCAGCACGATCGCCACCGTCGGCAGCGTGCCGTCGGGCAGACGGGGCCGCAGCAGCCAGTCGGGGATCGCAGGAATCAGATCGGCGACGTCGACGTTCAGGTTCATGCGCCCTCCAACGTCGTTTCGAGAATCGCCCAGCACAGGTCCTCGAAACCCATGCCCTTGGCACGCGCGGCCATCGGCACCAGCGAATGCGAGGTCATGCCCGGGACGAGGTTGGCCTCGAGCAGCCACATGCGCTGCTGCGTATCGAGCAGGAAGTCGACGCGGCCCCAGCCGCGCGCGCCGAGCAGGTCGAACGCCTGTGCGCACATCTCTCTTGCCTGCGCCTCGAGCGCGTCGGGCAGGCCGCTCGGGCAGGTGTAGCGCGTCTCGTTGGAGATGTACTTGGCGTGGTAGTCGTAGAACTCGCCGTCCGGCTCGATGCGGATCGTCGGCAGCGCCTCTCCATCGAGGATCGCGCAGG
Source organism: Panacagrimonas sp. (assembly GCF_020697055.1). Lineage (GTDB taxonomy): Bacteria > Pseudomonadota > Gammaproteobacteria > Nevskiales > Nevskiaceae > Panacagrimonas. The sequence continues at coordinate 55,222 of NZ_JAJFBP010000004.1, read as the reverse complement.
TGTATTCGGCTTTTTTCGCGCCGCTGTCGATGAAGCGCTCGGCCATCACGACGCGATCCGTTGTTCCGCGGGCCAGCGCCAGCGCGGCGTCGAGCTCGCCGGCTGCCTTGACCTTGGTGATGCCGACGCTCGATCCCTCTTCGGACGGCTTGACGATGAACGGATAGCCGAGCGCAGAGGCCGCCTGGCGCAGGTCGTCGATCGTGCGGATCAGAAAATAGTCCGGCGTGGGCAGGCCTTCGGCCTTCCACATGCGCTTGGAACGCAGCTTGTCCATCGCCAGCGCCGAGGCCAGCACGCGGCTGCCCGTGTACGGCAGGCCGATCAGCTCCAGCACCGCCTGCAAGGTTCCGTCCTCGCCCCCGGTGCCGTGGATGATGTTGAACGCCCGATCGAAGCCTTCGTCGCGAAGTCCGAACAGCGTGTCGCGCTGCGCATCCACCGCGTACGCATCGACGCCGCGCGACAGCAGCGCCGCGTGCACCGCCTGCCCGCTCCACAGCGAAACCTCGCGTTCGGCCGACCAGCCGCCGAGCAGCACCGCGACCTTGCCGAAGGCCTTCGGATCGCTGACGCGCCGGCGGGTCATGACTTTTCCCCCACGACGCGCACCTCGGGAATCAGATCCACCCCGGTCTGCTCGCGCACGATCGTGCGCACCTGCTCGATCAGCGATTCGACGTCGGCGGCAGTGGCGCCTTCGCTGGTGATGATGAAATTCGCATGCATCGTGGAGACCTCGGCGCCGCCGACGCGGCGTCCCTTGAGCCCGCAGCTCTCGATCAGGCGCGCGGCGAAATCGTTCGGTGGGTTGCGGAACGTGCTGCCGGCGCTGGGACGTCCAACCGGCTGCGTCTGCTTGCGCTTGGCCAGCGACTCGCGCGTCTGGCGCTCGTGCTCGCCGTCGACGTCGGGCGTGGTGCTGAAACGCGCGCCGAGAAAACCCGCGACACCCGGTGGCAATTCGATGTGGCGATACGCGTAGCGCACCTCCGCCGCATCGAGCCACGCGGTGCGCCCGTCGACATAGAGCACCTCGACCGCGGCCACATGCGGCCAGGTCTCGTCGCCCCAGGCCCCGGCGTTCATCGCCAGCGCGCCGCCCACGGTGCCGGGAATGCCGGCCATGAATCCCAGCCCCGCGCGCTTGCGCTGCTGCGCGAACTTGGCCAGGCGCGCGCAGTGCACGCCGGCCTCGGCGTACAGCTCGAGCGCTCCGGCCTCGACCAGGCCGTCGAGCGCGTTGTGCAGGGAGATCGCGGTGCCGGCCCAGCCGCCGTCGCGCACCAGCAGGTTGCTGCCCAGGCCCAGCCACAGCAGCGGCTCGCCGTGCGGCAGGTTGCGCACGAACGCGATCAGGTCCTCGCGATCGGCGGGCTCGAAATACCGGCGCGCGGGTCCGCCGACGCGCCAGCTGGTGTGGCGTGACAGCGGCTCGTTCTCGATCAGCAGTCCGCGCGGTGCCTGCGGTCCGCGCGTCACGGGCACCGGTGCACGCGACGACGCCGGACGCACGGCGCGCTTGCGACCGCGTGTCTTGCGCGCGGTGCCCTTGCCCTTGGACGACGAGGTCTTCTTCGTCGCGCTCACGGCGTCACCCCGAACTTCTGGACCAGCATCGCCGGGCCGTTGCCGATGTCGCCGGCGCCGATGGTGAGCAGCACGTCCTGGTCGCGCAGCACGCCTTCGATCGCTTCGGGCAGCTCCTGCACGGACTTCACGTAGACCGGTTCGACCTTGCCGCGCGCCCGGATGCCGCGCGCCAGCGACTTGCTGTCGGCGCCCGCGATCGGCGCCTCACCGGCGGGATAGACCTCGAGCAGCAGCAGCGCATCGACCGTGGAGAGCACGTCGACGAAGTCGTCGAACAGGTCGCGCGTGCGCGTGTAACGGTGCGGCTGGAAGGCGACCAGCAGGCGCTTGTCGGGATGCGCCGCACGCATCGCCTGGAACGTGGCGGCGAGTTCGCGCGGATGGTGTCCATAGTCGTCGACCAGCCATGCGCGCGCGCCGCCCGCGTCGCCGATCCAGCCGTGCGGTTCGCAGCGCCGGCCGATGCCCTGGAATTCGAGAAGCGCCTTGCGGATCGCCGGCAGGCTCACGCCGAGTTCGCGTGCGATCGCCACTGCGGCGAGCACGTTCTGCACGTTGTGCAGGCCCGGCAGGTTCAGATGCAGCGACTCGCGCGTGCCGTCGCGCCAGACCACGTCGAAGTCGTGGCCCTGCCTGCTCGCGATGACATTCTCGGCGCGCACGTCGGGGTCGCCTTCGAGACCGTAGGTCAGCGACGGCCGGCCGATCTTCGGCAGCACCTCGCGCACCACCGCGTCGTCGGTGCACATCACGGCCAGGCCGTAGAACGGCAGGCGCTGCAGGAATTCGATGAACGTGTGCTTGAGCCGCTCGAAATCGCCGCCGTAGGCCTCGAGATGATCGGCATCGATGTTGGTGACCGCCGCGATCATCGGGGTGAGATGCAGGAACGAGGCGTCGCTCTCGTCGGCCTCGGCCACCAGGTATTGGCCTCCGCCCAGTTTCGCGTTGGTGTCCGCGCTCTTGACCTTGCCGCCGACGACGAACGTCGGATCGAGTCCGCCTTCGGCCAGCACCGCGGCGACGAGGCTGGTCGTGGTGGTCTTGCCGTGCGTGCCCGCGATGGCGATTCCGTAGCGAAAGCGCATCAGCTCGGCCAGCATCTCGGCGCGGCGCACGATCGGGATGCGCTGGGCGGTGGCGTATTGGAGCTCGGGATTGCCGGCCTTCACCGCGGTGGAGACGACCAGCACGTCCGCGCCTTCGGCGTTGCCCTGCGCATGGCCGACGAAGATCCTGGCGCCGAGCGAGGCCAGGCGGCGCGTCGCGGCGCTCTCCTTCAGGTCGGTACCCGAAACCTCGTAGCCCAGGTTGAGCAGCACTTCGGCGATGCCGGCCATGCCGCTGCCGCCGATGCCGAGCATGTGGATGCGGCGCACGCGGCGCATCGCCGGGACGGCCGGATTGTTCGGCGTCTTCATGTCGCCACCTCCACGCCGGCGGCGGCGAGGCAGGCGTCGGCGATCGCGCCGGTCGCGTGCGTCCACGCCGCGGCGCGCGCGGCCTGCGCCATCGCGATCAGTCGCGCGCGGTCCGACAGCAGGTCCTGCAGTTCCGAAGCCAGGCGCTCGGGCGTCAGATCGGACTCCTGGACCAGACGCGCGGCGCCGACCCGGACGAGGTGCTCGCCATTGCGCGTCTGGTGATCGTCCACCGCGAACGGGAACGGCACGAGCAGCGCGGCGCAGCCGGCGGCCGACAGCTCGGCGATCGTCGATGCGCCGGCGCGGCACACCACCAGGTCGGCATCGGCGTAGGCCGCGGGCATGTCGTGGATGAACTGGTCGATCCGCGCCTCGATGCCCGCGGCGGCGTAGGCGCGCTGCGCCAGTTCCAGCGTGCGTCCGGCCTGATGACGTACGTCCGGACGGCGATCCGGTGCGAGCAGCGCCAGCGCCAGCGGCATGCGCTCGTTCAACGCGCGCGCGCCCTGGCTGCCGCCGAGCACCAGCACGCGCGCGCGGCCCTCGCGATCCCCGATCCGCTGCGCGGGCGCATCGAGCTCGCTGAACCCGTCGCGAACCGGATTGCCCACCGTCTCGGCGCGCGCAAACGTGTTCGGGAAGGCTTCGAGCACCGTGCGCGCCACGCGTGCGAGCAGTCGATTGGTCAGGCCCGGCGCCGCGTTCTGCTCGTGGATCACCAGCGGGATGCGGCGCAGCCAGGCGGCGAGTCCGCCGGGCCCGGACGCAAATCCGCCCATGCCCAGCACGGCGTGCGGCTGCTGGTGCTTGAGAATCTTCCAGGCCTGCATCACCGCGCGCAGCAGGCGCAACGGCGCGCCGAGCAGCGTCATCGCGCCCTTGCCGCGCAGGCCGGCGACCTGCACGAATTCGATCGGATAGCCCTGTGCCGGCACCGTGCGCGCCTCGAACGAATCCGGCGCGCCCATCCACACCACTTCGTGGCCGCGACGACGCAACTCGTGCGCGACCGCCAGTGCGGGGAACACGTGTCCGCCGGTGCCGCCGGCCATCACGACGAACTTGCGCGCGGCCAGGGTCACGATTTCCTCCGCGCCGCACGCTCGAGCGCGAGCCGGTTTTCGTAATCCACCCGCAGGATCAGCGCGAGCAGCAGCAGCACGGTGATCAGCGACGAACCGCCGTAGCTCAACAACGGCAGCGTCAGGCCCTTGGTGGGCAGCGTCCCCATGTTGACCGCCATGTTGATCAGCGACTGCAGGCCGAGCCACGCGGTCAGGCCGTACACCAGGCAGGCCTTGAAACGCTCGCCGAGCGCTTCGGCCTGCGCGCCCACGACGAAGCCGCGCCACACCAGCAGACCGAACAGCGCGATCAGGATCATCACGCCGAACAGCCCGAACTCCTCGGCCAGGATCGCGAAGATGAAGTCGGTGTGCATCTCGGGCAGGTAGAGCAGCTTCTGCACGCTGTTGCCCAGGCCCACGCCCGTCCATTCGCCGCGGCCGACCGCGATCAGCGAGTTGGCGAGCTGCCAGCCGCCGTTCTCCATGTCGGCGAACGGATCGCGAAAGCCGATCAGTCGCTGCATGCGGTACGGCGCGGCGATCGCGAGCAGGCCGAGACCGGCGACGCCGACGGCCGCCAGGCCCATCAGATGCAGCAGTCGCGCGCCGCCGAGGAACAACATGATGAAGGCCACCGCCATCAGGATCGCGGTCGCGCCGAAGTCGGGCTCGAGCAGCAGCAGCACCGCGGCGAGCAGCAGCGGCATGAAGGGCACCAGCAGGCCCATCAGCGTGTTCTGCAGCCGGCCCTGTCGCCGCACGATGTAGCCCGCCAGATACAGGATCAGCGCCAGGCGTGCGGGTTCCGAGGCCTGGATGCGGATCACCTCGAGGTCGATCCAGCGACGTGCGTGGTTCACCTTCACGCCGATGCCCGGGATCAGCACGATCAGCAGCAGGAACAGTCCTCCCACCGCGAGCAGGCTGCTCTTGCGCTCCCACACGTGCATCGGCACGCGAAACGCCGCGAACGCCGCGATGCCGCCCATCGCGGCGAACGCGAGCTGTCGGTAGAAGAAGTAGAACGGCTCGCTCGTCAGCTTCTGCGCCTGCGCCACCGAGGCCGACGCCACCATCACCAGGCCCCACGCGAGCAGCGCGGCGGCCGCCGCGCACAGCCAGGGATCGAGTCCGACCTGCGAGCGCGGCAACGGCAGCGAGAGCTGTTGCGGCTCCGAGTTCCAGCGCAGCCATCCGCCCAGGATCGCCATCACGCGTGCTCCCGGACCCACGCCGCGAAGCGATCGCCACGCTCCGCGTAATTCCGGAACTGGTCGAGGCTCGCGCAGGCCGGCGACAGCAGCACGCGATCACCGGCGCGCGCGATCGAACGGGCGCGCAGCAGCGCGGACGTCATGTCGGGCTCGCGATACACCGGCAACGCGCCGAGGATCGCGTCCTCGATGACCTGCGCGTCCTGGCCGAACAGCAGCGCGGCGCGACCCTTCTGCGCCAGCGGCCGCGCGAGCGGCGAAAAATCCTGGCCTTTGCCCTGCCCGCCGCCGAGCCAGACGATCGGCGCATCGAGACCCTGCAGCGCCGCGAGCGTCGAACCGACGTTGGTGCCCTTCGAGTCGTTGAGCCAGGTGACGCCGTGGGTCTGCGCGACGAACTCGCAGCGATGCGGCAGGCCCGGGAACGCCAGCAGCGCGGCGCGGCTCGCGTCGCCTGGAATCCCGACCGCGTCGGCGAGCGCGAGCGCCGCCAGCGCATTGGCGACGTTGTGCAGTCCCTGGATGTGCAGCGCGGTGATCGGCAGCAGCGGGATCGGAAATCGCGATTCCGGCGCCGGACGCACGAGGCAGCGTTGACCCTGGTGCTCGATCAGTCCGTAGGAATCGCGATCCGTCGGCACGTCGAGGCCGAAACTCGCGATGCGCTGCGCGCGGTTGGAACCTTCGCGCGTGGCCGGGTCGTCGCGGTTGACCACCGCCACACCGCAACGGCGGAAAATGCGCGACTTGACCTCGCCGTAGGCGGCCATGCTGCCGTGGCGATCGAGGTGGTCTTCCGAAAGGTTCAGATACGCCGCCGCCGCGCACGCGAGCGAGCGCGTCGTCTCCAGCTGGAAGCTCGACAGCTCCAGCACGTAGAGCTCGGTGTCGTCGGCGAGCAGATCGAGCGCCGGCGTGCCGAGGTTTCCCCCCACCTTCACACGAAGTCCCGCCGCCTTGGCCATCTCGCCGACCAGCGTCGTGACCGTGCTCTTGCCGTTGCTGCCGGTGATGCCGACGACCGGTGCTCGCGCGGCGCGCGCGAAGAGCTCGACGTCGCCGATCACGGGCACGCTCGCGGCGATCAGCTCCTTGACGAACGGCTCGTCCAGCGCGATGCCCGGCGAGACCACCGCCTCTGCGAACTGCGAAAGCGGCCGCGGCGCATCGAAGGCGCCGAGATGGAACGCGACGCCGGGAAACTCCGAGCGCAGCGCATCGATGCCCGCCGGTGAGGCGCGCGAATCGCTGACCACCACCTTGGCGCCCGCGCGCGACAGATAGCGCAGCGCCGAGGTCCCGGACGCGCCGAGACCCACGACGAGGATGCGCTGGCTGTGGTAGCGGCTCGTGGCGCTCACGTCATCGCACCTTGAGCGTCGACAGGCCGATCAGCACGAGGATCAGCGTGATGATCCAGAACCGGACGATGATCTTGGGTTCCGGCCAGCCCTTGAGTTCGTAGTGGTGATGCAGCGGCGCCATGCGGAAGATGCGCTTGCCGCCGGAGTACTTGAAGTACGCCACCTGCAGCATCACCGACACGGTCTCGGCGACGAACACGCCGCCCATCACCACCAGCACCAGCTCCTGGCGCACCAGCACCGCGACGACGCCCAGCGCCGCGCCGAGCGCGAGCGCGCCCACGTCGCCCATGAACACCTGCGCGGGATAGGCGTTGAACCAGAGAAAGCCCAGGCCGGCGCCGGCCAGCGACGTGCAGAAGATCACCAGCTCGCCGGTGCCGGGGATGTACGGAATGCCCAGGTACGGCGCGATCTTCGCGTTGCCGGTGCAATAGGCGAACACCGCCAGCGCCGAGGCCACCAGCACGCACGGCATGATCGCCAGTCCGTCGAGGCCGTCGGTGAGGTTCACCGCGTTGCTGGTGCCGACGATCACCAGGTACGCCCAGGGAATGAAGAAGATCCCGAGCTGGATCGCCACGTCCTTGAAGAACGGCACGATCAGCGCGGTCTCGATCGAGCCGCGGCCGTCCGAGAACACACCCCACACCGGCGCGTGGGGCGCGGTGAAGTAGATCAGGCTGGAGACGCCGAAGCCGGCGAGCGAGAGCCAGAAATACTTCTGGCGTGCGTTGAGCCCGAGATTCCGGCGGTGCTTGATCTTGATGTAGTCGTCCGCGAATCCGACCAGGCCGAAGGCCAGCGTCACCAGCAGCGCGAACCACACGAAGCGGTTGCTCAGATCCGACCACGCCAGCGTCGAGATCGTGATCGCCACCAGGATCAGCACGCCGCCCATCGTCGGCGTGCCGGTCTTGGCCTGGTGCGACTTGGGACCGACCTCGCGGATCACCTGCCCGAACTTGAAGTCGTGCAGCTTGCGGATCATCCACGGGCCGAGCATGAACGAGAAGATCAGCGCCGTGAGCACGCCGAGGATCGCGCGGAATGTCAGATAGCTGAACAGGTTGAGGGAGGTGACCGACTCCTTGAGCCACATGGCGAGGTGGTAAAGCACTCAGTGGCTCCCTTCTTGTCGGTTCGTTTCGCCGCACTGCGCGGCCACGATTCTTTCCATCCGCGCGGAGCGCGATCCCTTGACCAGCAGCGTCACGCCGGCGCCCAGGTCGTTTGCCAGCACGCGGTTGAGTGCATCGGCGTCGTCGTAGCGCTCGGTCGCGGCGCCGTAGCCGCGCGCGTATGCATCGCCCGAAGGCCCCAGCGTGAACAGGCGCTCGATGCCCAGCTTGCGCGCGTGCGCACCGCACGCCTCGTGCAGCGCCGCCGAGCTCTGGCCCAGTTCCGCCATGCCGCCGAGCACCGCCCAGCGTGCGCCGCCCTGCTGCGCGAGCAGCTCGAGACCCGCGCGCATCGACGTCGGATTGGCGTTGTAGCTGTCGTCGATCAGGCGTGCGCCCTGCCGCGTGGTCTTCCACACGACGCGGCCCTGCGCGGATTCGACCTGCGCCAGGCCTTGCGCGATGACGTCGGCAGCCAGCCCCAGCGCGACGCCGCACGCGGCCGCCGCAAGCGCGTTCATGACGTTGTGCCGGCCCGGCAGCGGCAGATCGACCTGCGACTCGCCGCCGGGAACGACGAGTTCGAACGCGCTGCCGTCGGCGCGCGCACGGATCCGGCGCGCACTGACGTCGGCGGGCAGTTCGATGCCGAACGTCAGGCGCTGGCCGCGGGCCAGCCCGCGCCACAGATCGGCATACGCGTCGTCGACGTTGATCACCGCGATGCCGTCGCTGTTCATGCCCGCGAACAGCTCGCCCTTGCCGCGCGCGACACCCTCGCGAGAGCCGAAGCCTTCGAGATGCGCGTCGCCCGCCTGCGTGATGACGCCCACCTGCGGCTGCGCGAGTCCGGTCAGCCGCGCGATCTCGCCCAGGTGGTTGGCGCCCATCTCGATCACCGCGGTGCGATGCGCCTCGCGCAGTTCGAGCAGCGTCAGCGGAAGGCCGATGTGGTTGTTGAGATTGCCGCGCGTAGCGAGCACGGGACCGCGCGCGGCGAACACCGCGGCGAGCAGCTGCTTGGTCGTGGTCTTGCCGTTGCTGCCGGTCACCGCGACGACGGGGCTCGCGAATCGGCCGCGCCAGGCCTGCGCCGCCGCCTGTAGGCCGAGCAGGGCGTCGGACACGACCAGCTGCGTCACCGGCACATCGGGCAGCGCGCGCTCGCACAGCACGCCGATGGCACCGTCCCGCGCCGCGCCGGCCACGAAGTCGTGGCCGTCGAAACGCTCGCCGCGCAGCGCGACGAACAGGTCGCCGGGGCGGATCAGGCGCGAATCGGTGACCACGCGACGGACCTCGCCGTCGCCGCCGAGCGCGCGGGCGCCGATCGCCTGCGCGAACCAGGACAACGGCGCCATCGGGGTGGAAGCCTCGCTCATGCGCGGGCTCCGAGAAGACCCGCGACGAACGCACGATCGCTGAAATCGCGCACGTCGCTGCCGTAGGTCTGCGTGGTCTCGTGGCCCTTGCCCGCGACGAGCACCACGTCGCCATCGCGCGCTTCGGCGACCGCGGTGCGGATCGCGCGGCCCCGATCGTGCTCGATCGACACGCGATCGCGGACGGCGGCGTCGATGCCGGCGAGGATCTGGTCGATGATGTCGGACGGCACCTCGCTGCGCGGATTGTCGTCGGTCACCCACACGCGGTCGGCAAGGCGCGCGGCGGCGGATCCCATCAGCGGACGCTTGCCCGCGTCGCGATCGCCGCCGCAGCCGAACACGCAGATCAGGCGTCCGCGCGTGTGCGCGCGAACCGCTGCGAGCACCTGCTCGAGCGCCTTGGGCGTGTGCGCGTAGTCCACCACCACCAACGGCCCTTCTGTGGCGGCGCGAAATCCCTCGATGCGGCCTGGCACGGTACGGCAGGCCGCGAGCGCGGAGACGGCCGCGTCGAGCGTCGTGCCGGATTCGATCAGGACCGCCGCGGCGGCGAGGAGGTTGTAGGCATTGAAGCGGCCGAGCAGATGGCTGCGCAGCTCGGCACGCGCATCCTGGGTTTCGATGCGAAGGCTCAGGCCCGCGTCGTGAAGCGTGAGCTCGCGACCGATCACGTAGCGCGACGTCGACGGCCGATCGCCTTCGAGGCCGTACGCGCAGAGCCGCTCGCCATCGCCGTCGGCCTGCAGCTGCGCGATCCAGTCCGCACCGTGCGCGTCGTCGCGATTGAGGATCAGCGCGCGTCCGTCCCGCACCTCGAACAGGCGGCGCTTGGCGGCCGCGTAGTGCTCGACGGTGCGGTGATAGTCGAGGTGGTCGCGCGTCAGGTTGGTCAGCACCACCGCGTCGAACGCGATGCCGCCCACGCGGTTCTGGTCGAGCGCATGCGAGGACACTTCCATCGCGCAGGTCTCGATGCCGGCGTCTACGAAGTCGGCCAGGCGGCCCTGCAGCGCGATCGGATCCGGCGTGGTGTGCGTGGCCTCGTCGAGACGATCGATCCGGCCGATGCCGAGCGTGCCCAGATACGCGCACGGACGGCCCAGATGCTCGAGTGCCTGGGCCACGAGATGCGCGGTGGACGTCTTGCCGTCGGTGCCGGTCACGCCGGCAATGAACATGCGGCTCGCCGGATCGCCGTAGAAGCGCGCGGCGATCTCGCCCACGTGCCAGCCCAGTCGTTCCACCGCGACGCACGGAACATCCGCCTGCGGCGGTTCGACCTCGTGCGCCGGCTCCCACACCACCGCGCCGGCGCCGCGCGAGAGCGCCTGCGCCAGGTGCTGCAGTCCATGCCCGCGGCTCCCGCGCACGGCGACGAAAGCTTCGCCCGCGCGCAGGCGGCGCGAATCCATCGCCAGGCCGTTCAACTGCAGCGGCGGCACGGCGCCGGCGAAGCCGGCCAGAAGGCCATCGAGCGTCTGCATGCGGACCGCGGCGCTCACGTGCGCGGCTCCACGCGAGGCATCGCCATCGTCGGCATCGCGAGCTGTTCCGGCGGCACCGGCAGCGGGCAGTCCTGGATGCAGGCATCCGGCGCGATCTGCAGCAGACGCAGCGCGCCCTGCAGCACGGCCGAAAACACCGGCGCCGCGACCACGCCGCCGTAGTAATCGCCGGCGCCGGGCTCGTCGATCATCACCAGGCCGACGAGGCGCGGATGCTCGGCCGGCACCATGCCGATGAACACCGACTGGTGACGCTCGGCGTCGTAGCCGCCGGTGGCCGCGATCTTGCGCACGGTGCCGGTCTTTCCGGCCACGCGATAGCCGGGGATCGAAGCACGACTGGCGGTGCCACCGCGGGCGGCCACGGCCTCGAGCATGTGCCGCAACTCGCGCGCGGTACCGGCGCTGATCGCGCGCTGCGGCGGATGCGTGGCAGCATCTTCGGTGAGCCGCAGCGCCGGCATCAGGCCGTCGTTGGCGAGCGCCGAATAGGCGCGGACCAGGTGCAGCGCATTGACCGACAGGCCGTAGCCGTACGAAGCCGTCGCCGTGGCGATCTGCCCCCAGCTCGCATAGGGGCGCAGCAGCGGTGCGGACTCTCCCGGGAATCCCGACGCGACGCGATCGCCCAGACCGAACTTCTGGTAGCCCTGCCACACGTTCTCGGCGCCGATCTGCATGCCGATCTTCGCGGCGGCGACGTTGCTGGACTTGGCCAGCAACGTGGCCAGGTCGGCGTCGCCCTGCGCATGGATGTCGCGCACCGTCAGGCGTCCGACCTGCATCCATCCGTCGCCCGTGTCGATGTGGCTGCCGGGTCGCACGGCGCCGATCTCCAACGCCTGCGCATACAGCAGCGGCTTGACGGTCGATCCGGGCTCGAACGAGTCGACGATCGCACGGTTGCGCATGCGCCCCGGCTTGCGATCCTCGATGTTGTTCGGATTGAAGCCGGGCTGGCTCGCCACCGCGAGCAGTTCGCCGGTGCGCGCGTCCGCCACCACCACCAGGCCGCCCTTGGCCTTGTTGCGGGCCACCGCGTCCTTGAGCTCGCGGTAGGCCAGGTACTGCAGCCGCAGATCCATCGACAGCGTCAGGTCCGAGCCGGGCTGCGCCGGCACGGCTTCCTCGGTGTCCTCGACGATGCGCCCGCGCGCGTCGCGGATCACGCGCCGCGATCCGGCGATGCCGCGCAGCGTCTCGTCGTACGCCATCTCCATGCCTTCCTGGCCGCGACCGTCGACATCGGTGAATCCGACGACCTGGCCCGCGATCTCGCCGGCCGGGTAGAAGCGACGGTACTCGCGCGTGGAAAACACACCCGGCGCCTTGAGGGCGAGCACGCGACGTGCCTCGTCCGGCGGCAATCCGCGCTCGATGTAGACGAACTGCTTGGTGGCGCGCTCGTCGAGATAGCGGGTCAGTTCGCGCGGCGTCTGCTTGAGCACCTTGGCCAGCGCCGCGACGTGCTCGGGCGACGACATCAGCGCCGAGGGCACGCACCAGATCGAATCGACCGGCGCCGACAGCGCCAGCGGTTCGCCGCGGCGATCGCGGATCGCGGCGCGATGGCCGGGCAGGGACACCACGCGCACCTGGCGCTTGGCCCCCTGCTGCGTCAGGAACTCGCGCTGCATCACCTGCAGCTCGAAGGCGCGCGCGCTGACCAGCAGCGCACCGGCGGCGAGCGCACCCAGCACCAGCTGGCGGCGCCAGCGCTCGGCGGCCTTGAGCTTGTAAGGAGCGTCGGGATTGCTCACGGGACGCGCAGCGCGGCGGACTGGTCGACGATCACGTAGTCGCGCGGCTCGGCCATGCCCAGCTGCTCGCGCGCCGCACGCTCGATGCGCGCGTGATGCGACAACGCGGCCTCCTCGAGCTGCAGCTGCGACCACTCCATCTGCATGCGTTCGCGCTCGACGCGCGCGCGCTCGATGTCCGTGGTGATGCTGCGGTTCTCGTGCTTCACCAGGATCGCCGCGAGCGCCGAGCCGATCACCAGGACCGCCAGCACCAGCGGCATCAGCAGCCCGGTGCTGGGACGGGAATCCATCAACGCGAGCTGGAATCGTTGCCAGAGGCGCTTCATCGCTGTCTCTCCGCCACGCGCAGAACCGCACTGCGGGCGCGCGGATTGGCCGCGCACTCTTCATCGGTCGGGAACTCGCGGCTCACGGCGCGAAATTCCGGCTTCGGATCGGGATTGCGCAGTCCGACTTCCTCGAGGAAGCGATGCGACGACGGCGCGCCCTCGCGCCGGGACGTGCCCGCTTCGCGGATGAAGCGCTTGACGATCCGGTCTTCGAGCGAGTGGAAGCTGATCACCGCGAGGCGTCCGCCTTCGGCGAGCAGCGTGCGGCTGGCCTGGAGCGCGGCGTTGAGCGCGTCGAGCTCGCCGTTGATGAAGATGCGGATCGCCTGGAAGCTGCGCGTGGCCGGATGGATCTTCTGGCGCGGGCCGGGCACCGCGCGCGCGATCAGCTCGGCGAGCTGCACCGTGCGCGTGATCGGCTCCACCGCGCGCGCCTCGACGATGCGCCGCGCGATGCGCCGGCTGGCGCGCTCCTCGCCGTAGGTCCACAGCACGTCGGCGATCTCGGCTTCCTTTGCGCGTCCGATCCACTGCGCGGCCGACTCGCCCGATTCGGGGTCCATGCGCATGTCGAGCGCGCCGTCGTTGGCGAACGAGAATCCCCGCCCCGCGTCGTCGAACTGCGGAGAGGAGACGCCCAGGTCCATCAGCAGGCCGTCCACGCGGCTCTCCAGGCCCAGTTCGCTCCCGAGCGCGCCGAGCTCGGCGAAATTGCGCCGGTGGATCCGGAAATTGCGGTGCGTGCCGAAGCGCGTCCACGCCGACTGCGCCGCCTGCGGATCGCGATCGAGCGCGTGGAGTTGGCCGCTGTCGCCCAGCTTTTCGAGGATCGCGGCGCTGTGACCGCCACGGCCGAAGGTCGCGTCGACGTAGATGCCGTCGCGTCGAGGGGCGAGTCCGGCGAGCGTCTCAGACAGCATCACCGGACGATGTTCGAGCATCGAACTAGTCGATCCGCGCCGGAGCGCAATGGGGTCGGCGGCGGACGAGAGTTTCATGTCCGCGCGTCACCGCTTCAGCGTCCGGAACGCATCCTTGAGGAGCGCCACCTTCTCAGGGGTGTCCTCGCCGAAGCGCTCGTTCCAAAGATCCTCGGCCCACAATTCGAATCGGCGAATCTGGCCCACCAGCACCGCGCTGCCGTCGAGATGCGCGTGCTTGCGCAGGATGCTGGGCAGCAGCACGCGGCCCTGCTTGTCGATCTCGACTTCGTGCGCCGAGCCGATCACCCGTTCGTTGAGCCGATCCGCGCGCTCGCGGTCCTCCATCGCCTCGATCTGGTCGGCGATCTTCTGGAACTCGTGCGCCGGATAGATCTCGAGGCAGTCCTTGGGACCGCGGGTGATGAAGAGCTGCGAATTGCTGGTGTCGGCCAGCTCCTGGCGATAGCGGGCCGGGATCGCAAGGCGACCCTTGTCGTCGATCGTCAGTGGATACGACCCGGAAAACACGTTGGCAGCGGCCCCTCGCGGTATGGATGATTCCCCACAATCACCCACTTCTTACCCCTTCGGGCCACTATAAAGCACCACTCCACCACCCACAAGCATTTTTTGCCAAAAAATCACGCGGGAACAAACGCTTAGCGCGCTTGAGCTCGCGATTTGAGAAGTTGATTGAAAACAGCAAGATGGCGCACATACTTAAAGTAGAGCGCCAAACGGGCCCGAATCGACGGTCTTCCGTCCGGTGAGACGGAGCCAACGAGGCAGAGAAAAAGGAGTCGGCCTGTAAGCCGGGTTCTGTCGAGAACAACCATTCCTCTAGGCGCCGCGTCACCACGGCGCTCCAGCAACCTACCCGGAAGGCACGTGGGCCACGTGTCTCGCCTTGCGGCGATCCTTCCCTATTTGGTCTTGCTCCGGACGGGGTTTTCCGTGCCGCCGCTGTTACCAGCGACGCGGTGCGCTCTTACCGCACCTTTTCACCCTTACCTGTGCCGAATTGCTCCGGCCATCGGCGGTTCGTTCTCTGTGGCACTTTCCGTAGCCTCGCGGCTCCCAGGCGTTACCTGGCGTCCTGCCCTGCGGAGCCCGGACTTTCCTCCCCCGTCTTGCGACGGCAGCGATTGTTCGGCCGACTCCAGCGGCGATTCTACCCGTTCGACTCGTCGCGACCGGGCGCGAGCCTCAGCGCGAGGTCGTAGAGCTCGCGCTTGGGACGCCCGGTCAGCGCCGCCGCGACCTTGGCCGCGCGCGCGGCGGGCAGCTCGCCGAGCAGGACGCGCAGCAGCGACTGCGCGTCGAACGTCGCGGCATCGGTCGCTTGCGGCGCCCCTTCGATCACCAGCACGAACTCGCCGCGCGTGCGATTCGGATCGGCAGCGATCCAGTCCGGCAGCTCGCGTGCGAGCGTCAGCACGCTCTGCTCGAAGCGCTTGCTGATCTCGCGCGCCAGCAGCACGCGGCGTTCGGGCAGCAGCTGCGCGAGATCCGCCGCGCACTCGGCGATGCGATGACTGGCTTCGTACACGATCACGCTGCGCGACTCGCGCGCGAGCCGCTCGATGCGCTCGCGGCGGGCACCCGCCCTGGCCGGCAGGAAGCCGGCGAAGACGAAGCTGTCGCTGGGCAGGCCCGAAATCGACAACGCCGCGATCGCCGCGCACGCGCCCGGAACGGCGATCACTTCGCATCCCGCCGCGCGCGCGGCGCGGACCAGATCGAATCCCGGATCCGAGATCAGCGGCGTTCCTGCATCCGACACCAGGGCGATCGAATCGCCCCGCTGCAGCGCGTCGACGACCGCGACGGCCTGTCGCTCCTCGTTGTGCTCGTGCAACGCCAGCAACGGCGTGTGGATGCCGAAGTGCGACAGCAGCACGCCGGTGTTGCGCGTGTCCTCGGCCGCGATGCGCGTGACCCCGGCGAGCACCCGCTGCGCGCGCGGCGGGAAGTCGCCGAGATTTCCGATCGGCGTGGCCACGACGTAGAGACAGCCCGGTCTTACGTCGCCCTCTTCGGGATGCTGCGGATCGGTCACGTAGGTGGTGTTCGGCAAAGGGGCAGCCGGATGCTGCGTGCCATACTTTATGCGATGAAAATCGCGATCCACCGTGCAGGCCGTGCGGCGCTGCTGACGCTGCTGCTCTGCGCGACCTACGTGGCGCACGCCGCGCCCCCCATTGCCCCGCGACCGGTCGCGTCTCCGATCAACGTGATCGGCGAAGCCGAGGCCGCGATCGCCGCAGGCGACGATCGCGCCGCCGAAACGCTGCTCTCGCGCATTCCCAACGGATCGCTCGACGCTTTTCAGCTGGGGCGCGTGCAGATGGTGCGTGCCGAGATCGGGCTCAAACGCCGCCAGCCCGACACCGTGCTGCGCTCGTTGCCGCCGCCTGGCGGCGCGGTCTCGCCGTTGTCTTCGCGCATTGAACAGATCCGCGCGAGTGCCTACTTCATGCTCGGCGACGTCGTCGCCGCGGTGCGCACGCTGGTCGCGCGCGAACGCATGCTCACGTCGGCCGGCGCGATCGCCGACAACCGCGAGCAGATCTGGGGCGGTCTCATCGCCACGCCTTTTTCTCCCAGCGCGCTCGATCGCCTCGGGGCAGAAGATCCGATGACGCGCGGCTGGCTCGACCTCGCGCGCGTGCTCCAGCAGGGCCCCTCATCGGCCAACGTGGCGGCCTGGTCGCAGCGCAACCCGGGCCATCCGGGTGCCGCCAAGGCCGCGCTGGTGCGACCCAGCGATTCGGCCGCCGCGCGCGGCCCGATGCCGACATCGCCCAGCCTGGGCGGCGCCGAACTTCCGCGCACCTCGCTGTCGGGCGGGTATGCACTGCTGCTGCCGGTCACCGGCAACCTGGCCTCCGCCGGCCGCGCCGTTCGCGACGGCTTCATCGCCGCGTGGTTCGCGACACCGGAACCGCGCCCTCCGGTGCGCGTGTACGACACCGGCAACGAACAGTCGCAGGCGGCACAGGCCTACCAAGCGGCGGTGCGCGACGGCGCCGGCACGCTGATCGGTCCGCTCACCAAGGAAGGCGTGGTCGTCGTCGCCGGCCAGGGCGTCAACATTCCCTGGCTCACGCTCAACTACGTCGACGGCACCATCGGCGGCGCACTGCAGTTCGGCCTGGCGCCCGAGGACGAAGCGCGTGCCGTGGCCGCGGACGCGATCTCGATGGGCCGAACGCGGGCGCTCGCGCTCATTCCGTCCACGCCGTGGGGCGAACGCGCGCTGGCGGCTTTCCGGCGCAGCTTCGAGGAACAGGGCGGCACGGTGCTGCAGGCCTCGCGCTTTCCCAACGGCGCGCAGGATTTCGGCAAGCCGTTGCGCGATCTGCTGATGCTCGATGCCAGCAACCAGCGGCACGTCGCGCTCGAAAAGATCCTCGGCGAGAAAAGCGAGTTCGAAGCGCGACCGCGCGAGGACGCCGACCTGCTGTTTGCCCCGCTGCGCGCGGTGGAGGCGCGCCTGCTGGTTCCGCAGCTCGACTTCTTCCACGTGCGCCACCTGCCCGCCTACGCGCTGTCGGTGGCGCACAGCGGACAGGTCGATCGCCAGGTCGATGGTCTGCGCCTGTGCGACATGCCATGGGTGGTCGACGACCGCGGCCCGTGGGCCAGCGAACGCGAGCGGCTGCGCAACCTGTTTCCGGAAGCGATCCGCGAGCAGCCGCGCCTTTTCGCGCTGGGCACCGATGCGCTGCGGATCGTGCGGGCGCGCGATCCATTCACCGGCGGCCGCGAGATCGACGGCGCCACCGGACGTCTCACCGCGCTGCCCGACGGCCACGTCGTGCGCGCCCTCGCGTGTCGTCCGATCGTCGATGGCCGTCCCACGTCCGCTCCACCGCCGCTGCTGCCGGTGCCGGCGCCGGCGAAGCTGTGAACGGCTCGCGCGAAGAAGACCTCGCGCTGCGCCACCTGCAGTCGCAGGGCCTCGAACTGATCGAACGCAACGTGCGCGCCCGCGGTGGCGAGCTCGACCTGGTGATGCGCGACCGCAATTCGACGTTGGTGATCGTCGAAGTGCGAAAGCGCACGCATCGCGCATTCGGCAGCGCGGCCGAGTCGGTCGATGCACGCAAGCAGCGACGCATCGTGCAGGCGGCCCGCGCGCTGCTCGCACGTCGGCCCGAGCTCGCGCGGCTGCCGGCACGCTTCGACGTGGTGGCGCTCGACGGCGACGATCGCATCGACTGGATCCAGGCCGCGTTCGACGCGAGCGACTGATCGTCCGCATGACGGCGACTCCTGCTGCGCCCACGCCTCTGCCGCCGCTCGGCGAGACCGCGCGCGCACGACTGCGGACGGCGCTGGCGAGCGAACGCCTGTTTTTCGAGCCCGGCGACTGCCTGCCCTACGCCTACGACAACTCCCGCCGCGTGGCCATTCCGCAGGCGGTCGCGCTACCGGTGGGCGAGGACGAAGTGGTTGCACTGGTGCGCGCGTGTCGCGAATTGCGACTGCCGCTGACCGTGCGCGGCCGCGGCACCAACACCACCGGCGCCACGGTGCCGATCGCCGGCGGCGTGGTCGTGTCGCTGGAACGCATGAACCGGATCCTCGCGATCTCGCCGGGCGACCGGATGATCGAATGCGAAGCGGGCACCACCAATGGCGACGTGCAGCGCGCCGCGGCGGCGCACGGCCTGTTCTGGGCGCCGGATCCGACCAGCGCCGAGTACTCGTCCGTCGGCGGCAATCTCGCCTGCGGCGCCGGCGGCCCGCGTGCAGTGAAGTACGGCACGGCGCGCGAGAACGTGCTCGGGCTCACGTTCGTCACCGGCACCGGCCAGGTGGTGCGCAGCGGCTGCCACACCACCAAGGGCGTGGTCGGCTACGACCTCACGCGCCTGCTGGTCGGCAGCGAAGGCACGCTTGGACTGATCACGCGCGCGACACTCAAGCTGCTGCCCAGGCCGGCCGAGATCCGCACGCTGCGCGCGGCCTATTCCGACGTCGCTGGTGCGATCGCCGCGGTGACGCGCGTGATGGGACAACCCGCGGCCCCCTGCGCGCTCGAATTCTTCGACGGTGATGCCGTGGCGCTGGCACAGGCCTGGCGCGAC
The DNA here is from genome assembly GCF_020697055.1 of Panacagrimonas sp. Classification (GTDB taxonomy): domain Bacteria; phylum Pseudomonadota; class Gammaproteobacteria; order Nevskiales; family Nevskiaceae; genus Panacagrimonas. Next base: position 36,438 of record NZ_JAJFBP010000004.1, on the reverse strand, counting down.
TGCGGCATCCCGCCGGGAACCGGCGCGCTGCTGCTGATCGACGTCGATGGCGATGGCGCGGGACTCGACGCCGACGCCGACGCGATCTCGCGGGCCGCGAGCGGAACGGGGCTGATCGAACTGCGGCGCGCCGCGTCCCGCGCGGAGTCCGAGGACCTGTGGGCCGCGCGCAAGGCCCTGTCGCCATCGCTGCGCAAGCTCGCGCCACGCAAGATCAACGAGGACGTCGTCGTGCCGGTCACGCGCCTGCCGGAACTCGTCGCCGGCCTCGGCGCGCTATCGCACGAACATGGACTGCGCATCGTCAGCTTCGGTCACGCCGGCAACGGCAACCTGCACGTGAACCTGCTGGCCGATCCGGCGGATCCCGCGCAGGTCGCGGCGATCGAGACCTGCCTGCACGCGGTGTTCCGGTTGGTGCTGCGGTTGGACGGCACGCTTTCGGGCGAGCACGGCGTCGGGCTCGACAAGCGCGATTTCGTCGACTGGGAAATCCCGGCGCCCGCGCTGGCGCTGATGCACCAGCTCAAGGGCGTGTTCGATCCCGATGGGATCCTCAATCCGGGAAAAACACTGCCTGTATCCAGGCCGCGTTGACGGACCCCTATTTCACCACGCGCAGATGGCTGCGCCCGCCCCCCGCGCGCGGCTTGCTGCCGGGTCCGCCTTCATCCTTGGCCGGCTCCGGCTGCGCGTCCTTGGGCGGGGGCGTTTCGATGTCGCCGAACACGATGCCTTCGCCGTTTTCGCGCGCGAACACCGCCAGCACCGCGCCGACCGGCACCATCACCTCACAGGCGCGTCCGCCAAAACGGGCCGAGAACCAGATCGGATCGGCCTGCAGATCGAGGCTCTGCACCGCCATCGGGCTGATATTGAGCGTGATGCGTCCTTCCTGGACGTACTCGCGCGGCACGCTCACGCCTTCGACGTCGGCCGCCACCAGCAGGTGCGGCGTGAAGCCGTTGTCCGTCGCCCAGTCATAGATGGCGCGAATCAGGTAGGGACGGCGGGAACGCTGGCTCATGGTGCGCGAATTCTACCCGTGTTCCGCCTATTTCCCCCGGGCCGCGGCGGCACGTTGGGAATCCACCAGGCTGCGCGCGAACCCGGGACGGGCGAACACCCGCTCTGCATAGCGACGGATCGGCTCGCCTCCTCCCGGAAGCTGCAGCTTGAGCGAAGCCAGGCGCCACAGCAGTGCCGCCCAGGCGCAATCCGCAATGCTGAATTCCAGCCCCAGGAACCAGCCTCGCGCGGGAAAGAGCCGTGCGCTCGCCGCCAACTGGTCGGCCAGGCGTTTGCGCGCGACGCGGCCCGGCGCCGCGGGCCCGGTTTCGATCTGTTCGATCAGCTCGAGCCAATCCTCTTCCAGACGGCACATCGCCATGCGCAGGCGCGCCCGGGTCGCCGCTTCGGGCGGCATCATCGGCGGATGCGGATAGCGCTCGTCCAGGAACTCGGCGATCAGCCGCGCCGGATAGATCACCGTTTCGCGGTCGGTCAGCGTGGGCAGCGTTTGCGCCGGGTTGAGCTGCGCGAGGTCCTCGCTCATATGCCCCGGAACCTGAAGCAGTACGCGGGCACCTGGCACGTCCTTCTCGGCGAGCACCATGCGCACCCAATGGCAGCCGACTTTGTCGGGTGAACAGTACAGCGTCACCCCGGCATTCGAGGCAGGCTTTGCGGCGGGGACGTACTTGCTCTTGGCGCGCAGGGACATAGGCGCTACGGAATCCTGGGCGGCAGGGATGAAAGCCAATGTGCACCCGGCGCGCGCCGCGTGGCAAATGAGTCGTGCTTCCGCGACGCCAAAAAGAAGGGCCGGTCGCGAGGACCGGCCCTGGTTTCGAAGCGTTGCCGCGCCTTGGTCAGTGCACGTCGCGCCAGTATTCCTTCTTCAGCAGATAGGCGAACGCCAGCAGCACCAGCAGGTAGGCGATGGCCTTGATGCCCAGCGACTGACGCGCGCTGCGACCCGGCTCCGCGGCGTAGGCCATGAAGTTCACCAGGTCACCGACCAGCTTGTCGTACTCGTCGGACGACAGCGTCCCCGGCTCGACCGACGTGAACGGCGAATGCTTGCCGTGTCCGCCTTCGGCGTGGTGCTCCCCTTCGGCCGCCTTGGCCTGCCAACCCTGCAGCTCCCACAACACGTGCGGCATGGACGCACCCGGCAGCACCAGGTTGTTCACACCCACCGGACGGGTCGGATCGACGTAGAAGCTCTTCAGATAGCTGTAGACCCAGCTCTCGCCGCGCGCACGCGTCTCGAGCGTCAGGTCAGGCGGTGCCTGGCCGAACCACTTGGCCGCGCTGTCCTTGTGCATCGAAGCCTGGATGACGTCGCCCGGCTTGTCGCTCGTGAACATCAGGTTGGCCTTGAGCAGGTCCTCCGGAATCTGGAGGTCCTGGCCGATGCGTCCGTAACGCAGGTACTTCATGGAGTGGCAACCCGAGCAATAGCCCATGAAGACTTTTGCACCGCGCTGCACCGACGGCAGGTTGTCGACGTCGGCGACGTACGAATACGGCAGCGCGTGACCGCCCGCGGCACTGGCCGCGCCACTGAGCGCGAGCGCCAGTCCGGCGAATGCGAGCTTGCCCTTGGTGATCACGAACTTCATGACGTCACCCTCTCCGGAACCGGCTTGGATTTTTCGAACTTGTGGAAGACGGTCAGGCCGAAGAAGAAGGCGAAGTAGTAGATCGTTCCGATCTGCGACAGCGCCGTGCCCAGGCCCGTCGGCGGCTGCAGGCCGAGGTAGTTGAGCATCACGAAGTCGGCCGCGAACACCATCGTGGCGACCTTGGTGAGCATGCCCTTGTAGCGGATCGACTTGATCGGGTTCTTGTCGAGCCAGGGCAGGAAGAACAGCATCAGCACCGCGCCGAACATCACGATCACACCCGGCAACGCCGAGCTGAACATCGAGGGCGTGGCGCGCAACATCGCGTAGTAGGCGCCGAAGTACCAGGCCGGCGCGATGTGCTCGGGCGTCACCAGCGGATTGGCTTCCTGGAAGTTGGGCTTCTCGAGCAGATATCCGCCGCCATCCGGCGCAAAACAGATCACCGCCACGAAGAAGATCAGGAAGACCGTCACGCCGACGATGTCCTTGACCGTGTAGTACGGGTGGAAGCCGATGCCGTCGAGCGGGACGTGCGTGACCGGATCCTTGAACTTCTTGATCTCGACGCCGTCCGGGTTGTTCGAGCCCACTTCGTGCAGCGCGATCAGGTGGGCGACCACCAGGCCGACCAGCGCGAAGGGCAGGAACACCACGTGCAGCGAGAACAGGCGGCTGAGCGTGGCATCCGACGGGATGTAGTCGCCCTGGATCCAGATCACCAGGTCCGGACCGATCACGGGGATCGTGCCGAACAGGTTGAAGATCACGTTGGCACCCCAGTAGCTCATCTGGCCCCAGGGCAGCACGTAGCCCGCGAAGCCTTCGGCCATCAGCACCAGGTAGATCAGGCAGCCGAAGATCCAGATCAGTTCACGCGGTTTCTTGTGCGAGCCGTAGATCAGGCCGCGGAACATGTGCAGGTAGACGACGAGGAAGAACGCCGAGGCGCCGGTCGAATGCATGTACCGCAGGATCGCGCCCCATGGCACGTCTCGCATGATGTATTCGACCGAGTCGAACGCGAGCTTGGCGTCGGGCTTGTAGTGCATCGCCAGCCAGATGCCGGTGATGAGCTGGTTCACCATCACCAGCAACGCGAGCGAGCCGAAGTAGTACCAGAAGTTGAAGTTCTTCGGCGCGTAGTACTCGGACAGATGATCCTTCCACAGCTTGGTCAGCGGGAAACGATCGTCGATCCAGCCGAGGAAGCCGGTGGTCTTGTGCGGATTGGGAACGATGGCCATGTCGTCGATCTCTGTCTTATGCCGCCACCGGGTCTTCGCCGATCACGATGGTCGTGTCGTTCGCGAAGCGATACGGGGGCACCTTCAGGTTGATCGGCGCCGGCACGTTCTTGTAGACGCGGCCCGACAGGTCGAACTTCGATCCGTGGCACGGGCAGTAGAAGCCGCCCTGCCAGTCCGCCGCGATCTCCGGCGCCGGATGGTCCGGACGGAATGTCGGCGAGCAGCCCAGGTGCGTGCACGAACCGATCATCACCAGGATCTCCGGCTTGATCGCGCGCGCATCACCCTTGATGTAATCGGGCTGCTGCGGCTGTTCGTTCTCGGGATCGGCAAGCTCACCCTTGACCTTGGTCAGGGTGGCCAGCATCTCCGGCGTGCGCTTGACGATCCAGACCGGCTTGCCGCGCCACGCGACATTGAGTTTCTGTCCCGCCTCGAGCAGCGAGATGTCCTGGATCACCGGTGCGCCGAGCGCCTTGGCGCGCTCGCTCGGCTTGAGCGAAGCCAGGAACGGCCAGGCAACGAAGCCGGCGCCGACCGCGCCGACACCGGTGGTCGCGAGCGTCAGGAACCGCCGACGCCCCGGATCCACACCGGGTCCCGTGGCGCTGGCCACGCTTTGCGTGCTCATCGAATCAAGCCCCCTGCAAAAAGTTGGAAACTGCTCTGGCGGGGACCTGGGTTGGAGCTCCACCGAACGATGGGCGCCCCGCCTAGCTGCCGAATTATACGTGTCGCGTCGCGGACCTGTAAGGCTGGGGCGACTCTCGATCGCGGCTTCAGGCGAATACGACGGTCTTGCTGCCGTCCAGCAGGATTCGGTCCTCCACCTGCCAGCGCACCGCGCGGGCCAGCACCTGGCGCTCGAGATCGCGACCCAGACGCTTGAGCTCTTCGATCGACATGCGATGCGATACGCGCGCCACGTCCTGCTCGATGATCGGTCCCTGGTCCAGATCGGCGGTCACGTAATGCGCCGTCGCGCCGATGATCTTCACGCCCTTGACGTACGCCTGCTGGTACGGATCGGCGCCGACGAAAGCCGGCAGGAACGAGTGGTGGATGTTGATGATCCGATGCGGGAAGTGCGCCACCAGATCGCCCGAGAGGATGCGCATGAACCGCGCGAGCACCAGGAAGTCGGCGTTGTCCTTGCACAGTTCCAGGATGCGGTCCTCGGCCTGCGTCTGGACCTCGGCCGTGAAAGGCACGTGCTCGAAGCGCACGCCGAAGCCTTCCACCGCGGTACGCAGGTCCGGGTGATTCGAGATCACCAGCGGAATGTCTACGCGCAGCTCGCCGCGCGACCAGCGCCATAGCAGCTCGAGCAGCGCGTGATCGTGCCGCGAGACCAGCACGACCATGCGCGGCCGTCGCGCCGCAAAGGTCATGTGCCATTCCATGCCGAAGCGCTCGCCGACGACCTCGCCGAACGCGCGGCTCATCGCGTCGGCCGACAGGTCCAGCGCCGGCGTCTGGTACTCCAGGCGCAGGAAGAAGCGCCCGCCTTGCGCGTCCGACGAGTGCTGATCGAGCTCGGTGACGTTGGCGCCGTGGTGGTACAGGAACGTGGTGACCGCCGACACGATGCCGGGCCGGTCGGGGCACGTGATCAGCAGACGCGCGGTCGTTTCGGGTTGGATGGTCACGCTGCGGGACAGGACGCTTGGGCCGATACAGGGCCCGCCATTTCAGCGGTCGTCGCCGGATTCGGCAACCGCCGGCGCGGTACGGGACCTCTCAAAGCTCGGCTTTGAGGCTCTTGGCCAGGTCCGGAAACCAGGGTCCGTTGGTCTTCAGCGCTTCGGCCGCCACGGCCCGGGCATCGTCCTGGCGCCCGAGGCGCTTGAGCGCCTTGACCCGCAGTTCGGCGACGCGCAGGCGATTCTCGCCGTAGGCGCGCGCTGCGGCGCGTTCCAGATACGGCAGAGCCTCGGACGCGCGCTCGCGCTCGAGCAGGCTCTTGCCGAACCGGTACGGATAGACGTAGTCGTTCGGCCACGTCGCGATCAGGCGCGGCATCAGCTTGTCGTAATCGTCCCAGTGCTGCGCCTGCTCGATGTAGACGCGCAGGTTGTCGGCGGCGCTGCGATCGCGGCCCAGGTCATCGGCCAGGCGACCGCGCAGGTTCACGATCGCCATATCGAGCAGCTTCGTGCGCGCCTCGCTGTCGTCGAGCTTGCGATACAGGTCGGCCAGGATCAGCACCGCGCTGCGTTCGTCGGCACAGCGCGAGGACGCATCGCCGAAGACCTGCTTGTCGACCAGTTGCTCGAGCGGCGCGCGCTGCTCCCGCATCAGCGTGTCGGGCGAGGCTTCGCCCACGCAGGCTTCGTAGACCTGCAACTCGTAAGGGAGCTCGCACCCGGCCTGCGCGAAGACCTTGGGCGCAACCGCGCTGCACGTCGGCCCCTGGCGCGTCTGCGCCGCTTCCATCAGACGCAGTCGCGCCAGCCGGTACTCCAGTCCGGCGTCCGGCTCGTAGGCGCGGCGCACGCGACCCGGCAGGTCGTAGAACCAGCGCAGGCCGTCTTCCGCGGCACCGCGCGAATGAAACGCCATCAGTGCGGCCTCGGCCGCGTCGCGGCCCTTCTTTCCTCCGGCCGCCGCTAGATCGCGCAGTTCGTCGAGCCGCGCGCCCGGCGCCAGGAACGTCTCCATGCGGGCATAGAACGCATCGCGCTTCTGCTCGCCGAGCACCCGTCCGAGTTCGCGGCCCTGCGGATCGAGCACGACGTAGGACGGCAGCGGCTTGATCCCCCAGGCCTTCATCTGCTCGGCGCCTTCGGGGCTGTCGGCATCGATCTCGACCACGACGGCGCGGCGCTTGAGCTCGTTCCACTCGATTCCGGTGTGGACGTGGCGCGCCATGTAGTAGCAGGAGTAGCACCACGGGGCGCGGAACTCGACCAGCACCGGCAGGCGCCGTTTTTCCGCGGATGCCAAAGCCTTGGCCACCTCGGGCGCGACGGCCGAAGTCGGCGCCGGCGGCGGTGTCGAATCCTTGGCCGACGCGGATCCGATCCCCGTCAACGTGGCCACTACGAACAACGGCAGACACAGTGCGCGCAGCATCGGTCGATTCATCCGAGCGGAGGCAGGTTCTTCGGCGCATCGGCCGGAGGTTGCGAGGGGTACACGATCCGCGCCTTGTACACCTCGGCGCGTTCCGGGTCGATGACGTTCGACGGGCCGCGGTATTCCAGCAGCCGGCGCTCCTCGGGGTCGTAGGTCAGGTACAGCTCGGGCGCGACCAGTCGCAGCAGCGAATTGGCCTCGACCTTGAAACGCACCGCATTGCGACCCTCGAACATCGTGTCGTCGATGCGCCTGGCCCTGAACTTGAAGCTGTCGAGATTGCCCGCCGCCACGAACGTGAAGGCCACGGTCTTGCCGTCGAGCAGTTCCTGGAAATGCGCGCGCAGGAACGTGTGAAAGCCCGAGTCCGCGGCGATGGGCGGCGTGTTGGAGATGCTCGCGGTACGGGTCTTGCCGTCGGCGGTCTTGCGCATCGCGATCTGCGCGCCCACCGCGGTGATGCCTTCGCGATAACCCAGCGCCGGCAGCTGGTAGTCGTAGGTCGGAACGAACGGATCGGCGGCGAAGTCGAGCGTCTTGGCGCCCAGCTCCTTCCCGTCGGGCGCGAAATACCGGATCGACCCGCTGGTCCAACGGTCTCCCGACAGCTGTTGCCGATGCACCTCGGTGTAGAGGTAGCGGCCCGAGTCGAGGTCGTAGGCGTAGCCGTAGAAGCGGGCCGTGATCGGATCGGCCGCCCAGCTCGCGCCCGGCGCCGCCAGCATCAGCAGGGAAGCGACGAGCAGGCGCGTCATGTCAGGCATCCGGGGTGGTAAGCGGCGGTGGGACATCGTATCCGCCGCCGAATTCCGGCGCGCGCAACGCGTCCTCGTGCAGCATGCGCATCACCGTTCGCGTTTCTCGAACAGGTAATGGCCCACGCCCCACTCGTTGCCGTGCGCATAGCCGAACAGTTCGGCCACGGCCATGTAGAACATGCGCCAGCGCTGGAACCACAACGCCGCATCGCGATCGCCGTACGTCTTGCAGAAGACGTCCATGATCGGCCGCCGCGCGGCGTCCATGCGCTCGAGCCAGTGATTCGCGGTCTTCTGGTAGTGCTGGCCGCCGATCCACCAGTGCTTCACCAGGCGCAGGTCGTCCTGGAAATGCAGCAGCAGGTTCTCCGACGGCATCGTGCCGCCGCGGAAGAAGTGGCGCGTCATCCAGTCGTCGCCGCGCTTGTCCTCGAAGTGGTAGGCCAGCAGCTTGTGCGCGAAGAGGTGCACGAACAGGCGCGCGTCGGGCTTCATCCAGCCCGCGACCTTGTTCAGCAGCAGCCCGTAGTTCTTCATGTGCTCGAACATCTCGATCGAGATCACGCGATCGAAGCCGCGACCCAGCACGTCCTGCGGGATCTCGAATTCCGCGACGTTGCCGGTGAGAATCGTCAGGTTGTCCAATCCGCGTTCGCGAGCCTGCGCCATGATGAATTCGCGCTGGCTTGCGGAATTTGACAGGCCGACGACCTCGGTGCGCGTGAACCTCGAAGCCAGCCACAGCGACACCGAACCCCAGCCGCAGCCCAGGTCGAGGACGCGCATGTCTTCGGTCACCCCGAGTCGCTCGAGGTAGTGCGTGAGCATCAGCTCCTCGGCGGACTCCAGCGACTCGTTGCCCGCCGGATAGAGGCAGCACGAGTACTTGAGCCTGGAGCCGAGGTGCAGGCGGAAGAATTCCGCCGGCACCTCGTAGTGCTGTTCGTTGGCCGCCGGCGTCTCGATCGCGATCGGACCGGCGCGCAGCTCCTCCAGAAACGCGTTGAAGCGCTTCGAGCGGAACTCGCCGTCGTCGGCGGCTTCGTCGACCAGGCGCTTGGCGATCAGCGCGCGCATGCCCATTCGGGCCAGGCGATCCGGGATGAAACCGCGCTCGCAGAGATCGATCAGGGACATGGGGTCAGGCCTTCAGGAAACGCGGGGCGGCAGGGGAACCAGCGCCGAGGTCGTGCGCACGTAGTCGGCGTAGCCCGGCTTGCGGCGGATCATCTCGGCTTCCATCAGCGGCATGCCCGACAGCTTGAGCAGAAGAAAAACCATCACCAGCGGCGCGATCAGCGTCCAGCCCCAACCCGGCATGCCCCAGGCCAGCACGACGTAGGCGCACCAGTGCAGGCACTCGAAGAAATAGTTCGGATGGCGCGACCAGCGCCACAGGCCGGTGCGGCACACCTGACCTCGATTGGCGGGGTCGGCGCGAAAGCGCTCCATCTGCCGATCGGCGAGGCCTTCACCCCACACCGACACGACCCAGACGCCGCCGGCGAGAACGAACGCGATCGTCGGAGGCGCCTCGACGGCATACGCCAGCGTCAGGAACGCGCTGGCCGAGAGCATCAGCGTGAACAGGTTCTGGAACTGGAAGAACCAGAACATCCTGAAGTCGGCGCGATCGCCCCACTCCGCCCGGAATTTCGCGTAGCGCCAGTCCTCGGCTTTGCCCCAGCTGCGGATGGAGAGGTGCACCGCAAGCCGCAAGCCCCACAGGCAACCCATCACGCCCATTGCCAGACGCAGCGAGGCGGGCGCGGATCCGACGGCGGCATAGAACGCCGCCAGCGCGCCCAGCGTCGCCGCCCAGACCGCATCGACCCATCCACCGTTGCGCGTGCGCAGCTGCACGACCCACGCCGCCGTCTTGGCGACGACCGCGATCGCAACGCTGACCAGGAACGACTCGAAGGGGCTCATCGACATGGCGCGGCACGTTACACGGACCGCGCCCCTTACGCGGCATACACGTCGACGGATTCGTTAGACAGGTTCGAGCAGCAGCGTCCCGAGGCGCGCGCGATCCGCCTCGCTCAGCCCCATCACCTCGCGCAGATAGCGCGCTTCGCCACCGTCGTGTTCGTCGATCACCGCGAACGCCGCTTCGAGGTAGGCGGGCGCGGCCGCGCCCACGGCTTCGTAGGCGCCCGGATCGACCTGCCGATGGAACAGGTGCCAGAGCTCGCGGCGGTAGCGATCGCTGATCACGTAGTCGGCCAGCACCGCGTCGCGCGGCACGCCCAGGCTGATCAGGATGATCGCGGCGGCGAATCCGGTGCGGTCCTTGCCGCTCGCGCAGTGGACCAGGAACGGCACGGCGTCCGGTTCGAGCAGCGCGCGGAACATCGACGCATAGAACTCGGTGTGGGTCTCGGCCAGCGCGCGGTAGTGCTCGCACATGTAGGCGCGCACGCCGTCGGCGGAAAGCTCGCCGCGGTTCACCGCGTCCCACGCGGCCTGCGTGCCCAGCGGCGTGAAACCCAGGCCGAGCGATCGCAGCGCCCCGGCGTCGGGCGGCAGACGATTGGGCCACTTCGCCCGCTCGTGATCGGCGCGGAAGTCGCAGACGGTGCGGATCCCGAGCGCGGCGAAGCGTTCGAGGTCGGCGTCGCTGAGCTGCCACAACGCGTCGGAACGAAACAGGCGGCCGCGCGCGACGCGACGACCGTCGCGCGTGAGCTGTCCACCGAAATCACGAAAGTTGTGCGCGCCCTCGAAGGCGACGCGGCCTTCAGGGTGGGAGGGTGTCGAATGCGGCATGGACGACGACGGGAACTCGGCGGCGAAACATTGTTCTACAATCCCGTAGAACTATACCGGCCCGGCGTCACTGTTTGAGCGTGCATCGACCCGCGGCCTCCACAACACGAGGAGACGAGACGCGATGGCCAGATTGTTCGTGGACACCGACAAGTTCGCCGACAGCGAAGGCCCGCCGATCGTCGAGGCGTTCCACAGCGCGCTCAAGGATCTCGTCCGGCGCAAGCTCGACGAGTCCGGCGGCGACTGGAACGCCTTCGTGTTCGGCAAGGCGCAGGAACTGATCACCGCCAAGGAGATCGCGGCGGTCGAAGCCCGGCTCCTCGCTACCGGCCATCGCTACACCGTCTCCGCGATGATCTCTCAGCGCGAGCGGCCGGACGCGTACAAGCCGGTGGCCGGAAGCGAAGACCCGGCGACGTTCTCGTTCGAACATCCCGATGCCAGGGTCGAGGCCGCCGACGCGCAGGGCCGCGAGGTCCGAGGCCAGGGCGACAACGTGGTGCAGGGCAAGACCAACACCGTCGGCATCGCACGCTATTTCCGCAACAACGACAACGTCATGCATTGCCTCAACGAGGGCGTGCCGGACAACACCATCGCGATCATCGACGACAGCGGCGGCACGCTCACGGCGCCGATCCTGGAGAAGTTCAAGGGCGTCATCTGCGCCGGCGGCACCATCCGTTCGCATCTCGGCATCCTGACCCGCGAGTACGGCATCCCTTGCCTGATGAATGCCCGCATCAGCGGCATCCACGAAGGCGACACCGTGGAACTCGAGACCGCGGGCCCGGCCAAGACCGGCGAGATGTACCAGCGCGGCGAAGACGGATCGGTCCGCATCTGGAAGCACGCCAGCAAGAACTGAATTCCCCAATGAGCAAAGAACTGAGCTACGCGCAGCTTCTCGAGACCAACAACCTGCTGCAGAACCACGGCGAGGAAACCTACTGGCTGTGCGTCACGCGCACGGTGCAGGAATCCAAGCTGTTCCCGGTCTCGGCCTACATTCTCCTGTCGTACCTCAACGCGTTCTACCGCTGGCCGACGCTGCTGCGGAAGATCGAGAAGCACATGCCGGCCGAGCGCATCGCCGACCGCGTGCGCAACGCCACCACCAAGATCGAGACGATCGGCACCGGCTGGTGCCTGCCCAACTTCTACCTGCTGGGCCGCGAGCACCTGATCAACATGGGCATGATCCGGCCGCAGGATGCGATCGAGGACGTCGCGTACGTGCTCGATTTCTGGAAGCGCTACTCGCTGTCCTGGCGCCGCAACGAAGGCCACATCAGCGCGCGCGAGGCCAATCACCGCTGCCAGATCTATCCCGAGCGCAAGCTGCAGGTGTTCCACGCCGACCAGTACCCCTGCGAGGCCGGCGATGCGCTGCACACCGCCGCCGGCAAGTTCATGGCCGCCACCGCGCAGTACGGCTTCCTCGCTTCGTGCGAATGCCGCGTGTCGATGACCGCGCACGGCCCGTACAAGGTCGCCGACGACTGCGAGATGCTGGTCCGCAACTTCTACGACCTGTCACAAAGCGACTACCCCTGGCTCGACGGCGTCGCCGACGACGTGCCGTACAACTGCCTGACCGTCACCACCTCGGTGAAGGACACGCACTTTTATCTCGTGGACGACTGGGGCAGCTTCGAAGCCAAGCCGGACTACAAGGCCGAGAACATCTGCGGCGTGGGCCTCTACACCTCGGATCCGCTGACCGAGACGCACGTTCCGGTCGGGATGGGTTCGCGTGAAGAGCTGACGAAGACCTTCGAGGACCTCGCCGAGAAGATGCGCGAGGCCAACACCAAGCTGTGGCGCCGACTGGCGACCTACTCGCGCGACCAGCTGCTGGATGCCGGCGCGCTGGTGTACTACTCGATCATCAAGGACATCGCCCACTTCGCCGGCTGCTACGAGATCGACGACTGGATGATGATCGACGAGCGCGCGCAGCGCTTCCGTGGCCTGCTCAACGACGAGTATTCGAACGAAGTGTTGGGCGCGATGCTCGTGCCCCTGACCCTGCCCTCATCGCAGGTGCAGGAGTACTTCATGATGCTGCACGGCAACCAGTCCCGGCGCGTCTACACGCCGTTCCAGTACGCGCTGCTGGGCAAGGGCGACTACGTCGGCAGCGTCGGCGGGATGGGACCGGGAAGCAGCTCGCTGCCCAAAAAGGTGGACCGCTATCGCACCACGCAGGGTCTGATCAGCAACGCCGAATACAACAGGCGCGTGAAGGCTTTCACGCCGCAGCTGGCCTCGGAGAAGTTCCGCGATCTCGACGAGACCTGGGTGAAGTACCACTACGACACGCCGCTGGCCGACGAGATGTACAGGATCGAGCAGCAGTACTCGCGCAAGCTCAAGGGCAAGGGCGCGGGGCTGCGGCGGGCGGACATCGAGGCGCTGCGCGACCGCAGCTGAATCGCCGCTTCACTCCTTGCGCGGCGCGGCCTCGACCACGGCTTCGAAGACGGTCAGGCCGGCGCCGACGTCGACAGCCCGCGCGTACGCCGCCTGCACCGTCGGGTCCATCGCATCGGACGCATCCGGCGGCAGCGTGCCGGCGCGCGTGATGTCGACTTCGCGCCACCCTGCGGCGTTCGCCGCGGCGGCCGCGGCGGCCAGGTCGTGCGCGCTGCCCGGCGGCTGCCTCACGAAGATCAGCATCGGGTGGCGCTCGCCGTGCGCAAAGCCGCAGCCGGCACCGGCTTCAGCCACCGCGCTGAACATGTGGATCTCGTGCGGCTCGGTCGTCGTCATCTCGAACGGGTGATTCGGTGCTCGGTTCGGACGCGCATCGTACGCGCTGACCCGCATGGGTGGCGTCGCCGACAGGTCGTAAACTGCGGTCGCGGCTGTCCGATGCAGCGCCGCCACGACATCGAAGAATGGGAGCCGAAATGGGTACCGGGGGTCTGAACAAGCGCCACGTGCTGGTGCTGATGTGCTTCGCCGCCGCCTTCGTCTGCTACATCGATCGCGTCAACATCTCGATCGCGATCATCCCGATGGCCGAGCACTTCGGCTGGTCGCAGACCGAGAAGGGATTCGTGCTGTCCTCGTTTTTCATCGGTTACATGCTCGGCCAGATCCCGTCGGGCTGGCTCGCCAACCGTGTCGGCGGTCGATGGACCCTGGGCGGGGCCCTGATCCTGTGGTCGACGTTCACCGCCCTGACGCCCGTTGCGGCGCTGGCCGGATTTTCCGCCCTGATCCTCGCGCGCATCGTCATGGGCATGGGCGAAGCGGCGACGTTCCCGGCGACCTACAACCTCTTCAGCAAATGGATTCCACGCGCGGAACGCTCACGTTCGGTGGCCTTCACGCTCAGCGGCATTCCGATCGGCACGGTGCTGGGTCTGGCGGTGTCGGGCTACCTCGTCGCCGAGTTCGGCTGGGCCAGCGTGTTCTACGCCTTCGGCGTCGCGGGCCTGGTGCTGGCCGCGGTCTGGTACTGGGTCGTGCGCGATTCTCCCGCGAGTCATCCAGGGGTATCGGAGGCCGAACGCCAGGTGATCGCGGCAGCGGTCGACGTGAGCAGCGAGACCGTCCGCACGCCGCTGCCGGTGGGCAAGCTCGTGCGCTCCACCGCGTTCTGGGCGCTGGTGATCAACCACTTCTGCAGCAACTGGATCCTGTACGTGCTGCTGTCGTGGCTGCCGAGCTATTTCCGCGACGTGCAGCACTTCAGCATCGCCAAGGCCGGGCTGGCGGCGGCGGCACCGTGGCTGAGCATGTTCGCGATGGCGAACCTGTCGGCCTGGGTCGCCGACCGGTTCATCCGCAACGGCGCATCGGTGTCGCTCATCCGCAAGATCATGCAGTCCATCGGCCTGCTCGGTTCCTCGGGTTTCCTGCTGCTGACCTTGCAGGCGAACACGCCGACCGAGGCGATCCTGCTGGTATGTGGTGCACTCGGGGCGCTCGGCCTGACCTGGGCCGGCTACGCGCCCAACCACCTCGAGATCGCGCCCAAGCACGCCGACATCCTGATGGGCGTGACCAACACCGCGGGCACGCTGCCCGGCGTCATCGGCGTGGCGGTGTCGGGCTGGCTGCTCGACACCACCGGGTCCTACGTCTCGGTGTTCGTGCTCGCGGCCGGGATCACGTCGGTCGGAGCGCTCGTCTGGATCCTGTTCCAACGCTCGACGCCGATCTACGACTGACAGGAACGACGACAAAATGCTGAAGGGAAAATCCGCGCTGGTGACCGGCTCGACCAGCGGAATCGGTCTGGGCATCGCGACCGGCCTGGCCGACGCCGGTGTCAACGTGATGCTCAACGGCTTCGGCGACGCCGGCGAGATCGAGCGCCTGCGCGCCGAGCTCGAACAGCGCACCGGCGTCAAGGTCGCCTACTCCGCCGCCGACATGACCCGGCCCGAGGAGATCACGAGGATGGTCGAGGATGCGGAGACGCAGTTCGGCTCGGTCGATGTGCTGGTCAACAACGCGGGCATCCAGCACGTGTCGCCCGTCGATGAATTCCCGGTCGACAAGTGGGAACGCATCCTGGCGATCAACCTGTCCTCGAATTTCCACACGATCCGCGCCGCGCTGCCCGGCATGAAGCGCCGGAACTGGGGTCGCATCATCAACATCGCCTCGGCGCACGGGCTGGTGGCCTCGCCGTTCAAGGCGGCCTACGTGGCGGCCAAGCACGGCGTCGTCGGGCTGACCAAGACGGTCGCGCTGGAAGTCGCCGAGACCGGCGTCACCTGCGTTGCGATCTGTCCCGGCTACGTTCGCACGCCGCTGGTCGAGAACCAGATCCGCGACCAGGCCAAGGTCCACGGCAAGCCCGAAGCCGAGGTCATCCGCGACGTGATCCTCGCGGCGCAGCCGAACAAGCGCTTCGTCGAGATCAAGGAACTGTCCGACCTCGTGCTGTTCCTGTGCTCGCCGGCCGGCGCCTCCATCAGCGGCAGTGCGCTGCAGATCGACGGTGCCTGGACCGCGCGCTGAACGGAAACCCGAGCGGGGCGGTTTCAGCTCTTCGACAGGTGCGACAGCGATGCGCCGTGCTGCTCCCAGTTGCGGCCGTCGAAATCCTCGAATTCGATCGAGTCGAAGCCCGCACGATCCACGCAGCGCAGGTTCACGGAGAAGCCGTCCGGGTTCGAGCGCGGAACGTAGTAGCTCTTGATCCCGCAGGTGCGGCAGAACAGGTGCCGCGCCGTCCCGGTGTTGAACGTGTAGGTGCCGATCCCCGCCGGATCGGTCAGCAGCGTGAAGCGGGCGCCCGGCACGATCAGGTGCTGGAATCCGGTCATCGAGCACATCGAGCAGTTGCAGTGCTGAACCCGCACGCGCGACGGCGCCAGGAATCGGAAGCGGACCGCGCCGCAGTGGCAGCCGCCGTGGTGTTCGCGCAGCTCGTCGGAAGTCGTCATCGAAGCCCTCTTCGCCGATGGTCGGGACGCATGGAAGTCAATAGAATGTAACAGCCGTTTTCCAACCCGCCCGCACCTCTCATTCGATCGTTCCCGAGCATGTCACTGCGCTTCACCAAGATGCACGGGACCGGCAACGACTTCGTGGTCATCGACGCCACGAAGGCCCGATTCGCTCCTTCCCCCGCGCTGCTGCATCGGCTGACCGATCGGCGCTTCGGCGTTGGCTGCGACCAGGTCCTGGTGGTCGAAGCGCCTTCGCAGCCGGACGTCGATTTCGATTACCGCATCTTCAACGCCGACGGCTCGGAAGTCGGCCAGTGCGGCAATGGCTCGCGCTGCCTGGCGCGCTTCGTCGCCGAGCAGGGGCTGTCGGACAAGTCGCGCCTGCGCGTTCGCACCCGCACGTCGATCCTCGAACTGGAGCGGCTGGCCGACGGCCAGGTGCGCGTGAACATGGGGCCGCCGCGTTTCGAACCGCGCGAGATCCCGCTGCGCGCCGCGTCGCGCCAGTTGCGCTACGCGCTGGACGTGGACGGGCAGCGCATCGAGTTCGGCGCGGCGAGCATGGGCAATCCACACCTGGTGATCGAGGTGGCCGACGTCGACCACGCACCCGTGGCCAGCCTGGGCCCGAAGCTCGAGCCGCACCCGGATTTTCCGGAGCACGTGAACGTCGGCTTCCTGCAGGTCGTTTCGCGCGATCGGGTGCGCCTGCGCGTGTACGAGCGCGGATCGGGCGAGACGCTGGCCTGCGGCAGCGGCGCCTGTGCCGCCGTGGTGGTGGGCCGCGCATGGAATCGGCTGGACCGGCGCGTCACGGTGGAGGTGCGCGGAGGAGAGCTGGTGATCGAATGGGCGGGCGAGAGCGAACCGGTGCTGATGACCGGGCCCGCGGAAACCGTATTCAGGGGAGAACTCGAATGGAGCCGATGAACCGGCGCGTGTGGGGAGTGGCGGAATGAGTGCAACGACGGACGAAGCACCCGTGGTCCCGGCTCCGACGTTGTCGGCCGAGGACGTCGCGGCCTACCTGCGCGCCAATCCCGATTTCCTGCTGCGCTTTCCCGAACTTCTCGAGACGCTCGAACTGCAGCACGCGAGCGGCTCGGCCGTGTCGCTGATCGAGCGCCAGGTCGAGATCCTGCGCGGCCGCAGCCAGCGCCTGGAGGATCGCCTCGGGGCACTGCTCGAAGCCGCGCGCGACAACGAGCGCCGCGCCACCAGCGTGCACCGCCTCGCGCGCTCGCTGATCCGCGCGCCCACGCTGGCCAGCGCGATCCTGGGTCTGCAGAACAGCATGCGCGAGGATTTCGGCATCGACGAGGTGTTCGTCGGCATCGTCGGTCCGCTGCTCAAGCACACCAACATTGAAGGGCTCGTTCGCATCGAGATGGACGGCGCGATCGCGCGCGCCTTCGACAACTTCTTCCGCACCAAACTGATCGAGTGCGGTCCGCTGGCCGAGGCCCAGGCAAAACTGCTGTTTCCCAAGGCGTCCGAACTTCCGCAGTCGGCTGCGGTGGTGCCGCTGGAGAAGGACAAGAACCTCGGCATGCTGGTGCTCGGCTCGCGCGATCCGCAGCGCTTCCAGCCGCGACAGGGCCGACTGTTCCTCGACATGACGGCCGAGCTGGTGTCCGCGGCGATCCGCGCCAAGCTCGCGTGAAGGTCGTCGCGCCGGGATTCGCCGAAGCGCTGTCGCGCTTTCTCGATCACCTGCGCTTCGAACGCCGTCTTTCTCCTGCGACGGTCGCCGGCCGGCGCCGCGACCTCACGAGCTTCATCGAGTGGAGCGAATCGGTGCGCATCGGCGCGTTCGATCGCATCGATTCGCAGACGATCCGCAGCTACGCAGGCCGCCTGCGCCGCGACGGTCGTGATCCCGCGACGCTCGAACGCCACCTGTCGAGCCTGCGTTCATGGTTCGGCTTCGCGCTCGACAGCGGTTGGATCCGCCACAACCCCGCCATCGAAGTGCGCGCGCCGAAGAAGCCGCGTCCGCTGCCCAAGACCTTGAGCCGCGAACAGGCGCAGCGTGCGGTCGAAGCACCGGCGATGGAGGACTCGGTCGAGGCGCGACGCGATCGCGCGATCCTCGAACTGCTCTATTCGTCGGGATTGCGCCGCGCCGAATTGCTCAATCTTTCGTGCAACGACTTCGCCGCCGATGGTCACGAGGTGCGCGTCACCGGCAAGGGCAGCAAGCAGCGCGTGGTCCCGATCGGCACACTTGCCCGCGAGGCGATCGCCGAGTGGATGCGGGTCCGGGCGAATCTGGCCGCGCCGGGCGAGGCGGCACTCTTCGTCGGCAACAACGGAGCCCGGCTTTCCGCGAGCACGCTGGCGCATCGTCTGCATCTGTGGGCCCGTCGAAGCGGCCTCGAAACCCGGCTGCATCCCCACCGGCTGCGCCATTCGTTCGCGACCCACCTGCTGGAAGAAAGCTCGGACCTGCGGGCGGTCCAGGAATTGCTCGGCCATGCACGGCTGACGACCACGCAGATCTATACGCACGTGGACTTCCAGCGTCTTGCCGGGGTCTACGACTCGGCACACCCACGGGCCAAGCGAAAGTCGACTTGAATTGCGACTTGAAGGAATTGGCCGTGGGCCATACGCTTGCGCGGTGTCTTGCACTTGTGCAGTGCGCAAAAAGCTGGATAATTTTCGGCCGTCCGCGCGGGGCATCCAATTTTTCACGCGGCGCAACTCGAAACCTTTTCACTGGGAGTCAACCAATGCGTAACGTGTTCCTGGCCATCGGCCTTGCTTCTGCTCTGATCCTCTCGGCCTGCGGCAAGAAGGACGAGGCCGCTCCGGAAGCCGCGCCGGCTCCCGAGGCTGCTCCCGCCGAAGCCGCTCCGGCTCCCGAGGCTGCTCCCGCCGAGGCCGCTCCGGCTCCCGAGGCTGCTCCCGCCGCCCCGGCCGAAGCTCCGCCGGCGCAGTAAGAAGTCTGGAATCGTCGTTCGCTCGACGAATCCCGCGGTACATCAGAAGAGCCCCGTTCGCGGGGCTCTTCTTTTTTGTCCGTTCGTATCGCGAGTCCGCGAGTCCGCAGTCGACGTACGCATGGCGATCCACGCGTGCGGCGGATTGAGATGGTGGGCCCTCCGGGACTCGAACCCGGAACCAACGAATTATGAGTTCGCTGCTCTAACCGGTTGAGCTAAGAGCCCGCGCACGGCGCGCGAGTCTAACAAGTTCATTTCCGGCCCCGACACGACGCGGCGACTGCGCCGCCATGTGCGAACGTCGGGCCGGTCATTCACTCGTGTCACGTCCGCGACGAGTCTCGCGAGTCACTCGCGGCTTGGCCTCAAGGGAGGGCCGGCCTAACATCGAGACACCGCGCGTACGACGGGCAGCGAGGCGCGGGGTGCGGGGTGCGGGGTTCCCAACAACGACGTGCATAAACCGGTCCGGTATCCGGCCGGAGGAGAACGACATGCTGAAGACCCTCGCTCGCGCGAGTACCGCCATCGCGGGCCTCGTCCTGCTGCTGCCGCAGGCGCACGCCATCAACTTCGAGTACGGCGGCGCCGAATTCCAGTGGACGACCAAGATGACCGCCGGCGCTGCATGGCGCATGGAGGCGCGAGACGTCGGCAAGATCGGCAAGCTCAACGTCCCGGGTCAGCAGTTCACCTGCAGCAACAGCACGACAGGCAACCCCGGAGACATCCTGGGGACCAACAACGGCCAGTACGACGACGACTGCATCTCGCTGTTCGGTGACCCCGCCCCGAATCTGCGCCTGAAGCACGCCCGCGGCGGCTACTTCGCCGCGTTGATGGACGACGGCAACCTCAACTACGACAACGGCGACCTCGTCTCCTCGATCTTCAAGATCAACACCCAGCTCGGCGCGACCTGGGGCGACTGGACCATCAAGCTCAACTACGTCGGTTTCTACGACGACACCAACTACAACCTCAACACCACGCACACCAACACCAACTACCAGAAAAGGCGCGAGCGCCGTGGCAGCAGCGTGCAGGGCCGATCCGGCCTGAAGGGCGAGTTCCGCGAAGCCTTCATCCTGCGCAATTTCGAGATCGGAGAGCGCGGCTTCTCGATCGCGGTCGGCCAGCAGCGCGTGCGCTGGGGCGAGGCCAATCTGCACCTGTTCAACACCGCCGACGCGATCAACCCGCTCGACTCGATCCTGGCGCTGCAGCCGGGCTTCAACCTCAACGAGCTGGCGGTGCCCACGGGCATGGTGTTGTTCACCGCCGACATCATCGAGAACGTCAGCGCCGAGCTGATCTACCAATACGACTGGGACACCACCCGCGTGCAGCCCAGCGGCACGTTCTTCTCGAGCGCGGATCCGGCGGGCATCGATACCTACCGTCCGGTGCTGAGCCTCGGCCAGTTTCCCGAGGATCCGGACAACGAGTTCATCCCGGCACTGCCGTTCCGCGCGCTGTCGTCGAGCACGCGCAATGCACCCGTGTTCGAGAACGGCCGGCCCGCGAAGGACAGCGGTCAGTACGGCATCCGGATCAACTGGTATGCCGAGAACTTCAACGACGGCACCGAGTTCGGCGCGTACTACCTCAATTACCACAGCCGGGTTCCGTACTTCTCGATCATCGAGGCCCAGGCCACCTGCTTGCGCAACATTCCGCAGGTCCCCGGCATCTTCAATCCGGTCACCGCGCTGGCCGGCTGCGGCACGTTCAATCCGTACCTGCCCGGCGCGCCCACCGGCGGCAACCTGCCGCAGTTCGACCCGCTGCCGATCAACACCTCGACGCTGCTTCTGGACTATCCGGAAGACATCCACATGTTCGGCCTGAGCTTCAACACCACGGCGCTGGGATGGTCGGTCTCGGGCGAGTACACCTACCGACCGAACCTGCCCGCGCAGGTGCTGATCTCCGACGTGTTCTACGCCGGCTACCAGCAGGCCTTCGCGCAAGGCGACGTCGGCCTGTCGCAGGCGACGCTGGCCCAGGCGCTGGGCGTCGCGACGGGGCAGAACATTCCCGTCAATCCGCTCACCCAGCTGCAGCTGGCGCTGCTGGGACAGCTGCCGCCGCTGCCGACGGTCGTCGGACCGATCCTGCCGGGCGCCGAGACGTTCATTCCCTCGTACCTGACGCAGTACCGCG
The DNA here is from genome assembly GCF_020697055.1 of Panacagrimonas sp. Lineage (GTDB taxonomy): Bacteria > Pseudomonadota > Gammaproteobacteria > Nevskiales > Nevskiaceae > Panacagrimonas. The sequence continues at coordinate 15,416 of NZ_JAJFBP010000004.1, read as the reverse complement.
GTCGCACGATCGCCAACGGCAACGAATACCAGCCCGGCGAGTACGTGAAGGGCTTCGAGCGCCTCAAGGTCGGCCAGTTCGTCATCAACGCGCTGAAGCTGTTCCCGAGCACGCTGGGCGCCGATGACGTGACCTTCCTGGCGGAGTTCGGCTTCACGCACATCGTCGACATGCCCAAGCCCGGAGACATCTACTTCCAGGGCACGCTCGAGCACACGCATCCCAGCCCTGGCGCCGACTGCACGGGATTCGGTCCGGGCACGAACTGCTCGGATCCGAAGGTCGTCGCGCGCGTCAATCCGACGCAGCAGCGCGGCGATTTCGCCGAGGACTTCGCCGCGGGCGTGCGCTTCCTGCTGCAGTTCAACTACAGCAACTTCCTCAACTCGGGCATCAACGTGAAGCCCACGCTGCTGTGGTTCGAGGACATCTACGGCACCACGATCTTCCCGGTGCAGAACTACGTCGAGGGCAACCGCTGGATCATCCCGGGCTTCCAGTTCGAGATCGGCCAGGAATTCAATGGCACGATCCTGTACCAGCACTTCGACGGCGCGGACAACGCGCTTCAGGACCGCGACAACCTGTCGCTGAGCCTGACCTACAACTTCTGATCGATCATCGATGCGGTGACGACATGGGCGCCCTCGCGGCGCCCGTTTCGTTTTTGGCGGTCACTTTGCCGCTGCGACCGGGGCTGTGTCGCCACGGTTAATGCAGTCCGCTGGTCGCGCGCCGATGCTCCGGCGGCGTCGCGTCCGAATAAAACGAGAGGAGATGGTCGTGAACAAGCCCGCTGGCATCGCCCTGGTGGCTTTCGTGTTCGCCTGCACCACGGCCGGGGCTGCCGCCCCGCCCGAACAGGCCGCGCGATTGGGCAAGGATCTGACCGAAGTCGGCGCCGAGCGCGCGGGCAGCAAGGACGGCTCCGTGCCGGCCTATGTCGGCAAGTCGGCGTTTTCGCCCGACATGCTCAAGATCACGCGCGCCCATCTCGAGGACCTGCGCAAGCGCCTCGTCAAGGACATCCAGGCCCTGATCGGCGACCCGGCGATCACCGGCGACCTGCTGACGCAGGCGCAGATGATCATGGATGCCGAGCCGACCAAGGCCAAACAGGTCATCGCGGTGGTCCGGGCGATGCTGTCGTCGGATCCCTCGCTCAAGGCCGACTTCGACAAGGTGCTCGCCGGCCGCGGAGGCAAGAGCGTCGACGGCCTGCTGGGCCAGGTCGATGCCGGCAAGCTCAAGCTGCCGCAGCTCAAGGACGACATCGTCGCGGTCATCACCGAGCTCAAGAAGAGCGGCGGCGATGCGTTCATGTCGCGCATGGTCGCGAGCTTCGACGTCGGCCGCGTGCTGCAGATCGTCAACATCATCGACGACCCCAAGACGCGCGTGCAGGCCAACGCGCTGCTGATGAAGTACATGCCGTCCTATGTGAAGGGCTTTCTCGAGTACAAGGTGCCCGGCCAGAAGGACATGCTCGACTCGATCAAGCCGCTGTACGTCATCACGCAGGCCAATCTCAAGGACTACGAGTCCAAGCTCAGCGAAGGGCACAAGGCGCTGTTCAAGACCTACCCCGACTACAAGATGATCGTGTTCCCGGCCTATCGCAACGCGTTCTTCCCGGACGACATCCTGAAAGCGACGGTCGCCAACGCGACCTCCGCTTCGCTCACCGGCACCGACGAGATCAAGGGCGCCAAGCTCGGCTTCCCCTTCCCCATTCCACAGACCGGTGCCGAGCCGCTGTGGAACCACAAGCTCAAGTTCCGCGGTTCGGCGGTGAAGCGCTTCAACAACCAGGCGATCGTCAAACCCGACGGCACGTACAAGATCAGCAAGCTGGTCGAGGACGTGAAGTTCAAGTACGCCAACCTCAAGGAGCCCGCCGAAGTGCAGGCCGGCGGCCTGTTCGCGTACTACCTGCAGGAAGTGCTCGAGCCGCCGCGCGTCGCGGGCCAGGTGATCCTGGTGCACGAGACCGCCGGCAATCCGGGCCTGACGCGCAACGCGTGGATCTACTCGCCCGGCCTGGCGCGCGTGAACCGCGCGCCGGATGTGGGCTACGACAACCCCTCGATCGGTTCCGACGGCGAGCAGTTCAACGACCAGATCGACGTCTTCAACGGCGCGCTCGATCGCTTCGACTGGAAGCTGGTGGGTAAGAAGGAAGTGCTGATCCCGTACAACTCCTGGATGCTCAACAGCCCCACGTTCAAGTACAAGGACGTGATCCGGCCGGGCCACATCAACCAGGATCTGGCGCGCTACGAGCTGCATCGCGTGTGGGTGGTGGAAGCCACGTTGCGCTCGGGCCAGCGCCACCGATTCGGCAAGCGCCGCTTCTATCTCGACGAGGATTCGTGGGCCATCGCCGTCGTCGACTGCTACGACAACCGCGGCGAGATCTGGAAGGTGCAGGAAGCGCACCTGCTGACGATCCCGTTCATTCCGACCGTCAGCGGCGTCCCCGAGACCATCTACGACCTGCAGTCGAAGCGCTACTTCGTGACCACGATGACCAACGAGGACGCGATCTCGGATTTCGAGGTCACGTACGAGGACTCGAAGTTCACGCCGGCGGCGTTGCAGAAGAAGGCGCGTTCTAAGTGAGACCGTCGCCCGCCGGGGCCGTTGCTTCGGCGTTGCTGATGCTGACGCTGGCCACGGGGCCTGCGTTGGCCCAGCAGCAGGAAGAAGAAGAGGCAGCGCCAGCGGCGCCGGCCGACCTCGGACCGAGCCCCGCGGTCGCGGCGCCCAAGGCGGCGAAGAATCGCCTGATCGACATCACGCTCGCCGGCAAGCGCCTGGTCGCGGTCGGACAGCAGGGCGTGATCCTGTGGTCCGAAGACGGCTCGAACTGGACGCAGGCGTCCTCTCCGACCAGCGTCATGCTCACGCGCGCGCGCTTCACCGACATGAACAACGGCTGGGCGCTCGGGTACGACGCGACCATCCTGCAGACCACCGACGGCGGCCGCTCGTGGGCGATCCGCAATCGCGATCCCGCCGGACGCGCGCTGTACGACGTACTGTTCCTTGATGCGCAGCGCGGGCTCGCCATCGGCGCCTACGGCACGATGCTCGACACCGCCGACGGCGGCGCCAACTGGACGGCACGGGACGACGCACTCACGGGCCTGGGCATGCATCTCAACGCGCTGCAGCGGCTGGGCGACGGATCGTTACTGATCGCCGGCGAGCGCGGCCTGGTTGCGCGCTCCGTCGACGCCGGCGCAACCTGGACCCTGCTCGATTTCCCGTATGTCGGCTCGCTGTTCGGTGCGCTGCCGCAGGGTGAACATGGCGCGATCGTCTTCGGCATGCGGGGCAACGTCTGGAGCGCGGTGGACGTCAGTTGCGCACCGGCGCTGGATCCGGCGGCCTGGGACCCGTACTCGCGCGAGACCGTCACCGATCCCGCGCGCCTCGCCGCGTTGGGCTGGCGCAAGATCGAAAGTCCGATCCACGAAAGCCTGTTCGGCGCCGTCGGCCTGGAGGCCGGGCGCGCGCTGCTGATCGGCGTCAACGGCACCACGCTGATGCTCGATTCCGCCGCCGGCGCGCTGTCGCCGGTGAAGACGCCCTCGGCCGAGACGCTCTCGGCCGGCGTGCGCTACGGCGATCACGTGCTCGCGGTGGGACGCCGCGGCGTCGAGAACCTGGGTGACGTGAAATGACCGCGGCCACCACCAGCACCGGCTTCACCCGCGCCATCCTGCGCGTCGTCGAGCCGGTCATCTTCGGGAAACGTGCGCTGACCCTGGCCGTGCTGCTGATGCTGACGGCGTTCCTCGCCTGGCATGCCGCGCAGCTCCGGCCCAACGCCGGCTGGCTCAAGATGGTGCCGCAGGCGCATCCGTACATGCAGACGTTCATGCAGTACTACCAGGACTTCGGCGGCGCCAACACCGTCCTGATCGCGCTCAAGAACCACAAGGGCGACATCTACCAGCCCGAATTCATGGAGACGCTGCGCCAGGCGGCGGACGACGCGTTCTTCATCCCCGGCGTCGATCGCGCGCGGGTCAATTCGATCTTCTCGCCGAGCATCCTCTACATCGAGGTCGTCGAGGGCGGGCTGGCCGGCGAGAACGTGATCCCGTCGGACTACGCGCCCACACCGGAGATGATGGCGCGCATCCGCGGCAACGTGGCCAAGGCCAATGTGATCGGGCGCCTGGTCTCCGAGGACCAGACCACCGCGCTGATCCAGCTCGAACTGCTCGAGTCCGATCCCAAATCCGGCACCACACAGGACCGGCTCGACGCGGCCAAGCCGATGCACGAGCGCCTGCGCGACGCCTGGGAGCGCGGCCAGGGATTCGGCGACAAGCTGCGCGGCGTCTCCGAACTGGTGATGCGCAACGAGGACGCGAAAGCGGGCCTTGACTACGTCAAGGTCGGCGAGGCGCTGGAGAAGATCCGCGCGAAGTACGAGACCGGCGACATCACGGTGCACGTCGTCGGCTTCGCCAAGGTCGTCGACGACATGACCAAGGCCAGCGTCCAGGTCGGCGTGTTCTTCATCGTCGCGCTGATCCTGATGGGCGGGCTGCTGTGGCTGTACGTCGGCAGCCTGCCGCTGGCGCTGATCGTGGTCGGAACTTCGCTGGTCGCCTGCACCTGGGAGCTGGGTCTGCTGCACGCCATCGGCTACGGCCTGGATCCGTTCGCGCTGCTGGTGCCGTTCCTGATCATGTCGGTGTCGGTCAGCCACGGCGTGCAGTACGTCAGCGCCTGGGCCAACGAAATCTCGACGCGCGGGGTCACGCCCTACCAGGCCTCGCTCGCGACGTTCCGGTCGCTGGCGATTCCCGGCGTGGTGGCGCTGTTGGCCAACGTGGTCGGCTTTTCGACGATCTACCTGATCAACATCCAGGTGATCCGGGAGATGTCGGTCAACGCCGCGTTCGGCATGGCCGGCGTGATCATGGTCAACAAGATGCTGCTGCCGATCATGCTGTCGTATTTCCAGCTGCCGAACGTGGAAGGTTTCCGGCGCGCGACCGAGCTGCGCGACCGTCTCGGCGATGCGGTGTTCCGCCGCATGGCGCTGCTGACGCGCAGGGGTCCGGCGATCATCGTGACGGTGATCTGCCTGGCGTTGGCCGCGTTCGGCGCCTCGCAGTACCCGCGCGTCGAGATCGGCGACACCACCGACGGCGTGCCCGAGCTGCGCCCGGACTCGCGCTTCAACGTCGATGCGCGCGCAATTGCCGCGGATTTCTCGATGGGCGTCGACCACCTCAAGGTCATCGCCGAATCCTTCGACGACGGCTGCATCGACTACGGCGCGATGTCGGAGATGGACCGCTTCTCCTGGTACATGAAGAACCAGGACGGCGTGCGCGACGTGCTGTCGCTGATCGAGCTGGCCAAGCTCGCCAATTCCGGCCTCAGCGAAGGTCGGCTCGACGCCGAAGTGCTGCCTCGCGCGCCCGAATCGCTGGCGCAGATCACCGCGCTGGTGCCGACCACGACGGGCTTTCTGACCGACACCTGCGATGCGCTGGCGCTGTTCATCTTCACCACCGATCACAAGGCCGACACGATCACGCACCTGACCGAGGCGGTGAAGCACTACGCCGACGAGCTGCAGCAGGACAAGCGGGTCAAGCTCCGCCTGGCCTCCGGCAACATCGGCGTGATGGCGGCCACCAACGAGGAAGTGCGCCGCAACGAACTGCCGGTGGTGTTCTACGTCTACGGCGTGATCCTGCTGTTCCTGTGGCTGAGCTTCCGCACGCTCTCGGGCGTGCTGTGCATCGGCATCCCGCTGGCGACGGTGACGCTGCTCGGCTACGCGGTGATGGTCGCGCTCGGCATCGGCCAGAAGGTCGCGACGTTGCCGGTGCTGGCCTTCGCCTGCGGCATCGGCGTCGACTACGGCATCTACAGCTACTCGGTGGTGGCCGCGGGCCTGCGCAAGGGCCTTTCGCTCGAAGAGGCGTACTTCCAGAAGATGCGCTCCACCGGCAAGGCGACGCTGTTCACCGGCGCCGGCATGGCCGTGGGCGTGCTGATGTGGATCTTTTCCGACCTGCAGTTCCAGAAGGACATGGGCATCCTGCTGGTGTTCGGCTTCACCGCGAACATGATCGGCGCAATCGTCGTTCTGCCCGCGCTCGCGCATTTCTTCTCCGGTGAAGAACTGCGCCACAAGGGCAAGGACCTGACCGCAGGAGCCGACGAAGTCAGCTGAGCGGGTACCATGCGGCGCTCGAACCGGGAGAAAAAAATGGCCACCTCCAACGCCAAGCCTTGGCGCTTCTATCGCGCCGGCGGCCTCGATCAGGTCCGAATCGAAAACGGCGCGGACATCGCGGCCCTCGGCCGGCTCGATCGCAAGCTCTGGGTCGCGCTCGCCTGCCCCGTCAAAGGGCTCGAGTTCGACGAACGCACGCTCGCGCTGATCGATTCCGACGGCGACGGCCGCGTGCGCGCCGCCGAGATCGTCGGCGCGGTCGAGTTCCTCGACGCGCGCCTCAGATCGCTCGACACGCTGCTGCCCGGCAGCGACACGCTGGCGCTGTCCGATCTGAACGATGCGACGCCGGAAGGCCAGGCCTCGCTCGCGTCGGCCAGACGCATCCTGGCCAACCTGGGCCGCGAAGGCGACGCGATCGCCTTCGCCGACATCGCCGCGCCCGAGAAATTCTTCGAAGGCACGCTGTTCAACGGCGACGGCGTGATCACGCCCGAGTCGGCCGAAGCCGACGAGGCGCTCGCCCAGGTGCTGCGCGACATCATGGCCGCGCACGGCTCGATCAACGATCGCAGCGGCAATCCCGGCGTCGATCGCGCGCGCATCGAGGGCTTTTTCGCCGAGGCCAAGGCGCTGGACGAATGGCTCGGCACCGCGAAGAAGGACCCGGCCCTGCTGCCCTTCGGTGAAGGGACCGCCGCGGCGTATGCGGCCGTCACCGCGATCAAGGCCAAGGTCGACGACTACTTCGCGCGCACGCGCGTCGCGGCGTTCGACGCCCGCGCACTCGAGGCCGTCAATCGCGCGGAGGAGGACTACCTCAAGGCCGCGGCGAGCGATCTGTCGGTCAGCGCGCAGGAGATGGCGGGCTTCCCGCTCGCGCGCATCGAGGCCAACCGCGCGCTGCCGCTGACGGCCGGTCTCAATCCGGCCTGGACCGGCGCGATCGCCGATCTGCGCCGCGCCGCGCTCGCGCCGATGTTCGGCGAGCTCACCGAGCTGACCGACACGCAATGGGCCGAGCTCAACACCCGGCTCGCGGCGCACGCCGCCTGGGCCACCGGGCGCCCGGCGACGCAGCTCGGCGGCCTGACCGACGCGCGCGTGCAGGGCCTGCTCGCCGAGGGCGCACAGGACAAGGTGCTGGCGCTGCTGCAGCGCGACGAGGCGCTCAAGGACGAGACCTCGGGTATGGATGCGGTCGAAAAGCTCGTGCGGCTGAATCGCGACTTCGTGCGCCTGCTGCACAACTTCGTGTCGTTCGGCGACTTCTACTCGCGCAAGCGGCCCGCCACCTTCCAGGCCGGGCACCTGTTCTTGGATTCGCGCGAGTGCACGCTATGCGTCCGCGTGGACGACGCCGGCAAGCACGCGGTGCTGGCCAGCCTGTCGAAGTGCTACCTGGCGTACTGCGACCTGTCGCGGCGCAACGCGGCGGGCGCCACCGAGAAGATGGCGGTGCTCGCGGTGTTCACGCAGGGCGACAGCGATTACCTGACGGTGGGACGCAACGGCCTGTTCATCGACCGCAAGGGCCACGACTGGGACGCCACGATCACCAAGATCGTCGATGCGCCGATCTCGATCCGCCAGGCGTTCTTCGCGCCATACAAGAAGTTCGTGCGCATGATCGAGGAGCAGGTGGCCAAGCGGGCCGCGGCTGCCGACGCGGCGTCCGACGCACGGCTGGCCTCGCACGCCGAGGGCCTCGCGCACGTCGACAAGTCCGGCGCCACGCCACCGGCCGCCGCACCGCCGCCGGCGCCGGCGCCCAAGAAACTCGACCTCGGCACGATCGCGCTGATCGGCACCGCGATCTCCGGCATCGCCGCGATGGCCGGCCTGGTGCTCGAGAAGTTCTTCGGCCTGGGCATGTACATGCCGCTGGGCCTGCTGGCGATCGTGCTGCTGATCTCGGGTCCGGCGATGCTGATCGCGGCGCTCAAGCTGCGCCAGCGCAGCCTGGGCCCGATCCTCGACGCCAGCGGCTGGGCCATCAACGGCCGCGTCCGCGTGAACATGCCGCTGGGCGTGGCGCTGACCAGTATCGCCAAGCTGCCGCCGGGCAGCTCGCTCAGCCTGCAGGACCCGTTCGAGGAGAAGAAAAGCGCCTGGCCGACGATCCTGGCGGTCCTGGCGGTGGTTCTGATGGTCGCCTACGGCGCCTATCGCCAGGGATGGCTCGACCGCTGGCTGCCCGAGAAGTGGGACGTGGCCAAGCCGGTGCCCGCGGAGACGACGGCGCCGCCCGCCGCCACTTCCTGACCATTCCGGGGCATGCTCCGTCCATCTGTCGTACAGGCGGATTGATTCACCCTCACCACGAAGGCCCGATCGAGGCCGTCCACGTCGTCTCTCAAGGAGCATTCACATGATCAGCATCAAGAAGAAGCCGCTGGCCGTCGTCCTCGGTGCCGCCTTCGTCCTCGCCGGCCCCGCCGCACAGGCTTCGGTGTTCCAGGCCAGCGACCTGGGCGCCGGCTACATGGTCGCGTCCGCCGGCGACGACAAGGCCGGCGAGCACAAGTGCGGCGAGAACAAGGGCGCCGAGATGGGCGAGAAGAAAGGCGCGGACAACGGCGAGAAGACCGGCCACGACAAGAAGGCCGGCGAAGGCAAGTGCGGTGAAGGCAAATGCGGCGAGGGCAAGTGCGGCGAAAAGAAGTAGAACCGCCTCACCCCCCACCCGTCGCTCGTCCGCTAGCGCTGGGTCAATCTCCGATGTCCGCGTCGATCACGCCTCATGTGCGCGGCGCGGGCCTCGGTCTGCGGCGGGCGCTGATGGGCCCGCTTGCCGATGCCGTTCCCGATCCGGAGGGCATCGGCTTCCTCGAAGTGGCGCCCGAGAACTGGATGGGCGTCGGCGGCCGGCTCGGTCGCCAGTTCCGCGCCTTCACCGAGCGCTTCGAATTCGTCACGCACGGGCTGTCGCTCTCCATCGGGAGCCCGGCGCCGCTGGACGAAGGCTTCGTTCGCGAGCTCAAGGTCTTCCTCGATCAGCACGGCATCCACGACTACACCGAGCACCTGACGTTCTGCTCGGACGATGGGCACCTGTACGACCTGATGCCCATCCCCTTCACCGACGAGGCGGTCGAGCACGTCGCCGCGCGCGTGCGCCGCGTGCAGGACATCCTCGAGCGCCGCATCGCGCTGGAGAACGCCAGCTACTACGCCGCGCCGGCGCAGCAGATGAGCGAGATCGACTTCATCCGCGCCGTGCTCGAGCGCGCCGACTGCGACCTGCTGCTCGACGTGAACAACCTCTGGGTCAACAGCATCAACCATCGCTACGACCCGGTCGCCTTTCTCGACGGCCTGCCGCTGGAGCGCGTGCGCTACGTGCACGTGGCGGGGCACTACGAGGAGGCCGAGGACCTGCGCGTGGACACGCACGGCTCACCCGTGATCGATCCGGTGTGGACGCTGCTCGATCACGCCTACACGCGGATCGGTCGCGCCGTGCCAACGCTGCTCGAGCGCGACTTCAACATTCCGCCACTGCCCGAACTGCTGGGCGAGCTGGGCCACGTCCGGCGCATCCAGGATCGACATCCGCGTGAGCGCATCGCCGCCACCTGATTTCCGGGCGGTGCAGCGCGCATTCGCCGCGCACCTGCGCGATCCCCAGCGCCATGCCGCGCCCGCGGGCCTCGAGGACCGGCGGCTGAAGATCTATCGCGAGCTGTTCTACAACAACGTCGAGGATTTTCTCGCCACCGCCTTTCCGGTGCTGCGCCGCCTTTCCGACGACGCCGCGTGGCATGCGCGCGTGCGCGACTTCTACGCCCGCCACGTCTCGAAGGCGCCGCAGTTCCATCGCCTCGCCGAGGAGTTCCTGCACTTCCTCGAACACGAGCGCGGACCCCATCCGGACGATCCGGCGTTCATCGCCGAACTGGCGCACTACGAGTGGGTGGAACTGGCGCTGTCGATCGCGCAGGACGATCCGACGCCGGCGCTGGTGGACCCGAACGGCGATCCGCTCGAGGCACCGCCGGTGGTGTCACCGCTGGCCTGGGCGCAGGCGTACACGTGGCCGGTGCACCGGATCGGCCCCGCGCATCGGCCCTCCACGCCGCCGGAGCAGCCGACCTATCTGGTCGTGCACCGCACGCGCCAGGACGACGTGCGCTTCATGGAGATCAACGCGGTGACGGCGCGCCTGCTGCAGCTGATCGACGAGCAGCCCTCGTCCACGGGCCGCGCGCTGCTGCTGCAGATCGCCGGCGAGCTGTCGCACCCGCAACCGCAGACGATCGTCGATGCGGGCCGCGAGATGCTCTCCACGCTGCGCGAGCGCGACATCGTGCTCGGCACGCGGCGCGCCGGCTGATCTCAGCCGAACATCGCGCGGAACACCCACGTCACCGCGCCGAGCACCAGCACACCCGCGGCCCAGATCGCGACGAACCAGAGCAGGCGCCGAACGCCCTCGCGCGAAGGCGTCTCAGTGTGCATAGCCCGCGCCCTGCTCCACCTTGCCGCGGAACACCCAGTAGGCGTACGCGGTGTAGATTAGGACCATCGGCAGGCTCAGGGCCAGCACGATCAGCACGAACACCTGGCTCTGCCGCGGCGCCGCCGCCTCCCAGATGTCGAGCGCTGGCGGCACCACGTGCGGCCACAGGCTGATGCCGATGCCGAAGTAGCCGAGCAGGAACAGCGCGATCGCATAGAAGAACGGCGGGTAGTGCGATCCGTGGTTGAGCTCGCGATACAGCGAGAACGCGACCACGCCCGTCATCAGCGGCACCGGCGACAGGCTCAGCCAGCGCATCTCGCCGAACCAGCGCTCGGCGATCCAGTCGTACTTGAGCGGCGTGTAGATGCTGACCACCGCCAGCGCGATCAACGACCCGATCAATGCGCGATGCGCGATCCGCCGCGACCAGTCGCGCAGGCCGTGCTGCGTCTTCATGTTCAGCCAGGTGGCGCCGAGCAGCGCGTAACCGGCGACCACGCCCAGGCCCACGACCACCGAGAACGGCGTCAGCCAGTCGAAAGCGCCGCCGGTGAACTGCAGCGCGATCTTGGATGCGGGCTCGCCCGGTCCGACCTGCACGCCTTCGAGCAGGCCGCCGAGCAGCAGGCCCTGCGAGAAGGCCGCAAGCGTGGAACCTGCGACGAAGGCTCGCGTCCACCAGGGCTTGCTCGTGAGCGCCTTGACGCGGAACTCGAACGCCACGCCGCGGAAGATCAGCGCGAACAGCAGCGACATGATCGGGATGTAGAACGCGGGCAGGACCACCGCGTACGCCAGCGGGAAGGCCGCGAACAGCACCGCGCCGCCCAGGATCAGCCAGGTCTCGTTGCCGTCCCACACGGGCGCGATGCTGGTGATCGCCAGATCGCGCGCGGCGTCGTCGGGCATCCAGGGAAAGAGGATGCCGACGCCCAGGTCGAATCCATCCAGGATCACGTACGCGCCGACGCCGAACACGATGACGCCGGCGAGGATCAGGCTCAGGTCGATCACGCGCGGGCTCCGGTGGTGTGCACCACTTCCTGGGGATTGGCCGGCAGCAGTTCGCCAGCGCGCGCGCCGCGGATCGCCTCGGGGTGATCGGTAGGCAACGCGGGCCCGCGCCGGACCAGCGCGAGCACGAAGTAGAGATAGCTCGCCAGCAGCACGCCGTAGACCACGACGAACAATGCCAGTGACGTGGCCACCGATGCCGCCGGCACCGGCGACAGGCTGTCGGCGGTGCGGATCATGCCGTGCACGGTCCACGGCTGGCGTCCGGTCTCGGCCACGATCCATCCTGCGAGCGTGGCCACGAAACCCAGCGGCGTGGAGAACATCAGCAGGCGCCGCAGCATCGAGGCGCGTTCCAGGCGCCCGCGCATCCACGTCAGCACGCCCAGCGCCGCGAGCAGCAGAAACCACAGCCCCAGCCCCACCATCACGCGAAAGCCGAAGAACACCGGGATCACCGGCGGCTGATCGGCGGGTGCGACCTCGTCGAGGCCCAGGATTTCGCCGTCCGGATCGTGCGCCAGGATGATGCTGCCGAGTTTCGGAATCTCGATCGCGAAGTGATTCTTCTGCTGCGCCTGGTCGGGCAGCGCGAACAGCAGCAGCGGTGCGCCGTGACGCGTCTCCCACAGGCCTTCCATCGCCGCCACCTTCATCGGCTGGTGCTCGCGCACGTTGAGGCCATGCAGGTCCCCCGCGGCGATCTGCAGCGGCGCGGCGAGCGCGAGCGCGGTGATCGCCGCCTTGATGCCGGCGAGTCCGGCGTCGCGGTATAGGCCGCGATGCAGGCACCACGCCGAGCCGCCCGCGATCACTAGCGCGCTCGTGATCGCCGATGCCAGCAGCATGTGCGCGAGCCGATACGGGAACGAGGGGTTGAACACCACGGCCCACCAATCGACGGGCACCAGGCGACCGTCGATCCACTCCGCACCCTGCGGCGTGTGCATGAAACTGTTCGCCGACAGGATCCAGAACGCAGAATTGGTCGTGCCCACCGCGACCAGCAACGTCGCAAGGAAGTGCAGCCGCGGACCGACCTTGCTCCAGCCGAACAGCATGATCCCGAGAAAGCCCGCCTCGACGAAGAACGCCGAAAGCACCTCGGCCGACAGTAGCGGTCCCATCACCGGTCCCGCCATCTCCGAGAAGCGCGAGAAGTTGGTGCCGAACTGGTAGCTGAGCACCAGCCCGGACACCACGCCCATGCCGAACGTGAGCGCGAAGATCTTCACCCAGAACCGGTAGAGCTCGATCCAGTGATCGCGGCCCGTGCGACGCCACCGCGACTCGAAGAAGACCAGGAACCACGCCAGACCGATCGTCAACGTGGGAAACAGGATGTGGAATCCGATGGTGAAACCGAACTGGATCCGCGACAGCAATAGCGCGTCCACGAACATGCCCTCGTGCTGCGGCCCGCCATCGCCCCTTCGGGGTCTGGTGACGGGCGGTTGGCGATGGTGAAACGCTCCTCCAGCGGCGCGCATGATCCCTCAGCGGGTCGCGCCCGTCATTCGCGATCACGACGCAACGCAGCGTTCGCAACGTCAGTGCACGGCGACCGCGATCACATGTGCGTGAACATGCCGTGCCGGCGCGGCGCGCCTCAGGTGGACGTGCCGACCGCCTCGCTCAGCACGTTGCGCGCCTGCATCATCGCGTCGACCTGGATGCGCGCGAGCGTGTCCGCGTCGAGCCGCGCATCGAGCCGGACCTGCAGCGATTCGCGCAGCGCGCGATCGGCGCGCTCGCGCTCGTGGCCGATGCGCGCGTAGAGCGCGTCAGCCGCATACAGATAGCGGGCGCCCGCGCGCTCGCGTCCGTCCTCGATCTCCAGCGCGGCGAGCCGATCCAGCGCCTCGGGCGCCAGGGGCGAGGCGCCGACTTCGAGCGCGATGCGTCCCACCTCGATGAAATGTCGGCGCGCCTGCATCGGATCGCCGCCGCGCATCAGCGCCAGGCCCGCGGTGGACATCAGGTGCGCCACGCCCTCGAGACTGCCGAGCTCGCGAAACAGGTCGGCGCCGGCACTGGCCATCCGCAGGGCCTCGGCGTGCTGGCCGAGCTCGATCAGCCCCACCGCGAGGTTGTTGGAAAGGCGCGCGCGATCGAAGCGCCAGCCGCGCGTCTCCGCCTCGGCCAGTCGCATCCGCAATGCGGCGACCGCCTGTTCCGCGCGCCCGTCCTGCAGCAGCAGCGTGGCCAGCTCCGTCTCCGCGCGGAATCGGCGCAGCGGATCGTCCAGTTCCCCGAGCTGCGCGATCTGTTCACGCAGCAGCGACTCGGTGCCGGCGAAGTCGCCCCGGTCGCGCGCAAGCGCGGCGAGCTGATGCAGCGCCTCGATCGGCAGCACGCGGTCGTCGGACTGCACCGCCAGCGCCAGGCCCTCGCGCAGCACACCTTCGGCGCGCGTCGGATCGGACGCGCGCAGCAGCGCGCCCAATGCGATCAGCAGCGGCGCGCGCACGCGGCGATCGAGTGGCGCCAGGCGCTCGGCGCGCTCGGCCCAGGCCAGGCCTTCGCGCCATCGGCCGCGACGGATCCAGAACGGCGTCAGTGCCGCGGTCAGCCGCGCGACGGGTTCGTGCAGTTCCAGCCGATGCCCGGTCTCCAGCGCCGCCTCGAGGTTGTCCTGCTCGCGCAGCAGGCGCCCCATCCCTTCGGGCGATCCGTCCGCGGCGTTCTCCGCCAGCGCCAGCGCCCACTCCAGGAAGCGCTGCTGGACCTGCGACTGATCGCCTGGCCGGCGCATCTCCGCCGCGAACTCGCGCAGCGCGCGCGACACGACGTAGCGGCTCGACCCACCGTCCGAGGCATCCGCGAGCTCGTCCACCAGCGACGCGTCGAGCAGCGGTCCCAACAGCAGCGGGATCTCGCCGGCCTCCAGGCCTTCGCCGGCGCACACCGCCAGCGCGGCGGACCGCTCCAATCCCTCGGCGAACTGCGACAGGCGTTCGAACAGCCGTCGCTCGGCCGGCGCCAGCAGCTCCAGGCTCCACTCGAGCGTCTCGCGCAGCATCTGCAGTCGCGCGCGCCCGTCACCGGCGCGCTCCGACAGCGCGCGGAAGCGGTTTTCGAGCTGCCGCGCGATCGACTGCAGCGGCAGCGCGCGCACGCGCGGGGCGACCAGTTCCAGCGCCAGCGGCGAGCCGTCGAGACTCGCGCAGATCGCATCGATCGCCGTCGCGCGGTCGTCGTCGATCGCCTGTCCCGGATCGCGCGCGCGGATGCGCTCGACCAGCAGGTGCGCGGCTTCCGACAGTCCGCCGCGTTCGGCGCGCGTGGCCAGCGGGCCCAATCGCAGCGTCTGCTCGCCGGTGACCTGCAGCGGTTCGCGCGAAGTCGCCAGCACCCGCACCTCGGGCGCGCTGGTCAGTACCGCCGCGGCACGCGCCGCGGCGCCGCCCGCGCGCTCGCACGCATCCAGGATCAGCAATGCGGCACGCGTCTCCAGGAACGAGGCGACCGAGTCGAGCAGGTCGCGATCGCGCTCCTCGGCAACGCCCAGGGCCTCGGCGCAGGCTCGCGCCACTGCGTCGAGGTCGCCGGCCGATCGCAGGTCGATCCGCCACACGCCGTCGCGAAAGAACGGCAGCAGATCGCCTCCGACCTCGAGCACCAGCCGCGTCTTGCCGGTGCCGGCCGGCCCCACGACGCTGACGATGCGCCGCTCGCGCAGCAGCTGCCCCAGGCGCGAGCGCAGATCGTTGCGGCCCA
>NZ_JAJFBP010000066.1 GCF_020697055.1 Panacagrimonas sp. | reverse complement strand
TCATCGACGGTGAACACGCGCCGGTAGCTGCGCCCCTTCTCGGTCCAGGTATCGCCGAGTTGATAGACCTTGCCATCGAGGGTGCTGCCCGACGCGAGCGCATGCGGATACTGCTTCTGCGACTCGGGCGTTCGCCTGGGTGCGCCCTCGGAACGCGAAGGCAGGTTTTCGATCTCGGACTTCACCTGCTGCTTCTCGGCCGCGACGAAACCGCGGCCCTTCTGGTCCCGCAGCTCGGGTGAATCGAGCACGCGCTGGTGATCGTCGATCTGCCGGCTCAGGCCGTTGATCTCGTCCATGAGCCGCATTTGCGCGTCGAGGTCGAGCCCGCCCTTCGACAGCTGCTGCATGCGCTCGTGGATGATGCCGGGCAGCTTCTCGAGCTCGAGCTTCGCTTCCCATCCACGACTGCCGACCGTGGTCAGCTTGAACCAGTCGGCCAGCTGTCGCAGGCGTCCTAACAACCCCTGGTAACGCTGCATGCTCTGTACGGTGTGTGCGTGCAGCATCACGTCGGTGGGCGTGGCGTCGGGGCCCGCTTCCACGCGCACGCCGCGCCGCGGACCGCCGTGTTCATCGGGGATCACGCGCACGGTGTTGCCGTGGAGATCCTCGTTGACCTTCACCTCGACATTGACGCCGAGCTTCGGCGGCAGGCCTTCGCGCCCCTTCCCGCCGGCAGCGTCGGCATCCAGACGCGGCTCCGACGTCGGCGCATTCGCCTCCGCCTGCGCGCGCGCCGCGGGATTTTCCACCGGCGCGCCGGGCTCATCGTCGGCCTTGGCGTTCACATCCGCCTCGAGCGCGGCGCGCTCGTGATTGCCGATGAGTCCGCGCGCCTCCACCTCGGCGGACGCGGCCTTGCCCGCGGGCGTCTCGAGGAAATCGCGATATGACGTGTCGGGATACTGGGCGCGATGCTGTTGAAAGGCGTCGCCGAGTACGCGATTGGCTTCGGCTATGCGTCCCTCCGGCGTCGACAGGTGCATCGACGGACCTTTCAGGTGACCCCACGCGCCCTTCGCGCCCTGCATGGCCGCTCCCATCGCCACGCCCGTGCCCACGCCTGTGGCGGTGCCCACCACGAGATTCGCCAGGGGATTGCCCTTCCACGTGTCGTCCGCGAGTGCCGTGCCGACGAACGCGGACGGCAGCGCGCTCGCCGCGTTCTCGATACCTTCGGCAAGACCCTCGGCGAGCACCCGGAGCGCCTTGCTGTCGCCGGCCGCCATGCGCGCCAGAATGTTGTTGCCCTGGATGCCGCGCGTGAGGAATCCGGACTCCATCTTGTTGAAGCCGGAGGCAACGCGGCCGATGGCCTGCCCCGCCCGGCTCTGCGCCACTTTCTGGCCGATGCCCGAGCGACCGACCCCGGCGAGCAGTCGCGTCATGCGCGTGGGTTGCGCCGCGCGCAGTCCGGTGCCCGCGGCGCCCTTGAGAATGCGCCCGCCCATCCCGGCGGTGAACGCGGAGGTGAGCGCATCGACCACACCCACTGCGAGATCGACGCCGATGTCCTCGGCGCCGTACGAGCCACCCATGATGAGTGCCTTCGTACCCATGGTGGTGAGCGTGGCCGCCACCGACGCGATCACCGCGATCATCACGGGGCCCAGCGTTCCGCCGCTGACCGCGGTGAGGATGGCGCCGACGGTGATGGCCACCACCATGCTGGCCACCTGCGCCGCGAAGTTCGCGACACTGTCGATGGCGCGGCGGTGATCCTCCACCGCGGCTTGCACACGTTCGACGCGGTAGTCGAGTTCATCACGCAGGACCTCGCGCTCCTCCTCGGACAGATCGGTGCGATGGAGCTGCGGCTCGAGCTCGTCGAGTTTCTTCTGCTGCAGGCGCAGCCAGCGCTCCTCGCCGCCGGCCGCGACGCCGCCGAGCACGCCCGTGAGGTCGTCGAGCTCGCGATTCGTGCGCCGGCGCTCCTGCGCGATGCGCTGACTGGCGGACGTCGGCGCGCCATGCTCCACCGTGTCCATGATGTCGGACTCGTCGCGGCCGCTGAGCTCACCACGCAGCATGTCGTCGAAGCTCTCGCCCGGATGCCGCCGCTCCCAGTCGATGCGCAGCTGATCGATCTCGGCCTTGGTCATGTTGCCGAGCCGATTCTTGAGCGCGTCTTCGTCGGTGCCATCCTGCTCGGTGGCGTATTCGACGGTCTGCAACGCGGTGAGCCGGCCACCCTGCTGATGCAGCGACCGCGCCTTCTGGCGGTCCACGCCGCCCATGTTGGCTTCGATGGTGTACCAGAGTGGATAGGTGTACTGGTCCGAGTACGCCTGGTCGAGCGCGGCCATCGAGATGTTCGAGCGGCGCTGGGCCTCGTCGCCCATCTCGCTCTCCATCTGCCGCTCGAGCTTCATCACTTCGACGGAAATCGCCTCTTCGCTGAGTGGTGGATCCGCACGCGACAGCTTTTCGCGCAGGCGATTGACCCGGGCCTGGCGCGCCGGGCCCTGGTCGAGGCGCGTCTCCTGCAGCGCGCGCTCGTACTGGTTGGTGAGGACGTTGTTGATCTTCTCGTCGCTGGCCCAGAGTCCCTGGCGCTCGATCTCGATGCGCGCGGCATCGGCGGCGATGGGATCATTGGTACGCAGCGCATTGGCGAGGTCACGCTCGGGTCCCGGGTCCATCTCGCTCGAGATGGCGTTCTGCATGACCGAGTGGCCGGGATTCGCCGGGTCCTGGTACTCCTCGACGTTCTTGTAGCGCTCGTTGAATTCGCTCTCTATCCGCCCCGTGCGCCGGCGCAGCTCGGCCTCCATCTGCTGGCTGTTCCAGCCCTCGCGCTGCGCCTGCGCCAGCACTTCGTCGTGCACGCGCTTGTAGGTGGCCTCGATCTCCTCGTTGTCCGTGCCCCAGCCGAACAAACCGCCGCGCATCGCCTCGTCGATGGCGATGGCGTCCGCGGCCTCCTTGTCGCCGCGTATCAGCGCCCCGGCCTGGTTCTGCTCGTTGCCTTCGTCGAGGTTTTCGTTGAGCGCGACGTCGAGATCCTTGCCGTACCGGCGCTTGTACTCGGCCTTGATCTCCGCGATCTGTTCCAGCGTGCGACCACGCAGCAGATCCATGATCGCCTTCTCGTCGGTGTTGATGGTGCCGAAGGCGTAGTCGAGCGCCGCCGCGTCGGCAGCGGCGTTGTCACCCTTGAGGCGCAGCCGCGCCTGGTCCTGCTCGTCGGAGTCGAGCGCCTGCGCCATGTGGAAATCCATGTCGATGCGGTGGATGCTGCGATACAGCTTCCGCACGATGGATCCCTCGAACGCCGACAGGCCTTCGAGCGACTTGAGGATGGTCGCCTCGTCGCTGTCGAAGTTGTCCAGCTGCGCATGCACGGTCTGCACGATCTTGCCGGCATCGAAGCGCGGGTTGATGGTCCGCTGGATGTCGTTGAGTGTGTCGGCATCGTCGTCGGGCTTGGCCAGCAGCTCCTGCTCGAACACCGGCCGGCCGAGGTCGAGATACTGCGCGGCCAGCTTCCGGCGCAGCAGCAGCGCGGCGAAATCGAGCGGATGCGTGCCCGCCGGCTGCTGGAAGTATTCGATGATGACGGCACGCTGATCCTCGGTGAGTCCCTGCGTCTGCAGCAGCTGCTCTTGCGTGGCACCGCGCGCGACCGCGCCCTGGATGTCGTTGATGATGACGAGGTCGCTGGCAATGGCGTTGCGCGTCTCCTCCGTGCGCTGCACGCACCAGACTTCGTTG
>NZ_JAJFBP010000029.1 GCF_020697055.1 Panacagrimonas sp. | reverse complement strand
CGACGTTCGGCCAAGCTCGGCAGCTTGAGTTGCACGACGTTGAGCCGGTAGAAGAGGTCCTCGCGGAACGTGCCCTCCTCGATCATCGCGGGCAGGTCGCGATGCGTGGCGGACACCACGCGCACGTCGATCGGGATCGAGCGCACCTCGCCCACCGGACGGACCTCGCGCTCCTGGAGCACGCGCAGCAGCTTGGACTGCAGGCGCTCGGGCATGTCGCCGATCTCGTCGAGGAACACCGTGCCGCCCTCGGCGGAGCGGAACAGGCCGGGGTGATCGTAGTTGGCGCCGGTGAAGGAGCCGCGCCGGTGACCGAAGAGCTCCGACTCGAGCAGCTCGGGCGGCACCGCGGCGCAGTTGATCGCGACCAGCGGGCCGTTCTCGCGCGAACTGGCCCGGTGGATCGCGCCGGCGAGCAGTTCCTTGCCGCTGCCGCTGGGACCGCAGATCAGCACCGGCGAATCGTGGCGCGCCACGCGTCGCGCGTCGTGCAGCAGCGATCGGATGATCGGACTGTGCGTGACGATGCCGTCCATGTCCGTTGCGATCACCGCGGACTCGTAGGCGGGACGCACGTGCGCCTCGACGCAGGTCAGCAGCTCGGCGCCGACCGGCTTGGTGAGAAAGTCGACCGCGCCGGCCTGCGTGGCGCGCACCGCGTCCGGGATCTCGCCGTGCGCGGTCAGGATCGCCACCGGGATGCCGGGACTGCGCGCCTGGATCGCTTCGAGCAGCTCGATGCCGCCGATGCCGGGCATGCGCAGATCGGTGATCACCATGTGCGGCTCGGTGTCGGGCAGTCGCTCGCACGCTTCCTCGCCGCAGGCCGCCGCCGTCACTTCGTAGCCGGCCGACTCGAGCCGCAAC
Organism: Panacagrimonas sp.; assembly: GCF_020697055.1. Lineage (GTDB taxonomy): Bacteria > Pseudomonadota > Gammaproteobacteria > Nevskiales > Nevskiaceae > Panacagrimonas. Next base: position 79,178 of record NZ_JAJFBP010000029.1, on the reverse strand, counting down.
GTGATCATGCGGCGCAGGTTGTCGTCGTCGTCGACCACCAGGATGCGGCCGCGGCTGGGTGTCGCGGCGTCAGCGTCCATGTCCCATGTCTCTTTCGATCTCGATGATGCGGCTCAGTCGACCGCGCAGTTCGGCGGATTCGGCGCGGCAGGCCTGCGCCTGGCCGAGCTCCGCAACGCGGACGCGCGTGAGCGCCTCCTCCTCGTCCCGCAGCCCGCGTTTGAGCAGGGCGCGCAGCGCCTCCTGCGAGGCCGCGGGTGAATCTTCTTCGCTGCCGCCCGGCAGGCTGCGCAGCATCGCGATGCGCCACTGCGACCGGTCCTGCCGCGCGTTGCGCAGCATCGATTCGCGCTGGGCGGGCGTGGCTTCCATCGCCCGCGACCACCACGCCAGCGCGGCGCCGGATCCGGTCACCGTGGCGCTGCCGCTTTCATCGACCGACGCACCGCTCTCCGGAGGCAAAGGCTCCCAGTTCAGGTGCGCGCAACCCGAGGTGGCGCTCGCGAGCACGGTGCTAATGAGCATCGGTCTCAGGACTCGGCCAATCGAGTACGAACCGGGCGCCCGGGTCTGCCTCCTGAACTTCAAGCGTTCCTCCATGTGCTTTGACCGTCTCATTGACAATGGACAACCCGATGCCGGTTCCGCGCATGCCCGATTCCTCCGGATCCGAGCCTCGAACGAAGGGTTCCAGGATGCGTTCGCGTTCCGACACCGGGACGCCGCGTCCGCGATCGCGCACCGAGAGCCGGCATCGACCGTGCCGCCGATCGATCGAGACGTCGATGGTGCTGCCGCGCGGCGCGTGTTTGACCGCGTTGCTGAGCAGATTTCCGAGCGACACGCGCAGGCTCCAGCGATGACCGTAGATCAGCGGTGCGCGCAGATCCAGATGGATGTCGAGCTTGCGCTTGGAAAGGGTCAGTCTTTGTGACGACACCACCTCGTCGACCAGGATGCTGCCGTCGATCCAGCTCATCTCGACGTCGCGCTGCCCGCGGCGCCACTCGGCGTAGGCGAGCAGGTTGCGGATCTGCGCGTCCAGATCCAGCGCGGACTCGGCCAGGATCTGCGCCACTTCCGCCTGGCGCGCGTTGAGCGTCCCGAACGAGCGCTCGAGCAGCAGGTCGGTGCCTTCGCGCAGGCTCGCCAGCGGCGTCTTGAGCTCGTGCGAGACGTGCCGCAGGAACCGGTCCTTGTCCGCCTCGAGATCGCGCAGGCGCCGCCGCAGCCATTCGAGCTTCTCGCCAAGACGCGCGAGCTCGCGCGGATACTCGATCTCGATCGGCGATTCGTAGTTGGCGGTGCCGAGCGCCGCGATCGCCGCGCGCAGGCTGTGCAGCGGCCGCGCGATCACGCGCGAAAGTCCCAGCGTCAGCGCGATGGTGAGCAGCACCACGATCATCACCGAGAGCACGAGCACGTTGCGCACGAGCACCGAACGCGCGTTGAGCTCCTGCACCTGGCCGTAGATGGCCACCCGTCCCTCGGTGACCACGTTCTCGGCCTTCTCGGCGAGCGTGCGGATCGAACCGACGCGTTGCGCGTCGTTGGCCAGCGTCATGTTGCGGCTGATCTGGTCGAGCCCGTCGGTGAGCTCGCGTGCGTGCAGTCGCACTTCGGTGGGCAGGCGATCGTCGGAGAAGCGCGCCGCCGCGGCGCGCGTGGTCGCCAATCGCTGGCGGATGATCTCCAGCAGCGCCGGATCCTCCAGCGCGTAGTGCTGGAGCGCGACGCGTTCGAGGTCCTCGAGCTCGGTGCGCAACGTCGCGCCGTAGACCTCGATCTTCTGGCCTTCGCCGACCAGCTGCTCGCCACGCAGCAGCATGCGATCGAGCGCAACGCCCATCACCACGAGCATCGCCACCAGCGGCGCCATCGCCAGACCCTTGCTCGTTGCAACGAGCCCGACCATCGTCTTGGGCAGCAGGCGTCGCACCACCCAACTGCGCAGCGCACCGCCGAGCGATGGCGGGCGCAGCGCATCCGCGGACCTCTCCGTGGTGTCCGCGATGTTCTCCGTGTGCTCGAGTGGAGCGGTGATTGGAACGCCCATGCCGCCCTCCGGCGATGGTGGCGCAACGAGGTGCGACGACGAGATCGACGTCGTCATTCGCAACTCCATGCAAATGTCGCGCGCACTCCATTTCGTGAGGGGTCGTTGTCTCCAGATGGCGACAGCGGGACGTTCGGACGCGGTCCGATCGGCGAAATGTCGCAGCGCAGCACGCATGAAAACCCGCGGGGCCGCGGGCCCGGACGGGTGCGGTGCAGGTCGTCGTATCGCGCATGAGACGGTGAGCCCGGATCGGGTTGACGCTGTTTTGCGACATCGCCGCCGCGTCGCAAATCAATCACTTGCAGACCTCTCCTGTTCGATGTGTCGCCATTCGCCGACAGGTTCTTCGCGATGGCACGCCGCACTGTGGTCCCCGGCGCCTGACCCTGGGATTAACCACGTGAAATCCCTGAGCTTTTGGCGATTGGCACCGCCGTTGCCATAGGTCCCTGCAGAGGGTGCGGCGAGCAAGGCATCGGCGTGGCATCCAGCAACCAACCAACAGCGAGGGAATCATGCGTATCAGCATTTTCGGTCTGGGCTATGTAGGCGCCGTCTGCGCCGCCTGTCTGTCCGATGCCGGACACGACGTCGTCGGCGTGGACGTGTCACCCATCAAGGTCGACCTCACCAATCGCGGCAAGGCGCCGGTCGTCGAGCCGGGTCTGGAAGCGATCCTCGAACGCTCGGTCCGACTCGGGCGCCTGCGTGCAACTTCGGATACCCAGGATGCAATTCGCAGTACCGATCTGACGATGATCTGCGTCGGAACGCCGAGCCGGAAGAACGGCTCGCTCGACCTTCGCTACATGAAGAAGGTGTGCAAGGCCATCGGCAAGGCGCTGCGCGACAAGGACACCTACCACTCGGTGGTGGTGCGCAGCACGGTGCTGCCCGGCACGGTGAGCAAGCACGTGATCCCGTTGCTCGAGGAAGCCTCGGGCAAGACCGCCGGCGCCGACTTCGGCGTCGCGATCAATCCGGAGTTCCTGCGCGAGAGCACCGCGATCAAGGACTTCCTCGAGCCGCCGATGACGGTGATCGGCGAGATCGACACGCGGTCGGGTGATGCGCTGGCCGAGCTCTACACGCCGTTCCCGGCGCCGGTGATCCGCCGCACCATCGAGATCGCCGAGATGGTCAAGTACTCGTGCAACGCCTGGCACGCGGTGAAGGTGACCTTCGCCAACGAGATCGGCGCCATCGCCAAGGCCGCCGGTGTCGACGGTCGCGCGGTGATGGAGATCGTCTGCTCCGACACCAAGCTCAACATCTCGCCGTACTACATGAAGCCCGGCTTCGCCTTCGGCGGCTCGTGCCTGCCCAAGGACATGCGCGCGCTGGTGTATCGGGCCAACCAGCTCGACGTCGAACCGCCGATGCTCAGCGCGGTCCTGCGCAGCAACAAGGATCAGATCGCCAAGGCGGTGGAGCTGATCACCTCGTTCGGCAAGCGCCGCATCAGCCTGCTGGGCCTGTCGTTCAAGTCCGAGACCGACGATCTGCGCGAAAGCCCGCTGGTGGAACTGGCCGAGACGCTGATCGGCAAGGGCTACGAGCTGAGCATCTTCGATCGCAACGTCGACTACGCGCGCGTGCACGGCGCCAATCGCGAGTACATCAACGAGAAGATTCCGCACGTCTCGTCGCTGCTCAACTCGAACCTCGAGGAAGTCATCGATCATGGCGAGGTCATGATCGTGGGCAACCGCGACGCGCAGTTCGCCAAGGCGCTCGAGCGCGTCAACGGCAGCCGGCCCACGCTGGACCTGGTGGGCTTCATGAACGGCGTCTCGCACGGCCACACGCAGGGCATCTGCTGGTAAGGCGGCGATCGAGGGCGACGCGCTCATGGTCATGATCCGCGCACTGGTCTCCGCCTCGGGGTGGCTGATCTATCTCGGCGCCCTGGGCGCGATCGCCCTGCTGTTGCCGGAAACGGCGTTCGATCCCGAGCACGCCACCTATTGGGTGGCGCTCGGGACGATCGGGCTGTGGCGTTACTCGCTCGGCGCGGTCCATTTCGTCCGGGCGATGATCTTTCTGCACCGGCGCTATCCCAAGCTCAAACGCGACGCGCTGGCCGAGCAGGCCAAAGGCGCGCCGCCGGCGCCGGTGTACCTGATGGTCACCAGCTTTCGCATCGACAGCTCCACCTCGGCGGCTGTGTATCGATCGGTGATCCAGGAGGCGATGGCCTGGAAGGGACCGGCCACGGTGGTGGCCTCGATCGTCGAGATGGCCGACGAGCAGCTGGTCAAGATGCTGTGGGAACGCTACGCGCCGCCCGAGCACGTGCGCCTGCTGATCGTGCGCATCCCCGGCACCGGCAAGCGCGATGCGCTGGCGCAGGGCTTCCGCGCCATCTCCCGCGATCTGCCCGCACCCGATGCGCTGGTGGCCGTCGTCGACGGCGACACCGTGCTGCAACACGGCGTGCTCGATCGCACGGTGCCGTTCTTCCGCACCCGCACGCGCATGGGTGCGCTGACCACCAACGAGTTCTGCGAGGTCCGGGGCGGCTACCTGATGCGCGAGTGGCATCGCATGCGCTTCGCGCAGCGCCATCTCAACATGTGCTCGATGGCGCTGTCGCATCGCGTGCTGACGCTGACGGGACGCATGTCGATGTTCCGCGCCTGCATCGTCACCGATCCGGAATTCATCGAGGACGTCGAGAACGATCACCTCGATCACTGGCGCCTGGGCACCTTCAAGTTCCTCACGGGCGACGACAAGTCCAGCTGGTACAGCCTCGTCCGCATGGGCTGGGACACCTGGTACGTGCCCGATGCCTCGATCACCACCGTCGAGCATCCGCCCGACAAGTCGTTCGTGCGTGCCAGCCGCAAGCTGATGTTCCGCTGGTACGGCAACTCGCTGCGCCAGAACCAGCGCGCCACCAAGCTGGGCTGGAAGGTGCTCGGTCCGTTCGTCTGGTACGTGCTGATCGATCAGCGCATCTCGATGTGGACCAGCCTGCTCGGCATCTCCGTGGCGCTGTGGGGCACGCTGATCTACGGCCCCGAGCTGCTGATGGGCTATCTGCTGTGGATCGGCTTCTCGCGCCTGGTGCTGACGATCCTGCTCGCCTTCTCCGGACACCCTGTCGGGCCGACGTTCCCGCTGCTGCTCTATTACAACCAGGTGGTCGGCTCGCTGATGAAGATCAAGGTTTCGTTCCACCTCGACCAACAGTCGTGGACGCGCCAGGACACCAAGCTCACGCGCGATCTCGATGCGTGGCAGGCGCGCTTCAACCGCTGGTCGTCGCCGGCGTTGATGGCCGCGAGCGCGAGCCTGTTCGCCGCCGTGGTGGTCTCCCTGATCTGAGTGAACCGATTCTCCCGAGGATTCTTTCAATGAACCGCCGTTCCGCCGCTGCAGTCGCCGCCAATCCAAATCCCTACGCCGCCTCCGGAGAATCCAACGTGCCTCCGAATCCCCCGCGCGCAGCCACCCACAACCTGGTCCACGAGTCGGAGATCCAGCGCCAGTACGTCCGCGCCAAGGTGCCCGGCGTGCTCGAACTGAGCGTGCCGCAGGGCGGAACGCAGCGCTTTCGTCTGCACGATCTGTCCGGCGGAGGCCTGGCATTCGATGCCCAGGGCCACAGCTTTCGCGTCGGTGAGCAATACACCGGGCGCATCCACCTGAAGCTCGAAACGATCTCGGTGGCGGTGCCGGTCCGCTTCGACGTGCGCAGCGCCGATCCGAGCGGCCGCGTCGGCGTCCGCTTCGAGCAGCTCGATGCCACCGCGATCTCCACGCTGCGGCGCGTGGTCAGCGGTTTCCTCGGCGGCGAGCTGGTGGGCGCCGGCGAGCTGATGCACACGCTGTCGCGCAACAACTTCGGGCCGGCCCGCGCGAACAAGCCCGCGCCGGTGCAGCGTCGCGGCTTCGGTTCGCGCTTCCGCGCGATGGCGCAGACCGCGGTGGTGCTGCTGCTGGGCCTGGTCGCGCTGATCTACACGGCGCAGCGCGTCGACGAGAAGCTGTTCGGCGCCAACTCCACCGCCGCCCGCGTCAGCGGTCCGCGCTTCCAGGTGGCGATGCCGCGCGACGGCATCTACCGCAGCCTGATCCCGGCCGACGGCATCGTGAAGAAGGGCAGCGCGATCGGTTCGTTCCAGACCTCGATGTTCGGCCTGGTCAACGCGCAGGCGCTCGAAGCCCAGCTCACGCAGGCCGAGATCGACAAGCTGCTGAGCAAGGAAGTGCAGGGCACCGTCACCAGCCCCTGCGATTGCCGCGTCCTTGCGACGTACGCCGCCGACGGACAGTACGTCGGCAAGGGCCAGCACATCGCCGACCTCGCGCCGATCGAGTTCGAGCCCTACGTGGTGGCGCGCTTCGGCTATCGCGAGGCCGAGCGCCTGCAGCCGGGTACGCAGGTGACGCTGCACATCAACGGTGATCCGCTGCCGCGGACGGGACACGTCTCGCAGCTGCGTCACGACGGCGATCCCGATTCGCTGAGCCAGGACGTGGTCGTCATGGTCACGCCCGACGACAACCTGCCGATGGACCTGATGAGCCGCCCGGTGCAGGTGAGCGCGGCCAACCGCTCGTGGCTGTCGACGCGCTCGCTCGGCGGGTTTTCGTCGGCGCACGCGGAGTCGCGTCCGTGAAACGCGCCTCCTGCTCCCGGCTCGCGCTGAGCGCGCTGTCGCTGGGCCTGCTCGCGTCGTCGGCGGCGACGTGGGCGCTTCCCGACCTCGCGCGCGGCAAGGCCGCGCTCGAACGCGGCGACCTGGCCGCGGCCGAGAGCGATCTCAAGCCGCTGGCCGAACAGGGCTATCTGGAAGCACAGGTCGCATTGGCACGGACCTACGCGGCGCAGAACACGCGGGCATCGGCGGTGCAGGCGGTGGAGTGGTATCGCCTGGCCGCCAAGCAGGACCCGGCGCTGCGACTGCCGCTCGTGCGCACGATGATGCGCGCCGGCCGCGCCGATCCGGCCGAGGTCGACAAGCTGCTCAAGGAGATCGTCCGCGAGGACAGCTCCGCGCTGCCGCTGCAGCTGCGCCTCTACCGGGAATTTCCGCAGCTGGTCAGCCTCGATGCGGCCGCCGGCCTGGCGCAGAAGGTCGCGCAGAGCCGGCTCCCCGAGGAACGCGCAGAGGCGATCGCGTGGTATCGCGCCCATCGCGACGAACAGGTGGCCGAGAAAGCGCTGGTATCGCTGTGCGAGCGCGATCGCAAGCTCGTGCAGGAGTGCTACGCCGACCTGGTGATGCACTACCGCTCGACCGAGGACAAGGCCGCGCTGGAGAAGATCGGCGCCGAAGTCGTCGCCCGCTACAAGGAAGGCCAGGTCACGCCCGAAAATCTCGAGCGCGTGGCGCGTGCGATGTCGTCGGAAGACGACGTGGGCGAGCCCAACGTCGAGGGCGGCTACAAGCTCTTGACGCTGATCAAGGAGCCGTCGGCCTCGGTGCTCGCGCGCAAGGCGCGCATGCTCGTGCTCAAGCCCAGCCTCGATCCCTCGGCCGATGCGGTCGAGCTGCTGCGCGCGGCGTACAAGGCCGGATCGCTCGAGGCGGCGCTGTACCTCGGTCGCTTGTACCTCGACGAGTCCAACCCGCACGCCGACGCCATCGAGGCCGAGCGCTTGCTGCGTGAAGCGGCACCGACGCTGTCGGGTGCGCACGTCTGGCTCGGCCGCCTGTACGAACGCGGCTACCAGGGTCTGCCCGATCCTTCGCGCGCGCTCAAGCACTACCTGGTCGCGGCGCGCGCCGGTCATCCCAACGCGGACATGGCGCTGGCGCGCATGTATTCGCGCAACCGCGGCATCCGCGTGGATCCGGTGAAGGCCTACGCCTTCGCCAAGCTCGCCGAGCACTACGGAAACCCGGGTGCACCCGACCTGCTCAACCGGCTGCAGCCGGTGATGAGCCAGCAGCAAGTGGCGAACGCGCAAGCGCTCGCAGAAGCCGAATTCGACGCCCGTCACGCCGCCGCAGCACTTCCGCGCGCGGTGGCCACCGACGACGCGCTGGCTACGGCTTCGAGTCAGACAACGAAGAAATAGGAGACGCCATGAGCACTCGAATCCCGAAACTGATGATGTTCTGCGCCGCATTCGGCGTGACCCAGGCCGCGCAGCCGGCGCAGGACGTGCCGGCGGGCTGGCAGACCGATCTGCGCCTGGGCCTGGGCTACTTCGGCGAGGGCGAGCGCGATCTCGGCCTGGGCGATGTCGACGAAACCAGCGAGGGGTATGCCGACCTGCAGGCCTCGGCCTACTGGAATTCGGGTCTGAACTGGGCCGCGTTCTTCCGTGCGCAGGGCTACGCGCCGACCGACGAGGTCACCGTCACCGACGAGGACCAGCCGCGCCGCAGCGAATCCTTCGGGCGGCTGCGCGAGGCCTGGCTCGAATACCGGGGCCTCACCAGCTATCCGGGCGAGGTGATGCGCGTGGGCCTGCAGCGTCTGCGCGATCCGGACGGCCTCTGGTTCGACCGCAACATCGAGGCGGTGCGCTGGATCTTCGACACGACGCTGGTGCAGACGCACATCGGCGTGGCCGAGTCGTTCCTCACCTACCGGACGGACGACTCCGATCCGCCGGCGAGCATGCGCGACCGCACCTTCGTGTTCGGCGGCATCGGCACGCAGTGGACCGCCGGGCACTTCGTCGGCGCGCGCGCGATCCACGCGTTCGATCACAACGTCGACTTCGAGGAAGAGATCACCGACGACGACACGCGCCGCGATCCGAAGCGCTCCGACCGCAACCTCACGTGGATCGACCTGTACACGCATAACGGCTACTACGACACCAAGCCGCAGGCCGGCTGGTCGTACTGGGCCGATGTCAGCGCGCTGGTGGGCGACCGCAAGGACTTCACGCCGGCGACCGACATCGACCCGGCGGTGGAGACCGACGACGACGTGAAGGCGATGGCCGCCGACCTCGGACTGCGCTATCGGCTGCCGACCACGGTCCCGGTGCAGGTCGGCGCGCACTACGCGTTCGGCTCGGGCAGCGAGGATGGCGATCGCGAACACCGCTACGAGCAGACCGGACTGCACAGCAACCTGTCGCGCTTCACCGGCACGCGCAGCAACGTCTACCGTTTCAACGGTGCGCTGCAGGCGGATCTCACCAACCTGCACGTCGGCACCGCCTACATCTCGATTCCGCAGGAGCGCTGGGACGCGAGCCTGGTCTACAGCCACTTCTCGCGCCAGCACGCCGGCGAACCGATCGTGGCCGACGGCATCAGCGTGCAGCCCGAGGGGGATGGCAAGTCCCTGGGCGACGGCTACGACCTGACGGTCGCCTACTACTTCAGCAATCCGATGGGCCGCAACCGCGCGCCGGTGGAAGCGGCGCGCGGTGACGAGGGCGACGACCTGCGTTCGAACGTGCGCCTGCGCGCCTCGATGTTCGATCCCAAGGCCGCGTTCCCCGAGGAAGCCGACCCGCAGTACATGGTCAAGCTGGAGCTCACGCTGTGGTTCTGATGCGTCCCCGACTGCGGCGGTTCCTGATCGGCGTCGGCGCCGCGTGCGCCGCCGCCGCGATGGCGCTGCCGCCCGGTGCCGGTGCCGCGTCGCCGGTCACCGGCGTCGCCGGCGTGAAGAACCTTCCGACGATCGACAACTACATCGTGCGCGAGGCGCCCGCCGAGTCGCTGGAGATGCCGCTGCCGGAGCTGCCGGATCTGAAGCGCTTCAGCCTCGACGCGGTGATGGCCAAGATCGACAAGAAGCCGGCCGGCCATATCCGCTACCAGCGCCTGATCGAGACCCAGGAGCTTCACGAGTTCACCGGCAAGGACGGCCGCATCATCGAGTGGGCCTCGCGCCAGTCGTCCAATCCGCGCGTGATCGTCGTCGACGGCGGCTACATGACGCCGGCCGACCTGGCGCGTGCGCTGCCGCCGGATCATTTCGAGCAGACCTCGAAGGGCGTCTTCGTGCTGCGCATGCCCTTGATCGTGGCCAGGGGCGCCACGCTGCACATCGACGACAGCGTGCGCGAGTTCCGCATGTCCGAGGAGCGCGCGGCATTCCTGGTCAACGACGGCAAGCTGTTCATCACCAACACCGCCGTGATCGGCTGGCGCGAAAAGGAGAACGCGCCCGCGAAATTCCGCGACGGCAGCCGCTTCCGCCCGTTCCTGCTGTCCTGGGGCGGCACCGAGACGTACATCGTCGGCAGCAAGGTCAACCACCTGGGCTACGACGCGAGCAAGTCCTACGGCGTGTCGATCTCGCAGTACAGCCCCGGCATCTCCAAGAAGATGAACCGCTCGCACCCGACCGGGTGGCTGATCGACAGCGAGTTCGTCGACAACTGGTACGCCTTCTATTGCTACGAGGCCGACGACATCGTCATCGCGCGCAACAAGTACCGCGACAACATCGTCTACGGCATCGATCCGCATGATCGTTCCAGCCGCCTGATCATCGCGGAGAACGAGGTCACCGGGACGAAGAAGAAGCACGGGATCATCACCTCGCGCGAGGTCAACGACAGCTGGATCTTCCGCAACCGCGTCAGTGGCAGCGGCCTGTCGGGCATCGTGCTGGATCGCGCCAGCATCCGGAACGTGATCGCCGAGAACGTCGTGTACGGCAACTCGTCCGACGGCATCACGATCTACGAGAGCGGCGACAACCTGCTGTGGGGCAACCAGGCGGTGGGCAACGATCGCCACGGGATCCGCGTGCGCAACAGCCAGGGCCTCAAGCTCTATCACAACAGCGCCGTGTCCAACGGACTGAGCGGCATCTACGGCCACATCAAGGATCTGACCGGAACCGACCGCGACATGCGCGTCGATCCGTTCGAGGCCAAGGTGTCGCTGGTGGTCGTGGGCGGACGCCTGACCAACAACAAGCGCGGGCCGGTTGCGATCGACCGACCGCTGAGCCTGGAGCTCTACAAGGTCGAGCTGCTCGCACCGACGTCGCGCGACGGACTTCGCATCAAGGGCCTGATCGGCGAACTGCAGCCGCAGGTGCTGGATCTGCTCGTGCGCCAGCAGGTGCCGGTGGTGATCGAACCGGCCGGCAAGGCCAAGGCCGAAGGAACCTGATCGAACATGGTCTTCTCCTCCAACATCTTCCTCTTCGCGTTCCTGCCGCTGTTCCTGGCCGTCTACTTCGCCTGCCCGAACCGCTATCGCAACTGGGTGGTGCTGATCGGCAGCTACGTGTTCTACGCGTGGTGGCGCATCGACTTCCTGTTCCTGTTCATCGCGGTCACCGCGTGGAACTACTGGATCGGGCTGGGCATCGCGCGCAACGGCGTGCGCACCGATGCCTCGAAGCGATGGCTGATGCTGGGCGTGACCGTCGACCTCGCGGTGCTGGGCTACTTCAAATACGCCAACTTCGGCGTCGACAGCTTCAACGCGATGATCAGCGCAACCGGCATGGAGCCGTTCGCGTGGACCGCGATCATCCTGCCGATCGGCGTGTCGTTCTACGTATTCGAGTCGATCAGCTACATCGTCGACGTGTATCGCGGCGACACCGAGCCCACGCGCCACCCGGTGGACTTCGCGTGCTTCATCGCGCTGTTCCCGCACCTGATCGCCGGCCCGGTGTTCCGCTACAAGGATCTCGCGGACCAGTTCTCCAACCGCGTGCACAGCGTCGACAAATTCTCCGAAGGCGCGATGCGGTTCATGCAGGGCTTCATCAAGAAGGTGTTCATCGCCGACTCGATCGCGCCGATGGTGTCGGCGGGCTTTGCGCTGCAGGACCCGAGCACGGCCGATGCGTGGATCACCGCGCTGGCCTACACCGCTCAGCTGTACTTCGACTTCTCCGGCTACAGCGACATGGCCATCGGCCTGGGCCTGATGATGGGCTTCCGCTTCATGGAGAACTTCAACCAGCCCTACGTGAGCCAGAGCATCACGGAGTTCTGGCGGCGCTGGCACATCAGCTTGTCGAGCTGGCTGCGCGACTATCTCTACGTGCCGCTGGGCGGCAACCGCGGCGGCACGTTCAAGACCTATCGCAATCTGTGGCTGACGATGGTGCTCGGCGGCCTGTGGCACGGCGCCAACTGGACGTTCGTGCTGTGGGGCATCTGGCACGGAACGCTGCTCGCGATCGAACGCGCGCTGGGCCTGGGCACCGACCTGGCCACCCGGTTCCGGGTGTGGCGCTGGGCGCCGACGTTTCTGTTCGTGATCCTGGGTTGGGTGATGTTCCGCGCCAGCAGCGTGCACGAGGCCGTGCGCTTCTACGAGGCGATGTTCAGCTTCGACGGACGCGGCGTCAGCGAGATCTACGGCAGCGGCATCGACTCGCTGCAGCTCTCGACGCTGGCGCTGGCCTACGTCGTGCTCCTGCTCGCCGGCGTGCAGAACCGCCGTCGCCGCGGAGCGGCGCTGGGTCCGGTGCTCGCGGGGGGAACCGGCGCCACGGTGCTGACCTCGCGCGAAGTGCTCGTCGCCGCGCTGGTGCTGCCGATGTTCGCGCTGGCGGTGCTCAAGCTCTCCGCGCAGAGCTACTCGCCCTTCCTCTATTTCCAGTTCTGACGACCGACGTACCGGCCATGCGCACCTACCACTTCGTCACCTCGTTCCTCTTCGGCGCCATCATCCTGCTGATGGCCGGCGCCGCGATCGTGCGCGCCGTGCCCTACGACGTGCCCGACGACACGCAGGTGGTCGATGGCAGCCTCACGCGCGGGTTCGAGTCGCACTACGACAAGGTCTTCCCGGTGAAGACCTTCGGCACCAACCTGTGGGGCGCGATCCAGTACACGCTCTTCGGCGAAGGCCGTGCGGGCGTCGTGGTGGGGCGCGAGGGCTGGCTCTACACGAGCGAGGAGTTCAGCGTCGCCGCCGACGCCGACGCGCAGGTCGACGCGCACCTGGACCTGATCGCCGACGTGCAGCGGCGCCTGCAGGCGCAGGGCACGAAGCTGACCGTGGCGCTGCTGCCGGCCAAGGCGCGGCTGTATCCGGAGTACCTGCCCGAGCAGCGTCCGGCGACGCTGCACCGCGATCTCTACGCGCGTGCGCAGCGCGGCCTCGAGCAGCGCGGCGTCGTGGCGCCCGACCTGCTCGGCCCGATGTCGCGCTGCAAGTCGACCGACGCGGTGTTCCTGCGCACCGACACGCACTGGACGCCCGACGGCGCGGCCTGCATCGCGCAGGCGCTGGCCGCGTCCGGCACCGTGCCGGTCGCCAGCGGCGACGCCTTCGAGACCGAGACCGCCGAGACGCGCACGCACGAGGGCGACCTGATGCAGTTCCTGCCGCTGGCCCCGTATTTCTCCGCGCTGCTGCCGCAGCCCGACCTGCTGGCGGTGCGCGCGACGCAGTCGCAGTCGGCCGATCTGTTCGGCGATGCGCCGGCGCCGAGCGTCGCGGTGATCGGCACCAGCTACAGCGCCGATGCGCGATGGAACTTCGACGGCGCGCTGCGCCAGAGCCTGGAGCAGGACGTGCTCAACCTGGCGCAGGCCGGACACGGACCCTTCGAGCCGATGCTCGCCTACCTGGATCAGCCGCGTAAGGACGGGCCCGTGCCGGCGCACGTGATCTGGGAGATCCCCGAACGCTACCTGCCGGCGGCGACCTACCAGCGCAAGAAGAAGGACGCCGCGCCCGATCACCACAACCAGCACGAGGAGCCCGCGCAGGTTGCGCTGCACTCTTCCAAGCATCCGATTGCACATCCCTGAAGGAGAAAACCATGAACCCTCTAACCCATGAAACCAAGGCGGGACATCGCCGCGGCGTCCTGTCGATGATCCTTGCGCTGGCTGCCGTTGCGCTGATGACCAGCGTGGTCGCGCCGGCCGGCGACGGTGGTCTGTACGGCCCGACCGCGCCGCCGGGATCCGCGTTCATCCGCGTCTTCAACGCCAGCGACGCGGACGATCTGGAGACGCGCATCGGCAACGAGACGATCGCCGATGTCGGCGCGTTCAAGGCCAGCGACTTCGTCTTCCTGCCGGCCGGCACGCACCAGGTCAGCGGCGGCGGCGCATCGAAGTCGGTGAGCCTGAGCGCGGATCGCTACTACACCGCGGTGATCGGCGGCGGCAACGTGCGCCTGCTCGACAACGACAACACCGGCAGCAAGCTCAAGGCGCTGGTCATCCTCTACAACCTCACCGGCAGCGCCGGCCTGAGCCTGCGCACGCAGGACGGCGGCACCGTGGTGATTCCCGACGTCGCCAACGACGCGTCGGGCAAGCGCGAAGTGAACCCGGCCAAGGTGCAGCTCGCGGTCTACAAGGGCGACCAGAAGCTCGGTGACGTTCCGGCCGTGAGCTTCACGCGCGGCCAGGCCTTCAGCCTGTTCGTGGTCGGCGACAGCGGTTCGCCGCGCATGGCCTGGGCGATCAACTGAGGCGGATGCGTGTCATGACGTCGATCCTGCGAAAACTCATCGGTGGAATGCTGCCGGCAGCGCTGCTGCTGGCGGTTCCCCACGCTGCCACGGCGGTGCAGTTCCCGCAGTTCGACGCCGTGCCCTGCTGCCAGCTGTGCCCGCGGGCGGCGGATCCTGCCAACTACACCACCAAGTACCTGAGCAGCTATCGCACGCTGGTGCAGGGTCGCGACGGTTGGCTGTTCCGCTCGGAGGCCGACCTGCTGATGCAGTTCGGCCCCGATGCCGAAGGCGTCAAGCGCCTGGGCGAGCTGCGCGACGAGCTCGGCCGACGCGGCATCGAGATGGTGATCATGGTGCAGCCGCCGCGCGGCCTGATGCACGCCGACAAGCTGCGCGGCCTTGCGCCGCAGTACGACCCCAACGTGCAGTTCGCCAGCTATCGCAAGCTGCTCGACACGATGCGCGGCATCGGCTTCACCGTGGTGCCGACCGACAAGCTGATCGAGGCCGAGGGCACCGAGAATTTCTTCTGGCGCACGGATCACCACTGGACGCCGGCGGCCACGCGGCTCACCGCCAAGCTCACCGCCGAGACCATCAAGCGCATGCCCGCGTTCAAGGACGTCAAGCGCCAGCGCTTCGTCACGCGCCGCGAAGGACTGCTCGCGCGCGGCGGGACGCTGGGCAACGCCGCATCGCAGCTTTGCGGCTTCATGACGCCCAAGCAGTACATGCCGCGCTTCGTCACCGAGGCCGACGACGCAGGTGACGGCGGCGCCGATTCGCTGCTGGGCGACGAGTCGGTGCCGCAGATCACGCTGATCGGCACCAGCAACAGCGAGCCGCAGTACAACTTCTCGGGTTTCCTATCCGAGGAACTCCAGGCCGACGTGCTCAACGCCTCGATCGTCGGCGGCGGTATCGACGGATCGCTGCTGGCGTACGTCAGCAGCGAGGAGTTCCGCACCAATCCGCCCAAGATCCTGTTGTGGGAAATGGAGCACTACCACGATCTGAGCGATCCGATCACGTATCGCCAGATCGTCCCGATGCTCACCGACGGCTGCAACGGAAAGACGATCGTGCTCGAGCGCGAAGTGACGCTCAAGCAGGGCAACAACGAGGTGCTGTTCAACGGCGGCGGCGCGGTGCGTCCGATCAAGGGACGCAACTACGTGCTCGACCTGCAGTTCGCCGATCCGGCGACCAAGGAGCTGCGTGGACAGATCTGGTACACGACCGGCAGCAAGGACAAGTTGCGCATCGACCATGCGCCGCGCGGACCTTCGCTGAAGGGTCGCTTCGTCGCGGAGATGCGCAGCGACGGCGACTACGCCAACCAGACCTTCCTGGGCCTGGACGTCGAGCTCGCGCCGCCCGAGGTGCAGCCGCCGGCAGCCGCGCCGCTGATCCCCAGTGCCGCGCCGGTGGCCGCCGCGCCGGTGGCACCCGCGGTGGTGCAACCGCAGAAGCTGCGCGCGCGCATCTGCTCGATGACGCCTGCCGCGAACTCGGCTTCGGTTGCGCCGTCGCCGAAGAAGGCGCGGCTCCACTCCACCAACGCCGGCGCGCGGGTCGCAGGACTCGAGGCCGCGGGATCCGGAGGTGCGCAATGAAGCGCACGGCGGCCACGACGACGCTCCCCCATGTACGCACGCGGATGTCCGGCTTCGGCGCGGCGCTGCTGCTCGCGGGCCTCGTCGGCCTGCCGGCCTGCGACGCGGCGAGCGTGGACGCGGGCGCGATGAAAGCGCCCGCAGCGGCGACGCTGCGCGTGGCCACCGCGATGCCCGTCGGCGCGCGTTCGGGCGCCGGCGCCCTGGTGCCGCCCGCCGGCTTCGTGGCCGCGGTCGGCGAGGGCAAGGCGCGCAAGCGGCCGTGTCCGGCTGCCGATGCACGTCCGTACACCGAGACCCTCGAGTTCGCGAGCAAGTACGAGGGTTCCGACAAGGCGCGCGACGATCTCAACACCGAGTCGGAGAAGCGCTACCGGACCAAGACCGCGCCGATCACCGCGTTCGAAAAAGGCGTGAGCCAGCAGGTCGACGAGTACATGCGTAGCGGCAGTCCCGAAGCGCTGAGCTGTGCCCTCGGCCTGCTGCAGCAGTGGGCAGGGGCCAAGGCGCTGCTCGGCGAGGCCTCGAACCACACCGGCAAGTCGGTGCGCAAATGGGCGCTGGGCAGCGTTGCGTCCTCCTACGTGCGGCTGAAGTTCTCCACCTCGCAGCCGCTGGCCGACAAGCCCGAGCTGTCGCGCAGCGTCGAGAGCTGGATGTCGAACGTCGCCGATCGCGTCGTCAAGGAATGGAAGGACCTGCCGCTCGAGAAGGTCAACAACCACGAATACTGGGCCGCGTGGGCCGTGATGGCGGTGGCGGTGGCCACCGATCGCCGCGACCTGTTCGACTGGTCGCTCAAGCAGTTCGACGTCGCGATGACGCAGATCGACGTCGACGGGTATCTGCCCAACGAGCTCAAGCGCGACACGCGCGCGCTCTCGTACCACAACTATTCGCTGCCGCCGCTGACGATGATCGCGGCCTTCGCCAAGGCCAACGGCGTCGAACTGCGGCCCGAAGCGCGTGCCGCGCTCGAACGGCTCACCGGGCGCGTGATGAGCGGCGTCGCCGATCCGCACGAGTTCGAGGAGAAGACCGGCAAGAAGCAGGTCGTCGCCGATCTCGCCCAGGCCGGCAAGTTCACCTGGATGGAGCCGTACTGCTGGACCGTGCGCTGCACCTCGCAGATGCAGGAGCGGCGCGATGCGATGCGCCCGTTCAAGAACTACCGACTCGGCGGAAACCTCACCGATCTCTTCAATCCCGTCGCGGGCAAATCGTCGTCTTCCGACGACAAGCGCGCGTCCTGATTTTTCGTTTCGTCACCTGGAGCACCGACATGGATTACCCCACCCGACTCGAGACCAAGGGCAACCACCCCGTGGTACCGGTGCTGATGGCCGGTGGAAGCGGCAGCCGCCTGTGGCCGCTCTCCCGTGAAAGCTATCCCAAGCAGTTCCTCGCACTGCACGGCGCGCACAGCCTGCTGCAGAACACCGCACTGCGCGCCCGCATGATTCCCAACGCGGCGCCGCCGGTGGTGATCGGCGCCGACTCGCATCGCTTCCTGATCGCCGAGCAGCTGCGCGACGCCGGTATCGCCGAATCGACGCTGCTGTTCGAGCCCGAAGGTCGCGACACCGCGCCGGCGGCGGCGGTGGCGGCGCACTACGTCGCGGCCGAGGTCGGACCGGAAGCCATCGTGTTCCTGATGGCCGCCGATCACGTGATCACGGACCTCGATGCCTTCGTCGCGGCGGCCTCGCTCGGCGCCGAGCTCGCGGCGACCGGTCACGTCGTGACGTTCGGCATCAAGCCGACCGGACCCGAGACCGGCTTCGGCTACCTGCGCGCCGGTGCGGCGCTGGACGACGATCCGCGCGCGCAGCGCGTCGAGGCCTTCGTCGAGAAGCCGGACGCCGAGCGCGCCCAGCAGTTCCTCGACGCGGGTAACCACTACTGGAACAGCGGCATGTTCATGTTCCGCGCCGATCGCTTTCTCGACGTGCTGCAGTGCCTGGAACCGGCACTGAGCCACAGCGCGCACGCAGCGGTGAGCCTGGCGGCGGTCAATCCCGACGGCCTGACGCTCAACGTGGAAGCGTTCTCGTCCTGCCGCAAGGTCTCGGTCGACTACGCGGTGATGGAGAAGCTGCACGACATCGCCCTGGTGCCGCTCGATGCGGGCTGGGACGACGTCGGCTCCTGGAATTTCCTCGCCGGCCTTCCGGCGACCGACGAACACGCCAACCGCGCGCGCGGCGACGTGCTGCTGCAGGACTCGCACGGAAATCTCGTGCACGCGCAGAGCCGGCTGGTGACGCTGATCGGCGTAGAGGATCACGTGGTGGTCGAGACCGAGGATGCGATCCTCGTGGCGCCGCGCTCGCGCGTGCAGGAGGTCAAGGGTGTCGTGCAGAAGCTGCGCGACGAGTCACGCTCCGAGGTGGTGGCCAATCGCCGCGTGTACCGGCCGTGGGGCTATTACGAGTCGATCGCGGGCGGCGAGCGCTTCCAGGTCAAGCGCATCATGGTCAAGCCCGGCGAGAAGCTGAGCCTGCAGATGCATCACCACCGCGCCGAGCACTGGGTCGTGGTCAAGGGCACCGCCCGCGTGACCTGCGGCGACAAGGAATTCCTGCTGTGCGAGGACCAGTCGACCTACATCCCGCTGGGCAACGTGCACCGGCTGGAGAACCCGGGACTGGTGCCGCTCGAGCTGATCGAAGTGCAGTCCGGTGCCTACCTGGGCGAGGACGACATCGTGCGGCTCGAAGACGTGTACGGGCGCAGCCAGGAACCCAAGCCCGAGTCGTCGTCCGCAGCCGCGCGCCGTTCGACCGCAGGACACACGGCCTGAATCGGCGATGGAATCCGCGCCGACGAAGGCTTCAGTGCAGCGTGCGCGGCACCAGGTTATCGGGCAGCCTGAGCGGCATCGCCTGATGGCTGGCGCCGTCGCGGCGGGCCATCGCGGCGCCGTAGGCGAGGGCGGCCTGTTCCCACGCGTCGCAGGTGTCGAGCACCCAGACCGGGACATGGCCGTTTTCGACGGCCCGTTCGATTCGGCGACGCGCCTTCAGGACGTCTTCCGCGGCCGATTCGACCGATTGCGTTTGCTTCTCTTGGACCGTTTTCATTGTTCCCTCCAGACCCGCGGCGCCATTCTGCTACATGACGCATCCGTCGGCTTCGGCCAGGAGACAGCCGGCGCGGGAGCGGGAACGAAAGGCGGATCAACCGGATTTTCGAGGCTTTATTCGTGACCCCCATCACACCTTCCATTCCCAGGCTGAACTGCTTCAAGGCGTACGACATCCGCGGCCGGGTGCCGGACGAGCTGAATCCCGACATCGCCTATCGCCTGGGCCGCGCGTACGCGCGCCGGTTCGAACCCCGCCGCGTAGCGCTGGGCCACGACATGCGCCACAGCTCGCGCCCGCTGCTCGAGGCGCTGGCGCTGGGTCTGCAGGCGCACGGCGTCGAGGTGCTCGACCTGGGAATGTGCGGCACCGAGGAGTCGTACTGGGCGGCACAGCAGCCCGGCGTCGACGGCGCCATCGAGGTCACGGCCAGCCACAACCCGATCGACTACAACGGCATGAAGCTGGTGCGCGGCGGCGCGGTGCCGGTCTCCGGCGATTCGGGCCTGCGCGACCTCGAAGCGATGGTCGCCACCTCCACCGACACGGTTCCCGCGGGCGCGACGCCGCGGATGGTGCGGACCGACTATCGCCCGGCGTACGTCGAGCACCTGCTCGGCTACCTGGATCTGCCTGCGCTGCGGCCGATGACGATCGTCGTCAACGGCGGCAACGGCGCCGCCGGCCCGCTGCTCGATGCGCTGGAAAAGCGCCTGCCGTTCCGGCTGGTCAAGGTCCACCACGAGCCCGACGGCAGTTTTCCCAACGGCATCCCCAATCCGTTGCTGCCGCAGAACCGCGGCGTCACCACCAACGCGGTGCGCGCGGCCGGCGCCGACTTCGGCGTCGCCTGGGACGGCGACTTCGATCGCTGCTTCCTGTTCGACGAGTCCGGCGAATTCATCGAGGGCTACTACATCGTGGGCCTGCTCGCCGAGGCGCTGCTGCAGTCGCATCGCGGTGCGGCAGGCGAAGGACGCCCGCGCGTGATCCACGATCCGCGCCTGATCTGGAACACCATCGACGTGGTGCTCAAGGCCGGTGGCCAGCCGATCCAGTCCAAGACCGGGCACGCCTTCATCAAGGAGCGCATGCGCGCCGAGAACGCGATCTACGGCGGCGAGATGAGCGCCCACCACTACTTCCGGGACTTCGGCTACTGCGACAACGGAATGCTGCCGTGGCTGCTGGTCGCGGCGCAGCTGTCGCGCACCGGCCGCAAGCTCAGCGAACTCGTGCGTGAGCGCATGGCGGCGTATCCGGTCAGCGGCGAGATCAATCGCGGCGTGGCCAACGTGCCGGCGACGCTCGCGCGCATCGAGGCGCGCTACGCGTCCAAGGCGCTGGCACGCGACGACACCGACGGCCTGAGCCTCGACTTCGGGCAGTGGCGCTTCAATCTGCGCGGCTCCAACACCGAGCCGCTGCTGCGGCTCAACGTCGAGTCGCGCGGCGATGCGCGGCTGATGAATCTGAAGACCGCGGAGATCCTGGCGGCGATCGATTCGGAGGCTTGAGCCCCGGGTGGCGCGGGGCGGGCTGTGCTTCGGTTTCCCGCCCTCCTCCGGAGGCGTGGCCAGTCGTCGGTCGGGAAACCGAAGCACAGCCCGCCGAGAGCGCAGTTCGCGTTTCGCTTTTTGCCTCCTTGATGCTGGCGCGCCGTCTCGTACGGAGGGGGGCGACTCGCCGGGCAACCGCATCCCGCCGTCTCCTACGGCGTCGGCGAAATCGCCAGGCTCTCCTTCTTCAGCCGCTTCACCGCGTGCCGTCCCTTGCGCGACAGCAGCATCGCCGGCACCAGCAGGCACAGGCCCAGCCACGGCAGGTAGCGTGGATCGATCAGCGTCCACGCCGCGCCGCCGAGCAGCGTGCCGGTCGACTGGCCGAGATAAAACGCCGACGAATTGAGCGCGATCGAGGCGCCCGACAGCGCCGGCGCCACCGCGGCCAGTCTCGCCTGCTGCAGGCCGCTGAAGCCGGCGGCGCCGATGGCCCAGATCATCTGCATCACGAACAGCGCGATCACCCAGCCCGACAGCAGCGGCCAGACCGCGAACACCACGATCGGCAACAGGCCCCATAGCCGCGTCATCGACTCCAGGCCCAGCCGCCCGATCAGCACGATAGCCAGCACGTTGCTGAGCACCGCCGCGATGCCGTGCGCCAGCAGCAGGCTCGACAGCAGGCCCGGATCGTCGGGCTGGATGTGCTCGATCAGCGGCGCGATGTAGCTGAAGACCGCGTGATTGCCGGCGCCGAAGATCGCGCTGGCGCCGATGATCAAGGACAGCGCCGGCGTCCGTAGCACCGTGAGCCAGCTGCGCAGGTTGATCGGCGGCAGGTGCATCGACGGCAGCAGCTTCCACAGGATCACGGCCACGACCAGGCTCGCTGCGCCGAGCGAGGCCATTGCCTCGCGCCAGCCGGCGGCCTGACCGATCCACACGCCCAGCGGTACGCCCAAAACCGAGGCCAGCGCCCAGCCGAGCATGATCGCGGACGTCGCCTGAGTGCGCAGTGCCGGCGTCACCAGCAGCCCCAGCGCCGCCGCGGCCTGCGGCGTGAACACCGCCGAGGCCACCGCCGCCAGCACGCGCGTCGCGAGGAACTGCTCGTAGGTCTGCGCGAACCACGCCAGGCCGTTGGCCAGCGCGCACAGCAGCAGCATCGAGGTGAGCAGCACGCGCCGGTCGATGCGCGCGCTGATCGTCGCGAACACCGGCGAAGCGACCACGCAGGTCAGCGCGAACGCCGCGATCAGGAATCCCGCCTGCGCCACCGACACCTGGAACGCGTCGGAGAGCTGCACCAGCAGGCCGCCGACGATGGACCATGAAATTGCCCGCACACAGCACGCCGATGCGCGCGTCTCGGAACACGGGGGGCAGGGTCATCGCGATAGTTTGGCTTATTGCCCTGCTGCGACGAAAAAAAGCGTTCAACGCCTTTGCGTTGGATTCTTTTCCTGGCGCCTGCCCGAATATCATTGGCGTCCGATGTCCTCCGAAGTCCTCCCGATCCGCGCCCTCGACCCGGCGGCGCTGCCCGCGCTGTTCGCGTCGTTCGGCCTGCACGTCGAACGCGTGCCGGCCGATGCCGAGATCCCCGGCTCCTACTGGGGTGCGCCCGAGGCCGGCCTGATCGGCGATCGCCTCTACCTGCGCCCGGACACGCCGGTGCACTCGGCGCTGCACGAGGGATCGCACTTCCTGTGCATGGACGCCGACCGTCGCGCCGCGCTGCACACCGACGCCGGCGGCGCCGACGTCGAGGAACACGCCGTGTGCTACCTGCAGTGCCTGCTCGCCGATCGGCTGCCCGGCTACTCGCGCGCCCGCTGCTTCGCCGACATGGACGCCTGGGGCTATACCTTCGTGCTCGGCGCGGCGGCGGCGTGGTTCGAGCGCGACAGCAAAGACGCGCAGGCCTGGCTGGCCGCGCGCGGTCTGCAGATCGGCTGAAACCGCCGCGGAACTCCGGACGGCGAATTACACTCTTGCCCTTCATGGTCCGTCGCCCGCACCTCCGGCTTGCCCTGCTCGGCTTCGTCCTGCTGATCGGACAGCTGCTGCAGGTCGCGCACGCCTACGAGCACAAGGCGCTGTCGGCCCACCCGGTCTGCCCGATCTGCATCCACGGGCAGGGGCTCGACTCCGGCGCGCTGGCGCCGAGCACGCCGGCGCTGCCCGAATTCGGCGCGCAAGCGCCCACCGCGTCGGCGCCACCGATCGTCCTGCTGACGCGCCGCGCGGCGGCGCACCGTTGCCGTGGTCCTCCCGTCGTCCTGAGCTGAAAGCACCGTCGTCGTTTCCCGGATCGCCACGCGTCGTCGCGTGCGGTCCCGTCGCTTTCTCATCGAGGACCCCATGTCGTTCATCCCCCGTCACGCCCGAATCCTGTTCGGGACGGCGCTGCTTGCGGGCGCGCCTTCACCCGTTGCCCTGGCCGTACAAACCCCCCAGGAACTCCAGCAGATGCGCGACGAACTGCGCGCGCTGCGATCCGACTACGAGACGCGCATCCGCGCGCTCGAGGAGCGGCTGCAGCGCGCCGAGCAGGCCGACGCGCCGCCGCCGCAGGTCGAATCACCGCCGCCGACGGCCAGCACGCGCGAGCCCTCGGCGTCCGCGTTCAATCCCCGCATCAGCCTGATCCTCGACGGTGGCTACGCCGACTACCGCCTCGACGACCGCGCGCCGGTGGTGCCCGGCTTCCTGCTGGGCGACGAAACCGGGCTGCGTGAGGAGGGCTTGTCGATCGGGGAGACCGAACTGGCGATCGAGGCCAACGTCGACCACAGCTTCCATGCGTGGACGACGCTGGCGTTCTCACCGGACGAGGGCGAGGTCGGCGTCGAGGAGGCCTACATCGACACGCTGAACCTGCCCGCCGGCCTGGCCGTGAAGTTCGGGCGCTTCTTCTCCGACATCGGCTACCAGAACCACCAGCACGCGCACGCCTGGGAATTCGCCGACGCACCGCTGGTGTACCGCACGATGCTCGGCACGCAGTTCGGCGACGACGGTGTGCAGCTGCGCTGGGTCGCTCCGACCGACACGTTCCTCGAACTCGGCACCGAGCTGCTGCGCGGCGACGCATTTCCCGCCGGCGGCGAAGGACGCAACGGCATCAAGGCGGTCACGGCGTTCGCGCACGTGGGCGGCGATGCCGGCCCCAGCGGCGCGTGGCGCCTGGGCGTGTCGCACCTGCGCGCGGACGCCAACCGCCGTCCGAGCGGCGACGAGGACCAAGGCACGCTCGTCACGTTCGACGGCAAGAGCGATCTGACGATCCTCGACGGCGTCTACAAGTGGTCGCCCAACGGCAACGCCACGGTGCGCAACGCGGTGATCCAGGGCGAGTACTTCTTCCGTCGCGAGCACGGCGACCTGGTGTCCGATCCGCAGGGCGCGGCCGACGCGAGCCGCTATCGCGGGGACCAGCAGGGCTTCTACCTGCAGGGCGTCTACCAGTTCAGGCCGCGCTGGCGCGTGGGACTGCGCTACGACCGGCTGTTCGCCGACAACCAGGTCGCCAACGCCGTCGCAGACACGCCGCTGGCACTGCTCGGCGATGACGGGGGCGACGACCCGCAGCGCTGGAGCCTGATGGCCGATTTCTCCAACAGCGAGTTCAGCCGCTTTCGCCTGCAGTTCAACCTCGACGATTCGCGTCCGGGCCACGACGAGGACCACCAGGTCTTCCTGCAATACATCTTCAGCCTGGGTCCGCACCCGGCGCACCAGTTCTGAGAGAGACCATGAAGAGAATCATCACCACGCTGGTGTGTCTCGTCGCGGCGCTCGCATCGAACAACGCCAGCGCCGCGCTGCGCGTGTTCGCCTGCGAAGCCGAGTGGGGCGCGCTGGCGCGCGAACTCGGCGGCGACGATCTGCAGGTCTACGTCGCCACCTCGGCGTTGCAGGACGTGCACCAGATCCAGCCCCGACCGAGCCTGATCGCGCAGTGGCGGCAGGCCGATCTGGCGATCTGCACCGGCGCCGATCTGGAGATCGGCTGGCTGCCCGCGCTCGCATCCAAGGGCGCCAATCCGAAGATCGCGCCGGGCGCGCCCGGCTTCTTCGAGGCGAGCCGAGCGGTGTCGATGCTCGAAGTGCCGACGCGCCTGGATCGCGCCGACGGCGACGTGCATCCGTTCGGCAATCCGCACATCCAGACCGATCCGCGCAACATCGCCCGCGTCGCGGCCGCGCTGACGGCCCGGCTGGTCGAGCTCGATGTCGCGCGTGCCCCGGCCTACCGCGCACGCCACGCGGCGTTCGAGCAGAAATGGACGGCGGCAATCGCGGGCTGGGAGGCGCGCGCCGCGCCGCTCGCGGGGGTGGCGGTGATCAGCGCGCACCAATCCTGGGCCTATCTCTACGCGTGGCTGGGATTGCGGGAGGTCGCGGCGCTCGAGTCCCGGCCCGGGATTCCGCCGAGCGGCGCGCACCTGGCGCAGGTGCTCGCCACGCTCGACAAGCAGCCCGCGAAGATCGTCGTCTACGCCGCCTACCAGGATCGCCGGCCGGTCGCGTGGATGCAGCAGCGCACGAACATCGCCTCGGCGCAGCTGCCGTTCTCGCCCGGCGGCGCCGACGGCACCGACGATCTCGTCGGGCTCTTCGACGTGACGATCACGCGGTTGCTCGACGCGCTCGCCGGGAAGTCCTCGTGATGGACGGCGCCGGGTGGGGATTCGATGCCGCGCTGCTGGGCGCGCCGCTGCTCGCGGGCCTGCTGGTGGTGGCCACGCACGTGCTGCTCGGTCGTCGCGTGCTCGAGCGCGGGATCATCTTCATCGATCTGACCATCGCGCAGGTCGCGGCGCTGGGCGTGATCGCGATGGGCCTGGCCGAGCTCGGACACGACGACGGCTGGCGCGCACAGGCGGCCGCGGGGGTCGCGGCGCTGGCCGCCGCGGCGCTGCTCACGTGGACCGAAGGGCGCTTTCGCAAGCTGCAGGAAGCGCTGATCGGCAGCTTGTACGTGGTGGCCGCGAGCGCGGCGCTGCTGCTGCTCGCGCGCAATCCGCACGGCGCCGAGCACCTGCAGGAGCTGCTCGCGGGCCAGATCCTGTGGGTCGGGATGTCGCAGCTCGGGCCGGTCGCGCTGCTCTACGCGATCGTGCTCGGGCTGTGGTCGGCCGGCGCCAGCACGCGGCCGCGCGCGTTCTACTTCCTGTTCGCGCTCACCGTGATGGCCTCGGTGCAGCTGGTCGGCGTGTACCTGGTGTTCGCGAGCCTGATCCTGCCGGCGATCGCGACCTCGGGGCTGCCGGAGCGGCGCGGATTGGTCGTCGGCTACGCGATCGGCGCCGCGGGCTACGCGCTGGGCCTGTGGGGCTCGGTGCCGCTGGATCTGCCGGCCGGGCCGCTGATCGTCTGCGTGCTCGCGGCACTGGTGCTGGTCACGGCGGTCGTACGCGGCCTGTCACGTAGGGCGTAGTCGCGCCGGTCGTGGGGACGCAGGGCTCAGCGCCTGGTCGGTGGCTTTATCCCATTGCCATCACGGCCGCGTTCCGTTGCTGGATCGACCCTGGTGAGCGCCCCCGCACGGGCCGGGCATGATGGCTGCAGTAACATCGGCCGGCGCATGCGCGTCAGAACGCACAACAAAGGAGAGCGACACCATGTCCATCACGGGAATCATCGGCACGCTGATCATCGGGTTCTTCGCCGGACTCATCGCGCGCTTCCTCAAACCCGGCGACGACAAGATGGGGATCCTGCTGACGTCGCTGCTGGGCATCGCGGGTGCGTTCGCCGCGACCTTCATCGGGCGCGCGCTCGGGCTCTATCAGCCCGGACAGGCGGCGGGCTTCATCGGCGCCGTGGTCGGCGCGATCCTGGTGCTCGTGGTGTTCAGCCTGGTCCGCGGCAAGAGAACCTGACCGCGACGCGGTCCGATCACTTCTTGGCTGCGCGCGCCTGGTTGGCGACCGCTTCGGCCGCCTTCCTGGCCGCATCCGGATCGCCGAGATAGCCGAACGATTTCACCTTGAGCGTCTCGTCGAGCTCGAATCGCAGCGGAATCGCCGTCGGGATGTTGAGTTCGAGGATCTCGGATTCGGAGACGTCGTTGAGGTACTTGTAGAGCGCGCGCAGCGAATTGCCGTGCGCGGTCACCAGCACCGTCTGGCCGGCCTTCAACTGGGGCGCGATGCGGTCGTACCAGTAGGGCAGCACGCGATCGAGCGTGGTGGCCAGCGACTCGGTGCCGGGCAGGCAGCTGGCATCGAGCTTGGCGTAGCGCGGATCGTTGGCCGGATGGCCGGGATCCTTCGCGTCCATCGCCGGCGGCGGCACGTCGTAGCTGCGACGCCAGATCTTGACCTGCGCTTCACCGTGCTTGGCGGTGGTCTCGGCCTTGTCGAGTCCCTGCAGCGCGCCGTAGTGGCGCTCGTTGAGCCGCCAGTGCTTCTCCACCGGGATCCACAGCTGGTCCATCACCTCGAGCGCGGAGTTCAGCGTGCGGATCGCGCGCTTGAGCACCGAGGTGTGCGCCTGGTCGAAGCGCAGACCCGCGTCCTTCATCAGTTGGCCGGCCTTGACCGCCTCGAGGCGCCCGGCCTCGGTGATGTCCACGTCCACCCAGCCGGTGAAACGGTTGTCGAGATTCCACTGGCTCTGGCCGTGGCGCAGCAGGACGAGGGTCGGCATGGCGGTAGGTGGGTCGAGTTCAGGTGGATGACGCGATGTGGCGGTTCTTCACCCGCACGTAATGGGCCGCCGAATAGCGCAGGTTTTCCAGCTCGCGCGCGCTGAGTTCGCGCATCGGCTTGGCCGGCGAGCCGGCGTACAGCCAGCCGCTCTTGAGCCGCTTGCCCGGCGTCACCAGCGCGCCGGCGGCGATGAACACGTCGTCCTCGACCACGACCTCGTCGAGCACGCGCGCGCCCATGCCCACGAGCACGCGGTTGCCGATCTTGCACGCGTGCAGGATCACGCCGTGACCGACGGTCACGTCCTCGCCGATGACCGTGTCCACGCCGCCGGGCGAGAACGGCCCGTCGTGCGTGACGTGCACCACCGAGTTGTCCTGGATGTTGCTGCGCGCGCCGACGCGGATGCGGTTGACGTCACCGCGCAGCACCGCGAACGGCCACACCGAGCAGTCGTCACCCAGGTGCACGTCGCCGATCACGCAGCACTGCGGATCGAGGTAGACGTTGGTGCCCAGCGTGGGCGAGATGCCTTCGAAGGAGCGAAGCATGGGTCGTCCGCCCCTTTAGTCGATCGGCATCGGGATGCCCTGGACGCCCTGGCCGTCGCTGGACGGGCGCTCGGCGCCACGCGCGGTGTTGGACCAGCGCGTCACGAATTCGCTGACATGGCCCAGCACGTCGGTCTGTCCGCGGATCGGCTTGGCCAGCGAGGCGATGATCATGCGGTGGCTCATCTTGGGATAGATCACCGTCTCGATCGGTCCGCCGGCCTTCTTGACCGCCGCGGCCAGGCTGCGCGTGTTCTTGATCTCGGTGTTGTCGTCGTCCTCGCCATGCATCAGCAGCATCGGCGGGTTGTCGCCTTCGGCGTAGAGCACCGGCTGCGACCGCTCGTACTTCTCAGGCGGGGCGAAGATGTCGCGCAGCGTCGGGTCGGTTATCGGCAGGAAATCGTAGGCGCCGGCCAGGCCGATCATGCCGCGCAGCCAGCTGCGCGAGCCGCCGGCGCGGGACATGTATTCCTCCTTGATCGCCAGCATCGCGGCGATGTGGGCGCCCGACTGGTGGCCCATCACGAAGATCTTGTCCGGGCTGCCGCCGTAGGTGCGCGCATTCGAATGCAGCCAGGCCACCGCGCGGGCGCCGTCGTCGACGAACTCGGGGAAGCGCACCTGCGGATACAGGCGGTAGTCGGCGATCACGCCGATGAAGCCGCGTGAGCTCAGCGCCTCGCCGACGAAGCGGTAGTCGTCCTTGGTGCCGGAGGTCCAGCGGCCGCCGTAGAAGAACAGCACCACCGGCGCGTTCTGCACGCCCTGGGGCGAGTAGATGTCGAGCCGCAGGTTGCGGCTGGTGTCGTACGGGATGTTGGCCGCGAGGTCGTAGCCGCGGGTCGGGGTCAGCGCATTGAGCGCGCCGGGGGTGGTGCACCCGGTCGAGAAGGACAGCAACAGGATGGCCGTCAGGCCGGTGATCAAACGCCGCACGGGTTGGAATCCTCGCTCAGGGTGACGCGGTCGACGCCTATGACCGCAATGCAGCAAGAATGTTACCGCAGCGGCGTACCCAATCTGAACGGAAGGGGCGGGCTGCCTTAGGATGACCGCCATCCAGAGAGGGAGCCCCCATGTCCACCTACGTCGTCCTTGCCCTGCTCGTCGCGCTGCTGGTGTACGCGGTGATCGTCTACAACGGCCTGGTCGCGCTCAAGCACGCGGTCACCAAGTCCTGGAGCAACATCGACGTGCTGCTCAAGCAGCGCCACGACGAGCTGCCCAAGCTGGTCGAGGTCTGCCGCCAGCACATGCAGTTCGAGTCGGGGACGCTGGAAAAGATCATCAGCGCGCGCAGCGGCGCGAAGGTCGCGGCCGACAAGGGCGACGTCAAGGGCGTGGGCGCGGCCGAGTCGATGCTGCGCGCCGGCCTGGGCAGCATCACCGCCACCGTCGAGGCCTACCCGGAACTGCGCGCCAACCAGTCGCTGCAGACGCTGCTCGGTCGCATCACCGGCCTGGAAAACGCCATCGCCGACCGCCGCGAGTTCTACAACGAGACCGTCAACGCCAATAACGTGCGCATCGAGCAGTTCCCGGATGTGATCGTCGCGCGCATGGGCGGCTTCAAGGAGGCCGACCTGCTCGAGTTCGAGGAGGCCGAGATCCGCGATGTCGACGTCAAGGCGCTGTTCGCCGGTGGCAGCGCCACGTGAGTTTTTCGATCACGCGCGAGTTCGCCGAGCATTTCGCCGCCGAATGGATCGCCGCCTGGAACCGCCACGATCTCGACCGGATCCTGGCGCACTACGCCGAGGACTTCACGATGTCCTCGCCCTACATCGCGCAGATCGCCGGTGAGCCGAGCGGAAAGTTGAAGGGCAAGCCGGCCGTGGGCGCGTACTGGAAAAAGGCCCTGGAGCGGATGCCCGACCTGCGCTTCGAGCATCACGCGACGCTGCTGGGGGCGGGCAGCGTGACGATCTATTACCGCGGGGCGAGGGGCATGGCGGCCGAGGTGTTCTTCTTCGGCGACGATGGCCACGTGGTGGGGGCGGCGGCGCACTACGCGTAGGGCGGCAGGAGGAACCGATGACGATGATGGCGATCGTGCAGATGCTGATCACGGCCGTGCTGTCGGCCGCCTTGACCTGGGTGCTGGCCTGGCTGTTCTACCGCGCCCAGCTCGGCGCGATGTTCGAGCGTGAGCTCGGACAGATCCAGACCGAATTCGAATCGCGCGTGAAGGCCGGCGTGCTCGCCGCCGGCACCGAACTGCTGCCGGCGCTGCGCGAGCAGGTCAAGCTCGGCTTCCAGGACGCGATGCGCGAGACCCAGACCGGCGTGATGGTCGAAAGCTACGCCAGCGCGGTGAACAAGACCGGCGATGCATTGGCCAATCGGCTGGGCGGGCTGTTCGGGCTCAAGCCGCGCAAGTGATGCTCGAAGGCTGGCGGGTCGGCATCGCCCACGCGGATCCGGGGCCGTTCTGGCTCTGGTTCGGCCTGGCGGCGCTGATTGGCGTGGTCCTGTTCGTCATCGGCTTTCGGCGCCTGCGGCACGCGCGGCTGCTCGAAGACCTGCCGACCTCGCGCATCCGTTCGGCCGCGCAGGGCTATGTCGAATTCCACGGCCACGCGCGCCTGCTGCCGGGGCCACCGATCGTCTCGCCGCTGTCGACCGAGCGCTGCTGCTGGTGGGACTTCAAGATCGAGCAGCTGCAGAAGGACGACAAGAACCGCTCGCGCTGGGTGACGATCGAGAAGAAGACGTCCGACGAGCTGTTCCTGCTCGACGACGGCACCGGACAGTGCGTGGTCGATCCGGTCGGCGCGCGCGTGGTCCCGAGCGTGTCGCGGCGCTGGCGCGGTCGCTACCCCCGGCCGCTCGGTTTTCCGAAGAAGACCTCGTGGCTCGACGGCGGCGAATACCGTTACAGCGAGCAGCTGATCAGCTTCGGCGCCTGGCTCTATGCCATCGGCGCGTTCCACAGCCAGACCGCGGCGCGTTACGACGACGAAATGCGCGACGTGTCCGATCGCATGGCCGAATGGAAGCGTGACAAGCGCGCGCTGCTGCAGCGCTTCGACACCAACCGCGACGGCGAGATCGACCTGCAGGAATGGGAAGCCGCGCGCAAGGCGGCCATCGCCGAGGTGCGCGCCGAGCAGGTCGAACGCTCGGTGCAGCCCGACCTGCACGTGCTGTCGGCGGCGCGCGACCGCCGCCCCTTCATCCTGTCGACCAAGACCGAGCACGAGCTTACGCGCGGGCTGCGCTGGGGCGGCCTGGCCGGCGTCGTGGCCGGACTGCTGCTGGGCGGGATCTTCTTCTTCGGCCTGATCGCGCGCGGGCTGGCTTGAAGCGCGACGATGGCCCTCCATACTTCCCAGATGATTTTCTGCCCGGATCCGTCATGACCAACCCGCTGCTCGCCGCGCGCCCGCTCAACGCCCTGCCGACCTTCGCCGAGTTCAAGCCCGAGCACGCCGAGCCGGCGCTCGACCAGGTGCTGGCCGACAGTCGCGCCGCGCTGGCGCAGCGCCTGTCGAACCTGGGCGAGCCCAGCTGGCAGAGCCTGATCGAGCCGCTCGAGGCGATCGGCGAGCGCGTGTCGCAGGCCTGGGGTCCGGTGTCGCACCTGTTCAGCGTGACCTCCACGCCGGAGTGGCGCGCCGCGTACAACGCCGGCCTGCCCAAGATCACCGAGTACAGCCTGGAACTGTCGCAGTCCGAGCCGCTGTTCCAGGCGTACAAGCGCCTGTCGGAGTCGCCGTCGTTCGCCCGTCTCAATCCGACGCAGCAGAAGGTCGTGCGCGATGCGCTGCGCGACTTTCGCCTTTCGGGCATCGGCCTGCCGGCCGAGCAGAAGGAGCGCTTCAAGCAGATCTCGATGCGCCTGTCCGAGATCCAGACCCGATTCGAAGAAAACATCATGGACGCGATCCAGGCCTGGCAGCTGCACGTCACCGACGTGTCGCGGCTGCAGGGCATGGCGCCCGCCGCGCTCGAGCAGGCTGCGCAGAAGGCCAAGGGCAAGGATCTCGACGGCTGGCTGCTGACGCTCGACTTCCCCAGCTACGACGCGGTGGTGTCCTATGCCGACGACCGCGAGCTGCGCCGCGAGCTCTACACCGCCTACGCCACGCGCGCCTCCGACCAGGGTCCGCAGGCCGGCAAGTTCGACAACTCGAAGCTGATGGACGAGATCCTCGCGTTGCGTCACGAAGAAGCGCAGCTGCTGGGCTACAAGAACTTCGCCGAGCTGTCGCTGGCCACCAAGATGGCCGAGTCGCCGGACGCGGTGGAGACGTTCCTGCTGGATCTGGCGCGGCGCTCGAAAGCCCGCGCGCAGGCCGAGGTCGACGAGCTGCGCGCGTTCGCCCGCTCGCTCGGCGGACCGGAAGATCTCCAGCCGTGGGATCTGGCGTATTACGGCGAGAAGCTCAAGGAGCAGCAGCTCGATCTCAACGACGAGGCGCTGCGTCCGTACTTCCCGCTGCCGGCGGTGCTCGATGGCCTGTTCAAGCTGATCCAGCGCCTGTACGGCGTGCGCGTGGTCGCCGAACCCGGCGTGTCGGTGTGGCATCCGCAGGTGCAGGCGTACGCGCTGCAGGACGAGGCCGGCAGGACGTTCGGACGTTTCTATCTGGATCCGTATGCGCGCGAGCAGAAGCGCGGTGGCGCCTGGATGGACGAGTGCGTGAGCCGTCGTCGTTCGAGCGAAGGGCTGCAGCTGCCGGTGGCCTACCTGGTCTGCAATTTCAGACCGCCCCTGGGCGAGCAGCCCGGCCTGCTGACGCACGACGAAGTGCTGACGCTGTACCACGAGTTCGGCCACGGCCTGCACCTGCTGATGACGCAGGTGGAGGAGAGCGCGCTCGCCGGCATCCACGGCGTCGAGTGGGATGCGGTCGAGCTGCCGAGCCAGTTCATGGAGAACTGGTGCTACGAGCCCGAGATGCTGCGCGAGTACGCGCGCCACTGGCAGACCGGCGAGCCGCTACCCAAGGAGCAGATCGACAAGCTGCGCCTGTCGCGCCGCTTCCAGACGGGCCTCGCCACCGTGCGCCAGATCGAGTTCGCGCTGTTCGACCTGCGCCTGCATCGCGACTATGTGCCGGGGCAGGGCGCGCGCGTGCTCGAGATCATCGGCAAGGTGCGCGACGAGGTCGCCGTGCTGCGGCCGCCGGCGTTCAACCGCATGCCGTGGAGCTTCAGCCACATCTTCGCGGGCGGTTACGCGGCCGGGTACTACAGCTACAAGTGGGCCGAGGTGCTGTCGGCCGATGCGTTCGCCGCGTTCGAAGAAGCGGGCCTGACGCCGGAAAAGCTGCGCGAGACCGGGCGCAAGTTTCTCGACGGCATCCTGTCGCGCGGCGGATCGCGCGAGGCGGCCGAGTTGTTCCGCGCGTTCCGCGGCCGCGAGCCGAGCATCGAGCCGCTGCTGCGGCACAATGGGCTCGTCGCGGAACCGGCCTGATCGACCCGGATGAGCACCAGCCAACCGAAGCCCTTTCCCTTAAAGCGCAATATCGACGACCTGCACGCCGAGTTCGATGTCCTGGTCATCGGCGGCGGCATCTACGGCGCCTGGACCGCGTACGACGCGGCGCTGCGCGGGCTGAAGGTCGCACTGGTCGAGAAGAACGACTGGGCCAGCGGCACGTCCTCGGCATCGAGCAAGCTGATCCACGGCGGCCTGCGCTATCTGGAGCACTACGAGTTCGCGCTGGTGCGCCACGCGCTGCGCGAACGAAAAGTGCTGTCGCGCATCGCCGCGCACCTGGTACGCCCGCTGGATTTCATCCTGCCGGTGTGGAAGGGCCCGCGTGCGAGCCCCTTGATGCTGTCGGCCGGCCTGACGCTGTACGACACGCTCGCCTTCGGCAGCGGCCCGGTGAAACCGCACAAGCATTTCCGTCCCAAGGCGCTGCTCAAGGCCTATCCGTTCGTCGATCCCGACAACCTGGTCAGCGGCTTTCGCTACGGCGACTGCCAGGAAGACGACGCGCGCATGACGATGACGGTGGTCGCGGCGGCGCAATCCGCCGGCGCGGTCTGCGCCAACCGCGTGCAGGCTGAAAAGCTGCTGCGCGACAAGACCGGCATCACCGGGGCCAAGGTCAAGGACGTCGAGAGCGGCGCGCACTTCGAGGTGCGCGCGCGCTGCGTGGTGAATTCGGCCGGTCCCTGGGCACGCACGCTGCTCGGCGAGCGGGCGCCCAAGGTCAAGCTGATCAAGGGCACGCATCTGCTGCTGCCGCCGATCGCGGGCTGCACCGAGGCCTTCCTGCTCACGGCCAACGACGGCCGCGTGTTCTTCGTCATCCCCTGGTACGGCAAGACCATCGTCGGCACCACCGAAGCGCAGGTCGACAGCCCCGACGGCGTGCAGCCCACCGATGGAGAAACGAGCTACCTGATCGACGGCGTGCGCCGCGGCCTGCCGGGCCTGGGCTGGACCGAGAACGACGTGATCGCGCGCTACTCGGGCGTGCGCACGCTGATGGCCGACGACGCGGCGAGCCTGTCCGCGGTGTCGCGCGAATTCGAGATCGCCGAGCCCGAGCCGCGGCTGGTGCTGCCCATCGGCGGCAAGTACACGACCTCGCGCTGCGACGCCATCGAGATCGTCGATCGAGTGCAGAAGGCGCTGGGCCAGAAGAAGGTGAAATCGACCACGCATGCCAAGCGCCTGCCCGGCGCGCCCAAGGCCGACGAATTCGACGAGTGGCTGCCGGCCACCACCAAGAGCCTCACCGGTGCGGGCCTGGACGGCGTCGCGGCGAGCCTGGTCGCGCATCGCCACGGCACGCGCTCGGAAGAGATCCTCAAGCTGGTGCGCAAGGATCCGAGCCTCGCGCATCGGGTGCATGCGGACGCGCCGTTCGTGCGCGCCGAGGTGAAGCTCGCGTTCCGCGACGAGATGGCGCTGTCGGCCGACGATGCGCTGCGCCGTCGCATGCCGCTGGCGTTGCTGGTGCCCGACCTGCGCGCCGCGCGCAAGGACGCCGAGACGCTGCGCACCGCATGAAGCTGCGTCCCGAAGCGTTGCGCGCGCACCTGGCCAAGCAGCTGCTGCCGGTCTACGTGGTCGCCGGTGAAGAGCCGCTGCTGGTGGAGGAATCGCTCGACGCGATCCGCGCCGCCGCGCGCAAGAACGGTTTCAGCGAGCGCGAGATCTTCGACGTCGACCGCGGCTTCGACTGGGGTCGCGTGATCGCGTCCTGCAACAGCCTGTCGCTGTTCGCCACGCGCAAGGTCATCGAACTGCGCATGCCCAAGGGACCCAAGCCCGTCGCCACGCGCGCAACGGCGGAAAGCGACGATGACGATGACGACGGCGAATCCGCCTCGAGCGCGTCGGGCAAGACGTCGCTCGACGGCGCCAAGGTGATCGCCGAGATCATCGAGCGGCCGTCGCCCGACAATCTGATCCTCGTCACGGCCGGCAAGCTCGACTACAAGCAGCAGCAGGGCGGCTGGTACATGGCGTTGGAGAACGCCGGTGCGTCGGTCTACTGCGCCGAGATCCCGGCCGACAAGTGGAACGATTGGGTCGACGCGCGCATGCGCGCCTCTGGATTGAAGCCCGACGCCGATGCCGTGCAGGCGCTCGCCGATCGCACCGAAGGCAACGCGCTGGCCGCCAGGCAGGACATCGACAAGCTGGCGCTGCTGCATCCAGACGGACACCTGACGGCCGAAACCGTGCGCGCCGCGGTGGCCGACAGTTCGCGCTTCGATGCCTTCGATCTGGGCGATCGCGTGCTCGGCGGCGACGCCGCCGGCGCGGCCCACACGCTGGCGCGGCTGCGCGAGGAAGGCCTCGACGTGCTCGCGATCCTGGGACCGCTGGCCTGGATGCTGCGCCAGTGGTCGCAGGCGCAGGCGGCGTACGCGCGCAGCGGCAATGCCGATGCAGCCTGCAACGAGGCGCGGGTGTTTCCGCGCGCGCGCATTCCGCTGTTCGGCCAGGCTTTGGCGCGCACGCGGGGCACGCAACTGCTCGGGTGGATCCGCCAGGCCGCGGCGATCGACCAGCTGGCCAAATCGACCGGTGGGAAGGATCAGGCCTGGGAGGAGTTGTTAACATTGGTCCTCGCGGCCGCCGGCCGTCGTGTGGTGAGGCCCTTCGGGCTATGAACGCGCAAGCAGTGACCAGCAGGGCCCGCGGGGGCAAGGACGAGATCGCCGACTACATGCGCGAGAAGGGCGAGCGTGCACGCGCCGCCAGCCGCGACATGGCGCGGGCCGACTCCGGCCTCAAGAACGCCTGCCTGTTCGCGCTCGGACAGACGCTGCTGGACGAGTCGTCGAGCATCCTGGCCGCCAACGAAAAGGACATGCGCGCGGGCAAGGCGGCCAAGCTCGACGCCGCGCTGCTCGATCGGCTCGAGCTCAACGACGATCGCATCGGCGCGATGGCCGACGGTGTGCTGCAGGTGGCCAACCTCGCCGATCCTGTGGGCGAGATCACCGACCTGCGCCTGCGCCCGTCCGGCATCCAGGTGGGCCGCATGCGCGTGCCCCTCGGCGTCGTCGGGATCATCTTCGAGTCGCGTCCCAACGTGACGGCGGACGCCGCCAGCCTGTGCCTGAAGTCGGGCAACGCCTGCATCCTGCGCGGCGGCTCGGAGGCGATGAATTCGAACCAGGCGATCGCGCGGTGCATCCAGCGCGCGCTGCGCAAGGCCGGCCTGCCAGAGGACGCGGCGCAGGTGCTCGACATCACCGATCGCCGCACCGTCGGCGAGATGGTGTCGATGCCCGAATACATCGACGTGGTGATCCCGCGCGGCGGCAAGGGCCTGGTGTCGGCGGTCTCCAACAACGCGCGCGTGCCGGTGATCAAGCACCTGGACGGCAACTGCCACGTGTTCATCGACCGCGATGCGGACATCGACAAGGCGATCGCGGTGGCGGTCAACGCCAAGACGCAGCGCTACGGCACCTGCAACACGATGGAGACGCTGCTGGTCGATTCGCCGATCGCCGCCAAGGTGCTGCCGGAACTCGGCCGCATCTACAGCGAAGCGGGCGTGGAGCTGCGCGCCTGCGAACGCACGCGCCAGATCCTCAGCTTCGCGCGTCCGGCGTCCGAGTCGGACTGGAGCGAGGAGTTCCTCGCGCCGATCCTCGCGGTGAAGATCGTCGACGGCCTCGACGAGGCCATCGACCACATCACGCGCTACGGTTCGGCCCACACCGATGCGATCGTCAGCGAGAGCTACTCCAACATCCGCCGCTTCCTGCGCGAGGTCGATTCGTCGTCGGTGATGGTCAACGCCTCGACGCGCTTCGCCGACGGCTACGAATACGGGCTGGGCGCCGAGATCGGCATCAGCACCGACAAGTTCCACGCGCGGGGTCCGGTCGGCCTCGAAGGCCTGACTTCGCAGAAGTGGGTCGTGCTGGGCGACGGACACGTCCGCTGAAGACGATCCCGCTCTTGGTCCCCAGCGCTGCGACGGCATGACGACCGCCGTCGGAATCTTCGGCGGCACGTTCTCCCCGATACACCACGGTCACCTGCGGCTCGCGATCGAACTGCGCGAGCGCCTGGGGCTGGATCGCGTGCACGTGATCCCCGCCGGCGAGCCGCCGCATCGCGATCGCCCCGGCGTGTCGGCGCGACGACGCCTGCAGTGGGTGCAGCTGGCCTGCGCCGGCGAGCCCGGATTGGTGGTGGACGACCGCGAAGTGCGGCGCGACGGCCGCAGCTACACCTACGACACGCTGGCGAGCCTGCGCGCCGAACTGCCGGACGACGCGAGCCTGGTGCTGCTGCTGGGCGACGACGCGGCCAACCAGTTCCACACCTGGCATCGCTGGCAGGAGATCCCGCAGCTTGCGCACCTGGTGTTCGTGGAACGCGCGGACGCCACCGCCGCGCGCTCGCCGCAAGTGGACGCCTGGTGGCGCGACAAGCGCGTCACCGATCCCAAGGCCTTGAAAAGCCGGCGCGCGGGTCTGTTGATGAGCGCGGCGCTGCCGCCGCTGGCGATCTCTTCAACACGGGTGCGCGGCTTGCTGAAAGCCGGGCGCTCCATCCGCGGCCTGGTGCCCCAGGCCGTCATCGATTCATTCACCACCGAGGACATCGACTTCCTGACCCATGACGAAGACCCCGCAAAAGACTGAAGCTGCTTCCTCTGCAACGCATCACGACGATCCGGTGGTCCAGCTCGCGCTGGTCGCACTGGAGGACCTCAAAGCCAAGGACATCACCGTGCTCGACGTGCGTGGCCTGACCACGATCACCGACACGATGATCATCTGTACCGGTACTTCGAATCGTCACGTCAAATCGATCGCGCAAGCCGTGGTCGAGAAATACAAGGACGCAGGACATCAGCCCCGCGGAGTCGAAGGCCTGGATGAATCCGAATGGGTGCTGGTGGATCTGGGCGATGCGGTGGTGCACGTGATGCAGCTGCAGGCGCGCGCGTTCTACCAGCTCGAGAAGTTGTGGGACATGAGCGAGGCGCCGCCGCAGAAGGTGGCGGCCCGCTGATCCAGGCGCGTGCGCGTCACCGCGATCGTAGGGCGGGAAAGTCAAGCGCATCCCGCCGCAGCGCAGGTGCCATCGGCGGGATGCGCGGCCGCGATGCGGCCGCTTTCCCGCGCTGCGTTTTGTTGACTTTGGACCCGATGACCGTGATCGCATCCCCGTGAAGCTGCGTCTAGTCGCGATCGGCACGCGCATGCCGGCCTGGGTCGACGCGGGCTTCCAGGACTACGCGCAGCGGCTGCCCCGGAAGGAACTCAAGCTCGAACTGGTCGAGCTGCCGCTGGCACCGCGCGGCGACAAGAATCCCGATCCCGAACGCGCCAAGCAGGCCGAAGGATCCAAGTTGCTCGAGCGCACGCGCGACCATCACCGCATCATGCTCGACGAACGCGGATCCGCCTGGAGCAGCACCGATCTGGCCGCACGCCTGAAGGTCTGGATGCGGAACGGCCGCGACGTCGCGCTGCTGGTCGGCGGACCCGACGGACATTCGAGCGACGTGCTCGCGAGCGCCGACGAGCGCTGGTCGCTGTCGAAGCTGACGCTGCCGCATGCGCTGGTGCGGGTGCTGGTGGCCGAGCAGCTGTATCGGGCGTGGAGCCTCACGGCGAACCATCCGTATCACCGGGCCTGAGGAGACGCGCGCGGTTCTCGTGCTCGCGCTGTCGTTCGCGCTGGAACTGCTCCAGAAGTTCGAAGCGCTGTTGATTTGCGAAATGGGGATCGAGCGTGTGTCGAAACCCAGCGCGGACGTGAGGCCCACTTGCGACGAACCCGAACCCGAACCCGAACCCGAACCCGAACCCGAACCCGAACCCGACCCGAACCTAGACCAGGCCGTCCTCGCGCATTGCGTCGAGCGTCCGCACGATGGCATCGCCCACCGTCTCGATCTGCGCATCCGAATGCGCGGCCGAGATCAGCGTCATGCGGCTGGCCGGCATCAGCACGCCCTGCGCCAGCATGTGCAGGAAGAAATCGTCGGTCTGTTCCGGCGTGGGCGCCCTGCGGTCCCAGGCGTTGTTGGCCAGCGCCTTCTCGAAGCCCAGGTGCAGCATCGAGCCCGCGTTCATCATCCGCACCGCGATCTGCCGCTGCTCGGCGAAGCGGTTGACGCGCGCGGCCAGCCGATCCGCCTTGCGCTCGAGCTCGGCGTACAGCGTGTCCTTCGTCGATTCGACGACGTCCAGCGTCGCCAGGCCTGCCGCCATCGTCAGCGGGTTGGCGTTGAACGTCCCGCTGGAGAACACGCCGCCCTCGGCGTGCGACTTCGGGAACAGGTCCATGATCGCCGGCCGTCCCGCCAGCGCACCGACCGGCAGCCCGCCGCCGATCGCCTTGCCGTAGCAGGTCAGGTCGGGCGCAACGCCGAAATGCCCCTGCGCGCCGCGATGGCCGATGCGCAGCCCGGTGACGACCTCGTCGAAGATCAGCAGCACGCCGGTCTCATTGCAGACGGCGCGCAGCCCTTCGAGAAACCAGCCGCTGTCCATCCGCGGCAGGTTGTTCTGCACCGGCTGCACGAGCACCGCGGCGAGATCGTTCGCGTCGCGGCGGATCAGGTCGAACGCGCGCTCGTCGCGAAACGGCAGCGCGCGCATCGTGTCCGAACGGATCGTCTCCGGAACACCCGCGCCGAAGATCGTGCTGGCCGAGCGCTCCGGCGAGCTGCCCGCGGTGTCGGCCCGCACCAGCGCGTAGTCGTGGCTGCCGTGGTAGCTGCCGTCGAAGATGCCGATCCGCGTGCGGCCGGTGAAGCCGCGCGCGACGCGGCAGGCGTACAGCGTCGCCTCACTGCCCGAGCCGCAGTAGAGGATCTTGGTCTGCTCGCCGAGCCCCAGTCCGGCGATGCGCCGCGCGTGCTCGCCCTGCAGCGTATTGCTCAGACCGAAGTGCCAGCCGTTGCCCAGCTGCTTGCGCACCGCGGCCTCGACCGCCGGCGGGCGATGCCCGAGCAGATGGGCGCCGAAGCCCATGATCAGGTCGATGTAGTCGTGGCCCGCTGCATCGGTGATGACGGCGCCCGACGCGCGCTCGAAATAGATCTTCTCGGGAATGTCGACCGTCTTGATCTGCTCGAGCGCGAGGTGCTCGGCGCCGAGCGGGTGGCCGTTGCGGCGCCGCGCGATCAGGGCCTCGCGTACCGCGCGACCGCGTGGCCTGTCGGCGATGACGGTCACGCCCGGGGGGTGTGTCGTCGAGGACATCCGCGCGCTCCCTTGCTGCTGCACCCGGCGCGCAGCATAGCCGAGGCTCGCGGCGTGGACGCTAGAAGAAGAACGCGCGCGCGATACGGGTCTTGCACTGCTGCCACTGCCCGTCGTCGCGCAGCTGGAACATGCGGCCCCACAGCATCGTGTCGGTGCGTTCGGCGATCGGCGGATCGACGAACGCGGCCGTAGCGTCGGCCGACAGCGGCACGCAGACCGGCCAGAGCGCGTAGGCGACGGCGAGGGCAAACGCGAACGCCAGGGCGAGGGTCAGGCGGAGCATTCGAGCGGTCTCCTTGGTGACTCGGACGGCCGGATCGCCGGGCGGTGCGACCGGAGCGCGGGCGCCCACCGAAACATCGAATCCTCGGTGACGCCCTAGGATTCGACGGTACGATCGAATCACGCCGTTGCAAATCGGGCGGGCCGGGTGCTCGCCCATCTCTGGGAGGAGGTTGAAATGACCCGGTGTGCGTTGTCGTTCGTCACGGTGTTCACACTGTTCCTCGGCGCGTGCGTCATCCCGCCGCGCAAGGAGCAGGTCTACGAAGGATCGGCACCTTCGGCCGCCGAAGCGGTGCTGATCAAGGGCAAGCTGCACGCGGCACCGAACGTCCTGATTGCGTCGGTGGACGGCAAGTCGCTCGGCAAGCCGTCGATGGGCCTTCAATATCCCGTCGAGGTGACGCTGAAGCCGGGCCTGCACGAGATTGGCCTGGTGGGTTACGTCGACATCCGCACCGCCGGTGTCCGGGTGTGGGTCGACTGCGCCGCCGGCGAGACCTACCAGCTTGACGGATGGGCGGAAGGCGACCGCATGTATTTCGCGATGTACGACGCCGCGCGGCGACAGGTAGCGCGACCGACGCGCGATCGAACGGAAGGCAACGTCAAGGGCGTGAGGGAGACCAAGGCGGACTGAGCCCGCGGTGCGCAGTGCCACGGGTGCTGCTACGGCGGGATGCATCACCGGTCCTTGGTAGGGCGGGAAAGCGAAGCGCACCGCCGAACGCGCTCGCCGATCGATCAGGACGCGCGTGGCGCAGCCGGCGGCAACGGCTGCCCCTCGACGCGCTCGAGCGCCGGATCGAGGCACGCCCAGCCCGGTGCACTGGCCGCCCAGATGTTCACACCCGGCTTCACCGACGCCGGATCCTCGAGCGTGCCGGTGCGCACCACCCGGAACTGCGGCCGCACGTCCGCTTGCGAGAACAGGTGCGTGCCGCAGGTCGGGCAGAACTCGCGCGTCAGCAGGTTGCCGCTGTCGGCGCGGCTTTGGTACGACGCCAGCGCACCGGTCACCGCGAGCGCCGACGTCGGCACCACCATGTTCACGGTGCCGTTCGCCGACAGGCGCTGGCAGTCGCGGCACCAGCAGATCCGCACGACCAGCGGATCGACGTCGACCGTGTACGCGACGGCACCGCACAGGCACCGGCCTTTTCGCGTGGTCATGGCGTCGCGCCCACGCCGAGCAGCGCCGGGATCTCGGTCAGCGACCGGATCTCGACGTGCGGATGGCCGGGCAGGTGTTCCTCGCGCTGCCCGTAGCGATTGCACCAGATCACGCGAAACCCGAACTGCGCCGCGCCCGCGGCGTCCCAGCCGTTGGACGAGACGAACGCGATCCGATCGCGGGTCACACCCAGGCGCGTGCAGGCCAGCTCGTAGACGCTCGGATGCGGCTTGTAGATGCCGACGTCGTCGACCGACAGGATCGCGTCCAGCAGCGGCGTGATGCCCGCATGCGCGCAGGTGGCGTCGATCATCTCCTGCGAGCCGTTGGTGAGGATCGCGGTGCGCAGACCGGCCGCGCGCAATGCGCCGAGCGTGTCCATCACGTCGGCGAACGGCGCGAGCTCGCGATAGAGCTGCATCAGGCGCGATCGCAACGCGGCGTCGTCGATGCCCAGCGTCTCCAGCGAATGGTCCAGCGCCTCGCCGGTGACCTGCAAGAACGGCGCGTAGGTGCCCATCAGCGATCGCAGCCAGGTGTACTGCAGCTGCTTGGCGCGCCAGAGCTCCGACAGTCGGTCCGCGCGATCGCCGAGGACGTCGCGCGCCTGCGCCGCGGCGGAGTTGAAGTCGAGGAGGGTGCCGTAGGCGTCGAAGACGCAGGCTTGGATGTGGGGGAAGGCGGGGTGCATGGGATGGGACGGGGGCGTGAGGCCGGGAGGATGATGCCTCGGTCGCGGCCCGCTGCGTGGAACTCCGAACTCCTCGGGTACCGCCGAAGGCCACGGTTACTTATGTCTCTCGACTCTGTTACCTAACTGTCCGGCCGCTCAGATTCACGGCGGATATGAGAAGGCTTGGAATGGATCCGCTTCATTCGGTCTTCACCCCAGACCAAGGCCGTAAAGATCTGACGCGGATACGGCGGGTCCAGATTCAGGAAGGTCGGTGCGCCGTTGCGATCCTCTGCGTATCGGGTGCTTGCCACTTGGCCGCACACCTTCGCGTGCTCGCCGACATGGTCACGCGCCTCGGCCGCATTCAGCGTCGTCGAACCGCGCGCGTCCAGCACGACGGGCGCCAGCGCCAACGCCGCGCCCAGCAAACGCGATCAATGGCTGACGCCGCGAGCGCGTCTCGCCTCGAATCGAAAACCGCATCCCCACCTCCCTCAAACTACGACCCCGGATGCACCACCGTCGCCAGTTCCGTCCGGCTGCTCACCCCGAGCTTCCGGTACACCCGATACAGATGATTGGCGACCGTCGACGGCGCCACCCCGATCTTGCGCGCCGCCTGCTTGAACGACAGCCCCTGCGACACCGCCATCACGATCTCGCGCTCGCGCGCGGTGAGCCGATCCAGCGGGCCGGCCTTCCACACCTGGACCATGAACAGATCACCCATCGCCTCGCAGCGCACGCACAGCTTGCCGCGCGTGACGGTGTCGCCGGCCGCGGGCAGCGCGAACGGCAGCACCGACTCGCGCACCTTGTGCTC
Source organism: Panacagrimonas sp. (assembly GCF_020697055.1). Classification (GTDB taxonomy): domain Bacteria; phylum Pseudomonadota; class Gammaproteobacteria; order Nevskiales; family Nevskiaceae; genus Panacagrimonas. The sequence continues at coordinate 35,745 of NZ_JAJFBP010000029.1, read as the reverse complement.
GGGGTAGTGCTCTTCGAGCAGGTCGAAGAAACGCGGCTGCGCTTCGTGGAACGAGCCCTGCGCGTCGATCACCGCGGCGCCGGCGCCGACCACGCGCTCGGTGCGGCGCAGCAGGTGCAGGAAGAAGCTGTGCGAGGCGGCGTTGAACAGATGAAACGTCACGTGCTGCTGGCGCGCCTTCTCCACCTCGGTGAAGCGCGCGTCGGCGTCGCGGCGGTACAGCGTCACCAGCGAGTACAGGCCGCTGCGATCGTCGCGATGCCCGGTGGCCAGGATCCGCTCGATGCCGAACGGTGCGAACACGCGGCGGTAGATCTCGGACTCGCGGAACGTCGCATCCGGCAGCACGTCCTCCATGTCCACCGGCCGGCCGAGCTGGGACAGGATGCGCGCGGGCAGGGGGTTGATCGGCACCGTCGCCTGCAGGCGCTGCGGGAATTCCGCCGGCAGGCCGCGCACCGTCACCGTGTGGAAACGCATCTGCGAGGCCAGGCCGCTGCCCCACAGCGCGCCGTCGCAGGGGATCACCTGCGCGACCTGTTCGAGCGCCCATCCGCGGAACTGGTCCGGCGGCACGGCGAGCGCGTTGCGATACAGGCGCGCGATCAGCGTGTCGATCGGGTCGGGGCTGGCGACGTGCTCGTCCATGCGGGTTCGAATGTACCAGCCTGGGAGATCAGTGCTGCGTGACCGCCCGCGTCGACACGCGGGCCAGGCGCATCGTCGAAAGGAACATCTTCTTCGCGGCCATGGGTTGGAATCGTTCGGTCCCGAGCCTGACAATCCGCGCCCCACCTGTCCACCGCGCCCGAACCCGAGTCGTGCAATTCCAGCTGCTGTCCCAGGACGGTCCCGCGCGACGCGGTCGCCTCGTGTTCGAACGCGGCGCCGTCGAGACGCCGGCGTTCATGCCGGTGGGCACCTACGGCACCGTCAAGGGCCTGACGCCGGCCGAGGTGCGCGACACCGGCGCGCAGATCCTGCTCGGCAACACCTTTCACCTGATGCTGCGGCCCGGCGCCGAGGAGATGGCGCGGCTGGGCGGATTGCATCGCTTCATGGACTGGAGCGGTCCGATCCTCACCGACTCCGGCGGCTTCCAGGTGTGGAGCCTGTCGGGGCTGCGCAAGATCACCGAGGAGGGCGTGAAGTTCGCGTCCCCCATCAACGGCGATCGCGTGTTCTTGTCCCCGGAGCGCGCCACCGAGATCCAGCGCCTGCTCGGCTCGGACATCGTGATGCAGTTCGACGAGTGCACGCCGCACCCGGCCACCGAGAAGCAGGTGCGCAAGTCGATGGAGATGAGCGCGCGCTGGGCGGCGCGCTGCAAGCAGGCGCACGGCGATTCGAAGGCCGCACTTTTCGGCATCGTGCAGGGCGGCATGCTCGAAGACCTGCGCCGCGAATCGCTGCAGCGGCTGACGGAAATCGGCTTCGACGGCTACGCGCTCGGCGGCCTGTCGGTCGGCGAGACCGAAGCCGAGCGCCTGCACGTGCTCGACGCGATCGGCCCGCACCTGCCGCAGGACAAGCCGCACTACCTGATGGGCGTGGGCACGCCGCGGGACCTGGTGCAGGCCGTGGGCTGCGGCATCGACATGTTCGACTGCGTGATGCCGACGCGGAACGGCCGCAACGGCCACCTGTTCACGTCGCAAGGCGTGGTCAAGCTGCGCAACGCCGTGCATCGCGACGACCCCGGCCCGCTCGACCCGGCCTGCGACTGCCACACCTGCACGCGCTATTCGCGCGCCTACCTGCATCACCTCGACCGCTGCAACGAGATGCTCGGGCCGCGGCTCAACACCCTTCACAACCTGCACTACTACCAGGGCGTGATGCGGCGGATCCGCGAGGCGATCGAGCAGGGAAGGTTTGCGGCGTTCGCGGCAGCGTTCCTGGGTGGGCCCGAGGGCCGCGTGCGTTCGAAGCCCGATGCGGCATGAAGGCGGGGATGCGCTTCGCTTTCACGCCCAACCGGATTGGGGGTGTATAGGTAGGGCGGGCAAGCGAAGCGCATCCCGCCGCGGCTAGTAGACTCAACCTCCGAAAATCAGGAGCACGCTCATGCGCTGGAAAGTCGGACGTCGCAGCGACAACGTCGTGGACATGCGCGGCAGTGGGGGCGGGGGTCGTGGCCGCATGCCGTTCGGCGGCGGGGGCGGCCTGGGTCTCGGCGGCATCGCCGTCGTCGTCGTGATCGGCCTGATCCTGGGCAAGAACCCGCTCGAGATGCTCGGCATGGTCGCGCAGATGCAGGGCGACGGCGGCGGCGTGCCGCAGCAACAGGAAGGACAGGCGCCGCCGGCCGGCGACGAGACCGCGGAATTCGTCAGCGTGATCCTCGGGGAAACCGAGGACGCGTGGGGGCCGATCTTCCAGGCGTCCGGGCAGACCTACGCGGCGCCCAAGCTCAATCTGTTCAGCGGCGGCGTGAACACCGCCTGCGGCAGCGCCAGTTCCGCGTCCGGGCCGTTCTACTGCCCGGGCGATCACGAGGTGTACATCGACCTGTCGTTCTTCGAGGAGATGAAGGCGCGCCTGGGCGGGGGTGGCGACTTCGCCTACGCCTACGTCATCGCCCACGAAGTCGGCCACCACGTGCAGACGCTGCTCGGCGTGTCGGCCAAGGTCAACGCGGCGCGCCAGCGCGGACAGGAAGTGCAGGGCGACGGCGGCCTGCTGGTGCGACAGGAACTGCAGGCCGACTGCTACGCCGGCGTGTGGGCCAACGTCGCGCAGGCCAAGCACCAGTGGCTCGAGGCCGGCGACGTCGAGGAGGCGATGAACACCGCCACCGCGATCGGCGACGACCGGCTGCAGAAGCAGTCGCAGGGCCATGTCGTGCCCGATGCGTTCTCGCACGGCACCTCGGAGCAGCGCGTGCGCTGGTTCAAGGCGGGGTTCGAGAGCGGCGATCCAAATCGCTGCGATACGTTCTCTGCGTCGCGCCTATAAAGGTAGCCCGGGGCTTTTGCGCTCACCGCCCCCGGGCTTCGCCCGGGCGACGGCGACGGGTCGAGGCGATTTCGATGACGCCCTCCGGCGTCGCGGCGTAAGCGCGTTCGCCTCGCGCTACGCGCGATCCGATCGGATACCCGCCCGTGAACCCGCCAAAACTCGGCAACACCCCGTAACCGGCCCGCAGCCAGAACACCGGCAGCCGCAGCGAATCGGTCGCCGAGTTCAATCGCATCACCGGGTGCAGGTGTCCGCCCAGCGCGTAGCCGCGATCGTCGTCGCGCGCGTCGTGCATGAACACGAACGGTGCTTCGTGCGCGCCGTCTTCGAGCCAGCGCAGTCCCCACGCCGACGGCACGCGCTCCGGGGCGCGATCGTGATTGCCGCGCACCACGTCGAACGCCAGCGACGCGTGGCGCGCGCGAAACGCGCTCACCTGCTCGATCCACGCCGTGTCGCTCGCGTGGATCGGCGCGTGCAGCAGATCGCCCAGCACCAGCAGGCGTTCCGGCGCGAAGCGATCGACCAGTGCCTCGAGCCGCGCGAGGTCGGTCGCGACAGCGCCTGCCGGAATCGGCAATCCGGCGCGACGAAACACCGCGTCCTTGCCCAGGTGCACGTCGGCCACGATCAGCGTGCGCCGGCGCGGCCAGAACAGCGCGCGCTCGGCGTGCAGGTCCAGTGCTTCGCCTTGCAGCTCGATTCGCAGGGGGTGCGGCATGGGGAGGGGGAGTCTAAGAAAGTTGCAACGCAAAGACGCAAAGGGTCGCAGAGGGGAAACGGCGAGAGAAGGATTCCTAGGGACGAGCGACCCTCCAGATTCTTTTCCTTGCGTCCTCTGCGTCTTTGCGTTGAATTCTGTCCGACCCGCTAAAGCCGCAGCCGTCGCGGCCTGCGCCTGCGCCGCGTTTCGGACGCCGGTTTCGTGCGCGATGCCGCGACAGGCGGGTCGAGCGGCGGCGGCATCGGCGGCCCCGGCGTGCCGCCCGCGGCGATCTCCAGCGATTCGAGCATCCGCTCGATCCGCGTGCGCCAGTCCTCCGAGGTCAGCCGCTGCGAGGACAGGCGCTCGGCCCACAGCGGGAACGCCAGCGGCGTGAGCCGATCGGTGTGGCGCAGGTCGATCGGGGCGGCGTACAGCCGCCCGGCGGTGGCGCGCAGGCGCCGCGCGTCGAGCAGATGGTCGAGTGCTTCGCGCAGCGCCTGCTGCGTCAGCAGATTCTCCGGGTCATAGCGCGTCAGCGTGTCGAAGATCAGGCCGGACGAGGCCTGCACCTGGCGCATCGTCTTGCGCTGTCCCGGATGGCCTTCGAACACCAGGCCCGCGATGCGCGCGATCTCGCGGAAACGCCGCCGCGCCATTTCCGCCGCGTTGATGCTCGCGACCAGGTCCGCGTCGAAATCCTGCGGCGAGAACAGCGCGCGGATCTCGTCGGCGTCGAGCTCCGGCAGCTCGCGCGAGAGCAGCTCGAAGCCGTAGTCGTTCACCGAGAACACGAAGCTCGCGCGACGCTTCTGCGACAGCCGCCACGCCACCAGCGCCGAAAGTCCCTCGTGCACATGGCGACCGGCGAACGGATAGCAGTACAGGTGCTCGCCTTCGCGCGAGCGCGTGCGTTCGACCAGCAGCGTGCCGGGCAGCGGCAGCGCCGACCAGCGCGACTGGATCTCCAGCAGCGGCGCCAGCGCGGCCATCTCCGCGCGCGTGCCGGGATCCCGCGCCGTGCCGCCGGCGTCGGACTGCGCGAACAGCCGCAGCATCCGCTCCGACAGCTCCGACGACAGCGGCATGCGTCCGCCCATCCAGCGCGGCACCTGCGTGCCGCCGCCGCCGGCCTTCACGTGGGCGACCATGTCGCGCACGCGCACGAACGTCAGCTTGCGGCCGGCGAAGACGAAGCTGTCGCCGGGCTTGAGTCGCGACACGAAGCTTTCCTCCACCGTGCCGAGCGATCCGCCGCGTACGAAGCTCACGCGCACCTGCGGATCGGCGCTGATCGTGCCGATGGCCATGCGATGGCGGCGCGCGAGCGTCGCGTCCGGGACGTGCAGGCGGCCGTCGGCGTCCTCGGCGACCTTGCGGTACTGCGGATAGGCCGCCAGCGCGCTGCCGCCGCGCGTGACGAAATCCATCACCCAGTTCCAGCTGGTGTCGTCGAGCGCGGCGTAGGCGTGCGTGGCGGCGATCTCGCGCCGGATTTCGGCGGCGCTGACGCACCCGCTGAGCGCCAGCGTCACGATGTGCTGGGCCAGCACGTCCAGCGCGTGCGTCAGCGGCACGCGCGCTTCGACGGTGCCTGCCGCCGCGGCTTCGCGCGCGGCCGCGAACTCGGCGATCTCGATGGCCTGCGTCGGCACGCAGACGATGCGGCTGACCTGGCCGGGTCGATGGCCGCTGCGTCCGGCGCGCTGCAGCAGCCGCGCGATGCCCTTGGGTCCGCCGATCTGGATCACCTGGTCCACCGGCGTGAAGTCCACGCCCAGGTCCAGGCTGCTGGTCGCCACCACCGCATCGAGCGTGCCCTGGCGCAGTCCGTCCTCGGCCGCCGCGCGCAGCGCCGGATCGAGCGAGCCGTGGTGCAGTGCGACCTTCAGCGGCGGATCGTCGACCGCGGTCAGCCGTTCGAACCAGCGCTCGGCCTGCGAACGCGTGTTGATGAACAGCAGCGAGGTCTTCGCGCGGCGGATCGCCTCGATCACGCGCGGCACCTGGCCCAGGCCCATGTGGCCGGCCCACGGAAAACGCTCGGCGACGTCCGGCAGCAGCGTTTCGATCACGACGCGCTTGTCGACGTCGGCCGAGATGCAGCGTCCGGATCTCGAAGGACCGAGCAGCGTGCGCATCGCCTGGTCCAGATTGCCCAGCGTCGCGGACAGGCCCCAGGTCTTCAGCTCCGGACTGAGCGCGCGCAGCCGCGACAGCACCAGCTCGGTCTGCACGCCGCGCTTGGAGCCGAGCAGCTCGTGCCATTCGTCGACCACCACCGCGCGCAGTTTCGACAGCGCCGGAACCAGGTCGGCGTAGCTCAGCAGCAGCGACGCCGATTCGGGCGTGGTCACCAGCGCGTTGGGCAGCTTGCGGCGCTGGCGCGCGCGCACGTGCGACGCGGTGTCGCCGGTGCGCATCTCGATGTTCCAGTCGACGCCGACGTCGCGGCATGCGGCCTGCAATCCGGCGGTGGTGTCGGTGGCCAGCGCGCGCATCGGCGTGATCCACAGCACCGAGAGCCCCTCGTCGATCCGCTGCGGATCCGCCAGCAGCCCGAGCCAGGCGGCGAGCGTCTTGCCGGTGCCGGTCGGCGCGTGGATCAGGCCCGAACCGCCCGCCGCCTGCGCGCGCCAGACCTCGCGCTGGTAGTCGAAGACGCGCCACCCGCGCGCCGCGAACGCGCGCTCGATGCGGTCGACGACGTCGGGGCGCGGCGTGGCTTCGGACATCCGCCTAGGGTGGGAGCGCCGGGGGTCTTTCCAAGGTGGGCGGAAAAGCTGAAAGAATCACGCAAAGACGCAGAGACGCGAAGGACGCAAAGAAAAACTCAGGTAAAAAGCGGCGAGGCCACGCCTCGCGCAATCCCACTCTTTTTTCCTTTGCGTGCTCTGCGTCTCTGCGTCTTTGCGTGATTCTTTCGGCTTGTACTCCCCGCCCCCCACATGACCCCCACCCAGCCGACACCGGAAGAAGCTAGACGCGGCTTCGTCGCCACCGTCGGCGCGTTCATCGCCTGGGGCCTGTTCCCGCTGTATTGGCGCGAGCTGCAGATGGTCGCGCCGTTGCAGATCACCGCGCACCGGATCCTGTGGTGCACGGTGTTCGTCGTCGGATTCCTGATGTGGAAGCAGGGCTTCGGCTGGCTGCGCGCGACGCTGTCGCGACCGCGCGCGGCGCCGCTATTGCTGGCCAGCAGCCTGCTGATCAGCGTCAACTGGGTGCTCTACATCTGGGCGGTCAACGCCGGCCACGTGGTCGAGTCGGCGCTGGGCTACTTCATCAATCCGCTGGTGAACGTGCTGCTCGGCGTGGCGGTGCTGGGCGAGCGCCTGAACCTGCGCCAGTGGGTGTCGGTGGCGCTGGCGGCGTTCGGCGTGGCCTGGCTGACGTGGAAACTCGGTCGGCTGCCGTGGATCGCGCTGGCGCTGGCCTTCTCGTTCGGCACCTACGGACTGATCCGCAAGATCGTGTCGGTGGAATCGGTGCCGGGGCTGGGCGTGGAGAGCCTGATCATGTTCGTGCCGGCGCTGGGCTACCTGGTCTTCTGCGAGGCGATGGGCACCGGCGGCTTCGGCCACGTCGGTCGCTACGAGGACCTGCTGATGATCCTGGCCGGCGTGGTCACCGCGATGCCGCTGATCTGGTTCGCCTACGGCGCGCGGCGCATTCCGCTGTCGCTGGTCGGGATCATCCAGTACATCGGACCGACGCTGCAGCTGCTGACCGGCGTGTTCCTGTTCGGCGAGCCGTTCTCCGAGGTGCAGCTGATCGGCTTCGGCTGCATCTGGGGCGCGCTGGCGTTGTACGCGCTCGACGGGCTGTGGCGCATCCGGATGCGCGGGTATGGCTGAGTGCGCATGAGGATCCTGTTCTCCTTCTTCTATCTGTTCGCGCTCGCGCTGGTGAGCACGATGGCCCACGCCGCGCCCAGGGAGCTGCCGCGCATGGAGAATCCTTCGCTGTCTCCCGACGGTCGCTACGTGGCCTACCTGGCGCGCGACGCCGCCAACCAGGTCGCGCTGGAGGTGATCGACCTCGACGGCGACGATGCACGCCGCCGCGTGATCGATGCGAGCGCCTTCGAAGGCAAGACGCTGGACTGGTGGGGCTGGGGCAACTCGGAGCGGCTGCTGTGCGGCCTGCATCTGGGCGGCCGGTCCACGGTGCTGGCGGTGAACGTCGACGGCGGCGATCGGCGCGTGCTGCTGCGCCACGAACAGCGCGGTGACGATCCCGACCTGCGGCCGCAGGTGATCGACTGGCTGCCGCGCGAACCCCGATCCGTGCTGCTGCGCCTGCAGGCGCAGGGCGAGGCCTTTCCGTCGGTGGCGCAGCTCGACGTGCTGGACGGTGCGCTGCGCACCACGCTCGCGGCGCAGCCGCCGATCCGGCATTTCCGCACCGACAACTTCGGCGAGGTGCGCTTCGGCTGGGGCGCCGAGCCGGACGGCACGGTCGCGGCGTTCTCGCGGCTGGGGGAGGCCAAGCTGTGGCGTCCGCTGAAATGGAAACGGCTCACGCGTTTTCGACCTCCGCCGGGCGTGCCCGCGCTGCAGCCGATGCCGGTGCACGTGAACGTGGCCGACCGGCTGAACGCGCTGGGCCGCCGCGGCGCGCACGACGCGATGTTTTCGCTGGATCTGTCCGACCAGGAGGATCCGCACCTGAGCGTGTTCGCCGACGGCAGCCACGCGATGCAGCCGATCGTGTCGCCGCGCGGCACGCTGATCGGCGTGGAACTCGCGGGCGGCGAGCGACCGGTGATCTGGTTCGACAACCGCAGCGAGAACGTCGTCGAACGCGTCGGCGCGGAACTCGGGGGCGCGCAGGTGCGGGTGATCGACTCGGTCGACAATCCCTCGCGCTTTCTGGTCCGGGCGCGTCGCGGCAACGAGCCGACGCGGCTGTACCTGTACGGCATGGCCGGCGGTCCCTTCGAACTTCGGGAGATCGGTCGGCTGGACGGCGCGCCGCTGAAGGCGGCCCCCGCGGTGGCGGCGGCGCCTGCGTCCGCATCGGGCGGCGACACGCTGGACCTGCTGATCACGGTGATCGATCACGCGACGAAGAAGCCGGTGGCGGGATTGCCGATGCGCGTGGTGCTGAGCAGCGATCCGCAATGGCAGCGGCCCGACGCCGGCACGCGCTATGTCACCGACGATCGCGGCCGCGTGCGCGATTCGCGGCCGGTGCGAATGGAAAAGAAGCGCGTCGGCCTCGACATTCCGCTGGTCACGCACGCCGCGGTCGGGTTCGACATCGGCGTCGAGGTCGAGATCAAACAGGGCATGTCGCTGCTGTACACGCTCACGCTCGACGAGGTGAAGAAGGCGCACGGTACGCTGATCTCGAACACGCAGGTCTACACCCGCGGCGCCGACGGCGGCTTCACGCGCAAGGTCGACCTGAGCTGGCACGCGACGAACAACGAGAACGGCGACGTCTACACGCTGCCGCCGCGCGACGCGAAGACCTTCGATCGCCTGCCCGATCCGCCGCCGTTCCGGATCACCCAGCGCAACCTGCAGCTGTTGCCGCACGCCAAGGCCGACGGCACGACGCGCTGGGCGCTGGATCTGCGGTTGACGTGGGATCCGTACAAGCCTCGGCCGGGCGGGTAGCCGCGGCGGGATGCGCAGCGCATCCCGCCATCACGCCGACGGACGAATCAGCCGTTTGAGCGATTCGAGCGTATCGATCTCGCCGACCGTCTTGTCCTTCCTCCACCGCGCGATCCGCGGAAACCGCAACGCGACGCCGGCCTTGTGCCGCGTGCTCGCCTGGATTCCTTCGAACGCGATCTCGAACACCTGCTCGGCGTCGACGCTGCGCACCGGGCCGAACTTCTCGCGCGTGTGCGCGCGGATCCAGCGATCCATCTGCACCAGTTCCTCGTCGGTCAGCCCCGAGTAGGCCTTGGCCACCGGCACGAGGTTTTCGCCGTCGCGCACCGCGAGCGTGTAGTCGGTGTAGAGATTCGAGCGCCGTCCGTGCCCGGACTGCGCGTACAACAGCACGGTGTCGACGGTCAGCGCACCGATCTTCCACTTCCACCACAAGCCGCGCTTGCGTCCCGGCAGGTACGGCGAATCCAGGCGCTTGAGCATCAGGCCTTCGACGCCGCGTGCGCGCGCCTGCTCGCGCAGCGCGGCGAATTCGCGCCAGTCGGCGGCGCGCACCGCGGACGACAGCTGCATCGCGGCGTCGCGGGTGGCGTGACCGAGCAGCGATTCGAGCCGCGCGCGACGCGCAACCAGCGGACGCTCGCGCCAGTCCGCGCCTTCCCACTCGAGCAGGTCGTAGGCCAGGAACACCACCGGGTTCTCGGCCAGGATCTTCTTTCCCAGCGTCTTGCGGCCGATGCGCTTCTGCAGCGCCGCGAACGGCATCACGCCCTGCGCGTTCCAGGCCAGCACCTCGCCGTCGATCACCGTGCCGTCGGGCAGCGCGGTGGCCGCGGCCTCGATCTCGGGGAAACGGCCGTCGAGCAGTTCCTCGCCGCGCGACCACAGGAACGTGCGGCCTTGGCGTCGGATCAGCTGGCCGCGGATGCCGTCCCATTTCCACTCGACCAGGAACGCGCCGGGATCGCCGATCGATTCAGGCTCGGCCTCCAGCGGCGAGGCCAGGCAGAACGGGTAGGGCTGCGACGGATCGCGCGCGCCGTCGTGATCGCTGGCGGCAAGCAGCGCTTCGAACGCTTCGACGCTCGGCGTCCAGTCGCCCATCAATCGCGCCTGCACCAGCGCCGGTTCCAGGCCGGCGTGCTCGGCGATCGCGCGCGCGGCCAGGCCCGCGGAGACGCCGACGCGCAACGAGCCGGTCAGCAGCTTGTTGAACAGCAGGCATTCGAGATAGGGGAGGGTGCGCCATTGCTCGACGATGAACGCGCGTTGGGCGGGTTCGTCGGCGTCTTGCAGCGCGCGGAGGTTTTCGACGCAGATGTGGAGTGGGAGTGCGCCGGGCCCCTCGCCCCCACCCTCTCCCCGCGATGCGGGGAGGGGGGGCACGGCGGTCTCCCTCTCCCCGCGCGAGCGGGGAGAGGGTGGGGGTGAGGGGCCCGACCCTTCCCGATCGAACAACAATGCGATCGTCTCCCCCAGATCCCCGACGTGCGCGTAGCTCTCCTCGACCACCGCCTCGGGCAGCCCGGTTGCCTCGACGATCCACCCGCGCAGGCGCGTCGGCGGGATCAGCCGCTTGAGTCGATTGCCGAGCAGGAAGAACAGGCCCCAGGCCGCATCCTCGGCCGGCGCCTGCGCGAAGTAGCGACGCATCGCGCTCAGCTTGCGCGACGTGGCGCGCGTGTCGTCGAGGTCCGCGTACAGCTGTGCGAAGCGACGCATGGGCAAGAGTCAAGGACGTCACCGCAAAGGCACAAAGGAAAAGAAAGGACGCAGAGGAAAACCAGTTGAAAGACCTTTGCGTCCTTGCTTTTTTCCTTTGTGCCTTTGCGGTGACGCCTTTTCTTTCACGCCGCGGCTTCCTCGGCCGCATCCAGCGGCGCACTCCCACCCTGCTCACCCTCGTACTCGGTCCGCAGCGCGCTCGCATCGAGGCCGCGCGCTCGCAGCACCTCGATCAGCGCATCGGTATTTCCGTGCGTGGCGAGCACGCGGCGCGCACCAGACTGCTCGATGCTGAGCAGCAGCCCGTCCCAGTCGGCGTGATCGGACAGCACGAAGCCGCGATCCCAGGCTTGCCGCCGACGCGATCCCCGGACGCGCATCCAGCCCGAGCAGAATCCGGTCGACACCGGACGAAACCGCTTGATCCAGGGCGTGCCGGCCGCGCCCGGCGGCGCGATCACCAGGCGGCCCTTCCAGTCGAAGAACTTCGTCTGGTTTCCGACCGGTTCGGTCGGCAGCATCTTCACGCCGGCGTCGCGATACACCTTCACCAGCGGCACCACCGCGCCGTGCAGGTACGCGGTCTCGTCGGTGAAGCGCGTCAGTTCGGCCAGCACGCGCTGCGCCTTGCCCAGCGAATACGCGCACAACATCGCGCACTCGCCGGCGGCCTTGCAGGCCTGCCACCAGTCGAAGATCTCGCGCGCGACGACCTCGGGCGCGGGCCAGCGATAGACCGGCAGCGCGAACGTCGCCTCGGTGATGAAGACGTCGCACCGAACCGGTTCGAACGGCGCGCAGGTCGGATCCGGATCGCGCTTGTAGTCGCCCGACACCACCCACACCTCGCCGCCGGCCTCGATGCGCACCTGCGCCGAGCCGAGCACGTGACCGGCCGGATGCAGCGACACGCGCGCCTCGCCGAGCGTGAACGTCTCGCCGTACGGCACCGCGGTGATGCCGCCGCCGTGACCGACGCGCGCGCGGGTCAGCCCCAGGCCGGGCGTCGAGCACCAGTAGTGCTTGGACCCGGTGCGCGCGTGATCGGAGTGCGCATGGGTGATCACCGCGCGCGGCACCGGTCGCCAGGGGTCGACGTAGAAGTCGCCCGGCGCGCAGTACAGGCCTTTGTCGGTGACGGTGATCAGGTCCATCGGGTGTTTATTTCGGAAAAGCGTTCAACGCAAAGGCGCGAAGGACGCAGAGAAATTGACTCGAAAACCTTTGCGTCTGCGCCTTTGCGTTGCATGGTTTTTTCTAGTCGAGGAGCGCCAGCAACTTTTCCAGCGCCCCGCGATTCGACATCACCGCGACGCGACCGGCTTCGCCCATCCGGGCGCGCCGCGCCGGATCGTCCAGCAGCTCGACGATCGAACGCGCCAGCGCCTCGCCATCGCCCACCTGCACGGCGCTGGCGCAGCCCAGCAGCAGATCGCGTGCCGCGATGAAGTTGTGCATGTGCGGCCCGAACAGCACCGGCAGGCCCAGCGCCGCGGGTTCGAGCACGTTGTGGCCGCCCACCGGCACCAGGCTGCCGCCGACGAACGCCACGTCGCTGGCCGACAGGTACATCCACATCTCGCCCAGGCTGTCGCCCAGCAGCACTGCGAGGCCCGGCGCCCCGTCGTCGGCCGCGCGATCCAGCCGCGTGCGCCGCTCGAAGGCCAGGCCCGAGTGCTCGAGCCGGCGCACGACCTCGTCGAAGCGCTGCGGATGGCGCGGCACCAGCAGCAGCAACGCGTCGGGATGGCGCATCCGCACGCGCCGGTGCGCCTCGATCGCCGCGGCCTCTTCGCCCTCGTGCGTGCTGGCCGCGATCCACACCGGCGGGCCCTGCGCGCCGACCAGGCGCGCGCGTAGCGCCTGGCCGGCCTGGATCTGCGGCGCCGGCGGGTCGATGTCGAACTTCAGATTGCCGATGCAGGTGGCGTTGGGGGCGCCGAGCGCGGCGAAGCGCTGCGCATCGGCCTGGCTCTGCGCGGCCACGCGCGTGGTGTCGGACAGCACGTCGTGCGTGAAGCCGGCGACGCGCGAGTAGCCGTTGAACGATCGCGGCGACAGGCGCGCGTTGGCGATGGTCAGCGGAATGTTGCGCCGGCGCAGCGCGCGGAACAGCGTCGGCCACAGCTCGGTCTCCAGGATCACGACCTGGCGCGGCCGCGCGCGATCGAGGAACCGACCGACCGAACCGGGCAGGTCGTACGGCGCATAGGTGTGGATCACCTTGTCGCCGAGTTCGGCGCGCACGCGCTCGCTGCCGGTCGGCGTGGTCGTGGTGACCCACACGCGGCGCTCGCCATGGCGTTCGACCAGGCGCCGGATCAGCGGCAGCGCGGCCATCGTCTCGCCTACCGACACCGCGTGCACCCACACGGCGATCTCGGCGTCGCGCGGCGCGGGCGTCACCAAGCCAAAGCGCTCGCCCAGGCGTTCGCGATAGCCGCGCAGCTGGCGCGACCGCCACAGCAGGCGCAGCAGCACCAGCGGCGTGACCAGGTACAGCAGCAACAGATAGAGCGCGCGCATGCGCCGCAGTGTCGGCGGTTCACGACGCGCGTGCCACGGTCGGCCCCGCGGCCGTGGCGGCGGTCGCGCCGATCCCGCGATACTCCCGCGTCATGTCGTCTCCCGCTCCTGTCGAATCCGCGGCGCCGCCGTTCACCGCGCGTCTGCTGGCGCCGCGCTGGTGGCCCACCTGGGCCGCGATCGGCCTGGTGCGCGTGCTCAGCTGGCTGCCGATGAAGCTGCAGTTCGCGCTCGGCGCCGCGCTGGGCCACGTGGCGATGTGGGCGCTCGGGGCGCGGCGCGAGATCGTGCGCACCAACCTGCGCGTGTGCTTCCCCGACATGGACCCGCGCAAGCGCGAGGCGCTGGCGACCGCGCACTTCCGGGCGCTGGGTCGCGGGCTGTTCGAAACGGCGTTGGCGTGGTTTTCCTCCGACGCGCGCCTGAATCCGCGCTTCGAGGTCGAGGGCCGCGAGCACCTGGACGCGGCGCTGGCCACCGGCCAGGGCCTGCTGCTGCTCACCGGCCACTTCAGCACGCTGGAGATCGGCGCGCGCATCGTGTGCTCGCACCAGCGCCTGCCGTTCCACGCGATGTATCGCCCGTACAGCAACGCGCTGATGGACTACTTCATGCACCGCTGGCGCGAGCGTCGCTCGGGGCTGCCGGCGTTGCCGCGCGAGGACCTGCGCAAGCTGGTCAAGGCGCTGCGCGACGGCCGCGCGATCTGGTATGCGCCCGACCAGACCCTGGATCCGCGGATGTCGGTGTTCGCGCCGTTCTTCGGCGTGCCCGCGCCGAGCCTGGTGGCGACCGCGCGCCTGGCGCGGATGGGGCGCGCGCGCGTGCTGCCGTTCTTCCCCCAGCGAACGCCGTCCGGCTGGAAGGTACGGTTCTACCCGATGCTGGAAAATTTCCCGGGCAACGACGATGTCGAGGACGCAACGCGCGTGAACCGCGCGCTCGAGGAGGGCATCTTGCAAGCGTTGCCCGAGTACTTCTGGATCCACAAGCGGTTCAAGCGGCGTCTGCCGGGTACGCCACGCATCTATCCGCGCTGACGCGGTCGTCGACACCGGCACCGGACCGATGCGCGACGCGCGTGTGCCTGCCTGTTTCCCGTCGCGACGACGCTGTTAAACTCCGCGCGGCCGTCCCCCGGTCCCCCACGAGGCTCACGCGTGAATCGAACGATCCCCCGCCTGGCGGTCGCAGCCGCGTTGCTGCTCGCCGCACAGAACGTCCTGGCCGCCAGCGCGGTAGAAGAAGCGCAGACGCTGGTCAACCAGGGGCACCTCGACGCGGCGCTCAGCAAACTGGACAAGCAGCTCAAGACCGCGCCCCAGGACGCCGAAGCGCGCTTCATGCGCGGCCTGGTGCTGACGCGCTTGAACCGCACGGAGGAGGCGATCAAGGCGTTCGCCGACATCACGCGCGACTATCCGCAGCTGCCGGAGCCGTACAACAACCTCGCGGTGCTCTACGCACAGCAGGGCGACTACGAGAAGGCGCGCGACGCGCTCGAAGCGGCGCTGGCCACGCATCCGAGCTACGCCACCGCGCACGAGAACCTCGGCGACATCTACGCCGCGCTCGCCGGCGCCGCGTACAACCGCGCGCTGATGCTCGACCAGGGCAACCAGACCGTTCGCAACAAGCTGTCGTTCGTCAACAAGCTCAGCGAGAACGCCAACACCCCGCGCGCCACGCCGTCGGTGGCGGTCACGCCGGCACCGCCGCCGGTGGCCGCGATCGCGCCGGAAGCCCCGGCCATCTCTCCGGCCCCGAGCGTGGCGTCCGACGAGGTCGACCCCGGCACCACCGCCGACGTGCGCGAAGCCGTCAACAACTGGGCCAAGGCCTGGTCGAGCAAGGATTCGGACGCCTACCTGGCGGCCTATTCGAGCGAGTTCCGCCCCGAGGGCGGCATCTCGCGCGCCACCTGGGAAGCGCAGCGTCGCGATCGCATCGCGCGTCCCAAGCGCATCCGCGTCGGCGTGGTCAATCCGCGCGCCTCGGGTCTGGGTGACGGCCGCGTGCGCCTGATCTTCAAGCAGGAATACGAGTCCGACAGCTTCTCCGACACCGTCACCAAGGTGCTGGAACTGCGCAACGAGGGCGGCTGGAAGATCCTCCGCGAGTACACCCGCTGAGCGCCATTGCAGCTCCGATAGAACGCGACAAACCGACCCGGCGATTCGACGCCCGCGCATCGATCGCCGGGGCCGCACTGCTCGCGGCCGTCTGCGTCGGCGTCCGGGCCGGACCGATCGCGCCGATGAGCGCGTCGGCCTCGCTGCCGATGCCCGAGGAGCAGCTGGTCGGCGCCATCGAGCTGGCGCGCACCGGCAAGACGCTCGAGAGCATGCGGGCGCTCGAGTCGCTGCTGAAGCGTCAACCCAACTTCCGTCTGGCGCAGCTGATCTATGCCGACATGCTCGCGGCCCGTTCGGGCATGCGCGGCATCGCGGCCGACGACCAGGATCCGCGCATCCGCGAGCTGTTCGAGGAAGCGCGGCTGCGCCTGGATCGCGCGCGCTACAGCCCGCCGGCCGGCACGGTGCCGGACATGGTGCTGCAGCTCTCCAGCGAATATCCCTACCTCGTGCTGGTGGATCTGCCGGGCGCGCGCATCCATCTGTTCCGCAATTTCGAAGGCACGCTCGAGCCGGTCGGCAGCCGCTACGCGGCGATGGGACGCGCGGGCTTCGGCAAGGAAGTCGAAGGTGACCTGCGCACGCCGGTGGGCATCTACCACGTCACCGGCTGGATGGGCGACGACAAGCTGCCCGAGCTGTACGGCGCGGGCTCGTTGCCGCTGACCTATCCCAACTTGTGGGACCGTTTCAAATCCAAGACCGGCCACGGCATCTGGCTGCACGGCGTGCCGCGCCAGACCTACGTGCGCGCGCCGCGCTCCAGCGAAGGCTGCGTGACGATGGCCAACGAGGATCTGCTCTGGCTCAAGCCCTACGTGGTCAGCAACCGCGCACCGGTGGTGCTGGCCGACCAGGTGAGCTGGATCTCGAAGGCCAAGGCGTCGAAGGATCGCGACACGCTGATGACGCGCGTGGAGTCCTGGCGCGAGGCCTGGGCCAGCAAGGACACCGAGAGCTACCTGGGCTTCTACGGCGACGACTTCTCCACCGGTGGCCTGGACAAGGCGCAGTTCGCGGACCACAAGCGCCGCGTCAACGCCGGCAAGAAGTACGTCAAGGTCAAGCTCTCCGACGTGAGCCTGTTCCGCTATCCCGGCGAGTCGATGTTCCTGGCCGAGTTCACGCTCGACTACGACAGCGACAACTTCAAGTTCGTCGCCAAGAAAGAGCAGTACTGGCGGCAGGACGCCAAGGGCGCCTGGCGCATCTTCCGTGAAGAAAACCGCTGACCCTTCCGCCGCGACGCTGGAGCGCGGGCTGCAGGAACTCGAACTCGATTGCGGCGCGCTGCACGCGCCGCTGATGCGCTATCGCGACGAGCTCGCGCACTGGAACGCCGCCTACAACCTCACCGCGGTGCGCGATCCGGCGGAAATGGTCACGCGCCATCTGCTCGATTCGCTGGCGCTGCTGCCCGCGCTGCACGATGTGCCGATCACGCGCCTGCTCGATGTCGGCAGCGGCGCGGGGCTGCCGGGCATTCCGCTGGCGCTTGCGCGGCCCGAGTGGCACGTGACGGTGCTCGACTCCAACGGCAAGAAGGCGCGCTTCCTGCGCCACGCGGTGCGCACGCTTGCGCTCGCCCACGTCGAGGTGGTCGAGGCGCGCGCCGAGGCGCACGCACCGGCCGAACCGTACGACGCGATCGTGAGCCGTGCGTTCGGCGCGCTCGGCGAGTTCATCACGGCGACCGCGGATCTGCTGGCGCCCGGCGGGCACTGGCTGGCGATGAAGGGCAGGCTCGACGACAATGAGCGCGCTGCAATCCCCCCATTCGTTTCCGAGCCCCGCGTCGTGCGCCTGCCGGTGCCAGGGCTGCGCGAGGAACGCCATCTCGTGATCGTTCGCCGTCCATGAGCTACGTGATCGCCGTCGCCAACCAGAAGGGCGGCGTCGGCAAGACCACCACTGCGGTCAACCTCGCGGCCTCGCTGGCCGCGACGCGTCGTCGCGTGCTGCTGGTGGACCTGGACGCGCAGGGAAACGCGACGATGGGCGTGGGCGTGGACAAGGCCAAGCTCAAGCTCACCGGCCGCGACGTGCTGCTCGAGTCGGTCAGGCCCGGCGCCGCGATCCAGACCCTCGAGACGCTGAATTTTTCGCTGTTGCCGGCCAATGGCGACATGACCGAGGCCGAGATCAAGCTGCGCGACCAGGCTGCCGGCGACTTCGCGCTGCGCACCGCGCTGGCCGACGTCGCCGACCAGTACGACTTCATCATCCTCGACTGCCCGCCGGCGCTGTCCAAGCTGACGATCAACGCGCTGGTGGCCGCCGACGGCGTGCTGATCCCGATGCAGTGCGAGTACTACGCGCTCGAGGGCCTGTCCGCGCTGATCGACACCGTCGGCAAGATCAAGCGCGTGATCAATCCCAAGCTCGAGATCGAAGGCCTGCTACGCACGATGTTCGATCCGCGCAACAACCTGGCCAACGACGTCTCGGCGCAGCTGCTGCTGCATTTTCCCGACAAGGTCTATCGCACGGTGATCCCGCGCAACGTGCGGCTGGCCGAAGCGCCGAGTCACGGACTGCCGGTGATGCTCTACGACGCGCAGTCGAGCGGTTCGCGCGCTTACCTCGCGCTCGCCGGTGAACTGCTGCGACGTCACGACGGCGGACAACTGCTGCTCGAGACGGCGTGAAGTTTTTTCCCCTCTTCCGCGTGCGGGAGAGGGTCAGGGGAGAGGGTGTTGCGATTCCGCGCACCCTCGCCCGGCGCTTCGCGCCACCCTCTGCCGCACGCGGGAGAGGGATCATCGAACGCGCTCTAGTGAAATCGAGCGATTGACCCGGCTCCAGCACCTTGAGCCATACTCCGCGTCCCGGCGGGGGAACCGGACAAGACGGCAAAACATGAGCACCGCAAGAAAACGGGCGAGCACCCTTGGCCGCGGGCTGGACGCGTTGTTGAGCAGCGCGAGCATGCGCGCAGGACAGCAAGGCCACGACGTCGATCTCGATGAGGCGCCGTCGCACGAGCAGCGCGAGATCGCGCTCGAGCGTCTGCAGCCCGGCGCCCATCAGCCGCGCCGTCATTTCGACGAGGACGCGCTGGCCGAACTGGCCAGTTCGATCGCCGCGCAAGGCGTCGTGCAGCCCATCGTCGTACGACCGCTCGGCGCCGAGCGCTACGAGATCGTCGCGGGCGAACGTCGCTGGCGCGCCGCGCAGCGCGCGGGCCTGACCTCGATCCCCGCGGTGGTGCGCGAGCTCGACGAGCGCGGCGCGATGGCCGTTGCGCTGGTCGAGAACATCCAGCGTGCCGACCTCAATCCGCTGGAAGAAGCCGTCGCGCTGCAGCGCCTGATCGACGAATGCCGGCTGACGCACGAGCAGGTCGCCGAAGCGGTGGGCCGTTCGCGCGCCGGCGTCACCAACCTGCTGCGCCTGATGGAGCTCGAGGCCGACGTGCAGACGCTGGTGCGCGAAGCGCGCCTGAGCCTGGGCCACGCCAAGGTGCTGTTGGCGGTTTCGGGATCGCGCCAGTCGTCGCTGGCCAAGCTCGTCGCCGATCAGCAGATGAGCGTGCGCCAGACCGAAGCGCTGGTGCAGGGCGGCGGCGCGAACCACAACAAGTCGGCCAACAAGGCGGCGACCAGCCCGGTCACCGCCGAGCTGCAGTCGAAACTCCAGACCCGCATCGGCCTGCCGGTGCGCGTGCAGCAGGATGCCGGCGGTGCGGGCCGCGTCACGATCAAGTTCAAGAGCGGCACCGAGCTGGAGAGCCTGCTGCAGCGCATCGCTTCGTCATGAACCCGTTCGGCTGCGCGCTGGTCACCGGCGCCTCGGGCGGAATCGGCGAAGCCTTTGCCCGACGCCTGGCCGCCGACGGCCTGGACCTGATGCTGGTGGCGCGCTCGGCCGAGAAGCTCAAGACGCTGGCGCGCACGCTGCGCAAGTCCTGCGGCATCCGCGTCGAGACCCTCGCGCTGGACCTGGCCAAGCCCGGCGCCGGTCCGCGGGTCAAGCTCGCCGTCGAAGAGGCCGAGTTCAAGGTCGACATGCTGATCAACAACGCCGGCTTCGGCATGGTCGGCAGCTTCCACAAGCTCGATCCCGCGCGCACCGGCGAGATGGTGGCGCTCAACATCGGCGCGGTGGTCGACATCACGCACGCTTTTTTGCCCGACATGCTCGCGCAGGGCCGCGGCGCGATCCTCAACATCGCCTCGATGGCCGCGTTCCAGCCCACGCCGTACATGACCAGCTACGGCGCGACCAAGGCCTTCGTGCTGTCCTTCAGCGAAGGCTTGTGGGGCGAATACCGCAAGCGCGGCATCCGCGTGCTGGCGGTGTGCCCGGGACCGGTCGACACCGGCTTCTTCGACGCCACCGGCAATCCCGAAACCCGCGCCGGCATCCCGCGGCGGATGATGCTCAAGGCCGAACGCGTCGTGGAGGAGAGCCTCGATGCGCTGGCCCGCAACAAGATGATCATCGTGCCCGGCGGCATGGGGCAGGGACTGGTCGCCGGCCTGCCGCGCCTGGCCCCGCGCACCTGGATCGCGGCCGGGGTGGCGGGAGTGCTGGGGAGATCGACCGGGAATGGGAAGAAGGATTCGTAGTTCGAAAAGCGCCCCTCACCCCAAGCCTCTCCCCATGCAATGAAGCCGCATGGGGAGAGGGAGCACGTCGCCTGCGCGAACCCAGTCCGGGGACGGAACGAGCCTCCCGCGAACGGGGTGCGGGCGAGCCCGCACTGCGCGGTCGCCTGTTAGGTCCGCGAACAGGAATTCCCCGGAAAAATGCGTTCTTGGGCGTGTCGCAGCGCGTCAATTCGCGTTGACCCGCTTCCCACCGGCCGAGTAGAATTCGCGCCCGATTTCTCCCTCCGCCACAGCAAGCCAGTTCTAGCCCGGCGGATCGTCCCCGATGTCTCAGTCATCTATCTGGGGAGCCACGCTCAAAAAGGCGGTGGCTCTGCAATGGGGTGCGGTCGCGGCTCTGGCCGGGATCGGGGGTCTGTTGTTTGGATGGGACGCGGGGCGCTCGGTACTGCTCGGCGGCGTGGCGGTGGTGTTGCCCAACACGTTGCTGGCGGTGTGGCTGATGCCACGGATGCAGCGGGGCGATGCGGATGGCGGTGGGGCGGTGGCCCTGATGGTGGCGGAAGGTCTCAAGCTGATGGGTACCACCGGGCTGCTGCTGGCCACGGTGGTCCTGATGGGATCGAGCCTGTCCTGGCCGGGTTTCCTGGCGGGGATCGTGGGGGCGGTGTTGTCGCAGTGGCTCACGTTGTGGGTGACGCGACGTTACTGACGAGGTAGTCGCCGGCCACGGCGATTCGGGACAGCATCAACTTGTAGATCGATCGAAAGTCCAGGGAACGCGAACGCGAAGACATGGCTGCCGAAGAACACGTGCAACACGCCGCGGAACACGCGGAACACGCCGAACAGGCGATGACGCCGGCCAGCTACATCGGCCATCACCTGACGTTCTGGCAACACCCGGTGAAGCCGGATGGCGGCTTCTGGACGCTCAACGTCGACACGCTGGTGACCTCGACGCTGCTGGGCGTGCTGGTGTTCGGCTTCATGGCCTGGGTGGCGCGCGGCGCCACCTCCGGCGTGCCGGGCCGTCGCCAGGCGTTCATCGAGATGTGCATCGAGTTCGTCAACGACCAGGTGCGCGGCATCTTCAACAAGAGCTTCGAGTTCGTCGCGCCGCTGGCGCTGACCGTGTTCATGTGGGTGCTGTTCATGAACGCGATGGACTTCCTGCCGATCGACGTCGTCGCCGGCGCGATGCACGCGCTGGGCGCCCCGGCGTTCCGCCCGGTGCCGACCTCCGACGTCAACGCCACGTTCGCGCTGGCGCTGTCGGTGTGGTTCCTGATGATCGGCTTCGCGATCAAGGCCAAGGGTCTCGGCGGCTTCATCCACGAGCTCTACGCCGCGCCGTTCGGCGCCCCCAAGCTGACGATGAACCCGCTGAGCTGGATCGGCGCGCCGCTGCTGGCCCTCGCCAACTTCCTGTTCCAGATGATCGAGTACATCTCCAAGCCGCTGTCGCACTCGCTGCGACTGTTCGGAAACATGTACGCCGGCGAGATCATCTTCCTGCTGCTGTGGCTGTGGGCCGCCACGGGGCTGATGGGCACGATCTTCGGCGCGATCCTGGGCGTGGGCTGGGCGATCTTCCACATCCTGATCGTGGCCCTGCAGGCCTTCATCTTCATGATGCTGACCATCGTCTACATCTCGATGGCGCACGAGCATCACTAGTCGGTCACCACTGCTTCAACACACTCACCACCGTTTCACTGAGGAAAAGAGAGATGGAAAACATTGCAATGATCCAGGCCTTCACCGGCATCGGCATCGGCCTCATCATCGGCCTGGGCGCCCTGGGTGCCTGCGTCGGCGTGGGCATCATGTGCTCGAAGTTCCTGGAAGGCGCCGCTCGCCAGCCCGAACTCTCCCCGATGCTGCAGGCCAAGGTGTTCCTGCTGCTGGGTCTGATCGACGCCTCGTTCATCATCGGCGTGGGTCTGGCCATGATGTTCGCGTTCGCCAACCCGCTGCTCGCGGTCGTCACGTCGGCCGGCTGATCGCCCCTGACGCGGTTCGATTCACGCAGCTGAGGAAACCTCCCTCCAGGGAATTGGCATGGATATCAATCTGACTCTGATCGCTCAGTCGATCGTCTTCCTGGTCTTCATCTTGTTCACGGCCAAGTTCGTGTGGCCGCCGTTGATGAAGGCCGTGTCCGATCGCCAGAACCGGATCGCCGACGGCCTGGCCGCCGCCGAAAAGGGCTCCAAGAGCCTGGCCGACGCATCGGCCAAGAGCGAGGAGACGCTGAGGGCCGCGCGTGCGCAGGCCCAGGACATCCTGGCCGGTGCCAACAAGCAGGCGACGCAGCTGGTCGACCAGGCCAAGGTGCAGGCCAAGACCGAGGGCGACCGCATCGTGGCCGCCGCGCACGACGAGGTGAAGCGCGAAGTGGCGCGTGCCCGCGAAGACCTGCGCAAGCAGGTCGGCGAGCTGGCCGTGCTCGGAGCCGCCAAGATCCTCAAGCGCGAAGTCAACGCGCAGGCGCACGCCGACGTGCTGGCCGATCTGGCCGCGAGGGTCTGATAGATGGCAGACCTCTCCACGCTCGCCCGCCCGTACGCGAAAGCCGCGTTCGAGCTCGCGCGCGACTCCAAGCGCTTCAAGGAGTGGGGCGAGACGCTCGATGCGCTCGGGGCCGCCGTGAAGTCGCCCGACGTCGCCGACCTGATCGGTCATCCCGCGCTGCTCAAGGCGGATCTGGCCGACGTGCTGTCGCAGAAGCTGTCGGGCGCGCTGGGCGAAGAAGGCCGTTCGCTGATCCGGCTGCTGGTCGAGAACAACCGCCTGAAGGCGGCGCCGTTCATCGCCGAGCAGTTCGAGGCGCTGCGCGCCGAAGCCGAGTCGCGCATCGACGTGGAGATCACGTCGGCGACGGAGGTTGCACCCGCGCAGAAGGAAAAGCTCGCCGACGCGGTCAGCAAGCGCCTGCACCGCGACGTGGTGGTGGAGTGGAAGACCGACGAGTCGCTGGTGGCCGGCGCCGTCATCCGGGCGGGCGATCTGGTGATCGACGGTTCGGTGAAGGGCGAGCTGGAAAAACTGCGCACCGCTCTCACTGCGTGAGCGCGATTAATTACTTTCAAACGGGGTGCTTTGCACCCCGTCCATTGGTGTAAAGGCAAAGGCCCATGGCACAACTGAATCCCTCCGAGATCAGCGATCTCATCAAGTCCCGCATCAAGAATTTCGAAGCGGCGACCGAGACGCGCAACACCGGCACGATCGTGTCGCTGCAGGACGGCATCGTCCGCATCCACGGCCTGTCCGACGCGCTGCAGGGTGAAATGCTCGAGTTCCCGGGCAACACCTACGGCCTGGCGCTGAACCTCGAGCGCGACTCGGTCGGCGCGGTGGTGCTCGGTCCCTACCAGCACCTTGCGGAAGGCCAGACGGTGAAGACCACCGGCCGCATCCTCGAAGTGCCGGTGGGCGAGGCGCTGCTCGGTCGCGTGGTCAACGCGCTGGGCCAGCCCATCGACGGCAAGGGTCCGGTCAATGCCACCGAAAAGAGCCCGATCGAAAAGATCGCGCCGGGCGTCATCGCGCGCCAGTCGGTCAGCCAGCCGGTGCAGACCGGTTACAAGGCCATCGACGCGATGGTGCCGATCGGCCGCGGCCAGCGCGAACTGATCATCGGCGATCGCCAGACCGGCAAGACCGCGATCGCGATCGACGCGATCATCAACCAGAAGTCGTCGGGCATTAAGTGCATCTACGTGGCCATCGGCCAGAAGGCGAGCTCGATCGCCAACGTGGTGCGCAAGCTCGAGCAGTACGGCGCGATGTCGTACACCACGGTCGTCGCCGCCTCGGCCTCCGAGTCGCCGGCGCTGCAGTTCATCGCGCCCTACTCGGGATGCTCGATGGGCGAGTACTTCCGCGACAAGGGTGAAGACGCGCTGATCATCTACGACGATCTGTCCAAGCAGGCCGTCGCGTATCGCCAGGTGTCGCTGCTGCTGCGCCGTCCGCCGGGCCGCGAAGCGTTCCCCGGCGACGTGTTCTATCTCCACTCGCGCCTGCTCGAGCGTGCGGCCCGCGTGAACCCCGAGTACGTCGAGAAGATCACGGGCGGCAAGGTCAAGGGCAAGACCGGCTCGCTCACCGCGCTGCCGATCATCGAGACCCAGGCCGGTGACGTGTCGGCGTTCGTTCCCACG
Source organism: Panacagrimonas sp. (assembly GCF_020697055.1). GTDB lineage: Bacteria > Pseudomonadota > Gammaproteobacteria > Nevskiales > Nevskiaceae > Panacagrimonas. Next base: position 11,340 of record NZ_JAJFBP010000029.1, on the reverse strand, counting down.
AACGTCATCTCGATCACCGACGGCCAGATCTTCGTCGAGACCGACCTGTTCAACGCCGGTATCCGTCCCGCGATGAACGCCGGTATCTCGGTGTCGCGCGTCGGTGGCGCGGCCCAGACCAAGGCGATCAAGAAGCTCGGCGGCGGTGTGCGTCTGGCACTGGCCCAGTACCGCGAGCTCGCGGCGTTCGCGCAGTTCGCCTCGGACCTCGACGAAGCCACCCGCAAGCAGCTCGAGCGCGGCCAGCGCGTCACCGAGCTGATGAAGCAGAAGCAGTACGCGCCGATGTCGGTCGCGCAGATGACCGCCACGCTGTACGCGGTGGAAAAGGGTTACATCGACAAGGTCGACGTCACCAAGATCCTGGCGTGGGAAGAAGGCCTGCACCAGTTCCTCACGTCCAGCCACAAGGCCGTGATGGACAAGATCAACGAAAAGGGTGACTGGAACGATGCGATCGAAGCCGACCTCAAGGCCGGTCTCGATGCCTACGTGAAGCAGTCGGCGATCTAAGTCAGGAGTAGGCCGTGGCCGGCGCCAAAGAGATCCGCACCAAGATCAAAAGCGTGAAGAACACGCAGAAGATCACGCGTGCGATGGAAAAGGTGGCGATGTCCAAGATGCGCCGTGCGCAGGAGCGCATGGCCAGGGCGCGCCCGTACTCGGAGAAGATCCGGCTCGTGCTGGGTCACCTGGCTTCGGCCAACCTCGAGTACAAGCACACCTACACGGTGGAGCGGCCGGTCAAGCGCGTCGCGTTCCTGATCGTGTCGTCGGACCGCGGCCTGGCCGGCGGTCTGAACATGAACGCGTTCCGCGTCGCGGTGCGCAACATCAAGGAGTGGAAGGACCAGGGCGTCGAGACCGACGTCGCGCTGATCGGCAACAAGGCGATCTCGTTCTTCCGTCGCGTGGGCGGAAAGGTGCTGGGCACCGCCAACCAGCTCGGTGACAAGCCGCAGCTCTCGCAGCTGCTGGGCGTGATCAAGCTGCTCACCGACAGCTATCGCAACGGTGACGTCGATCGCGTGTTCCTGCTCTCGACCGAGTTCGTGAACACCATGACGCAGAAGCCGACGGTGCGTCAGCTGCTGCCGGTGCTGCCGGTCAAGAGCGAAGGCCTGCTGTCGCACTGGGACTACATCTACGAGCCGTCGAGCGCGGAGCTGATGGACACGGTGCTGCAGCGCTACATCGAGTCGCAGGTCTACCAGGCGGTGATCGAGAACGCCGCGTCCGAGCAGTCGGCGCGCATGGTCGCGATGAAGTCGGCGTCGGACAACGCCGGCAAGATCATCGGCGGCCTGCAGCTGAGCTACAACAAGGCGCGCCAGGCGAGCATCACCAAGGAATTGTCGGAAATCGTAGGCGGCGCCGCCGCCATCAGCGGTTAATTTTCAGAAGAGCACACACATGGCTACGGGCAAGATTGTTCAGATCATCGGCGCGGTCGTCGACGTGGAATTCCCGCGCGACTCGATTCCCAAGGTGTACGACGCACTCAAGGTCGAAGGCGCGGACCTGACGCTCGAAGTGCAGCAGCAGCTCGGTGACGGCACCGTCCGCACGATCGCGCTGGGTACCTCCGACGGTCTGAAGCGCGGCCTGGTCTGCAAGAACACCGGTGCGCCGATCTCGGTGCCCGTGGGCAAGGCCACGCTCGGCCGCATCATGAACGTGCTCGGCGAGCCGATCGACGAAGCCGGCCCGGTGAACGCCGAGCAGCACTGGGCGATCCATCGCCCGGCGCCGAGCTACGAGGACCAGGCGGGCTCGACCGAACTGCTCGAGACCGGCATCAAGGTCATCGACCTGCTGTGCCCGTTCGCCAAGGGCGGCAAGGTCGGCCTGTTCGGCGGCGCCGGCGTGGGCAAGACCGTCAACATGATGGAGCTCATCAACAACATCGCGAAGGAACACTCGGGTCTGTCGGTGTTCGCCGGCGTCGGTGAGCGTACGCGTGAAGGCAACGACTTCTATCACGAGATGCAGGAGTCGAAGGTCATCAACATCGACAACCTCAATGAATCGAAGGTGGCGATGGTGTACGGCCAGATGAACGAGCCGCCGGGCAACCGCCTGCGCGTCGCGCTCACCGGTCTGACGATGGCCGAGTACTTCCGCGACGAAGGCCGCGACATCCTGTTCTTCGTCGACAACATCTACCGCTACACGCTGGCCGGCACCGAAGTGTCCGCGCTGCTCGGGCGCATGCCGTCGGCGGTGGGCTACCAGCCGACGCTCGCCGAGGAAATGGGCGTGCTGCAGGAGCGCATCACCTCGACCAAGACCGGCTCGATCACCTCGATCCAGGCCGTGTACGTGCCCGCGGACGATCTCACCGATCCGTCGCCGGCGACCACGTTCGCGCACTTGGATTCGACCGTCGTGCTGTCGCGCGACATCGCGGCGCTGGGCATCTACCCGGCCGTGGATCCGCTGGACTCGACGTCGCGCCAGCTGGATCCGAACGTCATCGGCAACGAGCACTACTCGACCGCGCGTGACGTGCAGGGCGTGCTGCAGCGCTACAAGGAACTGAAGGACATCATCGCGATCCTGGGCATGGACGAGCTGTCGGAAGACGACAAGAAGGCCGTGGCCCGCGCGCGCAAGATCCAGCGCTTCCTGAGCCAGCCGTTCCACGTCGCCGAAATCTTCACCGGCTCGCCGGGCAAGTACGTCTCGCTGAAGGAGACCATCCGCGGCTTCCGCGGCATCGTCGACGGCGCGTACGACCATCTGCCGGAGCAGGCGTTCTATATGGTCGGGACGATTGATGAGGCGGTGGAGAAGGCGAAGAAGCTTTAGTCCGGCCGCTTCGCGCCGTACCAAATCGTCCGATTCGAGCGAACGCCTCGCGTCGCTCAATCGGCCGGAGCAAACAGGACAGAGCATATGGCCACACTTCACGTCGACATCGTTGCTGCAGAGGGCCACATCTTCTCCGGTGAGGCCTCGATGCTGTTCGCGCCGGCGGCGATGGGCGAGGTCGGCATCGCGCCGCGCCACGCCCCGCTGCTGACCACGCTCAAGCCGGGCACGGTGCGCGTGCAGCAGGCCGACGGCTCGGAGCTGCCGTTCTTCGTCGGCGGGGGCATCCTCGAAGTCCAGCCGCACCTGGTGACGGTGCTGGCCGACACCGCGCTGCGCGGCGAAGACGCCGACGAGGCCGCGGCGGCGCAGTCCAAGGCCGAAGCCGAAGCCAAGCTCGCCGGCGCCAAGACAGAGATGGACCTGGCCCAGGCGCAGCAGGAGCTGGTCGAAGCCGCGGCGCGGCTCGAGTTCGTCAAGAAGCTCAAGGAGCCGGGGCACCGTTGAGGATGCCCGGGGTAGAGTAAAGGCCGCGCACTGCGCGGCCTTTTCCGTTGTAGGGGAGCTTTTCGTCATGGCTGAGAACAAGAAGAAGCCAGCGGGAATGGCCAAGCCGCCCGTTCCGCTGCACGTCGTGATCCTGGCTGCCGGCCAGGGCACACGCATGCAGTCCAATCGCTCGAAAGTGCTGCACCGCATCGCCGGCCGGCCGATGCTCGACCATGTGATCGCCGCCGCACGCGGCCTGCAGCCGCAGGGTTTCCACATCGTCATCGGCCGCGGCGGCGACGAAGTGCGGTCGTGGTATGCCGCGGCCCATCCGCAGTCGAAGGACGTCGCGTTCGCCATGCAGGAACAGCAGCTCGGCACCGCTCACGCCGTGCAGCAGGCGATGCCCGGGATTGCGGACGGCGCGCGCGTGCTGGTGCTGTACGGCGACGTGCCGCTGATCGAGACGAGCACGTTGGAGGATCTGCTCGCCGCCGCCGGCGACCAGGGCCTGGGCATCCTCGTCGCCGAGATCGACAACCCGTTCGGCTACGGCCGCATCCTGCGCCGCGGCGGCAAGGTCGTCGGCGTCGTCGAGGAAAGGGACGCCAGCCCCGCGCAGCGCAAGATCCGCGAGATCAACACCGGCGTGATCGCCGCGCCGGCGCGCGAGCTTCGACGCTGGCTCTCGAAGGTCGGCAACGACAACGCGAAGGGCGAGTACTACCTGACCGACGTGGTGCGCCTCGCGGCCAAGGACGGCGCGCGCATCCAGACCGCGCACGTCGATTCGGCCGAGCAGGCCAGTGGCGTCAACGATCGTCTGCAGCTCGCGCGCCAGGAACGCAGCTACCAGCGTCTGCAGGCGGACAAGCTGATGCGACAGGGCGTCAGCCTGGTCGATCCGGATCGCTTCGACCTGCGCGGCAGCCTGCTGTGCGGGCAGGACGTGGAGATCGACGTCGGCGTGGTGATCGAGGGCGAGGTGGAGCTCGGCGATCACGTCTACGTCGGGCCGTACACGCTGCTGCGCAACGCCAAGGTCGGCGCCGACACGCGCATCGAGTCGCACTGCGTCGTGGAGTCGGCGGTGATCGGACGCCAGTGTTCGATCGGTCCGTTCGCGCGCTTCCGGCCGTCGTCGCGGCTCGCGGACAAGGTGCACATCGGCAACTTCGTCGAGATCAAGAACAGCGTGCTGGGCGAAGGCACCAAGGCCAACCACCTGGCCTACCTCGGCGATGCGGACATCGGTTCGAAGACCAACGTCGGCGCGGGCGTCATCACCTGCAACTACGACGGCGCCAACAAGTTCCGCACGACGATCGGGGACGAGGTGTTCATCGGCAGCGACAGCCAGCTGATCGCGCCGGTGACGATCGGCGATCGCGCGTACATCGCGGCGGGGTCGACGATCGCCAAGGACGCGCCGGCGGACCAGTTGACGATCAACCGGGCGCGGGAGCAGCGGTCGGTGCCGTGGAAGCGGCCGGTGAAGAAGTAGAGCAACACGGGAGGCCCATCATGAGCAGCGACGCGCAAAGCCGCACCCCCGAATACCTCTTCTGGTTCCTCGCCCTCCTCGGCGCCATCGGCACCCAGGCCCAGCTGCCCGCCTACCTGCCGCACGGCCTGGTCAACGGCACGATCGAATTCTGGAAGGACGCGCTGATCAACCCCGCCGGCGTCTTCCTGGTCGCCGACATCTTCGTGCTCGCCAGCGCGGTGGTCGTCTGGACGTTCGGCGAATGCCGGCGCCTGTCGATGCCCCGGGCCTGGCTCTACCTCGTCGCCTCGCTGGTGATCGGCGTGAGCATCTTCGTGCCGGTGTTCTTCGCGATGCGCGAGCGCAAGCGGCGCACGGACGCGGGTGCCGGCACGTGGCGGCTCGAAGGCAGCGACTGGATCGCGGTCGGAATGATGCTGGCGCTGTGCGTGGCGGCGGTGGGGTACAGCCTGATGAACGTGCCGCCGATGGCCGCGTGACACTGTCGCGCGGAGCTAGCCGGCGCAGACCGGCGGCCGCCGTCCCTCCCAGGGCCGCGCGTGCTCGAGCTGCGCCGCCAGCCTCAGCAGCGTCGCCTCGTCCCCATAGCGCGCGACGAACTGCGATCCGATCGGCAGCCCGTCCCGATTCCAGAACAGCGGCACCGACATCGCGGGCTGGCCGGTCGCGTTGAAGAACGCGCACGTGTGCCCGAGCCGCATCAGGAAGCGCTCGGTGTAGTCGTATGCGTCGATCGCCGGATCGTTCTGGTTCACGGCACCGAGCGGCTGCGGGGGCTGGCTCACGGTCGGCGTCAGCAGGATGTCGTAGTCACCGAAGAACGCGGCGAACTGGCGCGACAGCGCGTTGAACAGCATGTGTGCCCCGACGATCTCCGCGGTCTTCTGCTTGCGGCCGTGCTGCACGGCCGACCACGTGACGGCCTCGAGGGTGTCGGGCCCCGGCGTGCGGCCGAGCATCGCGGCGGTGCCGTCCACGACCGGCTGCAGCCAGCCGATGATCGCCGTGCACCACGCGCGCGACAGCGCCACGCGGTCCAGATCGAACGTCACCGGAACCACCTCATGGCCCAGCGATGCGCACAGCGTCGCCGCATCCTCGACCGCCGCCTGGCAGTCGGCGTGCACCGTGACGTCGTTCGACAGCGTGCTCGTCCACGCGATGCGCAGGCGCGGCGGCGGCAGGCGCGTCTCTTCCAGGAACGGACGCACCGGCGGCGGCGCGGTGTACGTGGCGCCCGGATCGGCGCCGGCCAGCGCGTCGAGCACGGCGGCGCTGTCGCGCACCGAGCGCGTCAACGCGTGACACGCCGCGAGTCCGGCGAACGCGCTGTCGGGAATGTCCGGGCCCATCGGCACGCGCCCGCGCGACGGCTTCAGGCCGAACACGCCGTTGTGCGACGCCGGAAGCCGGATCGAGCCGCCGCCGTCGTCGCCGTAGGCGATCGGCACGACGCGCGCGGCCACCGCCGCGGCCGAGCCGCCGCTCGATCCGCTGGTCGTGCGCGAGGGATCCCACGGGTTGCGCGCGGGACGGCCGTACACCACGGCCTCGGCGGTCGGGCTGAATCCGAACTCGGGGCACGAGGTCTTGCCCAGCGTGACGAATCCCGCGCGCCGGAAGCGCGCCATCATCTCGTTGTCGTGATCGGGGATCAGTCCTTCGAACAGGCGCGAACCGAAGCGCGTCGCGACGCCCGCGTAGTTGATGACGAAATCCTTGAGCAGCAACGGCACGCCGCGGAACGGCCCCTCGGGCAGCGGTCGGGCGAGCGTCGCCGCGGCTTCGGCGCGCATGTCGTGGACCACCAGCCCGAGTTGCGGGTCCACCGCCGCGATCGCCTGCTGCGCGACGGCCGTGAGCTCCTGCGCCGAGATCTCCCCGCGACGCACGAGGTCGGCCAGGCCCAGGCCGTCGTATCGGCTGTATTCCGCCAGTGTCAGCATCGCAGCGTGCTCCTTCGGCTCAGAGGCGGAACTGGACGATGGCGGCGCCGGCGCCGTACGTCGGTCCATAGCCGAGGACGTCGGCGCCGCGGTAACGGTCGCCCAGCCCGCCGAGGATCCACGCGAGGTGCTTCATCCCCATGTCGGCGCGCGTGCGCTTGGCGTAGTCCGCGCAGAATTCCGCAAGACCCGCGACGTCGGCCTGCTGCAGGCGCGCCAGCAAGCCACGGTTCAGCGCATCGTTCTCGTCGCCCGCGATGCGATCCTGCGCAAGGTCGATTTCCGTGCGGAAGATCGTGCCGGACAATCCGCCCACGCCGACCACGGCGTAGCGACGCCCGTATCGTTCGGCGGTCGTCGCCGCGATCGCCGCGAGCTGCGAGGTGCGCGTCCAGTCGTGGTAGACGTTGTTGGCGGCGATGACCAGTCGCGCGCGGCCGTCGGCATTGAGCGAACCGTTGGCCACGATCGTGCCGGTGTCGATCGGAAAGCCGTCGTAGTCCACGCCCTTGGAGCGCACGCCGATCGAAGCCGTGCTTTCGATGCACGACGCGGTGACCTCCGTGTCGATCGCCAGATCGAAGGGCAGATTGCCGAACTCGTACCAGTTCTCGTCGACGTGCAGGCCGGTGACGCGAGCGCGGGACTGCCAGAGCTGGTCGAGCACCGCGATCCATTGCGTCGAATAGACCAGCAGCACGTCCGGCCGGGCCGCCTGCAGCGCGGTCGCCGCGGCGCGATACGCCTCGGCGATCGGCTTCCACGGCGGATTGTCCGGACGCAGATAGGGCAGCGGGGAACCGGGAACCAGCAGCGCGGCGACCAGGGGCATGATGTCGGTCCTGTCGGTCTGTCTGTCAGGCGGCGGCGGCCACGGGCGCCGCCGGCGCGCTCAGATCCCACTCCATCACCGCGTTGCCGGTGCCGATCACGGTGCCGTAGCCGTGCAGCTGGCCGGGGATCTCCGGATAGCCCATGGCCGCGAACATCCACGTCAGCGCGCCGGACTTCACTTCGGCAAAGGCCTCGTCGATGAACTGCGGCAGCAGCGAGAACACTTCCTTCGTGCGGCCCTTGCGGAACAGCTCGATGATGCGCATGTCCCACTGGTATCCCGCGTAGCTCTGCGGATGCTCGCGCGACATGTCCTCGGGGATCTCCGGCTCCTCGTGGAAGTGCCAGTGGCACAGCGTGTTGGAGGCCAGCAGCACCGCGCGCCGCCCGGTGCGCTCGATCGCCGCGCGGGTGGCGTCGCCGAGCACCGCCATCTCCTCGAGGCCTTCCTTCGTGGACAGGTAGTACGGCGAGTTGTTGGCGGAAATGCCGACCACCGGGATGTCCCACTGCGGCCGGATCATGTGCAGCGTCGTGATCGTGCCGTAGTCCACGCGAAAGTCGGGGTTGCGCATCATCTTCGACACGAGCCCGCGCGAGCGCGCTTCGCTGCAGCAGGCTTCGGCGAGTTCGACGTCGACGTCGAGCGCGAAGTTGTAGCGAAACAGGTTGGGGAAGATCGGGTCCACCGATTTGCCCTTGAGCGTGGGCACGCCCAGGAAGTGATGGCCCAGCTGCGTCATCCAGTGCGGCGAGTGCACGAGCAGCACGTCGGGCTTGAGTCGCTCGAGGCTCGCGCGGGCGCGCTCGTAGGCCCAGCGCAGCTGCTCCCAGCCGCCCTGCGATCGCGCCTCGTTCTGTGGCGGGTTCTCGCCGTAGACCAGGTGCGGCGGGTGCGGTGCGAGAAACCCCGCGACGATCTTTCCGTTCGACATGCGTCAGTCCTCCGTCTTGCGGCGGTTCGCGGGCAGATGCGCGACCGCCTTGATCTCGATCAGCAGGTGCGGATGGGGTAGCTGGTGGACGGCCACGGTGGTGCGCGCCGGTCCGTCGTGATCGAAGAACTCGCCGTAGACGGCGTTGTACCCGCCGAAGTCGTTCATGTTCACCAGGAACGTGGTGATCTCGACGACGTCGCGCAGGTCCGCACCGGCGCTGGCGAGGATGTCGGCGATGTTCGTGATCACCGCGCGCGTCTGCGCGCGGATGTCGAGCGAGGTGGTCCCCATCGCATCGACCGTGGCGCCGGCGATCGAGTTGTCGGCCTGGCGCGCGCTGGTGCCCGAGACGAACACGAAATCCCCCGCGATCTTGGCGTGCGGATACTTGCCGCGCGGCACGGCCTTGTGCGACAGCAGCCTGCTCGACGTGTTCATGCAGCGCCGTGGACGATGCGGCCGTCGAGCATCGTGAGGTCCACCTTCATGCCGCGGATCTCTTCCTCCGGGCAGGTCAGCGGATCGCCCTGCAGCACGATCAGGTCGGCGCGCTTGCCGGCCTCGATCGAACCGAGCTCGTGCTCCATCTTCAGCGCATAGGCGCCGTTGTACGTGAAGCAGCGGATGGCCTCCTCTCGCGTGATGCGCTGCGAAGGGCCGACCACCTCGCCGGTCAGACCCGCGTGTCGGGCCAGGCTCTGCCACAGCGTGAACAGCGCCTGGCGCGGCCCCCAGTCGGTGCTTTGCGAGATCGGCACGCCGCCGTCGATCCAGTTGCGCATCGGGATCGCGACGTCCGCGTACTTGGCGCCCAGGCGCCGCTGGTAGACCTCCGCGCCCTTGCCCCAGATGAAGTTGGTGCTCGTGGTCGGCGCGACGCCCAGACGCGCACATTCGCGGATCTGCTCGAGGGTCGGAAACTCGCAGTGCTCGAGCACGTAGCGCTTCTCGCGGATCGGAGACTGCGCGTCGATCTCGTTGAACGCCTTGAGCGCGATGCTGATCGATCCACGACCCGCGGCCTCGGCGTGGATGCGGAAGTTCATCGACGCGGCGAGCTTGAGGATCTGGATGTAGTGCTCCCACGGCACCAGCGCACCCGGATTCACGGTGTCGCCGAACGGCCCCGGGTACGGCGCATCGTTGCAGGCGGCGCCGTGCCAGTACGGCCCGTCGAGGCCGATGCTGACGCCGACGACCTTCAGGTTCGCGGTGCCGAATCCGCCGTTGGCCGCGAAGCGGACGGTGCGCAGGAACTTGGCGATCTCGTCGATCGACTGCGTGAAGTCGATCTCGAACGTATAGAAGATGCGCACCGGTAGCCGGCCGGCCGAGAGCAGTTCGGCGTATGCGCGCAGCTCCTCGGGGTCCGTCAGGTGCGCCTCGAGCAAGGTCGTGGTGCCGCCGGCCGCGAATTCCGGGGCAAGGGCGGCGATGCCGTCGCGCACCTGCTCGTAGCCGGCGCGCGGCGCGGCGCGCTCGACCATCTGGTACAGCGGGTCGGCGTTGTACAGCGGCTGCACCGCGCCTTCGATGATGCCGCTGGGTTCGCCGCGTTCGTCGAGCACGACGCGCGAAACCTTCGAGACCTTGGTGTCGCGCGTGATGCCCGCGGCGCGCATCGCGGCGGAGTTGAGCACCGCGAAATTCGGCACCCGGTTGGTCGGCGCCTGGATGTAGACCGGATGGTCCGGCGAGATCGCGTCGAGCTCCGCGCGTGTCGGCACCTGGCCGCTCTCGCGCAGCGTGTTGGCGTTGAGGAAGTACGGCTCATCGCCGATGGGCATCGACACCACCCAGCCGCCGGGCGGCGTCTGGCGGACGCGCGCGGCGATGCGGTCCAGGATCTGCTGCTTGGTGCCCGCGCCGTTGAGCTGCACCTTCAGCGCATCCAGGCCGAACAGCGCGATGTGCCCGTGCGTGTCGACGAAGCCGGGCATCAGCGTGCGTCCGCCCAGGTCGATCTCGCGCCCCTTGCCGGGCAGCTGCGATCGCAGGTCCTTGCGCGCGCCGACGGCGGCGATCCGTCCGTCGACGACCAGCACCGAATCCGCCTTTTTGGAGGACGCGCGGTCGACGGTGATGACGTTGCCGCCGCTGAACAGGGTTGCCTCGCTCATCCGGATGACCTCGCTGGGTTGATCGAACTGGAATTGTTCATGCCGCGGCGCCGGCCGCGGCGTCGTACTGGATGCAGACGTTGCGCAGCTCGGTGTAGAACTCGAGCGAATGCACGCCACCCTCGCGGCCGATGCCCGACAGTCCGCTGCCTCCGAACGGCGTGCGCAGATCGCGCAGGAACCACGCGTTGATCCAGCACACGCCGACGCGGATGCGTCGCGCGATGCGGTGCGCACGCGACAGGTCGCGCGTCCACACCGTCGTGCACAGGCCGTACTCGGTGTCGTTGGCGCGCGCCACCGCCTCGTCTTCGCTGTCGAAGGGCGCGACGTGCACGCACGGCCCGAAGATCTCCTCGCGGATCACCGCGGAGGTTTCGGGTAGTCCGGTCCAGATCGTCGGCTCGATCCACGCGCCGTCCTTCAGCGCGTCGGGCATCTGCGGAATGCCGCCGCCGGTGACCACGCGCGCGCCCTCCGCCACGGCCCTCTCGTAGTAGGACAGGACCTTGCGCCGATGCTCCCGGCCGATCAGCGGCCCCATGCCGGTGGCCTTGTCGAGCGGATCGCCCATGCGCAGCGCTTCGGCGCGCGCCTTGAGCGCCTGCACGAAGCGCTCGAAGATCGGCCGCTGCACGTACACGCGCTCGGTGCCCAGGCACACCTGCCCGGAGTTCAGGAATGCCGAGCGC
>NZ_JAJFBP010000003.1 GCF_020697055.1 Panacagrimonas sp. | reverse complement strand
GAGGACATCCCGCTGCTGGTGGTTCACCGCCTGACGCAGCTGGTCGAGTGCGGCGCGCCGCGTCGCGTGTTCTCACCCGAGGCGATGGAACTGCTGCTCACCGCGGCCTGGCCCGGCAACGTGCGCCAGCTGTTCAACGTGGTCGAGCAGACCGTGGCGCTCTCCCCGAGCCGCGTGATCAGCAGCGCGCTGGTGCGTCGCGCGCTGGGCGATCACGAGTCGGCGATGCCTTCGCTGGATCATGCGCGCGAGGAGTTCGTGCAGAACTACCTGCGCCAGACGCTCAAGCTTGCCGGCGGCAACGTCAGCCGCGCGGCGCGCATCGCGGGGCGCAATCGCACCGACTTCTACAAGCTGCTGCGCCGCTATCGCATCGGCGCCGCGGCGCAGGCCGACGGTGGTGCGAGCGCCGATCGCGACGGCTGAGCGGGTCGCTTCACCGAAGCTTGAGCACGATGTGCAGCTTGGCGATCCGGCCCGCGTCCTCGAGGTTGGCGCCCAGCAGGCTCTCGATGCGCTCCGGGCGGTGGATGCAAGGAACCCACAGGATCAGACGGCCCCGGTGAAGCACGCGGACCCGTTCCCGGAACGCAACTTTCAGCTCCCGGAAAGCCCCCACCGCGTGCGGTCGAGTTCCACGTCCAGGTTCGAGGGGCGTCCACACCTGTCGTCGGCGGGCGAGGTCGCGAGCGCAGAACAGTTCGAAGCGGTGCCGCCACATCCCCTCGCGGAGCGCCTGTTCGCCGGCGCGTGGTCGGCGTGCTACAGCGGCGCGCTCGCGCTCACGGCCGCCCAGATGAAGATCAAGCTGCCCGCCGACCTCGCGGTCGGCATCGAGGTGGACCTGGGCCAGGTGCGGAACGCCGTCCTCCTCCAGGCGCGGCTCAATGTGCGTGCACCCGGAATGGATCAGGGAGTGGCCGAGCAACTCGCGCACGGCGCACACGAGATCTGCCCGTACTCGAAGGCCACGCGAGGCAACATCGGGGTCGTGCGCGTCGTGACCGCTTGAGCGATTCGTCTACCGGCTGAGCACAACAAAAGGTCCTTCTCCCAGTTTCGGGGGGAGAACCGGTCAAGCCACCGAACACATCGAAAGGGCGACGCAATCCGTAGCCCGGGCGAAGTCCGGCATTCCTCCGCCAAACGAAGCGCGACCCCGGGCTACGAGCACTGTGACGACCCTGACAAGTGCCCCTGTGAACCGTCGCGTGCAAACGCGGACTCCCGCGCGGGTGCCGCGGAGATCGGCGAAGAACAAAAAAAACCCCGCCTATGGCGGGGTCTTCTTTTTCGGTGGCTGGGAGACTAGGACTCGAACCTAGATAAACAGTGTCAGAGACTGTTGTCCTACCATTAGACGATCTCCCAACGGTAAAACCTGTTCGCTTCGCTCGACCGCGACCGGAAGTGGAATTCCGACCGCGGACGGGGCGCGAAGTTTAGCGCTTCGAGTACTGCGGAGCGCGACGCGCCTTGTGCAGACCGACCTTCTTGCGCTCGACCTCGCGCGCATCGCGCGTGACCAGGCCGGCGTCACGCAGCGTCTTGCGGACGGTTTCGTCGTACTCGATCAGCGCACGGGTGATGCCGTGACGGATCGCGCCGGCCTGTCCCGAGGGACCGCCGCCGGAGACGGTGATCTTGATGTCGAAGCGCGTCAGTCCGTCGACCAGCTCGAGCGGCTGGCGAACCAGCATGCGCGAGGTCTCGCGACCGAAGTATTCCTCGATCGTCTTGTCGTTGATCGAGATCGCGCCCTTGCCGGGCTTGAGGAAGACGCGGGCGGCGGCGGTCTTGCGACGGCCGGTGCCGTATTTCTGGTTCTGGGTCGTGGCCATGGTCGGCACCTTAGATGTTCAGGGGCTGCGGCTGCTGCGCGGTGTGCGGGTGCTCGGCACCGGCGTACACCTTCAGCTTGCGGAACTGGGCGTAGCCCAGCGGGCCCTTGGGCAGCATGCCCTTGACGGCCTTCTCGATGACGCGCTCGGGGTGCTTGGCCATCATTTCCTGCAGCGAGGTCTGACGGATGCCGCCCGGGTACTCGGTGTGGCGCCAGTAGATCTTGCCGTTCTTGCCGTCCAGCTTGTTGCCGGTGGCATGCACCTTCGCGGCGTTGATCACGACGATGTAGTCGCCGGTGTCGCAGTGCGGAGTGAACTCGGGCTTGTGCTTGCCGCGAAGGCGGCGGGCGACTTCGGTTGCCAGTCGACCCAGGACCTTGCCGTCGGCATCAATCACGAACCAGTCGCGCTTGACGCTCTCGGCTTTCGCCATGAACGTGCTCATCGATACATCCTTCAGTGGATAGTTATAGTTCGGTTGTCGAGCGTCCTTTTCAGGTCGTTCGGCAACGTCGGAAAAACGGCCGCGCAGGATAGTGATCTGGCCGCCCCAAGGCAAGCCGCCGGGGATTTCCGCACCGCAGGCATCCACCCTTTCGCTCCCCCAATTTCACCTCTATTTCGACCCGTCCCCCAATGCCGAAAATCCTGTTCATCGAAGCCAGCGGCAAGGAGCATCTGGTCGAAGCCAAACTGGGCGAGTCGGTGATGCTCGCCGCCACCAGCGCGATGGTGCCGGGCATCCTGGCCGACTGCGGTGGCAGCTGCACCTGCGCCACCTGCCACGCCTACATCGACGAGCGCTGGATGGGCGTCGCCCCGCCGGTCGGACCCGACGAGGCGGCGATGCTCGAAGGCGCGATCGACGTGCGGCCGAACAGCCGACTGAGCTGTCAGGTCACGGTGACCGAGGCACTCGACGGCGCCGTGTTCCGACTGCCGGCGTCGCAGTATTGAGGACGGTGTGACCCGGGCTTCGCCCGGAGATCCCACTACGCGTTCAGCGCCGCGACGACAGGATCGCGGCCACCGCCGCAAGGTCTTCTTCGGTATCCACACCGCGCGGCGGCGGGTTCTGGGTGACGCCCACGCGGATGCGAAATCCGTGGCTCAGCGCACGCAACTGTTCGAGCGCCTCGCACTGCTCCAGATCGCCCGGCGGCAGTTCGCTGAACTGCGCGAGGCTGCCTACGCGATACGCGTACAGGCCGATGTGGCGATACGCCAGGTCGGGCGGCATGTGCGTGGCCGCATCGGCGGAGCCCGCCGGATCGCGCTTCCACGGCAGCGGCGCGCGCGAGAAGTAGAGCGCGTAGCCGCGCCGATCCGTGACCAGCTTGACCACGTTCGGATTGAGCCACTCCTCGACCGCGTGCAGCGGATGGCAGAACGTGGCGATGTCGGCGGCCGCGTCGTCGGCGAGCAGGCGCGCGGCCTCGCGGATCAGCGCCGGTGGCATCAACGGTTCGTCGCCCTGCAGGTTCACGACGACCACGTCGCGGTCCCAGCCTTCGGCGCGCGCGACCTCGTTGACGCGATCGGTGCCCGACTGGTGCGTGGCCGCGGTCAGGCGCACTTCCGCGCCGAAATCACGCGTGGCGGCGGCGACCACTTCCTCGTCGGTGGCGATCACGACCTGCTCCGCGCCGCTGGCCCGCGCCGCTTCCCACACGTGTCGTACCAGCGGCTTGCCCGCGACGTCGCGCAGCACCTTGCGCGGCAGGCGGGTCGACCCGAGCCGCGCCGGAATCACCACCTTGAAGCGCACGGCGAGGCCGGTCGTGTTCACGATCGCCCCAGTTCCTCGTCGCTGAGCGTGCGCGCCTCGTCCTCGAGCATCACCGGGATGCCGTCCCGCACCGGATAGGCCAGGCGCGATGCGCGGCACCACAGTTCGGCGCGTTCCGCGTGCCACTCGAGCGGCGCCTTGGTGACGGGACAGACCAGGATGTCGAGCAGTCGCTTGTCGAGCATGGCTAGGGGCGGGAACGAAGGCGCCGGATGATGGACTCAGCGCGATCCCGCGTCGGCGGGTGGAGCGCAGGATTGTTGCACAAGCGCCCGCACGCGAGCCGTGCCCGCGTCGTCGACGTGGGCGCGCACCGGCACCGCGTAATGCAGCGGTCCGGCGAAGTCGCGGCACTTGACCGCGTCCTTCTCGGTCATCAGCACCATCAGTCCGTCGAGGAACTGGATGTCCTGGCCGGTGTAGGCGTGATGGTCGGGGAACGGATGCTCGATGACCTCGACGCCGCGCCCGCGCAGCATGTCGAAGAAGCGCGACGGATTGCCGATGCCAGCGATCGCATGCACGCGCTGGCCGCGCAGGCGGTCGATGTGCAGCGCGGCGCCGCCTGCCAGCGACTCGGCTTCGACCGCGCGCAGTTCCATCGTCAGCTGTCCTGGATGGCCGGTGTCGTAGCCCTCGCCGTTGATCACCACCAAGCCGACCTCATCGAGCCGCGACGCCGGTTCGCGCAGCGGACCGGCCGGGAGCAGGGCGCCGTTGCCCAGTCCGCGGCGGCCGTCGATCACGCAGATCTCGAGCGCGCGTGCGAGGCGGTAATGCTGCAGGCCATCGTCGGAGATCAGCACATCGATCTCCGCCTGTGCGGCCAGCGCGCGCGCCGCGGCGACGCGATCGGCTCCGACCATCACCGGAGCGGCGGTGCGCAGCGCGATCAGCAGCGGCTCGTCGCCGGATTCGCTCACCGGCGTCCGGCCCGTCACGCGCCACGGATAGCGCGGCGCCCGGCCGCCATATCCGCGCGAGATCACGCCGGGACGCAGGCCCCACTCGCGCAATTGTTCGACCAGCCAGATCACGAACGGCGTCTTGCCGGTGCCGCCCACCGCGAGATTGCCGACCACGATCACGGGCAACGGCGCCGATTGCGGCTGGATGCGCCGTCGCCGTACGCGGGCGACGACGCCAAACAACGAAGAGAGCGGCAACAACCACGACGGCGGCGGCCGCTTCTCCGAGTACCAGCGGTGCTCGAGCCAGGCGCGCACCGGCGACCTACGCGGCTTCTTCGAACTGCATCCGATGCAGCGCGGCGTAGTGCCCGTTGAGCGCGAGCAGTTCCTCGTGGCGACCCTGCTCCAGTACGCGACCGTCCTGCATCACCACGATGCGGTCGGCGTTCTGGATCGTCGACAGGCGATGCGCGATCACCAGCGTCGTGCGCCCGACCACCAGCCGCTCGAGCGCGGACTGGATCAGGCGCTCGGACTCGGTGTCGAGCGCAGAGGTCGCCTCGTCCAGGATCAGGATCGGCGCGTCGCGCAGCAGCGCGCGAGCGATGGCGATGCGCTGGCGCTGGCCGCCCGAGAGCGTCGAGCCATTGGGGCCGATCTGCGTCGCCATGCCCTGCGGCAGTTTTTCGATGAATTCCCAGGCGTGCGCGGCCTTGGCGGCGTCGAGGATGCGCGACTCCTCGGGAACCGGTGAGAGACCGTACGCGATGTTCTCCGCGACGGTGGCGTCGAACAGGCGAACCTGCTGATCGACCAGCGCGACCTGCGAGCGCACGCGCTCGAGCGGATAGTCGCGAAGGTCGTGGCCGTCGAGCAGCAGCATGCCCTCGTCCGGATCGTAGAAACGCGGCACCAGCGCGAGCAGCGTCGACTTGCCCGAACCCGAACGTCCGACGAACGCCACGGTCTCGCCGGCGCCCACTTTCACGCTGACGCCGCGCAACGCTTCGGTGAGCTCGGCGCGGTAGCGGAAGCGCACGTCGCGGAATTCCAGGTCGCCTTGCGCGCGTCCGAGTTCGCGCGAGCCGCCAGGCGGCTCGCGCTCCTCCGACATCAGCCGGAACAGGTCCCCGGCCGCGGTGATGCCGCGTTGCAGCTTCTCGTTGACGTTGGTCAGCGACTTGATCGGGCCGAGCAGTCCGAGCATCGCGCCCATGAACGCGACGAACGTGCCGGGCGTGATCTGCTCGAGCATCTCGGGCTGCGTTGCGTAGAACACGATCGCAGCGATCGCCACCGCCGCGATGAACTGGATCACCGCCTCGCTGCCGGCCTTGGTGGCGACGATCTTCATCGCCAGCGAACGCGCGCGTTCGTTGACGATGCCGAAACGCGCACGTTCGATCGCCTGGGCGTTGTGCACCTTGACCACGCGCTGTCCGGCGATGGTCTCCTCGGCCGCGGAGGTGACCATGCCCACGTTCTGCTGGATGCGCTTCTGCACGCTGCGGAAGCGGCGCGAGACGTAGCGCAGCACCACCGCGATCGCCGGCCCCACGATCAGCACGAACATCGACAGCTTCCAGTTGAGCCAGAACATCAGGCCGATCAGCCCGATGACCGTGAGGCCGTCCTTGATCAGCGAGGTCAGCACGTTGGTGGTGGCGTCGGCCACCTGCTCGACGTGATAGGTCAGCCGCGCGATCAGCTGGCCGATGCTCATGCGGTCGTAGAAGCGCGTGGGCATGCCCAGCAGATGGTCGAACACCTGGCCGCGCATCGCCTTGACCACGTGCCGCGCAACCCAGCTCATGCCGTACGTCGCGGCGAAGCTGGCGAAGCCGCGCACGACGAACAGCCCCATGATCGCCCAGGGCATCAGGCGGATCGTGCCGGGATCTTTCTTGACGAAGCTGCCGTCGAGCAGCGGCTTGAGCAGGCTCATGTAGCCCACTTCGGTGGCGGCCACCGCCACCATGCCCAGCGCCGCGGCCATGAACACCGGCCAATGCGGAAACGCATACCGGAGCAGGCGTTTGTAGATCGTGAACGGCCGGTCGTCCGGAAGGGGCGTGAAGCTCATGGCGGCGCGCATGGTAGCAATACGCAGGCCGAAGCCCTGCGCGTACACTCGCCGCTCGACAACACGATCCACGCGAGTGCCGTATGTCCAAGACCCTGTTCGAGAAGATCATCGACCGCGAAATCCCCGCCGGCTTCGTGCACGAAGACGAGTTGTGCGTGGCGATCAAGGACGTCAATCCGCAGGCGCCGATGCACGTGCTGGTGATCCCGCGCAAACCGATGCCGCGGCTGTGCGACGCGGTTCCCGAGGACCAGGCGCTGCTCGGCCATCTGTTGATGGTGGCGAACAAGGTCGCCGCGGACGCCGGCTACGGCGAGGCCTATCGCGTGGTGATCAACAACGGCGCGGGCTCGGGCCAGACCGTGTTCCACCTGCACCTGCACGTGGTCGGCGGTCGGCCGCTGAAGTGGCCGCCGGGGTGAATCCCGGGCGGGCCTGAAAAGACGTCAGCGCAAAGGCGCAGAGGAGAAAAACAACGACGCAAAGGTTCTGGGACTGGGGCGCTCGTGGCGTGCCGAGGCCCCTCCACAAGAGATTTCTTTGCGTCCTTTCTTTTCCTTTGCGCCTTTGCGGTGACGTCTTTAACCGCCCGAAATCGGTGCTACAGGTCCCCGCCGACGTAGCGGAACCGCACGCGGTTGGTGAGCCCGCAGAACAACTCGTAGACGATGGTGCCTGCGCGCTCGGCGATCTCCTCCGCCGGCAGGCCCTCACCGAAGATCAGCACCGGATCGCCCACCTGCGCTTCGGGCACGGCGCGCAGGTCGACGGTGATCATGTCCATCGACACGCGTCCGGCCAGCGGCACGCGGCGTCCGCGCACGACCACCGGCGCGCCGTTGGGCAACGCGCGATGGATGCCATCGGCATAGCCGACGGCGACCACGCCGATCGGCATCCGATCCGGACAAACGTACGACGCGCCGTAACCGATCGCGTCGCCGGCCTCGTAGGTGCGAATCGCGAGGATGCGGCTTTCGAGCCGCAGCGCCGGCTGGAATCCGAGTTCGGCGCCGCTGCGGCCCGGCAGCGGACTGGCGCCGTACAACGCCAGGCCCGGTCGCACCCAGTCGCGGCGCGCCTCCGGCCAGGCGATCAACCCCGCGGAATTGGCGATCGAACGCGGACCCGGCACGCCGGCCAGCGCCGCGTCGTAGGCCTCGATCTGCTGTCTCGTCGCCGCCACGTCGGGCTCGTCGGCACGCGCCAGGTGCGTCATCCAGCCCTGGAAGCGCCACGACGGATGCCGCGCCAGCACCTGCCGCAGGCGCGGTACCGCATCGAGCGGAAATCCGAGCCGGTGCATGCCGCTGTCGAGCTTGAACCACACCGCGATGTTGCTGGCGCTGGGCATCGCCTCGAGCAGATCGATCTGCCAGAACGCGTGCACGACGACATGCATCCCTTCGTACGCGGCCAGCGCCGCCTCCTCGGGCGACAGCACGCCTTCGAGCAGCGCAACCGGCGCGCGCAGGTGCGCTTCGCGAAGTTCCTGCGCCTCCTCCATGCACGCCACCGCGAGGCAATCGACGCCGGCTTCATCGAGCGCACGCGACACCGGCACCGCGCCATGGCCGTAGCCGTCCGCCTTGACCGCCGCCATCACGCGGGATCCCGGCGAGAGCCGGCGCACCTGCCGCAGGTTGTGCTGGATCGCCGACAGATTCACCGTCGCGGTGACGCGCGGAATCATTCGTAGGAAGCTCCGCCGACCGGATCCTCGAACTTGGTGTTGGCGCCGATGAACCGCACCGGGATCGTCGCCAGTGGACCGTTACGCTGCTTGGCGATGATGATCTCGGCCTCGCGCTCGTCCTTGTTCTTGTCGTAGACCCAGTCGCGGTAGATGAAGACCACGAGGTCGGCGTCCTGCTCGATGCCGCCGGACTCGCGCAGGTCGGACATGCGCGGACGCTTGTTGTCGCGATTCTCCAGTCCTCGATTGAGCTGCGACAGCGCGATGATCGGGATCTGGAGCTCCTTGGCCAGCGCCTTGAGCTGGCGCGAGATCTCGCTGATCTCCTGCACGCGGTTTTCGCCCTTGCCGGGCACGTGCATCAGCTGGATGTAGTCCACCACCAGCAGCTGGATGTCCTCGCGCATCTTCAGGCGACGCGCCTTGGCGCGCAGGTCCATCGGCGACAGGCCGCCGGTCTCGTCGATGAACAGCTTGGCTTCACGCAGCCGCCCGACGGCCCAGGTCAGCGCGTCCATCTCGGCATCGCCCAGGTTGCCGCTCTTGAGCTTGCCCATCTCCACGCCGCTGCGCGACGACAGGATGCGCAGGCCCAGCTGCTCGGCGCTCATTTCCATGCTGAACACCGCCACGCCCTGCCTGCGATCGATGGCGACGTTCTCGGCGATGTTCATCGCCAGCGAGGTCTTGCCCATCGACGGTCGCGCCGCAAGGATCATCAGATCGCCGGGGCCGAGTCCCGAGGTGGCCTTGTCGAACTCGCGAAAGCCCGTCGGCAGGCCCGCGGCGCCGCCCGGGTTGAGTCGCACCGACTGGATGCGCTCGTAGACCTGGTCGAGCACGTCGGTGAACTTGAAGGTGTCGGATCGCGCGCGCAGTCCGCGTTCGCGGATCGCGAATACCGACTGCTCGGCCTGGTCGATCAGTTCGGGCGTGTCGCGTCCTTCGGGCCGATAGCCCAGCTCGGCGATGTCGCCGCCGGCGGCGATCAGGCTGCGCAGCACCGAGCGTTCGCGCACGAGGTCGGCGTAGGCCTGCACGTTGGCGGCACTCGGCGTGTCGTTGGCCAGCGCGCCCAGATAGGACAGGCCGCCGGCTTCCTCGAGCAATCCGCGATGGCGCAGGTGTTCAGTGAGCGTGACGAAGTCGCAGGGCTTGCCGCTGCCGACGAGTTCACCGATCGCGCGCCAGATCAGCTGATGGTCGGCGCGGTAAAAATCCGGCTCGCCGAGACGATCGGCGATGTCGTTCCACGCCCGGTTGTCGAGCAGCACACCGCCCAGCACCGACTGCTCGGCCTCGATCGAATACGGCGCCTGGCGGGCGCCCGTGGGCTGCGGGAGCAACCGGATCTGCTGGGCCATTCGGGCCTCGTGGTGGAGCGTGGAGCCGAAGTGCGATCGGCGATACGGGAGTCTAGTTCTCCGAGGGGGCGCGCCCAAGGCACAGCCTTGTGGGACGGCTGTGGATGGCTTGTGCGCCGATGAACGCGCGGGTCGGACGCCGCAAATGCAACGGCCCGCGCGAGGCGGGCCGTTGCGATTTACGCGAGCGAAGGACGGACCGATCAGGCCCCCTTCTGCTCCTCGACCACGACATTGAGGCTGGTCTCGACCTCGGAGTGCAGGCGCACGCCGACGGTGAACGTGCCGGTGGTGCGGATCGGGCCCGTCACCATGTCGATCTCGCTCTTCTGCAGATCCAGACCCAGCGCTTCGGCGGCGTGGACGATCTCGGCAGGACCGACCGAGCCGTACAGCTTGCCTTCCTCCGACGCCAGCGCCTTGATCGTCACCGTCTTGTCGGCGACCTTTTCCGCGCGGAAGCGGGCGGCGTTGAGCGAGTCGGCCGCCTTCTTCACCAGCTCCGACTTGCGACCTTCGAACACCTTGCGGTTGGAATCGGTGGCCGGCAGCGCCTTGCCCTGCGGCAGCAGGAAATTGCGGCCGTAGCCCGATTTCACTTTCACCTCTTCGCCGAGGTCGCCGAGGTTCTTGACTTTCTCGAGAAGGATCACTTGCATGTCAGGGGCTCCTTACTCGTGCTTGTCGGTGTACGGCAGCAGCGACAGGAAGCGCGCCTGCTTGATGGCCACCGACAGCTGGCGCTGGAAGCGCGTGCGCGTGCCGGTCACGCGGGCGGGAACGATCTTGCCGTTCTCACCGATGTACTGCTTGAGCGTGGCCAGATCCTTGTAGTCGATGCTGGTCGCGCCTTCGGCGGTGAACTTGCAGGACTTCTTGCGACGGAACATGCGCGACATCAGACGGCCTCCTCGGTGGCGGCCGCATCCTGCGCGGCGAGTTCTGCCTGCTGGCGCTGCTTGTATTCGGGCTTCTTGTCTTCTTCCGGCAGCTTGAACAGCGGCGACTGCTCGGATTCGGCGGCGGTCTTGCGGACCACCAGCTTGCGGATGACCGCATCGTTGAAGCGGAACGCGTTCTCGAGTTCGGCCAGCGCCTTGTCCGAGCACTCGACGTTCATCAACACGTAGTGGGCCTTGTGCAGCTTGGCGATCGCGTAGGCCAGCTGGCGCCGACCCCAATCCTCCAGGCGGTGAACCTTGCCACCGTCGCCCTCGACCATCGCCTTGTACCGCTCGGTCATGGCCGGGACCTGATCACTCTGGTCCGGGTGCACCATGACCACGATTTCGTAATGACGCATGCAAACTCCTGTGGATGTCGGGACTTGTTCGAAGCCCCGGGTAGTCCCCCGTAGTGCCACCGGTGGGACAGGGTCTTTGCCGGGCGGACCTGGCAAAAGGGCCGCGAATTCTAGGGGAGCGGGCCGGTCGAAGCAACGCGCGCGGGTCGATTACCCGGGTGACGCGCCCTTCAGCGGGTCAGCACGCAGCACTTCGGATTGGACAACAGCTCCTTGGCCCGGGACTCCGCCCGCTCCAGGTCGACCGGACGCAGCCGTTTGCGCAGGCCCGCGAGCATCACGCCCAGTTCGCGCTCGCGCCCGCTGGCCTGCTGGATCTGGTCGTAGGCGCTGAAGTGGGCGTAGGCCTCGACATCGTCCGGCGTTCCCATCTCCTCGTTCAGGGCCCAGCCGCCCACGGTGCGCAGCGCCTCGACCGAGCCGGCGTCGCGCGCCTTGAGCACGTTGGCACGCGCTTCCTCGCGCAGGCCGGCCATGAACCGGGCCTGGTCGGGGGTGCAGTCCTCGATGAACTGGCAGTACTGCGCCTGCGGCAGGTGAAACATCAGATTCAGCTGCGCTTCCATCAGGCCCTGTTCGGCCGCCGAGCGCAGCAGCTCGCGAAAGCGGGTCCGCGCCTCGGCCGGCACGCCGGCGCATTGCGAGTAGGTCGTGCGCAGGACCTGCTCCTCCTGTTCGGGATCGTTGACGTCCCAGCCCTGGCGCGTGCGGGTCTGGTGGATCTCCTCGACCGCGCGCGCCAGGCCCGCGTCGTCGAGCGGCGCATCGCGGCACTGGTAGAGCACCAGGCCGAGCTGGTATCGCGCCACGAGATCGCCGCCGTCGGCCGCCAACTGCAGCTCGCGCACGCGGTCGGCGTACGGCGGCGACGGCAGGTCGATGCGCGGTCGCCGCTCGATGCGCACGCGCACGCCGCTGGCGGCGACGCGCTCGATCACACGCGGTTCGGTTGCGGGGCGCGCCGCGCCGACGGGCGATTCCGGATCCACCGGACCCGACGTGGACCCGAAGCCGAACGGCGACGCGGTGCCGACGTCGCGCCCAGCCAGGTACCAGGCCCAGCCGAGCACCGCGGCGACGAGCACCGCGACGAGCCCGATCCACGCGCCGCGCTTCATCCCTTGCGCCACGTCCCGTGATGCCGCTGGCGGTAGGCCTCGAACAGGCACACCGCCGCGGCTGCCGAGACGTTGAGGCTCTCGGCCTTGCCCTGCATCGGAATGCGCACCACGCGATCGCAGGTCTCGCGCGTGAGGCGGCGCATGCCTTCGCCTTCGGCGCCCATCACCAGCACCAGCGGTCCGGTCAGATCGACTTCGTACAGCGTCTCCTGCCCTTCACCGGCCAGACCCGTCAGCCAGTAGCCGCGCGACTTCAGGCGCTCGAGCGTGCGCGACAGGTTGGTCACCGCCACGACCGGTACGCGTTCGGCGGCGCCGGCGGCGACCTTGCGCGCCACCGCGGTGAGTCCGGCGGCGCGATCCTTGGGCACGATCACCGCGCTCGCACCGGCGGCTTCGGCGGTGCGCAGGCACGCGCCCAGGTTGTGCGGGTCCTGCACGCCGTCGAGCGCGAGGAACAGGCGATTCTCGGACGGGTCGGCATCGAGCACGTCCTCGCCCGACAGCTCGGTCTGCGGCATCAGTGCCAGCACGCCCTGATGGCGCAGGCCCGGCACCTTCAGGTCCAGATCGGATCGGCCGACGGTGCGAACCGTCACGCCCAGGCCGGAGGCGAGCTCGCGCACGCGTCGGCTGCGCTCGTCGTTGCGGCTGTCCGCGAGCAGGATTTCGAAGGGCTTGTGAGCGCCGTCCTCGAGGGCGGCCAGGACGGCGTGGAAGCCGCCGATGTAATGCTCCGCCATGCGCCTATTGGCCCTGTTCCTCTAGCCGCTGGTCCAGATCGGCAGGGCGGCTCTCGTTGATCTCGATCGCCTTGTCGACCTTGGCGCCGATGGCGTTGCCCGCGTAGCCGATGTTCTCGGTGTTGCGGATCAGCTTGGTCTCCTCGCGTCCTTCGCCGGCGCGCGACTTCACCTGGCGTCCAGGCTTGTCGGGATCGGCGTCGTTGCAGCCGGTGACGGCCAGCGCCGCGCACAGCGCCAACAGCAGCGGACGGGCGATGTTCGAGATTCGGGTCGTGCGTTTCATGACAGGGCACTCCGGCGGCCGGGACGGCGGAAGCGCGATTATCCGCCAACAAAAAAATCGGGGCGCCGAAGCGCCCCGATCGAACGAGCCGAAAAACTCACCCGCCCAAATACGGCGGCGGCGTCCAGGCCGCCTGCTCGTTGCCCTCGACCACCGGCTTGAGAACGATGTCCACCCGACGGTTGCGCGCTTCCTTGACGCCGTCGGCGGTGCGCACGGCCAGTTCACGTTCGCCACGGCCTTCCTCGCGGATGCGGGTCTGCGGCACACCGTTCTGCGCCATGTAGCTGCCCACCGACGCGGCGCGATTCACCGAAAGGTTCTGGTTGAGCTCGCTGGTGCCGCTGGTGTCGGTGTGGCCGACGACATGGATCACCGTCTTGTCGTAGGTCTTGAGGATGCTGGCGATCTTGGCGTATGTGTCGAGCGCGTCCGGTCGCAGCGTCGCGCTGCCCAGGTCGAAGCTCACGTCGCTGGCGATGCCGATCTTCAGCGCGTCGCCCGACAGACGCACGATGTGCAGTTCGTTGTTGCGGGCTTCCTCGGCCAGCTGCTGCTCGAGCTCGCGCTGCTGCTTGTCCATGTAGTTGCCGACCGCGCCGCCGGCGATCGCGCCGACCACGGCACCGACGATCGGCGCGCCGCGCGCACCGCTCACCTGATCGCCGATCACCGCGCCGACGACGGCGCCGATGCCGGCACCGGTCTTGGCGCGACGGTGCGGATCATCTGCGCAGCCGGCGATGCCGACGGCGATCACCGATATCAATAAAGGCCTGAACATGTTCATCGACGTTTTCCCCTGTGCGATTTGCTCGGATTTCGCGGCGATTCTGGGCGCTTGCCCTGAATCGAGGATGAACTTTTGCCCGATTCGCCGCCGACCATTTCGAGGTCGATCTTGCGCTCGTCCAGGTTCACCCGGGTGACCCTCACCCTGACCGCGTCGCCCAGATTGTAGACGCGACCGCTGCGATCTCCGATCAGCCGGTGATGGCGCGGCTCGAACTGGTAGTAGTCGTTCGACAGGCTGCTCACGTGCACGAGGCCATCGACGTGCAGGTCGCCGAGCATGACGAACAGGCCGAATGGCGCGACGCCCGAGACCACGCCGTCGAATTCCTCGCCGACGCGATCGCTCATGTATTCGCACTTGAGCCATACGACCGCGTCGCGCGTCGCATCGTCGGCGCGACGCTCGGTCATCGAGCAATGCGCGCTGTTGCGCTCGATGTCGCCCGCGCTATACGCGAAGTCCGAGACCTTGCGCCGATGGATCAGGTGCTTGAGGCCGCGGTGCAGCAGCAGGTCCGGATAACGTCGGATCGGCGAGGTGAAGTGCGCGTAGTGCGTGAGCGCCAGGCCGAAGTGTCCGTTGTTGTCGGCGCTGTAACGCGCCTGCATCAGCGAGCGCAGCATCACCGTCTGGATCAGGCTCCGATTCGTGCGGTCCTTGCAGCGCGCCATCAGCTTGGCGTAGTCCATCGCTTCGGGATTGTCGCCGCCGCCGAGTTTGAGACCCTGCGCCTGCAGAAACTCCCGCAACGCCTGCACCTTCATCGCATCGGGCTTCTCGTGTACCCGGTACGGCGCGGCGAGCTTGTGCTTGGCCACGAACTTCGCCGCCTCGACGTTGGCGGCGATCATGCATTCCTCGATCAGGCGGTGCGCGCGATTGCGCTGCACCGGCACGATGCGTTCGATCTTGCGGTCGGCGCCGAACACGATGCGCGTCTCGCTGGATTCGAAGTCGATGGCGCCACGCGCTTCGCGCGCCTTGAACAGCGCACCGAAACATTCGTTGAGCACCTTGAGCGCAGGCAGCACCTTGTCGGGCACGCGCCCCGCTTCGCCGTCCAGCGCCGCCGCCACGTCGTCGTAGACCAGGCGCGCATCGCTGCGCATCACGCCTTCGAAGAAACGCGACTTGGTCACTTCGCCGTCGCCGTTGACGCGCATCTCGCACACCATGCACAGCCGGTCGACGTTCGGGTTCAGCGAGCACAATCCGTTCGACAGCTTCTCCGGAAGCATCGGGATCGCGCGGTCGGGGAAATACACCGAGTTGCCGCGTTCGCTCCCTTCGCGATCCAGCGCAGTGCCCGGTCGCACGTAGGCTGCGACGTCGGCGATGGCCACCGTCAGCAGCCAGCCGCCGGTGAAACGCACCTTGCGCGCGTGCACTGCGTCGTCGAAGTCACGCGAGTCGGCGCCATCGATGGTGACCAGGCCGAGCTTGCGCAGATCGATGCGCCCTTCGAACTGCTGGGGCTGCACGGTGTCCGGAATCGCTTCGGCTTCGCGCAGCACGTCCTCTGGAAACACGTTCGGCAGGTTGTGCGCGCGGATCGCGGCCTCGATCTCCATGCCGGGAGCGAGGTGCTCGCCGAGGATTTCGAGCACGCGTCCGACCGGCAGCGTGCGATGACCCGGCGGCGCCGTGATCTCGGCGACGACCATCTGCCCATGACGCGCCCCGGCTCGCGCATCGGGCGGAATCAGCACGTCCTGCTGCACGCGCGGATTGTCCGGGATCACGTAGCTCGCGCCCTGCTCGATGTGCAGGCGCCCCACGACCTGGCGCGAAGCGCGCCTGAGCACCTCCACGACCGAGCCTTCCGGTCGGCCCTTGAAGTCGGTGCCGGTGACGCGCACCAGCGCGCGATCGCCGTTCATGAGCTCGCGCATCTGCCGCGGCGGCAGAAAGACGTCGGGCGGGCCCGAGTCCGGCACCAGGAAGCCGAAGCCGTCCCGATGCGCCTGCACGGTGCCGGCGATCGCGTTCATCTTGCCCAGCGGTCCGTACGCGCCGACGCGGTTCTGGACCAGCTCGCCCTGACGAACCATCGCCTGCAGGCGTTTGGACAGCGCGGTCTGCTGGTCGAGCTTGGACAGGCTGAACTGACCGATCAGGTCATCCAGGGTCAGCGGACCGGCATGCGCCTCGAGCCGATCCAGGATCAGCTGTCGGGAAGGGATCGGGTCGGCGTAGCGCTCGGACTCGGCGTGATATGCGGGGTCCTGCGAACGCCAATCGCGGGACGAAGGTGGTTTCTTTGATTTCATTGACATCGATGGAGCACGTCCCCAGAATTCGCGCCCTTGTCGCTCCGGCCT
This sequence comes from Panacagrimonas sp., assembly GCF_020697055.1. Taxonomy (GTDB): domain Bacteria; phylum Pseudomonadota; class Gammaproteobacteria; order Nevskiales; family Nevskiaceae; genus Panacagrimonas. The sequence goes on along the minus strand of NZ_JAJFBP010000003.1, from coordinate 243,938 downwards.
GTGTAGGCGAAGCGTCATGCCGAGATGGCGGAATTGGTAGACGCACCAGTTTCAGGTACTGGCGGGTAAAACCGTGGAGGTTCGAGTCCTCTTCTCGGCACCAATAAGTCGGCGACCGTAGCACAGCGCCGCAACGAAAGCCCGCCTCTGTGCGGGCTTCTTTGTTTCTGCATCCCGGTTGGCCTTCGGCAGCCACGTCCGTACGCGCCGTGCGACGGACACGAAAAAGGCCGACGGCGGGGATTCCGCCGTCGGCCTCGAATGAAGCAGTCGCGATCAGCGCGCCGGTGCGGCCGGAGCCGGCTTTGCAGCCGGCGCTGGCGCCGCCGGAGCCGCATTGGCGCCCGGTGCGGGCGCTGCCGGCGCGACCTTGGCAGCCGGAGCCGGCTGCGCGACGCCGGCCAGCGGCGCGTTCTCGAGGATGCGCAGCTCGGTGCGACGATTGATCGCGCGTCCTTCGGCCGTGTCGTTGCTGGTCTTGGGCTGCGTCAGGCCATAGCCCTTGGGCTTCATGCGACCGATCGATACGCCCTGCGACGCGAGGTAGTTGACCACCGAAGCCGCGCGACCTTGCGAGAGCTTGATGTTGTATTCGGGCGAACCGACGCTGTCGGTGTGACCCGCGATTTCCACCGTCACCGCCGGGTTGGCCCGCAGGATGCGCGCAGCGTTGTCGAGGATCGACTTCGAGTTGGCCGTCAGATCCGTCTTGTTGAACTCGAAGTTCACGTCCTTGAGGACCACGACCTCGCGGTAGGCGCAGCCCATCGCGTCGACCTTCGTTCCAGGAGGCGTATCCGGGCACAGGTCGTTGAAGTCGTCGACGCCGTCCTTGTCACCGTCGGTCTTCTCCGGAACCTTCACGGTCTCCGGCACTTCCTCTTCGGCCGGGCAGCGCGCGCCGCCGTCGTACGGACCGCCGAGCGAGTCGAGCGTCGGCTCGTCGGCACGCGCGATTCCGATCGTCTTGCGCAGGGTGCCCATGCCGGCCAGCGTGCGCGCGGTCGAGATCGAGTAGTCGTACTCGCCATTGACGAAGGCGCGCTGCGCCTGGAAGTACTCGTTCTCGGTGTCCAACAGGTCCAGCAGCGTGCGCTGTCCGATCTGGAACTGGTCCAGATAGGCGGTGCGCGCCTTGGCGGTGGAATCCCGGTGCGCGCGCAGGTAGTCGATCTGCGACGAGAGACGACGGCGATCGTTGTGCGCGATGCGCAGCGTCTGACGGACGTCGCGGCAGGTGGTCTCGAGGTTGTCCTCGGCCACGCGGATCAGCTTGTCCGCCTGCGCCACCAGCGCCTGGTCACGGCCGCCGTTGAACAGGTTGTAGTTCAGCAGCACTTCGGCACGCAGATCCGAGGTCTCGTCCTCGATGCGATCGATGTCGTCGCCGTACTCGCCACGCAGACGCAGATCCACGCGCGGCTGGTACAGGCTCTTGCGATTGGAGTACTGGTCCTTCGCTGCGCGGATGCTTTCGGTCGCCGCGGCCAGGGCCGGATTGTCGGTGTAGGCGACGCCGAGGGCCTGAACGATGCTCTCCGGCGGCGTGGCCGAACTCATCGTGGCGGGCTGAAGCTCCGGCGCAGGCCATTCGCCGACGATGCGCTGATAGCGCGCGCTCACGTCGTGGAGGTTGGACTGCTCGATGACGAGGTTCGACTCGGCCAGGGCCAGACGACCCGACGCCTGCTCACCGTCGACCGAGCGGCTCACGCCCGCCGAGACGCGATTGCGGATCCGACCCAGCGTCTCGCGGTGACGGCTGAGGTTGGCCTCGGCCAGCGCGACGAGTTCCTGGTAGCGGCGCACGTCCTCATACGCTCGCACCGCTTCGAGCGCGGCGTTCTCGGCCGCGTTCATCAGCTGGAAGTAGCGCGCGCGTTTGACCTTGTCGAGACGCGCGACGTTGCTCGCGGTACCCAGGCCATCCCACAACATCTGCGTGATGGTGAGGTTCGCGCCCATCGGCACGTAGTCGGTCTCGCGATCCTGTTCCTTGATGTCGTGCCGCTCGAGGCCGATCGAACCGCCGAGGTCGACCTTGGGCAAGTAGCCCGCCTGGCCGGCGCGCTTCTCGTCACCTGAGGCCTGAAACTCGTGCCACGCGGCCTGAACCTCCGGATTGGTCTGGATGGCTTTGCGCGCCGCCCCGACGACCGTCGTCTCCGCTGCACCGGCGAGCGGCGCGACGACCACTAAAGCCAGGCCGAGGCCCAGGCTGCTTACCCAACGCTTCATGAAACGCTCCCTGTTCTTTGCATCGTTTGCAGCCATTGTGCACGGTTCGCGCACAGCCGCCAGAGTTTTATCGGACCCACGTCTCAGTAATCAAGAACACGACAACCGGTTCATTCCGGCGTACGAACGGCCGCCCAGCCGCTCGACTACACTGCCTTACACGCAAGTGACGATCCATTCGGATCCATTGGGGCTTGCCATAAAAACAAAAATGAATTCAGACCCTTCGATCGGCCTCGCGGCCTAGGCGCGCGGCTTTGATCGGCACATTTCGACAATTGCGACCGGCCTGGTCACTGCTTGTCCTATGGCTGCTCCCGTGCGCGCTTTGGGCCGTCATGGGCCAGGTGATGGACCGTGACCGATTGCGCATCGAAGCGCAGCACCGGTACGGCAGCGCCGGTCTGGAATCGGTCACCGACTGGTTGAAGCTCATCGAGCTGGGTCGCGACCAGCCCGTCGACGAGCGACTCGAACGGGCCAACCAGTTCGTCAACAGCCGCACGATGTTCGAAAGCGATTTCCAGGTCTGGCAGGCGCAAGACTACTGGGCCACACCGCTCGAGACGCTTGGGGTCGGACGCGGCGACTGCGAGGATTTTGCGATCGCCAAATTCGTCAGCCTCGTGGCGCTGGGCGTTCCCCAGGACCAGTTGCGCCTGATCTACGTCAAGGCCACCGTCGCAGGCACACCGCCGCAGGCGCACATGGTGCTCGGCTACTACCCGGATCCCAACGGCGAGCCGCGGATCCTGGACAACCTGGTGGGAACCATCGAGCGCGCGTCGGCGCGCACCGACCTGGTTCCCGTCTTCAGCTTCAATGCGGAGGGCCTGTGGGCGGGCGGCATGAAAGCCGCCAACGATCCCACAGCGAAATTGTCGCGCTGGCGCGACTTGATGACGCGGCTTCGCGCGGAGGGAATCGGATGAACCCAATGTCCGATCGCCGTCGCCGTGTTTCGTGGGGAGAGAGGTAATCACGTCATGTCATTGACCCGACAGTTGTGGCTCGCGGTGGCGCTGGTGATGGCCATGGCCTTCGGCGGAACGTTGCTGATCAGCACGGTGGCCGCGCGCAATCACTTCGTCCAGCAGCTCTACGTCAAGAACGTTGACAACGCCACGATGCTGGCCTTGTCGATCTCGCAGATGCAGAAGGATCCGGTGACCATCGAACTGCTGCTCGCAGCGCAGTTCGATGCAGGCCACTACCGGCTGATCCGGCTCGTCGATCCCGCCGGCAAGCCCATCGTCGAGCGCCGCAACGACGCGCCGGTCGAAGGCGTGCCCGACCTCTTCATCTCGCTGCTGCCGATGGACGTCGAGCCGGGCCTGGCGCACGTGCAGGACGGATGGAACCAGTACGGCACGCTGACGGTGGAGAGCCATACCGAGTACGCCTATGTCCAGCTGTGGGAGACCACGCTTCGACTGATCGGCTGGTTCGCCGCAGCCGCGGTGTTCGTCGGCCTGATCGGATCGCTGCTGCTGCGCGTGATCCTGCGACCGCTCAAGGCGGTCGTCGAACAGGCCGAAGCCATCGGTGCACGGCGCTTCGTCACGCAGCCGGAGCCGCGCACCATCGAGTTCCGCCAGCTCGTTCGCTCGATGAACACGCTGTCGGGACGCGTGCAGCAGATGCTGGCCGAGGAAGCCGGTCGCGTGGAGCAGCTGCGCCAGCAGGCGCAGGTCGATCCCCTCACCGGCCTGCGCAACCGCGAGACCTTCATCGCCTCGCTGGAGGACGCGCTGGCGCGCGAAGACCTCGGGGCGGCCGGCGTGCTGACGTTGTTGCGCATCAACGACCTGGCCGAACTCAATCGCGCGATCGGGCGCGAGTCGACCGACAAGATCCTGTGTCGCGTCGCCGAGCGCCTGACCGACGCCTCCGGCGGCCACGCGGCGCGCTGGATCGTCGCGCGCCTCAATGCCTCCGATTTCGCGGTGATGGCACCGGGCGAGCTCGACGCCGGTGCGGTGGCACGCCGCTTGTCCGAGCACGCGGATCTCGCGTTCGATCGCGCGGGCAACGACGAGCGCCGGGCGGTGCGGACCGGCAGCACCACGTATCACCGTGGCGAAAGCCGCGCGACCGTCCTGGCCCGCGCCGATGGTGCGCTCGCGCAGGCCGAGCAGACCGACGCGGCGATGGTCACGTCGGCCCCGACCGAGGACAGCGCGCTGGCCCTGCCCACCGACCTGACCGGCTGGCGCGCCGCGCTCGATCGCGCGATGAAGAACGACGGCGTGCAGCTCGGCCAGTTCCCGGTGAAGGGCAGCGACGGCCGCGTGCTGCATCACGAGGCGCCCGTGCGTCTGAAGCTCGGCGATCAGTGGCAGCCGGCCGCCCGATTCCTCGCCTGGGTCACGCGCCTGGGCCTGATGCCCCAGCTCGATCGGATGGTGATCGAGTCCGCGCTGCGCCGCATCGACGACCAGCGCAGCGGCGCTGGCGTGAGCGTGATCGTGTCGGCCGAATCGGTCTGCGATCCGGCGTTCGTACAGAGCCTCGTGCAGCGGCTCGGCAGCTCGCCGCAGCAGGCCAAGAGGCTCTGGCTCGAGGTACCCGAGTACGGCGCGCTGCGCCATCTGCAGGAGTTCCGCGCGTTCTGCCGCGCGATCAAGCCGCTGGGCTGCATGCTTGGCCTCAAGCACGCCGGACCGCAGGTCTCGCGCATGGGCGAGCTCCACGACCTGGGACTGGATTACCTCAAGATCGAAGGCGCGATCGTGCAGAGCGCGCGCGAGGGCCACGGACACGAAGCGTTCCTGCGAAGCCTGTGCACCATCGCGCACACGATGGGTTTGATGACGATCGCTGCCGGCATCACGCAGGACACCGATCAGCGCGCGCTGGTGGGCCTGGGCGTGGACGGTTTCACGGGACCGGCGGTGTCCGCCGGACCCTGAGGCCGGGCGGCCACAAGCGCGGGCTCAGAACGTCTCTTCGTCGTCGCCCAACAGCTGCAGGCTGTTGAGCGATCCGCGCAATCGTCGGCGCGACAGCAGCTTGGCCTGCACACTGTCGGGAAGATCCGTCAGCCGGAGCACGTCCTTGCGGATCAGCACGTCGATGAGATCCTCGAGCGCGCGGATCAAGGACAGGTCGGACTCCAGCATCGCCGCCTGACGCGGCGCGAGGCGCTGAATGAACAACGCCACGTCCGGACGGTCGGCCGGACAGCACTCGCCGTGCTCGGCGTTGGCCTCGCGGCTCACCGACACGATCTGGCCCGACGCGTCGCGCCGGACGTAGACCATGGTCACTTCGGCGAGACTCGCCGGACTCATCGGGTCGTCCCACTCGTCGTTGGCACCGGAGCACTCGGGCCCCGGTGCCGTTCGACGTGGCGCGAAAGCGATGTCGGCCCTGGTGTCCATCGCGTCGTTCTCACCCGATTCTCTCGTCCGATCGATCAATCCGTGACGAGCTTACCGTTGGTCAGCAGGTTCTGGATGATCTGCTGATCGTTGCCGATCGACGTCAGGTCGACGCCGGTGAGCTGGATCTGCTGATCGGTCGCGCCCGCGCTGAAGCCGCCGGAGTACCCGCCGCTGCTGCTGATGTGGACCGTGGTGTTGCCACCCGACACCGTGAAGTGCAGGTAGTTGTCCATGTTCGACAGATCGGCCTTGTTCTCGCCCTGCAACAGGTCGCGCAGGTCGAGCACGTCGCTGACGCCGCCCGTGCCGAAGTCCGCCACCGTGTCCACCGCCGGCGTACCCGCCGTGCCCTTGTCCGCCAGGCGCCAGATGAAAGTGTCCGAACCCGCGCCACCGGTCAGCGAGTCGTTGCCGCCGCCGCCCATGATGTAGTCGTGGCCCGCGCCGCCGGAGATGGTGCTCGCGGCATCGCCACCACCCAGCGCATCGTTGCCCGCGGTGCCGGTGATCGTGTTCTGGTTCTGCACCAGGATGCTCAGCGGCGTGTTCACCAGATCGCCGTCTCCGTCGGTCGCGGTGACGTTGAAGTTCAGCGTGCGGGTCACGTTGTCATTCACGAAGCCTGCGTTCACCGCGGTGATGCGCACGTCCGCGTTCGCGCCGCCCGTGATGTCGACGTAGTCGATGAAGTAGCCGGCCGGCGCGTTGAACGTGTAGACGCCGCTCACGAGGTTGGCCGAGGTGATCTGTCCGGTGAACACCACGTCGTTGTTCGAGCCGTCCTTGAGCGTATTGCCCAGCGCATCCGCCACCTTGTAGGAGAAGTTGAGCACCTCTCCCGCGCCGAGGTCCGAGACGCCGACCGTCAGGATCGACGCGAGGTCGCGCGCACCGGACACCGCGTCGTCATCCACGTCGATGCGGATGGTCTCGCCCGTGTCGAGGTGGTTGTTGCCCACGCCCATGCCCGGAGTACTCGGGTTGACGCTGCCCGCCGACGAGAACTGCACCGTCCATTCCTTGCCCGCCGGGTTGGACCCGAACGAGCTGTCGGAGAACGAGTAGTACGACGGGTTCGGGCCACCCGCGTCGACGCCCGCCTGGAACAGGCTGTCGAGCTGGAACAGGTCGAGCTGGCGCACCTGGTCGTAGACGTAGGTGCCGTCCGGATTCAGCGTCAGCGTGAAGACGGTCTGGCCGCCGGCGGTCGCCGTCAGCACGTTGGCCGCCACCGAGTAGGTCACCGCCTGACCGCCGCTGGTCAGGTTGGCCGGCGGCGTCTGCACGCCGTTGAAGCTCAGCGCCGCACCGTTGGTATCCGCACCGATGTCGGCGATGCTGCCCACCAGCGTCGTGCCGACGGCGTTGACCGCGATGCCATTCGTGACGTCGATCACCGGACGATCGTCGGTGATGTCCACCGTGATCTGGCCGGTCGTGGTGTTGCCGTTGGCGTCGGTCACCTGGAAGGTGAAGACATCCTTGTTGTCCTCGACATTGAGGCCGTTGTTCGCCGAAGGCGTCGTGTCGTAGGGCTTGGTGAGCGTGTAGGTGTAGCCGCCGGCGGGCAACAGAACCAGCGTGCCGTAGGAGCCCGTGCCGCTGCCCACCAGCGAGTAGGTGTAGCCCGGCAGCCCACCCGTGGCGTTGCCCACCAGTGTCCCGGTCGCAACTTCGTTGGGGCTGCTCGGGTTGGTGCCCGTGGCAAGTGCGGCCTCGTCGACGACGACGTTGTCGTGGGTCGCGGCCAGACCGGAGTCACCGACCGTGATGGTCAGCGTGGTCGTCGAGGTATCGGCATCGCCGTCGACGATCGTGTAGACGAAGGTGTCCGTCGCACCCGCCGGCGCCACCGAATTCGGATTGGCGACGTAGGTGTACGTTCCGTTGGCGTTGAGCGTCAGCTTGCCGTACGTACCGTCGATCTGCGTGCCGACGTTGCCCGAGACCGGGTTGGCGGTGTTCGTGCCGGCAACCACACCCTGGATCGAACCGAGGTCCGCGCCGAACTTGTCATTGGACAGCACGTTGCCGCCGACCGAGGCGCCTTCGGTGACGCTGTTGACGTCGGCCGTCGCGGTCGGGACATCGTCGATCGCGCGGATCACCAGGTTGTCGCTGCCGGAGGCGCCGCCGATGCCGTTGACGGTCAGCGTCACGCTGTCGTCGAAGTGCGCCGCCGTCACCGCATCGTTGCCGGTGGGCACGACGCTGTCGTTGTCGATCGTCGCCGACAGCGTGTAGCTGTAGTTGATCGTGCCGCCCTGCGCGTTGCCGGTGTAGCCCGTCAGCGTCAGCACGCCCTGCCCGGTGTTGACCGTCTGCGTGCCGTTGAAAGCCTGCACCTGCGCCAGCGTGAAGACCGTGCCGCCGATCACGACCGTCGCAATGCCGTCGGTTGCCGACACCGTGAAGCTGCCCGTGGTGGTCTCGGTCGTGGCACCGGCGTTCGAACCGTTCGGGTTCAGACCCGATTCGAAGACCGTCGCATCCGGCGCCGAGCCGGCCGCCTGCGTCGTCACCGTGGCGCTGTCATTGGCGCCCTTGATGTTGATGGTCAGCGTGGACGTGCTCGTGTCGCCGTCCGCGTCCTTCATCGTGTAGTTCAGAACGAAGTTCTGGTTGAAGGCCGACGTCAGCGCCTGCGTCGCCGGCTTGCTGTTGTCGAGCGTGTAGCTCCACGTGCCGTCGCCGTTCTGCACCAGCGTGCCGTAGGTGTTGAGCGCCGCGATCGTCGCCGCATCGCCTCCGCTCCAGCTCACGAACGCCGCAGCGGTGTCCGCACCGCTGGTGTCGTTGGTCAGCACGTTGCCGCTGACGTTGCCGACACCGTCCTCGACCACGTTCGCCGGACCGTCCGGATTGGCCGTCGGCGTGTCGTCGACGATACGGATCACCAGGTTGTCGCTGCCCGAAGTGCCGCCCGTGCCGTTGACCGTCAGCAGCACGCTGTCGTCGAAGTGCGTGGCGGTATTCACGTCGTTGCCCGAAGCCACGACGCTGTCATTGTCGATCGTCGCCGACAGCGTGTAGCTGTAGCTGATCGTGCCGCTGTTGGCCGTACCGGAGTAACCGGTCAGCGTCAGCACGCCCTGCCCGGTGTTCACCGTCTGCGTGCCGTTGAAAGCCTGCACCTGCGCCAGCGTGAAGACCGTGCCCCCGATCACCACATTGAGGATGCCGTCCGAGGCCGAGACCGTGAAGCTGCCCGTGGTGGTCTCGGTGGTGGCACCGGCGTTAGAACCGTTCGGGTTCAGTCCCGATTCGAAGACCGTCGCATCCGGCGCCGAGCCGGCCACCTGCGTCGTCACCGTGGCACCGTCATTGGCGCCCTTGATGTTGATCGTCAGCGTCGACGAACTCGTGTCGCCGTCCGCATCCTTCATCGTGTAGTTCAGAACGAAGTTCTGATCGAAGGCCGCCGTCAGCGCCTGCGTCGCAGGACGGCTGTTGTCGAGCACATACGTCCACGAACCATCGCCGTTCTGCACCAGCGTGCCGTAGGTGTTCAGAGCCGCAATCGTCGCCGCATCGCCTCCGCTCCAGCTCACGAACGCCGCCGCGCTGTCCGCACCGCTGGTGTCGTTGCTCAGCACGTTGCCGCCGACATTGCCGACACCGTCCTCGACCACGTTCGCCGGACCGTCCGCATTCGCCGTCGGAACATCGTCGACGATCGCGATGTTGAGCGAGCTGTTGCCGACGCTGCCGTCGGTATCCGTCACCGTGACCGCAAGGCTCTCGACGTAGCCGGCGCCGGTGGCACCCGCCTCGCTGTCGTTGTCGACCGTCGTGTCGAGCGTGTAGCTGTAGTTCACCGTGCCGCCCTGGAGGCCGCCGGTGTAGCCGTTGATCGTCAGCGCGCCGTGCGCCGTATCGATCGTGATCGGCGTCGTGCCCGAGGCCGCCAGCGCCGCGAAGCTGATCGACGTGCCGCCGATGTTCACCGAACCGATGCCATCGAGCGCGGTGATGCCGAACGTGCCGGTCTGCGTCAGCGCACCCGCGTCCGGGCTGCTGCCGTTCGGCAGGTCGTTCTCGTTGACGATCTCGTCACCGGCCGTGTTGCCGATGCCCGTGACGGTGACGCCATCGTTCGAGCCGTTGATCGTGATGGTCAGCGTCGCGGGATCCGAGTCGCCATCGCCATCGGTCAACGAGTAGGCGAAGTTCTCGGTCAGCGTGTCGCCCTCGCCCAGCCCCTGGACCATCACGTCGCCGGGATTGAGCTCGTAGCGGTAGCTGCCATCGGCCTGCACGATCAGGATGCCGTGCTGTCCGATGACGATCGTCGCGTCGTCGATCACCTGCGCGTCCGCCCAGGTCACACCGCCCACGCCATCGGCGCCGGCCGTGTCCGCGGTGCCGTCGGAGCCGTTGGCGTCGCCGCCGCCGCTGCCGGTCACGACGTTGCCATCCGCCACCAGCGTGGCTTCCGAAACGCTGTCCGCGTCGTCGCGTGCGATCGGCACGTCGTCGATGATCTCGATGACGATCTGCGCCGGCGCCGACGACACGGTGCCGTCGGACGTCGTCAGCTCGAAGCTGTCGGTCTCGGGTCCGTCGCCGTCCGTCGTCGCGCTCGTCAGCGTGTAGGTGTAGGTGCCTTCACCGGTGGCCGCGTTGTAGCCGGTGATCTTGATCGTGCCGTGCTCGCCGGCGATCTCGCTGTTGAAGAGCGATCCGATCTGGATCTCGGTTCCGTTGATCGTGACGGTCTTGATGTCGTCCAGACCGTCACCGTCGGTCAGCTTGAACGTGCCCGAGGCCTGGGTCGCCGCGACGTTCGGGCTCGAACCGGTCGGCAGGCCGGACTCGTTCACCACGTCGTTGGCACCCTGCGGGTTACCCGAATCGGTCGTGATCGTCGGCACATCGTTGGTGCCGTTGATCGTGATCTTCAGGGTCGTGGTCGACGTGTCGCCGTCGCCGTCCTGGATCGTGTAGACGAAGCTGTCGGTCACCGACTCGCCGTCGTCGAGCGCATCGACCACGGGATTGTCGGCATTCAGCACATAGCTGTAGCTGCCATCGGCGTTCAGCGTGAGCTTGCCGAAGGTGCCCGAGATCTCGGACCCGATGCTGCCGGTGACCGGATTGCCCGTGTTGCTGCCAGTCGCGACGCCGACGATGGTGCCGCCGTCGGCTCCCTGCACGTCGTTGGGCGAGACGTTGCCGTTGGCGACGCCGTCGTCGACCGTGTTCACGTCCGGATTGGCCACCGGCTCGTCGTCGATGATTTCGATCGAGATCACCGCCGGCGGCGACGACTGCTCGCCGTCGGACACCGTGATGATGAAGTCGTCGGTTTCCGGGCCGGGCCCGTCGGTGGTCGGGTTGGTCAGCACGTACTCGTAGACCGCGATGCCGGTCTGCGGGTCGTAGCCGGTGATCGTCAGCTCGCCGGCGTTGGTCTCGAGGACCGTGCCCTGCAGGTCGGCGATCGGGATCGTGACGCTGGTCTGCTCACCCTGCGCGTTGGTGTAGGTGATCGTGATCGTCTCGATGTCGTCGAGGCCGTCCGGATCGGACACCTGGAACTGGCCGCCGGCGTTGACGCTGGTCGGATCGTTGCCGGTGCCGTCGGGCAGGCCCGCTTCGTCGGCGATGTCATCCGTGTCGCCCGGCCCGAGGACGACGCTCGGCGGGTTGTTCTGCTCTTCGGGAATCAGGTAGATCGGCTCGATGTCCGGCGCGCGGCTCTCGACCGGCGCGGAGGTCTGGAAGCCCACCTCGCCGACGTTCTCGACCACGCGCAGCAGCTGCACGAAGGTGTGGCCTTCGTTGGTGCCGGGGCCGCCGGCGGGACCGGCCGCGGTGGCTTCCAGCAGCGAGTTCAGATCCTTGCCTTCCTGCAACGCGGCCAGGATGTTGTCGACGCTGGCAACTTCAGACTCCTGCGCGCCGGGGAAGCGGTCGGCCGACAGCTCGGCCGTCATCACCACCGCTTCGCCGGGGCCCAGCACCAGCTCGCCGCCTTCGCTCAGCGCGATGACCAGCTTGCCGCCGCCGGTGGTCAGGACGGTGTCGCCCTCGCGCAGCTGATCGCCCACGAGCAGCGAACGGATCTTGCCGTCGGCCGAACGAACATCGACGACGCCTTGCGCGGATTTGACGGTACCGAGGACTTGACCAGCCATGTTCTTCTCCAGGGACGCGCTCAGGCGTCGTTCTTGACCTGTACCGAATCTAGGGGTGCCGCCGGATGGCGACTATTGGACGGTGGTACAGGTGAGGTCGACCTCACGCACCACCTGCTGCGGGTCCGGAGACCGGCGCAGGGCCAGGACCAGCTGCAGCCGGTCCCGCACGCCCAGCTTGTCGAAGATCGCGCTGAGGTGGGCCTTGACGGTCCGCAGCGTGATGTTCAGACGTCGAGCGATTTCCTTGTTCGACTCCCCCTCGGCCACCTGCAGCGCGACCGCGCGCTCGCGTGGCGTCAGGGCTTCGAACACGTCCAGTGCCGGCCGCAGGCCGGGCGTGACCGCCTGGGCCACGGCGACGGTGGCGCGCGCCATCAGGTCCGGACCGATCCAGATCCCGCCGTTGGACACCACCAACGCGACCTGGCGCAGCATTTCCGGCGCCGCCAGCGCATGGCAGTAGCCGCGCGCCCCGGCGCTCAGGGCGCTGACGGCCTCGCCAGCCGAGGGCACCAACGTCATCGCCACGATCGCGACGTCCGGCCGGGCGGCCCGCAACGCGGCGACCGACTGCACGACGGCGATGTCGATCCAGACCACGCCGCCCTGCTTCAAACGCGGCTGCGCCTGCGCCACGTTCTCCACAACAGCCGCGCCTTCGAACGCCTCGGCCCAGCGACCAACCGCGCGATCGAAGACCACGACATGCGAAACCTTGCTCATCGCTCGGTCAGCGCCGCGGCGTGCGCCCTCAGGACCGGCTTGAGCAGGTAGGACAGCACGGTCTTCTTGCCGGTGATGATGTCGACCTCGGCGACCATGCCGGGAAGGATCGGCAGGTTCTCGCCGAGCGAGGTCTTTCGCGTCTTCACGCGCACGATGTAGTACGCCTGCTTGTCCTTGTCCTTCTCGTCGACCACCGAGTCGGCACCGATCTGGTCGACGTCCGCTTCGAGCCCGCCGTAGATCGAGAAGTCGTAGGCGGTGAACTTGACCATCGCTTCCTGCTGCGGACGCAGGAAGGCGATGTCGCGCGGCGTGATCTTGGCCTCGAGCAGCAGCGTGTCGTCGAGCGGCACGATCTCCACCACGGTCTGGCCGGGCTGCACCACGCCGCCCACGGTGTTGACCAGCACGCGCTTGACCAGGCCGCGCACCGGCGAACGGATCTCGGCCTTGTTGACGCGATCGACCAGCGCTCCGCTCGATTCGGTGAGGCTGTTGAGCTTGGCCATGGTCTCGGCCATGTCCGTCTGCCACTTGTTGCGCGTGCTCAAGGTCAGTTCCTCGACCTTGCGCTGGGCTTCGTTCAGCGCCGCGCGCGCGACCTTGATCTGGGTCCCGGTCAGATCGCGCTCGCCCGTCAGCGTGGAGACCTCGCGTTCGAGACGCAGCACCTCGACCTCCGACACCGCGCCGCTGTTGACCAGCGGACGCGTCACGTCGAGCTCACGGCTGGCCAGCTCCAGGCCCTGGACCGCATGCGTGTAGCGCGCGGTCGCGCCATCGATCTCGCGCCGTCGCTGCTCGACCTGCTGCTTGGCGATGGCGATCCCGGCCTCGAGCTCCTCTCGGCTCGACTGGAACAACGCCATCTCGCGTCCGACGAGGTCGGGCGCTTCGCTGGTCTCCTTGGCCGGCGGCGCGAAGTCGCCCCCCGAGATCAACGCCTCGAGACGAGCGGCCTTGATGCGCAGCGCCAGGTACTGCGAGCGGTTGTCGCGCAGCGTGGATTCGAACCGGGTCGGGTCGATGCGCAGCAGCATGGCGCCGGCGGCCACCGTCTGGCCTTCCTTGACCTCGATCGTCTCCACGACGCCGCCGTCCACCGACTGCAGGATCTGCAGCTGCGACGAGGGAATCACGCGGCCCTCGCCCTTGGTCACCTCGTCGATCTCGGCAAACGCCGCCCAGATCGTGATCACCACGAAGAACAGCGCGGTCCAGCGAACCAGCGCGCGGGCGCGCAGCGGCTCCTGCTGCAGGCGCGCCCACTCGGAGTCCGCACCCCAGCCCTGGTTGGGATCGGGCCCGGGCGGGAGCCAGCGGCGCTGCTGCTGTTCTATCCAGCCGCCGAGACGATCGAACCGGGCCTGCAGCTTCGACAGGCCCGTCGCCGGAGGGGCGGGCGGTGTCGTGCCGTCGAGCGGCGCGGAAAGCGACGCCGTCTCGTCCGGGGAGGTGGGTACCGGCGCGGGGTTGGGCGCGTTCATCAGGCCGCCTTCTCCACCTGGCCGCTGCGCAGCGCCGCGACGACGCGATCCTTGGGCCCGTCAGCAACGATGCGCCCCGCGTCGATGACGATCAGTCGCTCGACCAGGTCGAGCAGCGCGGTGCGGTGGGTGACGATCAGCACGGTCTTGTCCTTGGCCGCCGCCGCAAGGCGCTTGCGCACGGTCTCTTCGGTGCTGTGATCCATCGAGCCGGTCGGCTCGTCGAGCAGCAGGATCGCGGGATCCCCCATGAAGGCTCGCGCCAGGCCCACGCCCTGGCGCTGGCCGCCGGACAAGGTGTCGCCGCGTTCGCCGATGAGCATGTCGAAACCGCGCGGGTGGGAGTTCACGAACTCGTCGATCCCCGCGGTGTGCGTGGCCCGCACCAGCGCGGCGTCATCGGCCAACGGCCAGCCCATGCGCAGGTTCTCGCGAAGCGTGCCGTAGAACAGCGTCACGTCCTGGCCGCAGTAGCCCATGCCGCGGCGCAGCTCAGCCGGATCGAGCTGGCGAAGATCCACGCCATCGATCATCACGGCACCGCTGTCCGGCCGATACAGACCCATCAGCAGCTTGTTCAGCGTCGACTTGCCCGAACCCACGCGGCCGAGGATGCCGACTTTCTCGCCGGCCTTGATCGACAGGCTGACGCCGCGCAGCGCCATGCTGTCCTGGCCGGGGTAGGTGAAGTTCACGTCCTTGAGGACGATGTGCCCCTTGAGCGCGGGCCGGCTCACGAAGCACGCCTGTTCCTCGCGTTCGATCGGCTTGCCCATGATGCCGTCCAGCGCCGTCAGCGAAGTGCGCGCGCCGTGGTACTGCATCATCAGTCCCGCGACCTGGCCCAGCGGACCCATCGCGCGGCTGGCGAGGAACGTGGAGGCGATCAGTCCGCCCATCGTGAGTTCGCGCTGCGTGATCAGGTACACGCCCAGCACGACGGTGGCCACGCTCACCAGCTGCTGCACGAACTGCGTGCCGTTGAGCGTGGTTGCCGACAGCAGCCGCAGGCGCGTCGAGATGCGCGCCAGGTGCGTGGCGCTTTCCTCCCACTTGCGCTGCATCGTGCCCTCGGCGCCCAGCGACTTGATCGTCTCCAGGCCGACGAGGCTTTCCACCAGCGTGGCGTTGCGCAGCGCGCCCGAGCGATACGTCGACTCCGACAGCGCGCGCAGCGGCGCCTGCATGCTCCAGGCATAGGCGATGACCAGCGCCATGCCGATCACCAGCGGCAGCATCAGGGGCCACGCGATCCAGCCGATCACCAGGATGAACAGCAGTGCGAACGGAAGATCGATGAAGGCGGCGATCGTGGCCGAGGTGATGAAGTCGCGCACCGTTTCGAATGAACGCAGGTTGGCGGCAAACGAGCCCGCCGAGACCGGCCGCTCGCTCAATCGCAGGCCGAGCACGCGTTCCATGATGTAGGCCGACAGCTGCACGTCGACGCGGTTGCCGGCCAGATCCAGGAAGTGCCCGCGCATGCTGCGCAGCGCCAGGTCCGCCAGCAGCATGATGCCGACGCCCAGCGCCAGCACCCACAGCGTTTCGATCGCGTGGTTGGGCACCACGCGGTCGTAGACGTTCATCGAGAACAGCGGCATCGCGAGCGCGCAGATGTTGATCAGCGCCGCGGCCGCCATCGCATCGCGATAGAGCGCGCGATTGTCGCGGATCACGCTCCAGAACCAGTGGCGATGCTTGTGTTGACCGACCTCCGGCGCGCGCGCGTCGAACACGAAATCCGGACGGATCAGGATCAGGTCGCCACTCGCATCGGCTTCGAAGTCCGACAAGCTCTGCTCGATCTCGGCGTTGGCCTGCGCCGGATCGCGCAGCTTCACCACGCCGCGAACGCGGTCGAGCCCCAGAACCACCACCGCGTGCTCGTCGCGCAGCAGCGCGATCAGCGGAAAGACGTCCCCTTCGAGTGCCGACAAACTGGAACTGACGAAGCGCACCGACAGCCGGCCGCGCTCGGCCGCACGCGGCAGCAGCGAGGGCGACAGCCGCCCGCCGACCAGAGGAAGTCCCGCCAGGACCGCGTCGCGACTCAGTGGACGGCCGTGGCCGAGCGCGACGAGCAGCAAGCTCTCGAGCAACGTATCGACCGTGCGGTCACTTCTTGCCAACGCCGTAGCTACCACCGCCTACCTCCTGTACCGGGGCCCCCGCCCTGATCTCTCGCACCTCGGTAGTGGCTCGTCTGATTCGCACCGCCAGCAGAATCGCCATTCATGCCGGAGCCCAAGACGAGCCAACCCACCGGGGACCTCCCGCCGTGCCGACCGGGGTGTCACCTTGATCTCTGGGGTCCAACATTTGTGCCATTGGGGGACGGCTCGCTCGACGTCGCGACGACGAACAGGCGTCCCGGCGCGCCGAATGGAATGGCGACGGCCGGTTGCGTGAGTTGCCATCCGTCCGCGACATCACGAAAAGCTGATCCGAAGCGTTCCTTGACCGCCCTGCGCGCGGCCCGAATAACGGACAGGAACCGACAAATATTGTCAGCCGCGAACACCAGGAGCCCTCCGCCGGATTCTCAGGGACCCCAGGTCCCGGTCCGACGTGAGGCCGATCTTCCCACGCGCAACCCTGCCTGGCGGGACCGGTCGGACCCACCGACGTGACGCGGCGCACGCCATGCCGGCTCTAGAATCCGGCCCTTTCCTTTCGACAAACCCACGCCCTTGAGCATCGGACGCATCGCCTGGTTCCTGGCCGCATCGCTGTTTCTGCTGCTGAATGCCCACCCCGCCGGCGCCGCCCCCGAGTCCATCCGCGGCAAGGCGCGCGCGATGGACGGCGACAGCCTGCGCGTCGGTCGCAGCGAGGTGCGGCTGTGGGGCATCGATGCGCCCGAGTTCGACCAGTCCTGCGATCGCGATGGACGGACCTGGGATTGCGGACGCGCCGCCCGCGCGGCGCTGGCTTCGCGCGTCGACGGGCGCGTGATCGTGTGCGTGCCGCGCGATCGCGACGCCTATCGTCGGGCGGTCTCGGTCTGCCACGTCGACGGCCGCTCGCTCAACGACTGGATGGTCCGCCAAGGTTGGGCCGTCGATTACCGGCGCTACAGCGGTGGTGCGTACGCCGCTGCCGAACGCCAGGCGCGCAAGGCGCAGCGCGGCATCTGGTCGGGCCGCTTCGAACGACCGGATCGCTATCGGCAGCGCCATCGCGCGCGCTGAGCTTGTCGATCGGAGCGCGGCGTCCGCGGCCCGGCATCGCGCAGGGCGCAACGAATCCCGAACCTCACCCGCGTGCCGGCGGCACGCGTCGAAAAACCTCAGTCGAAGGGGTTGTGCAGCACCATCGTGTGCTCGCGATCCGGGCCGGTCGAGATGATCGCGATCTCGGTGCCGGTGACTTCCTGCACTTTCTCGAGATAGGTCTTGGCCGCGGCGGGCAGATCGGAATAGCGCTTCACGCCGAAGGTGTTGCACTTCCAGCCCGGCATCTCGACGTAGACCGGCTCGACCCTGTCGAAGCCCTCCGCGCCGATCGGCGGCACGTCGACCGGCACGCCGTTGAGCTTGTAGCCGGTGCAGATGCGGATGACGTCGAGCTCGTCGAGCACGTCGAGCTTGGTCACGCACAGGCCGGTGACGCTGTTGTTGAAGATCGAACGACGTGCCGCCACCGCGTCGAACCAGCCGCAACGGCGCGGGCGCTTGGTGACGGTGCCGTATTCCTGGCCCTTGTCGCGGATGTGCTGGCCGATGTCGTTCTCCTGCTCGGTCGGGAACGGGCCCGAACCGACGCGGGTGGCGTAGGCCTTGACGATGCCGAGCACGTAGTCGAGCTCGCGCGGTCCCACGCCGGTTCCGGTCGCGGCACCACCGGCGGTGGTGTTGCTCGACGTCACGTACGGATAGGTGCCGTGATCGACGTCGAGCAGCGCGCCCTGTGCGCCCTCGAACAGCACGTTGTCGCCGCGCTGGAGGTGCAGTCGCAGCAGCTCGGTGACGTCGGCAACCATCGGCCGGATGACCTCGGCGTAGCCCAGCAGCGCGTCGAGCGTCTCCTGGAAATCGACCGCCGATTCCTTGAAGTAATTCAGCAGCACGAAGTTGTGGAACGCCAGCAGCTCGCCGAGCTTTGCCGCCAGCTGTTCGCGGTGGAACAGGTCGCCCACGCGGATCGCGCGACGCGCGACCTTGTCCTCGTACGCGGGACCGATGCCCTTGCCCGTCGTGCCGATCTTGGCTTCACCCCTGGCCCTCTCCCGCGCCTGATCGAGCTTGGCGTGGACCGGCAGCACCAGCGGCGTCGCCTCCGAGATGTACAGGCGATCGCGCACCGAGGCGCCGGTGGCTTCGACCTTCTCGATCTCCTTGACCAGGTCGGGCAGCGACAGCACGACGCCGTTGCCGATCAGGCACGCCACGTTGGGCCGCATGATTCCCGACGGGATCAGGTTCAGCGCGGTCTTCACCCCGTTGATCACCAGCGTGTGACCGGCGTTGTGTCCGCCCTGGAAGCGCACGACGGCCTGGGCGCGATCGGTGAGCAGGTCGACGACCTTGCCCTTGCCCTCATCGCCCCACTGGGCGCCAATGATCACAACGCTCTTACCCATCATTCCGCTCCGAGACGCAGCAGTTCATTCATGTCCGCAGAAAAGCCCGTGGCCGGCAGCGCGCGGCCGAATTCGCTGCCGACGCCGTCATAACGACCCCCGCGCGCGATCTCGCGGCCGTACCCGGGCACGAAGGCCGCGAACACCAGACCGGTGTGGTAGCGCGAGCCGCGCAGCTCGGCGAGGTCCACGTGCACCGGCATCTGCGGGAATTCCGCGGCAAGCCGGGCCGACACGTTCTCCAGCGTGTCCAGCGCCGCCGCGATCGACGCATCGCCCTGCGCCAGTGTCGTTCGCGCCCGTTGCAGCACGCTGACGTCGCCGTTGAGGTCCATCAGCTCGCCCAGCGTCTGGATCGCGCCGTTGAGGCCGCGCGCACGACCGAACTCGGCCATGTCCGGGTGCGACTTGCGCTGCAGGATGTCGAACAGCTGCTCTTCGTCCTCGGCTTCGAGATTCAGCCGCGCAATGACCGCGCGATAGATCGACACGTGCCCGAGATCCAGGTGCACGTCCTTCATCCCCGCCAGATCCAGCGTGCGCAGCATCAGTCGCAGCACCTCGAGGTCGCCCTCGAGCTGGGGCTGGCCGAACAGTTCGCAGCCGACCTGGCGCGGCGAGCGCGGCCCGCCGGGGCTGTCGGGCGAGATGCGCAGCACGGTACCCAGGTAGCACAGGCGCACGACCGTCGAATCGGCATAGCGACGCGCGGCGATGCGCGCGGCCTGCGGCGTCATGTCGGCACGGATGCCGAGCATGCGACCACCCTGCGGATCGGCGAACTTGAACGTCTGGCGCTCCAGCGCGCTGCCGCTGCCGGTGAGCAACGAATCCAGATGTTCGACCAGCGGCGGCAGGATCAGCTCGTAGCCGGCGTCGTGATAGTGATCGAGCAGCCGTCGACGCAGCCGCTCCAGCTGCCAGGAGATCGGAGGAAGGCCTTCCTCCATGCCGTCGGGCAGCATCCAGCGTTTGGTGGCCATGGAAACAGGGGAAATACAGGGTCGGGGAACCGCCGCCGGGATCGGCGGCCGGCCATTTTACTGCGTTGACGAACAGAACCCCGACCCGTCGGCGCCACCGGCACCCGCTTGCCGCGCCAGGCGCCGTCCCGGCGCCGTGCGCGACTACTTCGCGTCGCTCTTGAAGTACTTGAACAGCTCGCCGTCGGGTTCGAGCACCAGCACGTTGTCGCGGGTGCCGAAGCTGTCGCGATAGATGTTGAGCGAGCGGTAGAACCTGTAGAACTCCGAGTCCTGGCCGTAGGCCTTGGCGTAGACCTCCGAGGCCTTGGCGTCGCCTTCACCGCGCAGCACTTCCGATTCGCGATACGCGTTGGCCAGCGTGATCTGGGCTTCGCGGTCGGCATCGGCACGCAGACGCTCCGCCTCTTCGGCGCCGCGCGCTCGCAGGTCGGAAGCCACACGCGTGCGCTCGGCGCGCATGCGCTGGTACACCGACTCGCTGACGTCCTTGGGCAGGTCCACACGCTTGACGCGCACGTCCACGATCTCGATGCCGAGCTCGTCCACCCGGTCGGCGGCGATCTTGCGCACGGCGTCGAGAATCTCGTTGCGCTCGCCCGACACCACCTGGCGGATCGTGCGCGACCCGAACTGCGCGCGCAGGCCCGGGTTCACGATCGCGGCCAGACGGTCCATCGCCACCAGCTCCTGCCCGCCGGTCGCACGGTAGTAGTTGGTGGTGTCGGTGATGCGCCACTTGACGAAGAAGTCGACCTCGACGTTCTTCTTCTCGATCGTCAGGAAATTTTCGGTCTGGTTGTCGAGCGTCAGGATGCGGCCGTCGAAACGCAGCACGCGCTGAAAAAACGGCAGCTTGAAGTGCAGGCCGGGCGTGAAGTCGGCGCCCTTGATCTCGCCGAGCTGGAACAGCAGCACGCGCTCGCGCTGATCGACCGTGAAGAAGCTTCCGCTGATCACCACGATCAGGAACGCGACGATCGCGATCAGCAGCACCGGAGGATTGCGCATCATGGCCGGCTCCGGTCGCGCGAGCGCGATGAATCGATGCCGCCGGCGCCCGGGGTACCGCCGGGCGCCGTGACGTAGTCGGACGGATAGGCCTCGGCACGCGGGATCGACTTCATCAGCTGATCGAGCGGGATGTAGAACATCGGGTTGCTCTTGTCGACGTCGATCAGGATCTTGGAACTGCCGGCCAACACCTGGCTCATGCTGTCCAGATACAGACGATCACGGGTGACCGCCGGGGCGCGCTGGTACTCACGCAGCAGCGCGCTGAAGCGCGACGCGTCGCCTTCGGCGCGCGCCAGCACCTGGTCGCGATAGGCGGTGGCCTCGGCGATCTGGCGCGCTGCGGCACCACGAGCCTTGGGCAGACGATCGTTGGCGTAGGCCTCGGCTTCGTTCTTGACGCGCTCCTGGTCCTCGCGCGCCTTGATGGCGTCCGCGAACGAGGCCTGCACCGCTTCGGGCGGCTGCGCCTGCTGCAGGTTCACTTCGGTGACGACCAGGCCCGACTTGTAGGCGTCCAGCGTCTCCTGAAGGATCTGCTTGGTCTGGTCGGCGATCGCCTGGCGACCCTCGGTCAGGATGAAATCCATCGCGCTGCGGCCAACGGTCTCGCGCACGGCCGACTTGGTCGCCTGCTGCAAGGTCAGGTCGGGGTCGTCGACGTTGAACAGGAAGTCCTCGACCTTCGAGACGCGGTACTGCACGGTCAGCTCGACGTCGACGATGTTCTCGTCCTTGGTGAGCATGCTCTGCTCGTCGGTGATCTGTCGCACGCGCGTGACGTTGATGCGTTCCATCGTTTCGATCGGCCACGGCGCGCGCCAGCCGACGCCGGGCATCGCGGTGCGGTTGTATTCGCCGAAGCGCAGCACCACGCCGCGTTCCTGCTCGTCGATCACGTACAGACCGGTGAACAGCCAGATCACCGCGACGACCGCGATGGCCAGGCCCACGGTCGCCGGCGGAATGCCACCGCCCGAACCGCCGCGCGAGGGGCCGCCACTGTTGCTGCCGCCGCCGCCGAACCGCGCCTTCAGGCGCTTGAGCAGTTCATCGAGATCGGGTGGCCCGCCACCGCCCGGCTTGCCGCCGCCAGGCCCCTGACTCCAGGGGTCGCGATTGGGTCCTTCGTTCCAGGCCATGAGGGCTTTCGTCGGTATTCGGGGGGTCTTGGACGGCGATGCAACGTTTTCGTTCTATCCGGTGACCGCAGCCACCGATCGTTGGCCGGACGGCGACCGAACGCGGGATTCTAGGGTCGGAGTTCCCATTCCTCAAACACGCGCGGCAGCGGAGGCGGCGCCACACCGGCCGCGGCGCACAGTCCACGCAGCCGTTCGTAGGGCATCGCCACGCGCAAACGCCAGGAGCCGTCTTCCTCCAACTGCTCGCTGCGAATGGCCCGATGCTCGAACAACTTCGCCCGCAACCGGGCGGCCGCAGGGGGCACGGTGATCTCGTGCACCGTCTCGTCGGGCCGCAGGCGCCGCGCGATCGCCTGACGCAACGGCTCGAGCCCCGCCCCGGTGCGCGCGGACACGAACACGCGCTCGGCCAGGCCGCGATCATCCACTTCGACGCGCGCGGTCTCCGACTCGCGCAGGTCGATCTTGTTGAACACCAGCAGGCGCGGCACGTCGCCGGCACCGATCTCCTGCAGCACGGCGTCGACCTGCTCGATGCGCGCGATGCGTTCCGGATCGGCCGAATCGACCACGTGCAGCAGCAGGTCGGCGTCGCGCGACTCCTCGAGCGTGGCGCGGAACGCGGCGATCAGATCGTGCGGCAGATCGCGCACGAAGCCGACCGTGTCGGCGATCACCGCGGCTTCGCCATTGGGCAGCTCGAGTTTGCGCACCGTGGTGTCGAGCGTGGCGAACAGCTGGCTCGACGCGTAGGTGTCGTCGCCGGTGAGCGCGTTGAACAGCGTCGACTTGCCGGCATTGGTGTAGCCGACGATCGACACCGATGGCACTTCGTTGCGGCGGCGCGAGGCGCGGCTCTGCGCGCGCCGGCGGCGCACGTCTTCGAGGTGGCGCTTGAGCGTGGCGATGCGATCGCGCACCAGGCGGCGATCGGTCTCGAGCTGGGTCTCGCCCGGACCGCGCAGGCCGATGCCGCCTTTTTGGCGTTCGAGGTGGGTCCAGCCGCGAACCAGCCGCGTGGCCAGGTGCTGGAGCTGCGCCAGCTCGACCTGCAGCTTTCCTTCGTGCGAACGCGCGCGCGCCGCGAAGATGTCGAGGATCAGTCCTGCGCGATCGAGCACGCGGCACTGCAGCAGCTTCTCGAGATTGCGCTCCTGGCTGGGCGACAGGTCGTGATTGAAGATCGCGAGGTCGACCTCTTCGGCCTTTACCAGCGCCGCGATCTCATCGGCCTTGCCGCTGCCGATGAACAGGCCCGGGTCGGGTTTGACGCGCGATCCTCCGACCACGGCCTCGATCTGCGCGCCGGCCGAACGCGCCAGCTCCTCGAACTCGCGACGATCGGATTCAAAATCCGTGCGAGGAAATTCGAGGTGAACCAGAACCGCGCGCTGACCGCTGGGCGGGCGTTCGAAGAGAGCTTGTACGGACAATCGGACTCGGAGATCACGCGGCGCGGCGAGGCGCCACGCTCAACATTTTTCTGGCTCAGCCAGCGGCGCCGTCATCCGCCGCTTCCGCGTCGGGATCATGCAGACGAACCGCGCGCGCCGGCACGATGGTGGAGATGGCGTGCTTGTAGACCATCTGGCTGACGCTGTTCTTGAGCAGCACGACGAAGGAGTCGAAGGACTCGATCTGACCCTGCAGCTTGATGCCGTTGACCAGGTAGATGGAGACCGGGATGCGTTCCTTCCTCAACGCGTTGAGGAAGGGTTCCTGGAGCGTGTGTCCTTTCGACATGGTGGTGTCCCCTGGGTAATTCGTTATGCGTCGCGCTGCAGGTCCGCTGCCCGCACGGCGTCGGAGTCTAGCATGGCGATCTCGGCTTCCATTCGTCGATTCGCCGGAGCGCCAGATCGACCGCATCCGGTGCGTCCGAGTTCAGCCAGCAAGGATCGTGCTCAGATCGAAGCCAGGTGACCTGACGCTTCGCGAACTGGCGCGTGGCTTCCAGCGCCTTCTGCGATGCCTGCTTGAGATCACACTCGCCTTCCATCCACGCCCACAGTTGCCGGTATCCCACCGAACGTATGGACGGCAGGCCGGGATGCAAGTCCTGGCGTGCGTGAAGGCGCCGGACCTCGTCGGCGAATCCTTGCGCGAGCATCTGCTCCAGCCGCGTCGCAATCCGCTCGTGCAGACGCGCGCGATCCGGCGGCATCAACGCGAGCTTCACACCGTCGAAAGCGTGCTGCGGCGGCAGCGATCCGGCGCGCTGCGCGCTCAGCGGCCGACCGCTCGAGAGCACCACTTCGAGCGCGCGCTGGATGCGATGGCCGTCGTTGGGATGCAGCCGCGCGGCGCTGGCCGCATCGAGCTGCCCCAGTTGGGCGTGCAGCGCGGGCCAGCCCTGCTCCCGCGCCCGGGCCGCGAGTTGCGCTCGCAGCGCGGGATCGGCCGATGGCAGATCGCTGAGCCCGCCGGTGTACGCGCGGAAGTACAGCATGCTGCCGCCCACCAGCAGCGGAACGTGACCGCGCGAGCGGATCTGCGCGACCGCGCGACGTGCGTCGGCGACGAAGCGCGCCGCCGAATACGGCTCGGCCGGATCGCACAGGTCGATCAGGTGATGCGGCACCGCAGCGCGCAACGCCGCGTCGGGCTTGGCGGTTCCGATGTCCATGTCGCGATACACCTGCGCCGAGTCCACGCTGACGATCTCGGCCGGCGTGGCGCGCTCGGCCAGGCGCTGCGCGAGCGCCATCGCGAGCCCGGTCTTGCCCGAGGCGGTCGGGCCCATCAGCAGCACCACCGGCGGTTCGCGCATCGATCAGCGACCGCGCAGGAACAGGCGATCGAGCTCGCCCATCTCCAGCTGTACCCAGGTGGGTCTGCCGTGATTGCACTGATCGGCGAGCTCGGTGCGCTCCATGTCGCGCAGCAGCGCGTCCATCTCCGGCAACGTCAGGCGGCGATTGGCCTTGATCGCCGCGCGGCAGGCGACGTCGGCGAGCACGCGGCTCTGCGCGTCGAGCACTTCACCCAGATGCGCGTGCGGCACGGGACGGCCTTCGTCGCGCACCAGGCCCGCGATCAGCGCCGAGACGTCCTCGCGACCCAGCAGCGGCGGCGCCGCGCGAACGACGACGGTCGCCGGCCCGGCACGATCCAGCGCGATGCCCAGGCCGGCGAGCTCGTCGCGCCGCGACTCGAGCACGTCGGCCTCGTCCTCGGCGACGTGGATGGGTTCGGGCACCAGCAGCGACTGCGAGGGAACCGGACCTTCGGCGAGTTCGCGCTTCATGCGCTCGTAGAGCACGCGCTCGTGCGCGGCATGGGCGTCGACCAGCACCAGACCGCGCGCGTTCTGCGCCAGGATGAAGACGCCGTGCAGCTGCGCCAGCGCCCGACCCAGCGCGAAGTCCTGGTCCTTGGCCAGCGTCTCCTCGCGCGACGCAACGGATCCGGCGACAGGTTGCGAATCGCGCAACAGCCCCCACGCGGTCTGCGCCAGCGTCGTGGGCTCGCGCGCCGACAACGGCGGCGACGGCGGCCGCGATGTCCAGGTGCCCGCGGCCGCGGCGCTCGTGCTCTCGTGCATCTGTCCGGACAGGTGCACCCGATGCTGATCGGCCTGCGGCCGCAGCGCGCGCAGCCGCTCCTGCACCACGCCGAACAGGAAATCGTGCACGCGCGCCGAGTCGCGAAAACGCACCTCGGTCTTCTGCGGATGCACGTTGACGTCGACGGCGCGCGTGTCGAGCTCGAGATAGAGCACGAACGCCGGATGCCGGGTCGAGTGCATCGCGTCCGCCAGCGCGCGACGCAGCGCAAATGCCACGAGCCGATCGCGCACGCAGCGGCCGTTGACGAAGAAGTACTGCAGGTCGGGCGCGGCGCGCGAGAAGCTTGGCCGCGCGAACCAGCCGCTGAGGCGCATGTCGTGGCGCTCCTCGTCGACCAGCACGCGGTTCTCGACGAACTCGCTGCCGCAGACGGCCGCCAGGCGCGCATCGCGCGAGACGTCGTCGACCACAGGGAGGAACTCGAACAGGCGGCGCCGTTCATGGCGCAGGCTCAGCGCGACGTCGATGCGACCCAGCGCCAGGCGTCGCAGCCATTGCTCGGCATGGCGCAGCTCGGTGGACGGACTGCGCAGGAACTTGCGTCGCGCCGGCGTGTTGAAGAACAGGTCGCAGACCTCGATCGACGTTCCCTGCGCGTGCGCCTGGGGCTGCGGGTCGACATGGCCGTCGAGATGGCCCGCGCCCGAGACCGACCAGCCGTGCGGGTCCTGCGCGATCCGCGAGGTCAGCGTCAGCCGCGAGACCGACAGGATGCTCGGCAGGGCTTCACCGCGGAAACCCAGCGTGGCCACGCCTTCGAGGTCGGCGAGCGATCCGATCTTGCTGGTGGCGTGGCGCGCCAACGCCAGCGCCAGCTCGTCGCGCGGAATGCCGCGCCCGTCGTCGCGAACGCGGATGCGGGCCAGGCCGCCCTGTTCGAGATCGACCTCGATGCTGCGTGCACCGGCGTCGAGGCTGTTCTCGACGAGTTCCTTGATCACCGCCGCAGGACGTTCGACGACTTCGCCCGCGGCGATCTGGTTGATCAGCAGGTCTGGGAGCAGGCGGATGGGCATGGTTTCGCATTATCGACCGCGTGCCGCGAAAAAACGTTGGGGCCGTGCATTGCTGCACGGCCCCACGCCCCACTTCCTCCCTGATCCCCGCTTTTTCTCTACCGCTACAACCCCCGTCCCACTCCCCCGCTATTCCGCGCTGGCGCGCCGCGACATCTCGTCGCCGGCAGCGTTGCGCACTTTCTGCAGTCGAGGCCCGTCGGCCGGGCGCTGTTCGCGCGGCCGGTAGCTCTCGAAGTAACCCTTGATGCCTTCCAGCAGCGAACGCACCAGCTTTTCCTGGCCCGCCGGATCGCGCAGCAGCCGCTCTTCCTCGGCGTTGGTAATGAACGCGGTCTCGACCAGCACCGACGGAATGTCGGGCGCCTTGAGCACCATGAAGGCCGCCTGCTGCACCTGCGGGCGCTGCAGCACGTTGACGCTGCCCAGCTGCTTGAGCATGCGCGTGCCCACATCGAAGCTCGCCTCCATCGTCGAGGACTGCGACAGGTCGATCAGCACCGCCGCCAGTTCGTCGTCCTTGTCGTGCAGGCCGACGCCCCCGACGAGGTCGGCCGCGTTCTCCTTCTGCGCCAGCCAGCGCGCGTGCTCGCTGGTGACGCCACGCGGCGACACCACGTACACGGCCGAGCCGCGCATGCTGCGATTCTTGAGCGCGTTGGCGTGGATCGACACGAAGAGGTCCGCCTCGGCCTTGCGCGCACGCTTCACGCGATCGCGCAGCGGAATGAAGTAGTCGCCGTCGCGGGTGAGCACCGCCTTGAAGCCGGGCTCACGATTGATCAGCGCGGCGAGCTTGCGCGACAGCGACAGCGCGACGTCCTTCTCCATCAGGCCGCCGTGGCCGATCGCGCCCGGATCCTCTCCACCGTGGCCGGCGTCGATCGCCACGATGATCGGGCGCGGAATCCAGCTGTCGGGCTTGGCCGCGGTCACCGGTGCGACGTCCGCCACGTCTTCGTCACCGGGTCCAGCGAGATCGAGAACCAGGCGATAGCCGTACTGCTCGGCGGGATCGAGCAGGACCGCGCGCGGCGCGATCGTCTGCTTCATGTCGAGCACCACGCGCAGGCCCTCTTCGCGTTGCGCGGCGCGCACGTGCGAGACAGCGCCCTTGCCAGTGGTCTTGTTCGCCAGACCCGCGCCGCGGATGCCGGGCAGGTCGACGACGATGCGGGCGGGGTTGTCGAGCGTGAAGACCTTGTGCGGGGTCGAATCGCTCAGTTCGAGCACCACGCGGGTGCCTTCCGGGGAATCCCACAGGCGCAGGTCGCGCAGCTCGCCCGCGGAAGCCGCGGACACCGCACCGACGCACAACAGGCACCCCAGGAACCGCATGGCCGTTGGCTCCGGCCGTGAGAATGCGCCGGACCATACCGTGGACGGCCGATCGACGCAAGGGTTATTCCCTTGAGAACCAGCCAGATATGGGCGTTAGTTCAAGTCGATTATCGGGCGATTGCCGGCGTTCGTCGGCGCCGCGTCCAGTTCGGCGACCCGGCCGGCCCCGTCGATCGCCAATCGCACCTCGAGGTTCGCGGGCGGCAGGAAGCCGGCCCCTTTTTCGGGCCATTCGACCAGCCAGACCGTGGTTTCCACCGGGTAATCGCGCAGTCCGAGCTGCTCGACCTCGGCCGGATCGGCCAGCCGGTACAGGTCCAGGTGCAGGAACGACTGGCCGCCCGCCGCGTAGGGCTCCATCAGCGTGTAGGTCGGACTGCGCAGCGTGCCCTCGACCCCGGCGGCGCGCAGCAGGCCGCGCGCGAGCGTGGTCTTGCCCGCACCCAGGTCGCCGCGCAGGTACACCACGCCGCCACCCGCCGTGCAAAGCGACCGTCCGATGCGCGCGCCCAGCGCCAGCGTCGCCGCCTCGTCGGCCAGTTCGACCCGTGTCGGGCTCATGGGTTGAGCACTCCGCGCAGGTGATCGATCAGGTCCGACGGCAGCAGCCCGCGCTCGCCGGCGCCCGCGACGACCGCGCGATCGCCGGCCAATGCGTGCGCCATCACGCCAGCGCCGGCCGCCCACTCGGTATCGAGCCCCTGCCCGAGCAGCGCGGCGATCACGCCGGTCAGCACGTCGCCCATGCCGCCGACGCCCATGCCGGGATTTCCATACGGACAGATCGCCATGCGCTCGCCGTGCACCACGCTGCCGGCCCCCTTGAGCACGACCACGCATCCGGGATGCCGCGATCGCAACGCACGCGCGGCGACCAGGCGGTCCGACTGCACCTGCCGGCCGTCGCTGCCGAGCAGGCGTGCCGCCTCGCCCGGATGCGGCGTGATCACCGCTCCGACCGGCAGCCGCGTCGCGGTCGCCCGCGCCAGCAGGTTCAACGCATCGGCGTCCAGCAGCAGCGGCTTGCCGGCGCGCACGCAGCGATCAAACAGCTGCGCACTCCAGACGCCCGTTCCCAGGCCCGGACCGATCGCCACGACATCGGCACGCCGGATCAGCTCGTCGACCCCCGCCGCGGTGTCCATGCCGTGGAACATCACCTCAGGCTGCGCCGCGGCCAGTGCCAGCGCGTGGGCCGGGCGCGTGGCCACGCTGACCAGCCCGGCGCCCGCACGCAGCGCGGCACGCGCGGCCAGCAGGATCGCGCCCGGCATGCCGGTGTCGCCGCCGACCAGCAGCACGTGACCGTGGGTGCCCTTGTGCGACGACCGCGCGCGACGCGGCAACAGCATCGCCAGCGCGTCCTCGCACAGCAGATCGCACCGGGCGTCGGATGCGTCGATCAGCGAGGTCGGGACGCCCAGGTCGGAGAACGCGCGGCGCCCGGCGTGATCGGGACCGGCGCCGACGTAGAGCCCGAGCTTGCGACCGATGAAGCTGACGCTGACATCCGCGTGCACGGCGCTGCCGAGCACCGCGCCGCTGTCCGCGTCGAGGCCGGAAGGCAGGTCGACGGCGAGCACGCCCTGGCCACGTCGGCGCGCGTTGATCGCGGCGATGGCCTCGGCCGGCAGGCCGGCCACGTCGCGCGCCAGTCCGATGCCAAAGATCGCATCGACGATCACGTCGGCTCGGCCCAGCGCATCCGATGCGAACGCCGCGTCGAACTCGTGCACCGTGCCGCCGGGCCCGACCCAGCCGGCGTGCGCGGCGACCGCATCGCCCGTGACCGGCAGCCCGCCGACGCGCGCGACGTCGACATCCAGCCCCGCCGCACGCGCCAGGCTCGCGATCTCGTAGCCGTCGCCGCCGTTGTTGCCCGACCCGCACAGCACCGCCACGCGCTGCGCGCTCGGCCACTGCTGCTGCAATGCCTGGAACGAGGCCGCGGCCGCACGCTGCATCAACACGTGGCCTGGAATCCCCAGTTCCTCGATCGCGCGCCGATCGAGTTCGCGCACCTGGGCGGCCGAATACAATCGCGCCCGATGAACGTTCGCGCGTGTGTTTTGATCGATTCCGTTGCTCATGGCGCGAGTATGCAAGCAGCGCGCGCGGGACGCGTGAACCCATGAACGACGCCGCGGCTTCGCCCACGGATCTTTCCGAGGCGCTTCGCGGTTGGGCGCGCGAACTGGGATTCTCCGACGCCGGCATCTCGCGCGTCGCGCTCGATGCCGACCTGGCGCACCTGCATCGCTGGCTCGCCCAGGGACATCACGGCTCGATGGCCTACATGGCGCGCGATCCCGACATGCGCGCGCGGCCCGACGCGCTGCGACCCGGCACGCTCAGCGTGATCTCGGTACGGCTGCCGTATTGGCCGGGCGCGGCCGACGCCGCCACGGTGCTGGCCGACGGCGATCGCGCCTACATCTCGCGCTACGCCCTGGGACGCGACTATCACCGCGTGCTGCGCGCGCGCCTGCTCAAGCTCGCGCGACGGCTGGAGCGCGCGGTGGGACCGCTGGGTCACCGCGTCTTCGCCGACAGCGCCCCGATCCTTGAAAAGGCGCTCGCCCGCGACGCGGGCCTGGGGTGGATCGGCAAGCATTCGCTGCTGATCCAGCGCGAGCAGGGATCCTGGTTCTTTCTCGGCGAGCTGTTCACCGACGCGCCGCTGGCGCCGGATTCACGCGAACCGGTGCGCGACGGCTGCGGCCGGTGCAGTGCCTGCATGCGCGCCTGTCCGACCGGCGCGATCGTGGCGCCGTACACCGTCGATGCACGCCGCTGCATCTCGTATCTCACCATCGAGCATCACGGTTCGATTCCCGAGGAACTGCGCGCGCCGATGGGCAATCGCATCTTCGGCTGCGACGACTGCCAGCTGGTCTGTCCGTGGAACCGCGAGGCCGGTGTCAGCGGCGAAGCGGACTTCCTGCCGCGCCACGGACTCGACGCCGCGCGTCTGCTCGAACTGTGGAGCTGGGACGAAGACCAGTGGCTGCGCCGCACCGAGGGCATGCCGCTGCGCCGGCTCGACCACGCACGCTGGCTGCGCAATCTGGCGATCGCGCTGGGCAACGCGCCGCCGTCGGCCGAGGTCGTCAGCGCGCTCGAGACCCAGCGCGACCATGCCGACGCCGCGGTGCGCGAGCACGTGGCGTGGGCGTTGGACCGCCAGCGCAAGGGCCGGGTCGCTGCCGCCTAGGGCGCGCGGCAGCCGGGACCGTCGATCGGCGTGACCCGTGCGACCGCCTGGCGCGTGTCGCGCACCGCCTCGACCAGGTTCGGCGGAATCGATTCGAGCGCGTCGAGCGCTTCGATCTGCGACCGTGCCTGCGCAACGCACCCGCGCTCGAGCAGCACGTTGGCCAGATTGTTTCGCGCCGGCACCGAGCCCGGATCGAGCGATACCGCCTGGCGCAGCGCGTCCTCCGCGCCTGCCAGATCCTTGCCGGCATAGCGCGCGTTGGCCAGGCCGTTCCAGGCCAGCACCGAAGCCGGCCAGCGCGTGACCGCCGCGCGATATGCGCGCTCGGCGATCGCGGTACGACCGAGCGACTCGAACGGCGCCGCGGCGGCGATCCAGTCCTGTTCGGTGGCAAAGCCCGGCACGACGTCCGGCTCGACCGCGACGATCGCCCAGTGATCGGCCTGCTCCCACGCGGCGAGGAATTTTCTCGCGCCCATCACCTGGCGCTGCTCGGTGCCGGAGCGCAGCACGAAATCGCCCGCCTTCGGGTCGTAGCCCACCAGCACCGCGTAGTGCCACGCGGGCCAGCGCCGCAGTCCCAGGTTCTGCAGCAGCAGCACCGGCTCACCGGCGTGCAGCGCCGCGATCATCGGCTCGGGCTGCGCCGGCAGTCGCAGCGGCAGACGATCGAAGCGTCGCGTCGCGGCGATCACCTCGGCCTGCAGGCTGCCTTCGCGCTCGGGCACATAGATCAGCGGCGTGAGCTGCTCCGGCGTCACCGCGACGCCGTGCGCGCCGAGCACGGTCGCCAGCGCAGCGGGCCCGCAGTGATGCTCGGTCTGCGCAAAGAACGGCACGTCGCGCAGCTCGACCGCCTCCCCGGGCGCCTCGATGCGCACCGGCGCGAGCCCGCAGGCGCCGAGCAGCAGGCTCGACCCCAAAAAAACGGCGGGCCAGAGGGCCCGCCGCCGTTGTGGAAGCAGCGTGACGACCGACGTCAAAACGAGGTGAAGATGTTGGTGACGCCGACCAGCTCGAGGATGAGCAGCACGACGAACACGACGCCGATGATGACCAGCGCGCCGCCGCCGGCCGGCTGGTTGTCGATGTTCATGGCGACCTGCTGCAGTTCCGCGTCGCTGAGCTGCGCCACGCGATCGGTCGCCTGCGACGATTCCACGCCCCAGGTCTCGAGCTGCGCACGCACGTCCTCGCGCGCGATGAAGTTCTGGACGGTGGCAAGGTTCTCGGCGCGCGCATGCGACGCCGCCGCCTGTTCGGTGCCGATCATTCCGGCGTGGGCCGGGAACCCGATCAGCATCATCGCAACGGAAAGCCAGCCGATCAGCAGGGTACGAAGGGAATTACGCATCGGGTCACTCCGGTGTTGTTGGTTGTCAGAAAAATGGAGATCGAGCACGACGGATCAGAGCGGATGCTATCCGCGTCGGTCCGACGCGCCAATCAGTTCAACAGTTCCAGGTGGGAGCGCGTCGAGCCGTCGAGGCCCGGATCGTCGCCCACCCCGGATTGCAACAGTCGCGCAGCAAGTTGCTTGCCCAGCTCCACCCCCCACTGATCGTAGGCGTTGACGCCCCACAACACCGACAGGGCGAACGTGCGGTGTTCGTACATCGCCATCAGGGCGCCCAGGTGATACGCATCGAGCCGGGGCAACAGGATCAGGTTGCTCGGCCGGTTGCCGGGAAACACGCGGTGGGGGATCGCCTGCTCCAGCGCCGCGCCCTCGAGGCCGCGCGCGCCCAGTTCGGCACGCACCTCGTCGGCGGTCTTGCCGCGCATCAGCGCCGCGGCCTGCGCCAGGCAGTTGGCGATCAGCAACCGATGCTGATCCGCCAGGTCGTGATCGGCGGCGACCGGCAGGATGAAATCCACGGGGTGAACCCCGGTGCCCTGGTGCAGCATCTGGAAGAACGCATGCTGTCCGTTGGTGCCGACATCGCCCCATACCGCGGGCGTGGTCTGCGAGGCCGGCTCGCCCGACCGTAGTACGCCCTTGCCGTTGGATTCCATCTCCAGTTGCTGCAGCCAACCGGGGAAGCAGGCCAGGCGCTGCGCGTAGGGCGCGATGACCTGCGTCGGGCAGCCCAGCGCGTTGTGGTTCCACACCGCCAGCAGCGCCAGCAGAAGCGGCATGTTTTGCGCAGGCGCCGCGTCGGCGAAATGTCGATCCATCGCGTGGGCGCCCGCGAGCAGCTCGGCGAAGCGCCCGGGCCCGACCTGCAGCATCACCGCCAGTCCCACGGCCGACCACACCGAGTAACGCCCACCGACCCAGTCCCAGAACCCGAAGGTGTTCGCGCGATCGATGCCGAAAGCGGCCACCGCCTCGAGGTTGGTCGACACCGCCACGAAGTGCTTCTCCACGGCGTCGGCGCCGAGCGCATCGACGAGCCAGCGTCGCGCCGCGTGCGCGTTGGCCATCGTCTCCTGCGTCGTGAAGGTCTTGGACGTGACCACGAACAGCGTGCGCGCCGGATCCAGCTGACCGAGCACGGCGACGAGCTGCGCCGCATCCACGTTGGCGACGAAATGGACGCGCGGACCCGGGCCTGCCACCGCGGCCAGCGCTTCGCAGACCATGCGCGGACCCAGGTCCGATCCGCCGATGCCGATGTTCACGATGTCGGCGATCCGATCGCCGCGCGCGCCGCGCCAGTCGCCGCCGCGCACGCGTTCGCAGAAGCCGGCCATCCGGTCCAGAACGCCGTGCACGTCGGCATCCACGCGCTTGCCGTCGGCCTGCATCGGAACGCCGCGCGGTGCGCGCAGCGCCACGTGCATCACGGCGCGGTTCTCCGTGTGATTGATCGCTTCGCCGGAGAACAGGCGCTCACGCCAAAGCGTGAACTGGCGCGCCTCGGCGAGCTTGAGCAGCAGCTGCAGCGCGCGCGCATCGATGCGCTGCTTGGAGTAGTCCAGCGTCAGACCGCAGGCCTGCGCGCGAAACGTCTGCGCGCGCGTCGCGTCGCCGGCGAACAACGAAAGCAGCGAGGTGGCGTCGAGCGCGCGGGCGTGCGAGAGCACGTCCGCCCAGGCGTCGGTTCGTTCGAGTGCGATCACGTCGGCAGGGTCGGCGGTCGTGGGAATTCGCCGCGACCATGCACGATCCTCGCCCACCGGCCAAGCGCTCCCCGCCGGAGAACCGGTAGTCGTGCCGCTCGGAAGGAACGATCGCGGCGCCGTGAAGGCGCCGCGGACCGGATCGTCAGGCCGCCTGCACCGGAATGGTGTTGGCGGTACGCACGACGCGGTTGGTCTCGTCGAGATAGACCAGGCGCGGCTTGTAGACGCGTGCCTGACCTTCGTCCATGCCGGTATACGAGCAGATGATCACGCGATCGCCGACACGCGCCTTGTGCGCCGCCGCGCCATTGACCGAGATGATCCCGGACCCGGGCTCGGCCTTGATCGCGTAGGTCGTGAAGCGCTCGCCGTTGGCGATGTTGTAGATCTGGATCTGCTCGAACTCCATGATCCCGGCCAGGTCGAGCAGCCGCGTATCGATCGCGCAGCTACCGTCGTAGTCGAGCTCGGAGTGAGTAACGCGGGCACGGTGCAATTTGCACTTGAGCATCGTCAGTTGCATGGGAAATCCACTTGGCTTGGCGACCCCGGGCGGCCCACAAAGACATGCACCACGGGTTCAAGAGATGAACTGCGGCGGGCGGCCCAAAAAGACATACGCCCGGGCTTTGTGACGCATTGCACAAAGCGGACGCGGAGTTTACCGACGTGTTTTCAGGCCAGCAACCGTTCCGTCATAAGCACAGATACCGATTGTCGATCAGCCGGGTCCGTCCAAGAAACGCTGCCACCAGAACGACCCATTCGGTCGCGTCCGGAGCCGGATCCGACAGGTTCGGCGCGCGGATCTGGACGTATTGCGGAGCAAAGCCCGCCGCCGACAGACGCGCCATCGCCCCCTGCTGCAAACCCGCGTAGTCGCGACTGCCCGCGGCCAGCGAACCGGTGACGTCCACCAGCGTGCGATGGATCTCCGGCGCCACGCGGCGCTCGTCCGCGCTCAGGTACTGGTTGCGCGACGACATCGCGAGGCCGTCGGCATCCCGCGCGGTGGGGTGACCCAGGATCGCGATGGGCATCTGCAGGTCGCCGACCATGCGGCGGATCACCTGCAGCTGCTGCCAGTCCTTCTCACCGAAAACCGCGATGTCCGGCTGCACCTGGTGGAACAGCAGGCTCACCACGGTGGCGACGCCGTCGAAATGCCCGGGGCGGAATTCCCCGTCGAGCAGGGCATTGAGTCCGGGCACGCTCACGGTGGTGAACGCGTCGCGACCGCGCGGATACATCTCCGGCACGTCCGGCGCGAACAGCAGATCGCAGCCGGCGGCCTCGAGCTTGGCCCGATCATCCGGCAGCGTGCGCGGGTAGCGCTCGAAATCCTCGTTGGGGCCGAACTGCAGCGGATTGACGAACACGCTCGCCACCGTGCGCGGCGCCGCCGTGCGCGCGCGCGCGATCAGCTGCAGATGGCCCGCGTGCAGATTCCCCATCGTCGGTACGAATGCGATCCGATCGCCGGCCTGCTTCCAGCGCGCGACCTGCGCGCGCAGCTCGGCGACGGTGTGGACGGTCAGCATCGATTCGGCCGCGCGGCGCGCTCAGAAGCAGTGCGCCGGCGCCGGATACGCGCCCGACTTCACTTCGCGCACGTAGGCGCGGATCGCGCTCTCGATGTCGGCGCCGTCGACCATGTAGTTCTTCACGAAGCGCGGACGTCGGCCGACGGTGACCATCGGCGAGATGTTGAGGATGTCGTGCAGCACCAGGATCTGGCCGTCGACGTCCGGCCCTGCGCCGATGCCGATCACCGGAACCGAACTCTGCTCGGTGATGCGCCTGCCCAGGCCGGCGGGCACGCATTCGAGGAGCAGCAGGTCGGCGCCGGCGTCGACGAGGATCCTGGCGTCGTGGAGCATCTCCTCGGCCGCTTCCTCGTCGCGTCCCTGCACCTTCATCGCGCCCATCTTGTGCACGAACTGCGGCCGCAGGCCCAGGTGCGCGCACACCGGCACGCCGCGAACCGACAGGTATTCGACGATGGCCGCCTGTTCGCGTCCGCCTTCGAGCTTGACCATCTTGGCGCCGCCTTCCTGCATCACGCGCTGGCTGGCATCGAGCGCGCGCTCGAGCGTGGCGTAGGACAGGAACGGCAGATCCGCGACCAGGAATCCGCGCTTGAGGTGCGGCGCCACGCATTTGGCGTGATAGACGATGTCGCCGACCGACACCGGCGTGGTCGTGGTGCCGCCGTGCAGCACCATGCCGAGCGAGTCGCCGATCAGCACCAGGTCGACACCTGCACGATCTTCGACCAGGGCGAAGCTCGCGTCGTAGCAGGTCAGGCACGCGATCTTCTCGCCGGCCTCGCGCATGCGGCGCAGTTCGGCGATCTGTACGGGTTTGGCGGCGGCGGCGTCGTTCGTCAAAGGGCACCGGAGCAGGACGAAAGCGGCGGCGACTATAGCAAGGCGTCGTCAGGCAACCGCAGCATGCGCGGCACCGCGTCCCGCTCCAGGGCCGCGACCAGCGCCGCGTAGTCGGCGTCGCTGTTGACCAGGTCGATGCGCGACGTGTCGACCTCGATCACCGGCACGTCGCAGGACGTGCGAAACCAGCGCACATAGGCCTCGGACAGCCCTTCCAGGTACGACGGCTCGATCGGGTCCTCGTACTCGCGGCCGCGCCGCGCGATGCGCGACATCAGCAGTTCGACCGGCGCGGTCAGGTACAGCAGTCGATCCGGCCGTGGCAGCTCGAACGAGAGCCGCTCGAAGACCTTCAGGTACAGCGACAGATCGGGCGGTGACAGCGTCAGCTCGGCGAACAGCCGATCCTTCTCGAACATGAAGTCGGCGACGCAGTGGCGCGCGAACAGGTCGCGCTGGTGCAGACGCTCGACCTGACCGGCGCGCTGCAG
Organism: Panacagrimonas sp.; assembly: GCF_020697055.1. GTDB lineage: Bacteria > Pseudomonadota > Gammaproteobacteria > Nevskiales > Nevskiaceae > Panacagrimonas. The sequence goes on along the minus strand of NZ_JAJFBP010000003.1, from coordinate 207,138 downwards.
GAGGAACGTCATCTGGGTCGCGAACGCCGACGCCGCAGGGTCGCGATAGAAGCGCGGCAGGAACGGATTGTCGTCGGGCTGTTCGAGCAGCAACGTCGCATCGAGCGTCTCCGCCAGGCGCCGTGCAAGCGTCGTCTTGCCGACGCCGATGGCACCTTCGACCGCGATGTAGGACGGGGTCACGCGATGGGAGCGTTCAGCGCGTCCCACAGGCTCAGGTCCTCGGTGCCGGCCTCCTGCGCCCGGTCCGCGATGCGACCCAGGCCGGGGATCTCCAGGACGGGCGCCAGCTCGGCCAGCGGCACCAGCACGAAGTTGCGCTGGCCGATCCCCGGATGCGGCAGATGCAGGCCAGGTTGGTCCAGCGCGACGCCTTCGACGTGCAGAAGATCCAGGTCCAATCGCCGCGGGCCCCAGCGCTCGCCGCCGCGAATGCGCCCGACCGCGCGCTCGATGGCGATCAGCGCCTCCAGCAGGTCGCGTGGCGCAAGCGCGGTGTCCACTTCGCACACGGCATTGCAGTAGTCGGGCTGCTCGGGCGGGCCCATCGGCGCGGAGCGATAGAAGCGCGAGGTCGCGACCACGCGCGTGCCGGGAAGCCGGGCGATCGCCTCGAGCGCGGTGCGTAGCTGCACCGCGGGTTCACCGAGGTTGGCGCCCAGTCCGATGTAGGCCGACGTCATGGTTCGACGGTCGACGCGCAGACGGGCCGATCAGCCGGCCGGGGCGGCCTCGGCCGACGCGCCGCCGCCTCCGCGACGACCACCACGACGGCGGCGCCGACGGCGACGCGCGGGCGGCGCGGCGTCGCCACCGGCGCCCGGCGTCCCGTCGGAATCGTCCGGTGCGCCCTCGCCCGTCTCGTCACCGGACTCGACGGTCGCGTGGTGGCGCGGCAGCTCGACGCCTTTCTGCGCCTCGGTCCACCAGGTCGCCAGCTCGGTCAGCATCGGATCCGTTCCGGCCTGTGCGCGCAGCAGCAGGAAGTCGTACGCCGCGCGAAACCGCGGATGCGACATCAAGCGGCGCGCGCGACCCGGATGACGCTGATCGAAGCGCGACTGCAGACCCCAGATCTCGCGCATCGGCATCGAGAAGCGCTTGGGGATGGCCACGCGCGAGATCGCACGGGCGATCACTTCCTCGCTGGCCTGGCTCAGCGCGATGTGGAAAGGATGGCCTTCGGCCTGCACCAGTTCATGCGCGCGCTTCTCCACCGGCGGCCACAGCAGCGCGGCATAGAGGAAGGCGGGGCTGATCGGGAGGTCCTTCTCGATCCGCTGCGCCGAGTTGGCCAGCGCGCGATTCACGAACGCGAGCTGCGCGGGATCCTCGAGCAGCGCGTCGGTCTGCGGAAAGAGCTGCTTGAAAAGGCCGTACACCCGCAGGCCGTAGAGGTTGTCGACCGCCTCGCGCGTGAGCAGGATCTTGAGGACCTCGTCGAACAGGCGCGCCGGCGGGATCTCGCCGAGCAGCGGCGCGAGCCGCCGGATCGGGGCCGCGCTGGCCGGATCGAGCCGGAAGCGCATCTTGTTGACGATGCGCACCGCGCGAAGCATCCGCACCGGATCCTCGCGGAAGCGCAGCTCCGGATCGCCGATCAGGCGCAGCGTGCCGGTCTTCAGGTCCTCGACGCCGCCGCAGTAATCGACGATCGAGTAGTCGCGGATGTCGTAGTACAGCGCGTTGATGGTGAAGTCGCGCCGAAACGCGTCCTCCTCCAGCGTGCCGTAGTCGTTGTCGGCCAGGATGCGTCCGGTCTCGTCGCGCTCGTGCAGATCGGTGATCGGACCGCGGAACGTGGTCACCTCGAGGATCTCTTCGCCAAAGCGCACGTGGCAGATCACGAAGCGGCGACCGACCAGGCGACACGAACGGAACAGCTTCTTGACCTGTTCGGGATGCGCGCTCGTGGCGACGTCGAAATCCTTGGGCGTGATGCCCGCGAGCAGATCGCGGACGCCGCCGCCGACCATGTAGGCCTCGAATCCCGCATCGCGCAGCGTGTACAGCGTCTTGAGCGTGCCCTGGGAAATCATCGAGCGCGAGATCGGATGCTCGGCGCGCGGAATGCGGCGGGGTTGAGTAATGGTGAAGTCCTGCTGGTGTTGTGGTTCTGGAATGACGGCGGCGCATCGATGCGGAGACGGCAAATGAGGAGCCGATGCGCATTGTCCGCGGCAAACGAATCCCTATAATACGCGCCCCAACGCCTCGCTCCTATCGTCTAGAGGCCTAGGACGGAGCCCTCTCAAGGCTTAAACCCGGGTTCGAATCCCGGTAGGAGCGCCAAATCTGAAGACCTCAGGAGCCCGCATCAGCGGCTCCTGGCGATGTACGCGGCCTCACGCGCCCAGCGCCCCGAACTGGCGCCGCCACGCGGACTTCACCACCTCGCGTTCCGACACGAAGCCTTCGTCCGGCACCTGCGCCGGCTCGCTCTGCAGTGCGCACGCATGGGCGAAAGCGCGATATGCGCGATAGCACGCGATCAGTTCGCTGCGATCCTCGGGCGGCAGGCTGCCGGCCTGCGCCAGCGCGTCGAGCTGTCGCCAGTTGTCCGACCACTCGACCAGCTCGGGCCGCTGCGCGGCGTCGCGCAGCACCAGGTACTGCGTGAGGAACTCGCTGTCGATGACGCCGCCCTCGCCCTGCTTGAGATCCCAGGTCCCCGGCCGGCGCTTGTCCAGGTGGGCGCGCATCTTGTTTCGCATCTCGACGATTTCGCGCGCGAGCTGCTTCGGATCGCGCGGCCGGCACAGCACTTCGCGGCGCAGCGACTCGATCGCCTCGCCCAGCGCGGCGGGGCCCGCGACGTAGCGCGCTCGCGTCAGCGCCTGGTGCTCCCAGGTCCACGCCTTTTCCCGCTGGTATTGCGAAAAGGACTTCAGGCTCACCACGACCGGGCCCGATTGCCCGCTCGGCCGCAGTTCCAGGTCGACCTCGTAGGCGCGCCCTGCCGGCGTGAGCGTCGACAGCCAATGGATCACGCGCTGCGTAAGACGGGCGAACCAGGCCGGCGCGGCCAGCGAACGCGCGCCGCCCTGGCTTTCCACGTCGCTCGGCACGTCTTCGTGCACGAAAACGAGATCCAGGTCCGAGCCGTAGCCCAGCTCGATGCCGCCGAACTTGCCGTAGGCGACGGCACCGATCGCCGCCACGCTGCCGTCGTCGCGCAGCACCTGGCCGTGGGACTCGGACAGTTCCAGTCGCGCGCGTTCCATCGCGGTGGCGAGGACCGCCTCGGCCAGCCACGTGAGGTGATCGCTCACCTTCACCAGCGGCAGGCTGCCGGCGATGTCGGCCGCCGCGATGCGCACGGTGATCTCGTTGCGATACCGGCGCAGCAGGTCCATGCCCGCCTCGATGTCGTGCGCCGGCACGCCGCCGAAGCGCGCCGCGAGTTCGGTCTTCATCGCCTCGCGCCCGGGCGGCTCGTACAACGTGCGCTGATCGATCAGCGCGTCGAGCACCGCAGGAGAATCGGCGATCTGTTCGGTGACCCATTGGCTCGCGCCGCACAGGCGCACCAGGTGCGAACGCACCGCTTCCGACTGGTCGAGCAGCGTCAGGTACGTGGTGCGCCCCGCCACCGCCTGGAGCACGCGCAGCACGCGTTCGGCCGTGCGCGCCGGCGCCGAGGTCTCGGCACACGCATCGAAGAGCCGGGCGATCACGCGGTGCAGGCTCAGCGCGGCGCCTTCCGACAGACCGCGCACGAGCCGGCTGCGCGCCAGGTCCATCAGGCGCAGCGCGAGGCTCTCGTCCTCCGACTCCAGTCCGCGCTCGCCGAGCGCGGCGCGCAGGTCGGCGGCACGCATTTCGGGCGCAAACGCGGCGCGCACCAGGGCGGCGCTCGCACTCTCCTCGGCATCCTGCGCGTGATCGGCGAACACGCGGCGGAACTCGGCGTTGACGTCTGACGCGACCTCGTCGAAACGCGCGCGCAGCGTCGCCCAGTCCGGCGCATCGAGCGCCTCGCACAACGCGGCGCGCGCCTCTTCGTCGGAAGGCAGGCGATGCGTCTGCTGGTCGTCGTACATCTGGATCGCGTTCTCCAGACGCCGCAGGAACACGTAGCGCCGATCCAGCCGCGTCGCGGTGTCGCGCGTCAGCAGTCCCGAGGTGCTCAGGTATTCGAGCGTCGGGCGCAACGCGGTGCAGCGCAGATTGGTGTCCTGTCCGCCACGCACGAGCTGGAACGACTGCACGATGAATTCGAGTTCGCGGATTCCGCCGGGCCCGAGCTTCACGTCGTCGGTCACCCGCCGCGCCACCACGTCGTCGTGGATGCGTCGCTTGAGGTCGCGCAGGCTGTTGATGGCGTTGAAGTCGAGATAGCGCCGATAGACGAAGGGTCGCAGCGCCTGCAGGAAGGCATCGCCGGTGGCGCGGTCTCCCGCGACCGGTCGCGCCTTGATCATCGCGTAGCGTTCCCACTCGCGCCCGTGCGTCTGGTAGTACTCCTCGGCGGCCTCGGTGCTCATCGACATCGGTCCGGCCGAGCCGAACGGACGCAGCATCGTGTCGACACGGAACACGAAGCCGTCCGGGGTACGTTCGGACAGGACCCGTCCCACGTCCTGCGCGAGCTTCACGAAGAAGCGTTCGTTCTCGATCGGCGACGAGGCGCCGTCGGTCATGCCGTCGGCGCTGTGCAGGAAGATCAGGTCGATGTCGGAGGAGAAGTTGAGCTCGCGTCCGCCGAGCTTGCCCATGCCCAGCACCACGGGCCGCGCGGGCTCGCCCTGCGCGTCGCGTGGATGGCCGTGCAGGCGCACCAGCCTATCCTGGCTCCAGCGCAGCGCCGTCTCGCAACAGAAATCGGCGAGCGCCGAAAGATCCTGCAGCGTCTCGTCGAGTTCGGCGTGCTGCTCGAGCGCACGCGCGGCGATGCGCACCATCTCGCGCCTGCGCAGACGGCGCAGCGCCGCCTTCACTGCCGATTCGTCCGCGGCATCCGGAAGATCGACCACCAGATCGGGCGCCGAGATCGCCGCCAGTGCGGTCAGCGCATCGGCGCCTTCGGCGGCCGCGAATGCCGCGACAAGGCGGCTCGCCTTCAGCGCGCGCGCGCTCATCGACGCATCATCCGATGCGACCGCGACGATGCGGCGCGCGATGCCAGTTCCACGCGTCGGCCAGGATGCTGCGCAGTTCCGATGCGCGCAGGCGCCAGCCCAGGATCTCGCGCGCCTGCTCGTTGGATGCCACCAGCGAAGCCGGATCCCCCGGCCGCGCGTCCCTGACGGGAAGATCGAGCGAACGTCCGATCAGCTGTTCGACCGCATCCACCACTTCCTTGACCGTGTACCCGGTGCCGGTGCCGAGGTTGAACGCGTGGAAACCGGGCGAACGCAGCGTGTAGTCGAGCGCCAGCAGATGCGCCGACGCCAGATCCGTCACGTGCACGTAGTCGCGCACGCATGTGCCGTCGCGGGTCGCGTGTCGATCGCCGTAGATGCCCACGTCGAGCGCCTCGCCGGCGGCCCGCCGCAGAAGGCGCGGAATCAGGTGCGACTCGGGCTCGTGCATCTCGCCGATGCGCGACTGGGGGTCCGCACCCGCCGCGTTGAAGTAGCGCAGCGCCACCGCGTCGAGACTGTAGCTGCGCGCAGCGTCTTCCAGGATCCATTCGATCATCAGCTTCGATCGACCGTAGGGATTCACCGGGTTGCGCGGATGATCCTCGGTGATCGGCAGCGCCACCGGCTCGCCGAAGATCGCCGCGGTTGAGGAGAAGACCAGGCGCGCGACGCCGTGGCGACGCATCGCCGCGAGCAGCGACAGCGTGCCGCCGACGTTCGCGTCGTAATACAGATAGGGGTCGGCCATCGACTCGGCGACCAGGGAACGCGCGGCGAAATGCATCACCGCGTCCGGACGCACGCGCGTGAAGACCGCGTCGAGCGCGGCCTCGTCGGCCAGCGAGCCGCGGACCAGTTCGCCCCACTGCACGGCTGCGATGTGACCGGTGGACAGGTCGTCGTAGACCGTGACCTTGTGTCCTGCGCCGGACAGCGCCAGGCAGGCATGCGACCCGACGTAACCTGCTCCGCCGACCACCAGCACTTTCATCCGCGATCGCTCCAAGTCTTGGCGTCAAAGACGCACATGATGCGGGCTGTGCGCGCACCGGGAAAGCCGTGCGAAATCCATGCAACTGCGCCAACGAAAACGGGGCGCCCGAAGGCGCCCCGTCTCGTATTGCATGTCGCGGTCGCGCCGTGCGGTGGGCACACGGCGAGACGTTGACGTGCGGCGAACCTCAGAAACCCATGCCGCCGCCGCCCATGCCGCCCATGCCGCCGCCGCCGTCCATTCCTCCGCCACCCGGGAAGCCCGGGCCGTCCTTGGAGGGCGCCTCGGCGATCATCGCCTCGGTGGTCAGCAGCAGGCCGGCCACGGAGGCCGAGTTCTGCAGCGCCAGGCGCGTCACCTTGGTCGGATCGATGATGCCGAAGTCGATCATGTCGCCGTACTCGCCGGTGGCCGCGTTGTAGCCGTAGGCATCCTTGCCTTCCGCGACCTTGTTGAGCACCACGCTCGGCTCGTCGCCCGAGTTCTTCACGATCATGCGCAGCGGCTCCTGGATCGCACGCTTCAGGATGTTGATGCCGATCTGCTGGTCTTCGTTGGCGCCCTTGAGCTTCTCGAGAACCTTGGCCGCACGCACCAGCGCGACACCGCCGCCGGCCACGATGCCTTCCTCGACCGCCGCACGCGTGGCGTGCAGGGCGTCTTCGACGCGCGCCTTCTTTTCCTTCATCTCGACTTCGGTGGCAGCGCCGACCTTGATCACCGCAACACCGCCGGCCAGCTTGGCCAGACGCTCCTGCAGCTTTTCCTTGTCGTAGTCGCTGGTCGCAGCGTCGATCTGGGTGCGGATCTCCTTGATGCGCGCCTCGATCTTCTTCTTCTCGCCCGCGCCGTCGACGATGGTGGTGTTCTCCTTGTCGATCTGGATCTTCTTGGCGTTGCCCAGGTCGGTCGGGGAAGCCTTCTCCAGCGTCAGGCCCACGTCTTCGGCGATCACCGTGCCGCCGGTGAGGATCGCGATGTCCTTGAGCTGCTCCTTGCGACGATCACCGAAGCCCGGCGCCTTGACGGCGGCGACCTTCAGGATGCCGCGCAGGTTGTTGACGACCAGCGTGGCGAGCGCCTCTCCCTCGACGTCTTCGGCCACGATCAGCAGCGGACGACCCTGCTTGGCCACGCCCTCGAGGATCGGCAGCAGCTCGCGGATGTTCGAGATCTTCTTCTCGGTGATCAGGATCAGCGGGTTGTCGAGCTCGACGGTCTGGCTCTGCGCGTTGTTGATGAAGTACGGCGAGAGATAGCCGCGGTCGAACTGCATGCCCTCGACCACGTCCAGCTCGTTGTCCAGGCCCTTGCCTTCTTCAACGGTGATGACGCCTTCCTTGCCGACCTTGTCCATCGCGTCGGCGATGATCTTGCCGATCGCCTCGTCGGCGTTGGCCGACACGGTGCCGACCTGCGCGACGGCCTTGCGATCCTTGCAAGGCACGGAGATGCGCTTGAGCTCGGCGGTCACGGCCTCGGTGGCCTTGTCGATGCCGCGCTTGATGTCCATCGGGTCGGTGCCCGCGGACACGGCCTTCAGGCCCTCGTTGACGATCGCCTGGGCCAGCACGGTCGCCGTGGTGGTGCCGTCACCGGCGGCGTCCGAGGTCTTGGAAGCAACTTCCTTGACCAGCTGGGCGCCCATGTTCTCGAACTTGTCCTTCAGCTCGATTTCCTTGGCGACCGAGACACCGTCCTTGGTGACCGTCGGGGCGCCGAACGACTTGTCGAGCACGACGTTGCGGCCCTTGGGGCCGAGCGTCACCTTGACCGCATTGGCGAGCACGTTGACGCCATGAACCATGCGCGCACGAGCGTCATCGCCGAACTTCACATCTTTTGCTGCCATGTTTTTACTCCGTTGATTACTTTTCAGGCCGGCTCCGCTGCGCGGACCCGGCTCCTTTCAATGTTTGAAAAGCCGCAGGACGTCAGGCGATCACCGCCATGATGTCGTCCTCGCGCAGGACCACGAGGTCCTCGCCGTCGACCTTGACCTCGGTGCCCGAGTACTTGCCGATCAGGACCTTGTCGCCCTTCTTCACATCGAGCGCGTGGACCTTGCCGTCGTCCGAGCGCTTGCCCGGGCCCACCGAGATCACTTCCGCACGCAGCGGCTTCTCGGCCGCGGTGTCGGGGATCAGGATGCCGCCAGCCGACTTCTTATCCTCTTCCAGACGCTTGACGATCACGCGATCGTGCAGGGGACGCAGTGCCATACTATTACTCCTGTTTTCAATCACTTGGGGTTGATTTCGCCCGGGGTGGGCGCTAACCGCACAAGGGTCCGCGTGGAACGGGACCCCTCTCCTGTTAGCACTCTCCAGCGAAGGCTGCCAATTCTTGGCGACCCCTGGGCGCGATTCAAGGGGCATTCAGAATCTTTTCTTCCGTCGACCGCGAATTTTCGTCGGCTGCAACGGCTCGACCGCTAACCCAGACCGGGCCGGGACCGTCGGGCGATCGGCTCAAGGCGTCCGGAAATACTCGATGACGCGCTCGGCGAACCACGCCGGATCCTCGTACTGCATGAAATGGCCGCGCCCGGTCGCCTCGCACAGGTCGAACCCGCCGCGAAAGTGCTTCTGCTGGTGCTGGAACATTTCCGGACCGATCGCGCCGTCCTCGGTGCCGTAGATCATCCGTACCGGCACGGTGACCGGCGCGAACGCAACCTTGGCCAGCGCCGGATTGACCATGATCTTGGGAATGTTGCGGTAGTACGCCAGCGCGGCCTTGAGCCGCGCCGGCTCGCGAAAGTTGGCCTTGATCGGCTCGATATCGCCGATCGAGAACTCCCAGCCCGGCGACCACTTGCGGATCAGCGTCTCGACCATCCACTCGAAGTCGTTCTTGGGCAGCGTCGACTCGGCCCAGAACGGCACCTGGAACTTGAAGATGTAGTGCGAGCGCTTCATCTGCGCGCCCGTGGGAGACAGGAAAAACCTGCGCAGGTGCGGCACCGCGGCCAGCACCATCTTCTCGAACCGATCGGGCCGCAGGTTGGCCGCGAACTGCGCGATCGGCGCGCCCCAGTCGTGGGCCACGACGTAGGCCTTCTCGCCACGCCCGAGGTGCTCGACCAGCGCGAGCACGTCGCGCGCCAGCGTGTCGATGCGGTAGTCGCCATCCGGCGCGAGGTCGGTGGGCGCGTAGCCGCGCAGGAACACCGCGACCGCGCGAAAACCCGCTTGCGCCAGACGCGGCACGACGTCGCGCCAGCACAGCGCGGTGTCGGGAAAGCCGTGCAGCAGCAGCACCAGCGGTCCCTGCCCCTGCTCGAAATACGCGAAGTCGAGGCCGTTGGCGCGGACGGTCTGGATCGAAGGAAGGTCGGTGGCGGCGGCAGTCATCGTGGCTGGTAAGCGCGTCGTCGACGAACGGAGCCCGCGACCTTACCCCAGCATCGTGATCGCGGGTAGCGCGGCCGCGGCATCGGGTTGCAACCAGCCTTCGTACCGCACCACGCGACCCAGCAGCGGCAGGCTGATGTCGACGTCGAAGCAGAACCGGCCTTGCGCGTCGACGAACTCGCGCGTGTCGCTGCGCGGCGTCAGCCAGCCAGGCAACGGGATGCCGAGCCACTGCCCCCGTTCGAGCGGCATTCGCAGTCCCGATTCGTCCGCCGGCAGCGCCAGGCGAAAGCTCATCGGGCCGAAACGTTCACGGATGCGGCCCGGCGGATCCGAATCCCGCCGGCTCAATGTCGAGCCGAACCGATGCCGGCCGAACGCGCGCGTCCAGGTCTCGCTGCCGTCGTGGTTGCGCTGCATCGTGACCCGCACCGGCGTGCACTCGATCGCCGGCGGAAAACGCATGACGCGGGCGACGATCCACGCGAGCGCGTTGCCGCCCGCCGAGATGCGCGCCTCGCCGACGAAGACGCGCTGATCGAACAGATCGTGCGCATCGCGCACCGGCTCGGGCATGCGCGACCATTCGGCGCGTCCCATCACGCGCTCGTACAGCGTCTCGGCGCTTGCCGCCTGGCGGCCGCAGCGGATCGGCAGCACGACGCTCGCGGCCTCGATGTCGCCGAGCTGCAGATCGTCGAGGCAGGCGCGCGCCCCGGGCGCCAGTTCGCCGCGCAGCAGGCGATCGATCAGGCACGCCGACGGCAGCGCGGGCACGTAAGGCCCGTCGCCGCGCTCGGCGATCAGCGTCCAGGTGTGCCGGCGGGCGTGGCCGTCGTTATCGCGACCGATCACGTCCACGCGCATGCCGCCGCGATCCGAACCGAAACGCTCGAAACGATCGGCGATCCAGCGCAGCGCGCGCGCCCACGGCTCCAGGGAGCGCACCACGCGCAGTCGCGGCAGCCATCCGAGCAACCACAGGCTCCAATGCAGCAGGGACAATTCGAGCCCCGCACGGAACAGCACCGAGCGCGCGCCGAATGCGGCCGGGAACAGCCGCAGGTCGGGACTGCCGATGTAGCTGCTCCAGCGCGACGCGACGCGCGTGCCGTCGCGCAGTTCGAGGCCATCGCGTCGCAGCCCGCTCCATCCCGGCACCTCGGTCCAATCTCCGCCACGCCACAGGCGCAGTGGTCGACCGACCTGCGCGAGGATCGCCCGCATCACCGACAGCCCGCGCGGCGCGCGATTGCCCGGCAGCACCACGGACTCGATCACGTCGATCCGCGCCAGGCCTTCACGCAGCGTCCTGACCGCCGCCGCACTGATCGCCGGCACCGTGCTCGCGCCCGAGATCGCGACGCGCTGCGCCATGTGCGCGGCCTCGTCGAGCTGCGTGATGCCGGCCGTGAAATCGGCGTCGTCACTGAGATCCAGGTAATGCGCACCGCAGGCCAGTGCGGCATGCGCAAGACGATACGGATCGACTTCTTCCCCATAGGCCTGGAAAGGGCCGGCCGCATCGACGACGCACCACGGACGCAGCGCCCGCAGCGTCGGCATCGGATCGGCATCGCGATCGAACAGCAGCGGCTCGGCCTTGCCGCCGAGTGCTTCGCAGAACGCGCGCGCGGAGGCGAGCGAGCGCCCGGCGACGACGACGCGCAGGTCGCCGCGCGCCGCGAGCAGGCGCGCGAGGCGCCCGCCGAACACGCCGTAACCGCCGGCGATCAGGACGACGGGGCGGATATCCATCCGTCGGGCAGGAAGCGGGCGCGCAGGTCCGGCGTCGGCATCAGGCAGGCGTCGCGCTTGCCGAACAGCCGATACCGGCGTCGGGCGATGAGGTCGTAGAAGAAATCCGGCAGAAAACGCACGAACCCCATCAGCGGCCACGGCATCGGCAAGCGGCGAAGCACGGCGGCGACGGCATCGAGCCGGGTGTGCAGCCGTCCGTCCTCGATCACCAGCACCGTGTCAAAATTTTCCGCCGGCAGCCCGTAATGCCGGTACAGCGCCTGGCCCAGCGTCGACTGCGCGACGAGAAAGCGGAATCCCGCCTCACGATCGTGACGCAGGATGAAATCGATCGACGACGAGCACAGCACGCATACGCCATCGAACACGACGATCGGCCGCGCATCGTCGAAGCGCGGCACCGTCGCGTCGTCGCGATAGCTGTGCGCTTTCGCGACGACGGACATGGGGTCTCGACTACGAGCGCTGGTCGCGCTTGGCGCCGGTGCGCAGGCGCAAGGCGTTCAGCCGGATGAATCCTTCGGCGTCCTTCTGGTTGTACGCGCCCCGGTCGTCCTCGAAGGTCGAGAGCGTTGCGTCGAACAGCGTGTCCTTCGAACGGCGACCCGCGTTGTACACGCTGCCCTTGTAGAGCTTGAGGCGCACTTCGCCGTTGGCGTGCTGCTGCGTGGCGTCGATCAGCGCCTGCAGCGCGCGCCGCTCGGGGCTGAACCAGTAGCCGTTGTAGATCAGCTTGGCGTAGCGCGGCATCAGCTCGTCCTTCAGGTGCACCTGCTCGCGATCCAGCGTCAGCGATTCGATCGCGCGGTGCGCCTTGAGCATGATCGTACCGCCCGGCGTCTCGTAGCAGCCGCGGCTCTTGATGCCGACGTAGCGGTTCTCGACGATGTCGAGCCGCCCGATGCCGTGCTTGCCGCCGAGTTCGTTGAGCTTGGCGAGCACGCCGTGCGGCGAGAGCTTCTCGCCGTTGACCGCGACCGGATCGCCCTTGGCGTACTCGATGGTCACCAGCTCGGGCTCGTTGGGCGCATCTTCCGGGTTCTTCGTCCAGCGCCAGATGTCGTCCGGCGGGCACCACCACGGATCCTCCAGACCGCCGCCCTCGTAGCTGATGTGCAGCGAGTTGGCGTCCATCGAATAGGGCGAACCGCCGCCCTTTTTCTTGGCGACCGGAATGTTGTGCTCGGCCGCGTAGGCCAGCAGCTTTTCGCGCGAGTTCAGGTCCCACTCGCGCCACGGCGCGATCACCTTGATCTCGGGCCACAGCGCGTAGGCGCCGAGCTCGAAGCGCACCTGGTCGTTGCCCTTGCCGGTGGCGCCGTGGCTGATCGTGTCGGCGCCGGTGAGCTTGGCGATCTCGACCAGGCGCTTGGCGATCAGCGGACGCGCGATCGAGGTACCGAGCAGGTACTCGCCTTCGTAGATCGCGTTGGCGCGGAACATCGGGAAGACGAAATCGCGCGCGAACTCCTCGCGCAGGTCGTCGATGAAGATCTCCTTGACGCCGAACTGCTGCGCCTTGGGGCGCACGTGGTCCAGCTCCTCGCCCTGACCGATGTCGGCGGTGAAGGTCACCACCTCGCATTGGTAGGTGTCCTGCAGCCACTTGAGGATGACGGAGGTGTCGAGGCCGCCGGAATAGGCGAGCACGACCTTTCGGGTCTTGGTCATGGGAGGGATGATCGGGGAGCCGCGCGGCGGCGCATCGGGGGCGCGGATTATCCAATCCGCTCCCCGGAGGCTCAAGTTGGAACTGGGGAGAAACCGGATGCCGATGTGGCTGCAGGCTGGCGGATGGGGGGCGCTGGCGGGCTCGGCGCTGCTGCTGGGCGCGACGCTGGGGTATCGGTTGCGAATCTCGGTCCGGCTGGTCGCCGCGGTGATGGCGTTCGGCAGCGGCGTGCTGATCTCGGCGCTGGCATTCGAGCTGGTCGACGAGGCGTACGCCAACGGCGGGTTGCTCGCCACCGCTGGCGGTTTCGCCGCCGGAGCGCTGCTTTATACGGTCCTCAACATGCTCCTCGCGCGGTTGGGGGCCCGCCATCGCAAGCGTTCGGGCGGGTTCCAGGCCGACGAGCGCGCCGCGGGCGATGGCGGTGCCGCGATCGCGCTCGGCGCCTTGATCGACGGCATTCCCGAATCGATCGTCATCGGCGTCAGCCTGCTCGAGGGCGGCGTCGTGAGTTGGGTCGTGGTCGTGGCGGTGTTTCTCTCGAACGTGCCGGAGGGACTGTCCAGCGCGGCGGGCATGCGCCGGGCCGGCCGCTCGGCGCCATTCGTTTTCGGCGTCTGGGGCGCCATCACGCTGGCCTCGGCACTTTCCGCCCTGCTCGGCTACCTGCTGTTTCGGGATTTCTCGGCCCAGACGATTGCGGCGATCACCGCCGTCGCCGGCGGCGGGATCCTGGCCATGCTGGCCGACACGATGATTCCAGAGGCGTTCGAGGAGGCGCACGACCTCGCGGGCCTGATCACCGCGGCCGGTTTTCTCGCTGCTTTCACGCTCAGCAAGCTCGGCGGTGCCTGAAAAAACGCGGTTTCGCGGCCGGGGCGGCGCGGGCATCCGTTATAGTGCCGGGCTCATGAACGACGCCCCCGACAAACGAACGATCGTCGAAGACGATCGGCCAGCGTCCCTTGCCCGCACGGCGGCAGCGGCGGGGATCGACGGCGGGGTCAAGGCCGTCGTCCCCCGGATCGGGCACCGCTTCCGTGGCTTCCTGCCGGTGGTGGTGGACGTCGAAACCGGCGGTTTCAACAACCAGACCGACGCGCTGCTCGAAATCGCGGCGGTGATCCTCGGTGTCGACGAGAACGGCGACTTGGTACGACGCCAGACCGTGTTCAGCCACGTCGAACCATTTCCAGGCGCCAACCTCGAGAAGGCCTCGATGGAGGTCAACGGCATCAAGGTCGACAATCCGCTGCGATTGGCCAAGAAGGAGGCGGACGCGCTGGCGCACATCTTCAAGCCGATACGCCAGGCGATCTCGGAGAACGGCTGCACGCGCGCGGTGCTGGTGGGCCACAACGCCCATTTCGACCTGGGCTTTCTCAATGCCGCGGTGACACGCACCGGCATCAAGCGCAATCCGTTCCACCCGTTCTCCTGCTTCGACACCGTGACGCTGGGCGGCAGCCTGCTGGGCCAGACGGTGCTGGCGCGCGCTGCGGAGGCGGCCGGCCTGAGCTACGACGCGCGCGAAGCGCACTCGGCGATCTACGACGCCGAGAAGACAGCCGAGCTGTTCTGCACGCTGATCAATCGGGTGAGGCCGTTGTTCGAGGCGATTCCATCCTTGCAGATGGCTCAGACCACGCCCGATTGCTGATCGGCCGCCGCGCGCGCCACGGCCTGAATCAAAACGTTTCGGCGTCGCTCGCCGGCTGCCTGGGCGCCGCCGGCATCAGCGTCGGCATCAGCACCGGCACGAAGGCGCGAGGATCGGCCGGCAGCGGCAAGGGACTGGCCTTGATGACGGCGAATCGCGCCGAGGTGTCAAACGTCTCGTTGCCGGATGTCTGGGCGACTTCCACGCGCTCGACCCTGCCCGTCTCGGCGATCTCGATGCGCAGCTTCACTTTGAGTCCGTCCGGCACGCCCGGCGGGCGTAGCCACTTCGAAGAGATCCGCTGCGCGATCGCATGCACCCACTCGGCGCGGACCTGGTCGATGGCCGGATCCTCGTCCTGCGCGACGCCGACAGTCCCGCCGATCGCGAGGATGAGGCCCAGCAGGACGGATGGCAGCCACTCAGCGCGCATCGGCGGACTTTTGCACCCCTGATCGATCGTCGGGGCCGCTGCGCCAGCCGCCCCCCAGCGCACGATAAAGCTCCACCGTGGCCAGGCGCGCGTCGAGCCGCGCGGACGAGCGCGCCAGCTTGGAGCTGAACAGGTCGCGGTCGGCGTTGATCACGTCGAAGTACGACGAGTAGCCGACCTTGTAACGCGCGGTGGCGATCTCCTCGGCGCGCTGCTGCGCCTCGACCAGCTCGTTCTGCGCGCGCTCGACTTCCGCGAGCTTCTGGCGCGACACCAGCGCATCGGCCACTTCCCGAAATCCGCTGCGCACCGCCTTCTCGTAGGCCGCGATCGCTTCGGCCTTGCGTGCATCGGCCAGGTCCACGCGATAGAGATTGCGCTGCGCATCGAGCAGCGGCTGCAGTAGGTTCACGCCGACCGACCACGTCTCCGCGCCGTTGGAGAACAGGTCGGACGCCTCGGTGCTGAGCGTGCCGTAGCTGCCCGTGAGCGAGATCGTCGGGAAAAGCGCCGCCTTGGCGGCGCCGACCTGCGCGTTGGCCGCAACCAGGCCCTGCTCGGCTTCCAGGATGTCGGGCCGGCGTTCGAGCAACGTGCTGGGCAGGCCGGCCGGAACCTCGGGTTTCATGGCGCTCGCATCCTCGAGCGTGGCGCGCGCGAACCCGCCGGGATTGCGGCCTAGCAGCAGCGACAGCGTGTGCTCGGTCAGCGCGATCTGGCGCTCGAACTCGGGAATGTTGGCGCGCGCCTGTGCCAGCTGCGCCTGCGCGGAGGCGACGTCGAGCCCGCTGACCACGCCGCGATCCGACTGCGCCTGCGTGAGCTTCAGGAATTGCTCTCGCGTGTCGAGCGTGGCGCGCGTGACCTTCAACTGTTCGTCGAGGCTGGCAAGGCGAAACCAGGCGGTGGCGACGTCGGCCACCAGCGACACCATCACGCCGCGCCGCCCGTATTCGGCGGACAGCAGATCGGCGCGCGCGCCCTCGCGCAAGCGGCGCAGGCGGCCCCACAGATCCAGCTCCCAGGACATGCCCAGGCGCAGGCTGTGCGTGGTCTCGATGCGATCGGAACCCGGCGCCGACGCATCGACCGAATCCTTGCTGCGCTCGACACCGCCGCTGGCCGATAGCTGCGGCAGCAGCGCGATGCCGGCCGGTCCGAGCACGGCTTCGGCCTGCCGTACGCGGGCCACCGCCATGCGCAGGTCCAGGTTGTGATCGATCGCCTCCCGGATCAGGTGGTCGAGCGCAGGGTCGCGGTAGAGCTCCCACCAGTCGAGGTCCGCGGCCGAGCCCGGGGCGTCGGTCGTCGTGCCCGGAACATAGGCCGCGGGCGCATCGATGTCCGGACGCGCGTAATCCGGTCCCAGTGCACAGGCCGACAGCGCCGTCGCCGCCAATCCGATCAGCAGCGCGCGCATCACGATTGCGGCTCCAGCAGCGCGGGCGCCGTCGGCGGCCTGCGGTCACCGCGGATGCGATCGACGGTGCCCTGCACCACCACGTAGAACACCGGGACCATGAAGATGCCGATCAACGTCGCGGCCAGCATGCCGAACACCACGGTGGTACCGAGCACCTGGCGCGCGGCAGCGCCCGCGCCGCTGGCGATCACCAGCGGCATCGTGCCGAGGATGAAGGCGAACGAGGTCATCAGGATCGGCCGCAGGCGCTGACGTGCGCCGTCGACCGCGGCCTGCGCCAGCGGCTTGCCGGCCTCGTAACCGAGCTTGGCGAATTCGACGATCAGGATCGCGTTCTTCGCCGCCAGGCCGATCAGCATGACCAGGCCGATCTGGGCGTAGACATCGTTGGAGAATCCGCGCAGCGTCAGCGCCAGGAACGCGCCGAACACCGCAAACGGAATACCCAGCAGCACGGCCAGCGGCACGACCCAGCTCTCGTACAGCGCCGCCAGCACCAGGAAAACGAACAGCACGCTGGCACCGAAGATGTACTGCGCCTGGCCGGCGGCGCGCCGCTCCTGGAAACTCACGCCGCTCCACTCGTGGTGAAAGCCTTCGGGCAGTTCCGCGGCAAGCCGCTCCATCGCCGCCATCGCCTCGCCCGAGCTCGATCCCGGCTTGGCCGAACCCTGGATCGTCACGGAGCGGAAGATGTTGAAGCGCTCGATGTAGTCCGGCGTCTGACGCATGTTCACGCTCACCAGCGTCGACAGCGGCACCATGTCGCCCTCGGCCGAACGCACGTAGAGGTGGTTGACCGACTCCGGCGAGGCGCGCGCGTCGCCGTCGGCCTGCGCGGTGACGCGGTACGTGCGACCAAAAAGATTGAAGTCGTTGATGTAGCTGCCGCCGAAGAAGGTCTGCAGCGAGCCGAAGATGTCGGAGATCGGGATGCCGAGCGTCTTGGCGCGCTCGCGATCGATCACGTACTCGACCTGCGGCGTGTTCGGATTGAAGACCGTGAACACGCGCGTCAGTTCGGGCTGCTGGTTGGCCGTGCCCACGAGCTCACCCATGTTGGTGACCAGCCGATCCAGCTGGCCCCCGGTCCTGTCCTCGAGCACGAACTCGAACCCGCCGCCGGTGCCGATGCCCGGGATCGACGGCGGATTGATGATCAGGAAATTCGCATCCTGGATGCGGCTCGTCGCGGTCTGGATCTGCTGCAGGATCTTCTGCGCGCTGTGCTCCGATCCGCGCTCGCGCCACGGCGCCAGCGAGATGAACGAGGTGCCGGACGAGGAGTTGGTGATGCCGGACAGGAAGCTGAACCCGACGATCTCGATGACGTTCGCCACGCCGGGAATCTTTCGCACCGCCTCGTCGTACTCGAGCATCACCGCCTCGGTGCGCTGCAGGGAGGCCCCGGGCGGCAGCGACACCGACGCCAGCAGGTAACCCTGATCCTCCTCCGGCAGAAATCCGCCCGGGCGGGTCAGCACCATCCATCCCGCGGCGATCGTGAGCACACCGAACACCGATAGTCCGATCGCCGTGCGCCGAACCCCGCGCTGGACGGTGCGTGAATAGCTTTCGGTCGCACGCGCGAACCCGCGGTTGAACACGCCGAACATGCGCCCGAACACGCCCGGCAGATGCGACTCCTCGCTGGGCTTGAGCAGCAGCGCGCACAGCGCCGGCGTGAACGTCAGCGCCACCAGGCACGAGATCATTACCGACACCGAAAGTGTGATCGCGAACTGGCGGTAGAACTGTCCGGTCAGGCCGGGCAGGAACGCCGCGGGGATGAACACCGCCGCCAGCACCAGCGCGATCGCAACCACCGGCCCCGCAACCTCGCTCATCGCCTCGCGCGTGGCTTCTCGCGCCGGCAGCTTCTTGGCGTCCATCTTGGCGGTGACCGCCTCGACCACGACGATGGCGTCGTCCACGACCAGGCCGATCGCCAGCACCAGCGCGAACAGCGTCAGCGTGTTGATCGAAAATCCCAGTGCGACGAAGACGCTGAAGGCGCCGACGATCGAGATCGGCACCGCCAGCATCGGGATCAGCGTCGCGCGCCAGCTCTCCAGGAACAGAAACACCACGATCAGCACCAGGATGGTCGCGATGACCAGCGTCTCCACCACTTCGTGCACCGATTCGGACACGAACTGCGTGATGTCGAACGGGATCGAATACTCGATGCCCTTGGGGAAGCTCTTCGACAGATCCTCCATCGCCTTGTGTACACCGCGTCGCACGTCGAGCGCGTTGGCATCCGGCAGCTGGTAGATGCCGATGCCGGCTGAGGGCTCGCCGTTGAGGTTGTTTACGCGGTTGTAGTCGGTGGCCGCGAGCTCGACCCTGGCGATGTCCTTGAGCTGCACCAGCGAGCCGTCGTTACGCGCCCGCACCACGACGTTCTCGTACTCGCCCACGCTCGACAGGCGTCCCTTCACGTAGACCGCGTATTGCTTTTCCTGACCCTTCGGCGCGGGCTCCGCGCCGACCGTGCCTGCGGGCGCCACGACGTTCTGTTCGTTGAGGACCGACGCGATGTCCTGCGTGGTGACGCCCAGGCGCGCCATCTTTTCGGGATCGAGCCAGATGCGCATGCCGTAATCGCGGGCGCCGAACACGATCACCTGGCCCACGCCGGGCACGCGCGCGAGCGCGTCGTAGACGTTGAGCGTCGCGTAGTTGCTCAGATACAGGTAGTCGTATTTCGGATCGGTCGCGCGCAGCGCCACCAGCATCAGGATCTGCGGCTGGCGCTTGGTCACGGTCACGCCCTGCCGCACGACCTCCTGCGGCAGCTGGCGCTGCGCGATCGCCACGCGGTTCTGCACCTGCACCGCCGCGATGTCCTGGTCGGTGCCGATGTCGAAGGTGACGGTCAGCGAATACGAGCCGTCGTTGCCGCTCTTCGAGCTCATGTACAGCATCTTCTCGACGCCGTTGACCTGTTGCTCGATCGGCGCGGCGATCGACTGCTCGACGGTGGCGGCGTCGGCGCCGGGGAAGTTGGTCGAGACCACGATCGACGGCGGCACGATCTGCGGAAAGCGCGCAACCGGCAGCTGCGTCAGCGAGATCGCGCCGGCGATCGTGATGATGATCGAGATCACCGCCGCGAAGATCGGCCGGTCGATGAAGAAGTTCACCATGGCGCGGTCCGGATCAGGATTTCGCCGGGGGCGGTGCCGCTGTCGCGGCAGGCGCCGGTTCGGCAGCGACGCTGGCGTTCACCGGCGTGCCGGGCTTGAGTTTCTGCATGCCCTCGACGACGACGCGCTCTCCGGCTTTCAGTCCTTCCTGTACCAGCCAGTCCGGACCGATGCGGGCACCCAGCTTCACGTCGCGGCTCTGCGCCTTGTTCTCGGCATCGACCACCCAGACCGAGGTCTTGCCCTGCAGCTCCTGCACCGCGCGTTGCGGGATCAGCAACGCGTTGTCGATGTGATCGGTATCCACCAGCACGCGCGCGAACTGCCCCGCCAATAGCGCGCCGCTCGCGTTGTCCACGATCAGGCGCACCGGCAGCGTGCCGGTGCGCCGATCCACCGCCGCATCGATGAAATCGAGCTTCGGCGTTCCGGGATATTCGGTGCCATCGGCCAGCACGACGCGAAACACCGCGGCGGGATTGGGCTTTTCGCGGGTGATGCCGAAGCGGTGCTGCAGCTCGAGCATGCGACGCTCGCTGACGCTGAAGTTCACGTACATCGGATCGGTCGCGTAGACCGTGGTGAGCAGCGTCGAGTAGGCCGTCACCAGACCACCCACGCGGATCTGCGCGCGGCCCACGATTCCGTCGATCGGCGCGGTCACCGTGGTGTAGTCCAGGTTGAGCTCGGCGGTCCTGAGCGCCGCCTGGGCCGCATCCACCTGCGCCCGCGCGGCCGAACGACGTGCGCGCACCGCGTCGAACTCCTGCTGGCTGACCGCCTTCATGTCCGACAACGGCGCCACGCGTTCGTAGTCGCGCTCGGCCTGCTCGGTGGCCGCCTGCGCTAGGGCGACCGCCGCCCGGGCTTCGGCCCGCGCGGCCAGGTAGGGCTGCGAATCGATCACGAACAGCGTCTGGCCCTTCTTGACGTGCGCGCCCTCGACGACGTCCTGGCGATCGAGCAGGCCGCCGACCCGCGGCCTGATCTCGACGGTGTTGTGCGCCTCGGTCTCCGCCACGTACTCGACGGTGATGCGCGCGGGCCTCGGCTGCAGATCGACGACCGCGACTTCGGCCGCGGCGGGAGGCGGCGGCGGCGCCGGGCCGGAGCACGCGGCGATCGAGGTTCCCAGGCAGAGGAAGAACAGAGGCGTGCGCACGGAGCCGCGGACGGACGAAGGGGAAGGCATGGCGCGGTGGGATCGGATCAAAGCTAGCGTCATAATGATTAGCCTGCTAACTTACTGTCAAGCCATTTACCGTCCCCGCCGTGACCGCAGCCACCGTTCCCGACTCGCAGCGCCGAATGCTCTCGCTGCTGCCGCGTAATTACTGGCGGTTGCGCAACGTCATCGATGCGCATCTCGAACCGATGGGACTGTCGAGCGGACAGTGGCGCCCCCTGTTGCTGCTCAACGACGCGCCCGCACCGATGACCCAGGTGCAGATGGCGCGCGCGCTCGGGCTCGAGTCACCGACGGTCGTGCGCCTGATCGACCGCCTGACCGAGAAAGGATGGATCCTGCGCCGCAACTGCCCCGGTGACCGGCGCGCCTACCACATCGAGCTGACCGACTCGGCGCGGCGCCTCTGCGCTGACATCGAAAAGATCCTGATGCGCCTGCGTGCGACCGTGCTGGCGGACTTCACGAAGGCGGAGCTGGAGCAGGCGGTGACGTTCATGGAGCGCATCCAGTCGCGGCTCGAATCGCTCGACAACGTCGGAATTCAGGCGCAGGCAAGGAAGAAGCGTTGAACTGAGCGGCCATCCCGCGCCGTCGCGAGCTGCCCCATCGAATAGAATGCGGGCCGCTCGGCGATGCCGCCGCACCGAACCGCTCGAAGATGCCGCCAAGACGGATTCCTGCAACGCCCGCCTTCACTCATCTCGTCACCGCGCTGTGTCTGCTGGCGGTGCTCGTGCCACTGCAGGTGCGCGCATTCGACCTCGAGGACGTCGCCAAACGGGCCCAGCAGCTGGCCTCGCAGCCGTACAAGGCACCCGAATCGACGCTGCCCAAGGAACTGCTCGAGCTCAATTACGACCAGTACCGCGACATCCGATTCCGTCCGGACCAGGCGATCTGGCGCAACCGCGACCTGCCGTTCGAGCTGCAGCTGTTCCACCCGGGGCTGTACTTCAAGTACCCGCTGCGCATCAACCTCGTGCACGCCGACGGCGTCAGCCCGCTGGTGTACAAGCCCTCGATGTTCGACTACGGCAAGCTCAACCCGCAGCTCGACCCGTCGAAGTACAACGACATCGGCTACGCCGGCCTGCGCGTCCATTACAAGCTCAACAAGCCCGACTACAAGGACGAAGTGCTGGTGTTCCAGGGCGCGAGCTACTTCCGCGCGCTGGGTCGCGGTCAGCGCTACGGGCTGTCGGCACGTGGGCTGGCGGTCGATACCGGCATGCTCTCGGGTGAGGAATTCCCGACGTTCACCGATTTCTGGGTCGTCTGGCCGCGTGCCAAGGACGAGCACCTGGTGATCTATGCGCTGCTCGATTCGCGGCGCGTCACCGGCGCGTTCCGTTTCGAGCTGCGGCCCGGCGAAACCACGACGATGGACGTGCAGTCGCGCCTGTTCCTGCGCGAGAACGTCGCCAAGCTCGGTATCGCGCCGCTGACCAGCATGTTCCTGTTCGCCGAGAACCAGCGCGGCGCGCACGAGGACTATCGGCCTGAGGTTCACGATTCGGACGGCCTGCTCGTGCACGCCGGTTCGGGCGAATGGATCTGGCGTCCGCTGACCAATCCCAAGCGCCTGATCGTCACCTCGTTCGGCACGCAGAATCCAAAGGGCTTCGGCCTGATGCAGCGCGACCGCACCTGGGAGCACTACGAAGACCTCGAGGCTCGCTACGAACTGCGGCCGAGCGCCTGGGTCGAGCCCAAGGGTGATTGGGGTGCGGGGCGCGTCGAACTGGTGATGATCCCGACGCCCGACGAGACCAACGACAACATCGTGGCGTACTGGGTGCCGGACAACCCGCCCGCGGTGGGTCGTCCGTTCGACATCAGCTATCGGCTGTCATGGCAGAAGAACGACGAGACGCGGCCGGATTCGGGCTGGACCGTGCAGTCGCGCAAGGGCCATGGCTGGACGCGCGAGCCCGACGGATCGATCCGCATGGTCGTGGACTTCGACGGCCCGCGGTTGCGCGGACTCAAGGCCGACGAAAAGGTCCTCGGCGCGCTGTGGCTCAACGACAACGGCGAACTGATCGAACGACAGGTCTTCCGCAATGACGTCACCGGCGCCTGGCGCCTGGTGTTCCGCTTCCGCCGGTCCGACGACGACAAGCCCGTCGAGATCCGCGCGTTCCTGAAGAACGAGGAAGCGGTGCTGTCGGAGACCTGGAGCTACCTGCTGGCGCCCTGACGATGGCGGAAGACGTATCCCCCGACGTCCCGCACGACGCGCGCATCGCGGACTACCTGTCGCGCCTGCCGATCGACGCCGAGCGTCGCGTCAAGCTCGCGCAGGCGGTGGCCGGCCGCCCGGCCGAAGAGGCGTTCGCCCGCATTCACGCCGAACTCGCAGGCGACGATACCGCCGACCCGACGCGCTCGGTCGGCGCGCGGCTGCGCCAGGACTGGGCGCAACGTCATCGTCGCGGCGACGACGAACTCGAAGGCGTGCTGCAGGCCGACCGTCACGGTCACACGCGCCTGGTGACGATGCCGCCGCTGGCGCGCGCCTCGATGACGGCGCAGCCCTGGGACACCGACCTGGTCGCACGCCTGGGCAACGCGCTGCGTCTGCGCGGTCCCGGCATCCGCGGGCGCATGAGCAGCCGTCTGCCTGGCGCCTCGCTCAACCTGCCGGTGCCGGATCCCGAGCGCGAACTGCACTGGCAGGGCGCCGCGCGCTTGCGCCGCCTGATCCTCGTCGCACTGGTGATCGGCCAGACCTGGCTCGCCGCCTACTTCATGACGGCGATCCTCCCGTACCACGGCAGCCACTGGCTGGAGATGATCATCCTGGCGCTGTACGCGGTGCTGTTCGCCTGGGTCGGGATGGGCTTCTGGACCGCGTTGATGGGCTTCTGGGTGCTGGTGCGCGGCAAGGATCGGTTCTCGATCTCGGCCACCGCGGCGCCGGACGCGGAGATCGCCGACGACGCCCGCACCGGCATCCTCGTGCCGATCTGCAACGAGGATGTCTCGCGCGTGTTCGCCGGCATTCGCAGCACCTACGACTCGCTTGCGCGCACCGGGCAGCGCCGGCATTTCGATCTGTTCATCCTCAGCGACACCAGCGAGGCCGACACGCGCGTGGCCGAGGTCGAGGCCTGGCTCAAGCTCTGTCGTGAAGTGAACGGCTTCGGCCACATCTTCTATCGGCGTCGCACCAATCGCATCCGGCGCAAATCCGGCAACGTCGCCGACTGGTGCCGGCGCTGGGGCAGCCAGTACCGCTACATGATCGTGCTCGACGCCGACAGCGTGATGAGCGGACCGTGCCTGAAGCGCCTCGTGCAGCTGATGGAGGCCAATCCGAAGGCCGGCATCATCCAGACCGCGCCGCGCGCGGCCGGACGCGAGACGCTGTACGCGCGCATCCAGCAGATGGCCACGCGCATCTACGGACCGCTGTTCACCGCGGGCCTGCATTACTGGCAGCTCGGCGAGAGCCACTACTGGGGGCACAACGCGATCCTTCGCGTCGCGCCGTTCATGCGGCACTGCGCGCTGGGCAAGATCCGCGGACGCGGACCGCTCGCCGGCGAGATCCTGAGCCACGACTTCGTTGAAGCCGCGCTGATGCGCCGCGCCGGCTGGAGCGTGTGGATCGCGTACGACCTTCCGGGCAGCTGGGAGGAAATGCCGCCATCGCTGCTCGACGAGCTCAAGCGCGACCGCCGCTGGTGCCAGGGGAATCTGCAGAACTTCCAGCTGTTCACCGCCAAGGGTCTGCACCCGGCACATCGCGCGGTCTTCATGACCGGCGTGATGGCCTACCTGTCGGCGCCGCTGTGGTTCCTGTTCCTGGTGTGCTCGACCGCGCTGCTGGCGATCAGCGTGATGAGCGAGCCGGTGTATTTCACCGAGCCCTACCAGCTCTTCCCGCTGTGGCCCGAGTGGCATCCGGAATGGGCGATCCGGCTGTTCGGCGCCACCGCCACGCTGCTGTTCCTGCCCAAGCTGCTGGCGGCGTTGCTGCTGCTGATCCGTCCGTCCGAGCTGCGCGGTTTCGGCGGCCCGCTGCGCCTGCTCGCGAGCGTCGGCCTCGAGACGGTGTTCTCGGCGTTGCTGGCCCCGATCCGGATGATGTTCCACACCAAGTTCGTGCTCGGCGCGCTGCTCGGCTGGAAGCTCGTCTGGAAGTCGCCGCCGCGCGGCGACAACGAAACCACCTGGCGTGAGGCCCTCGAGAAGCACGGCATGGGCACGCTGCTCGGCCTGGTGTGGGCCGGTGGCGTGTACTGGTTGCAGCCGCAGTTCCTGTGGTGGCTGCTGCCGGTGGTGGGCAGCCTGATGCTCGCGATCCCGGCGTCGGTGTTGTCGTCGCGCGTGCGGCTGGGCCGGGCCTCGCGCAACGGGCGCCTGTTCCTGATCCCGGAGGAGTCGATCCCGCCGCGCGAGCTGCGCTGGCTCTGGATGGCACTGCGCCGTCTGCGCACACCGCCGGCCGATTTTCGCCAGGCCGTAACCGATCCCGTCATCAACGCGCTCGCGGCGACCGCCGGCATTCCGCGACTGCGCCGTCCCGCGCCGCTGATCGAGCAACGCGCACAGCTGATCGAGCGCGCGCTCAGCGAAGGACCCGACGCGCTCACCGAGATGCAGCGCAACGTGCTGCTCTACGACCCGCTGCTGCTGAGTCGACTGCACACGCGCATCTGGACGGCGCCGATCGCGCATCCGGACTGGGGCGTGCCGGCGGGTACGACGCCGTCCGCTGCGGCGTCGAAGAGCGCGTAACCGGGCCACCGAGGCACGATCGCGGTCCGCGACGACGTGCCGCGTTCCATCCGCGCCCCCTCGCGTCGGCGGCGCGTGCCGGCAGGCAGGGGGTAAACTACGCGCCCTATGGATACCCCCTCCCGAGCGCCCGCGCCGGTCGTTGCCGGCGTCAAGCTGCGCGGCGCCGAGAAGATGGCGCGCATCCCGGTCAAGTTCGAAGCCACCGTCGAGACGCCACGCAAGCCGCCCTGGATCCGCGCCAGGCTGGGCCAGTCGGCCGAAGTCGATCGCATCAAGTCGATCCTGCGCGAACAGGGGCTGCACACGGTCTGCGAGGAAGCGAGCTGCCCGAATCTGTCGGAGTGCTTCGGCAAGGGCACCGCGACGTTCATGATCATGGGCGACATCTGCACGCGTCGGTGCCCGTTCTGCGACGTCGCCCACGGCCGCCCCAATCCGCTCGACACCGACGAGCCGCGCAAGCTGGCGCAGACCATCGCCGCGATGAAGCTGCGCTACGTGGTGATCACGAGCGTGGATCGCGACGACCTGCGCGACGGCGGCGCGGCGCACTTCGCCGAGTGCATCCGCGAATCCCGCGCGGCCAGCCCGACGCTGAAGATCGAAGTGCTGGTGCCGGACTTCCGCGGCCGCATGGACCCGGCGCTGACGATCTTTCGCGACACGCCGCCGGACGTGTTCAACCACAACCTCGAGACGGTGCCGCGTCTCTACAAGCTCGCGCGTCCGGGTTCCGACTACGAGTGGTCGCTGGATCTGCTGGAGCGCTTCAAGTCGCTGCATCCCGAGGTGCCGACCAAGTCCGGCCTGATGCTCGGTCTGGGTGAAACCATCGAGGAGATCGAGCAGGTGATGCGCGATCTGCGCGCTCACCGCGTCGACATGCTGACGCTGGGCCAGTACCTGCAGCCGTCCAAGAACCATCTTCCGGTCGCGCGTTTCGTGCACCCGGACGAGTTCGAACGTCTGCGCGTGGTGGGCGAACAGATGGGCTTCGCGCACGTGGCCAGCGGCCCGATGGTGCGGTCGAGCTATCACGCGGACGTGCAGGCGCACGGCCTGGTCGCAACGGAGAACGCGGAATGAAGCGAGTGATGCTGGCGCTGTCCCTGACGTTCGGTGTCGGCGGCGCATCGGCGGCCGACGTCTCCGAGTGCATGACGATCAAGGACGAGATCGTGCGGCTGTTCTGCTACGACCGCGCCGCCGGTCGCGGTTCCGCGGCCTCGCCTTCGGAAGTCGCGCCCGCGCCGCTGAGCACCAGCCCGCCACCGACCGGCACCGCGCCCTCGCCGGAACCCAGGCCCGCGCCGGTCGCGGCGTCGCCGGAGCGGGTCGAATCGCGCATCTCGGGCGTGTTCAGCGGCTGGACGCAGGGCACGCGCTTCCAGCTCGAGAACGGGCAGACCTGGGAAGTGATCACCGTCGCGCGCGTCGCGGCAGGCCGCCAGGATTCGCCCAAGGTCGTCATCGCCCGCGATCTGATCGGCCAGTACCAGATCGCGGTCGACGGCGTTAAACAGCGCGCCGTCGTGCGCCGCGTCGACGCGACGCCCTGAGCGATGTCGCGGGTGCGCGGTCAGCGCACCAGCTGGACTTCCAGATCGCGCCGATCCGCTCGTCCGCGTTCGTCGATCGCGCTCACGCGGTAGCGTCCCGGTCGCGTCGGAATCCAGGACAGCGCCACGCCCGGCGCCGACTGGCCGACGTAGGCGTCGTCGACGAACCAGTACAGCGCACGGACGTCGCCGTCGGCATTGGCGTTGAGCGACAGGCGTTCCTGGCCGATCTGGTCGACGCGGACGCTGTAGCTGACGCCGTTCAACGGCGACGTGATCTGCGGCGGCGGGCCTGGCGCGACGCTCGTGTCGCAATCACCGGCGGCCGGCGGGGGGCGTCGCGGGATGCCGGCCTGGGCATACAGGCGCATCAGG
This sequence comes from Panacagrimonas sp., assembly GCF_020697055.1. GTDB lineage: Bacteria > Pseudomonadota > Gammaproteobacteria > Nevskiales > Nevskiaceae > Panacagrimonas. The sequence goes on along the minus strand of NZ_JAJFBP010000003.1, from coordinate 179,728 downwards.
TCGGACGGCCAGAATTCGTGCGTCTCCCAGCGCACGCGCTGCGGATCGAACGGAGGACAGGCTTGGCGGCCGGTGTCCACGTCGACCGCGATGCGCCGGTGCACCTGCGACACGCGGATCGGAGACACACCCGGAATGAACCAGGTGGAACTGCGTTGCGGACACTCGGCGTTGGGCAGGTCGCCCGACGCGGTGCAGACCTCGATGCGCGACAGGTGCAGCGGCTGCGTCGGCGCCGGTTCGACGTACCCGGGTCGGGCGCGCGCGGCGTCGACCATGCGGAAGAACAGCGGCGCCGCGGCGCGCACGCCGACGAAGGCCGGATTCGAGCGACCGTCGAACTCGCCGACCCACACCACCAGCACGTAGGGACCGAACACGCCGGCGGTCCATGCGTCGCGAAATCCCCACGACGTGCCGGTCTTCCACGCGACGCGACCGCCCTGCCCGACGCCCTGGATCACCAGGTCGTCGGGCCGCGGGTTCTGCCTCAGCATGTCCAGCACCATGAAGGTCGACTCGTCGGAGAGCAGCCGCGCACCGTCACGGACCTCGGGCTCCGAGGCGAGATGGCGCAGCGCGCGCAGGCGCCCGCGGTTGGGCAGCAGCGCGTAGAGCCGCGCCAGTTCCTCCATCGTCGTTTCGCCGCCGCCCAGCGCGAGTGCCAGGCCGTAGTGCGAGGCCGAGGCCATGCGCGTCACGCCGGCGCGCTGCAGGAAATCGTGGAAGGCCGGCTCCTTCAACTGCGCATGCAAGGCCACGGCGGGCACGTTGCGGGAGCGGATCAGCGCCTGCGTGGCGTCGATCGGCCCGACGAAGGCGCCATCGAAGTTCTCCGGCGTGAACGGCCCGAACGCCGTGGGCGCGTCCTTGAGCACCGAGCGTGGATGGATCAGGCCCTGGTCGATCGCCAGCGCGTACAGGAAGGGCTTCAGCGCCGATCCGGGCGAGCGCTTGGCGCGTGTGCCGTCGACCTGCCCTTGCAGGTCGGCGTTGCGAAAGTCGGCCGATCCGATCGCCGCGCGCACGCCCATGTCGCGCCAGTCGATCAGCAGGGCCGATGCGTTGCGCACGCCCACGCGCGACTCGCGCGCGAGGTACTCGCGCATCTCGCGCTCGAGCGCCCGCTGCAGGCCGTGGTCGAGCGTCGTGCGCAGTTCCGGGACGCCGGCGTTCTCGCGCGCGAGCCGATCGACCAGGTGCGGCGCTTCGAACGGCAGCCTGGACAGCGCGCCGTAACGCAGAGGCAGCGCCACCAGGCCGCGCTCGCGCTGATCCTGCGGATGCTCCTGCACCCAGCGCTCGAACAGGCGCACGCGCGCCGCGATCAGGTTGGCGGGCTCGGACGCCCCCGGTCCGCGCGCGCCGGGCGCCTGCGGGATCAGCACCAGGCTCAGCGCTTCGGGCAATGCCAGCTGGTCGGCGCGCTTGCCGAAGTAGACGCGGCTCGCGGCGCCCACGCCCTGCAGGTTGCCGCCATAGGGCAGAAGGTTGAGATGGGCTTCCAGCAGTGCGCGCTTGGAGTAGCGCGCTTCGAGCCACAACGCGCAGGCGATCTGGTGCAGCTTGCCGACGATGCTGCGCGTCTCGAGCCCGTAGTAGAGACGCGCGAGCTGCATGCTCAGCGTGGAGCCGCCCTGGCGCGCGCCACCGCTGGCCATCGCCCAGGCCGCACGCGACAGCGAGGCGGGATTGACGCCCGGATGGTGGAAGAAGTGCTGGTCCTCGTGCAGCAGCAGCGCCTCGACCAGCATCGGCGACACCGATTCGAGCGGCGTCCACAGGCGGTACTGCTGGTCGCGCGCCAAGGTCAGGCGCAGCAGTCGGCCATTGCGGTCATAGACCGCCTGGGATCGGGCGATGGATTCGGCCAGCGGCGCGCGCGGCCAGAAGCGGATGACGCCGAACAGCACCGCCGTCAGCGCAAGGCCGACAGCAACCCGGCTCAGGAAGCGGCGGGTGCGCGTCAGGTCAGACCGAGAACGACGAACCGCAGCCGCAGGTGGTGCTCGCGTTCGGATTGCGGATCACGAACTGCGCGCCTTCGACGCTTTCCTTGTAGTCGATCTCGGCACCACCGAGGTACTGCATGCTCATCGGGTCGACGACCAGGCGCACGCCGTGGTTCTCGACCTGCACGTCGTCATCCTCGGCGCCGTCGTCGAACTTGAAGCCGTACTGGAACCCCGAGCAGCCGCCGCCCGAGATGAACACGCGCAGCACCTGCTGCGGGTTGTCCTCTTCGTCGAGCAGCTCGCGCACCTTGCGTGCGGCCGAATCGGTGAACACCAGCGGAATCTCGGGGGCCAACGTCTGCGCTTCCATCTTTGCCTCGCTTCGAATGCGGAACCTCAGGAGGCGATCTTCTGACGGCGCAGATCACGCACGTCACCGGTCGCCGAATCACCGCGCGTCTCGTGCATCGATGCGGGAGCGCGGTCGCCGGTGGGGTCGTGCACCATCTGCCCGTTCACCTCGGCACCGGCCTGAACTTCCAGCCGGTTGTAATAGACATTGCCTGTGACCCGGGCGTTCGATGCCAGCACCATCTTGTCGCTGGCGAACACGTTACCGGACACCTGGCCGTTCACCGTCAACATGGGGACGCTGATGTCCCCTTCAATGGAACCGGATTCGCTGACCGAAAGCGTCGCGTCGTCGCCCTGCGAGGCCAGCACCTTGCCCTTGATGCGGCCGTCGACATGCAGGCCGCCGCTGAACAGCACGTCGCCGCGGATCTCGGTGTTGCTGCCGACCAGCGTGTCGACCACGCCGGGCTTGCGCTTGCGCGGCTTCCTGGCGTCGCCGCCGCCCCCGAAAATTCCCATCTTCATGACTCCTTGGCGGCGACCACCAGCCGCGACCACTCGAAGGAATCCTCGACTTCGGCGGCCTGGTTCTTGCCATCCTGCACCCGCAGCGTAACCGCAAGGCGGGACGGCGAGAATCCTGGGGGCAGATGCAGCTGTCCGGTCAGTTCCTGGAAGCTGCGAAACGAAAAGACCCGTTCCGGCGCCGGCGGCACGCGCAGTTCCGCCGCACCGAAGGTCTTCATCTGCTTGCCCTGCATCCCGCCGACCTGCAGCTCGTAGCTGCCCTGGACCAGCCGATCGCGGCGCGTCGGCTGCACCAGGACCATCGTGTAGGTCCAGACCTGCGGGTCGTCGGTCGGTCGCATCGTCACGCGCATGACCCGGATGCCGGCGCGGACTTCCTGTTCGGGCGCGGCGACGTTGCGATAGAACGCCACTTCCTCGCGCAGGTCTGCGACCGTCGACTCCAGCCCGGCGACGCTGGCGCGCACAGCCTCGCAGGTCTTCGCGTCGATCTCGCGCGAGCGCGCTTCGAAGGTGGAGCGCCCGCGCAGCTCGGCGAGTTCGCTGCGCGCGTCGCGCAGTTCACGCGCGAGGCGCCGACGCTCCTGGCGCAGCTGGTCGAGCTCCGATTCCGGATCGGCGAATGCCGCGGTCACGACGTGCGGATCCCAGTGGCGATACGCGGCATAGCCGCCGGCCGACAACAGGGACAGCCCGATCGCCGCTGCCAGCCACCCGATCCACGCGGCCCGACCGCGACGACGGACCACGACCCGGTGCTGCATCCCCGCGGCTCCTCAGGGCGCGAGCGCGGGAGCGTCGAGGCCCTGCGTCTCGGGAAACCCGAACATCAGGTTGAAGCACTGCAGTGCCTGGCCCGAGGCGCCTTTCACGAGGTTGTCGATCACCGACAGGATCACCAGCGTCTTGCGATCCGGCGCGCGGTGCAGCGCGATTCGGCAGACGTTGTTGCCGCGCACGCTGCGCGTCTCCGGGTGCTCGCCCGCGGGCATCACGTCGACGAAGGGCTCGCCCTTGTAACGCAGTTCGTACATGGCCTGGACGTCCATGTCCGGATCCTTGGGCCTGACGTACACGGTGGCGTGGATGCCCCGGCTCATCGGCACCAGATGGGGGACGAACGTGAGCTGCACCGATTCGCCGGCGAACAGCGCAAGCTGCTGCTCGATCTCGGGCAGATGCCGATGTCCGGGCACGCCATAGGCCTTGAGGCTGTCGCTGGCCTCGCAAAACAGCGAGCCGACCTTGGCCTCGCGACCCGCCCCGCTCACGCCGGACTTGCAGTCCGCGATGATCCCGTCGGTCTGGATCGCGCCCAGTTCCAACAGCGGCATCAGCGCGAGCTGCACCGAGGTCGGGTAGCAGCCGGGGTTGGACACCAGGCGCGCGTTGGCGATGGCGAACCGATCCCACTCGGGCAGGCCGTAGACCGCTTCCTGGAGCAGATCGAACGCGGTGTGCGGCTGCTTGTACCAGCGCTGGAAGACGTCCCGATCCTTCAGGCGGAAGTCGGCGGACAGGTCGATGATGCGCACGCCGCGTTCGATCAGCTGCGGCGCCATCTGCATGCAGGTGCCGTGCGGGGTGGCGAAGAACACCGCGTCGCACTGCGCCAGGCGCTCGATGTCAGGCGACTCGAACACCGCGTCGCACTGGCCGCGCAGCTGCGGAAACAGCTGGTCGGCGCGCTTTCCGGACTCTTGGCGCGAGGTCAGAACTTCGACGTGCGCGCCCCTGTGTTGGGCCAGCAGGCGCAGGAGCTCGACCCCGGTGTAACCGGTGCCGCCGACGATGCCCACCTTGGTCATGACCCGTCCCGAGCGAAAAAGGGCCGCTATTCTAGCGGTCGTCCCACTTCCTGCCGCCGTCGCCGATGCTTTTGCTTTGGATCAAGGCCTTCCACGTGATCTTCATGGTCACCTGGTTCGCCGGAATGTTTTATCTGCCGCGCCTGTTCATCTATCACTTCGACGCGAGCGCCCCGGCCGAGCACGCGCGCTTCTGCGTGATGGAGCGCCGGCTGTACGGGATCATGACCATCGGCATGCTGCTGACCTGGGCGTTCGGCATCTGGATGCTGAGCCTGGTGCCCGAATACCTGCGCATGGGCTGGCTGCACGCGAAGCTCGCGATCGTGATCGCCCTGTCCGGCTATCACGGCTTCCTCAAGGTGAACCTGCGCAAGTTCGCCGCGGGCCGCCCGTCCCATTCCACCGGTTTCTGGCGCGTCGCCAACGAGGCACCGGTGCTGGCGCTGGCCGCAGCGGTGATCCTGGTGATCGTCAAGCCGTTCTGATCAAAAAGAAAAAGCCCCGCGATGCGGGGCTTTTCGGCAGGTCGATCGGTATGCGCTAGCCGGCTTCCTGGATCTCGCCCATCGCGCTCTGGATGTAGTTCTGAATCCCCATGCGCTCGATCAGGCCGAGTTGCTCCTCGATGAAGTCGATGTGCTCCTCCTCGCTCTCCTGGATGCGCACCAGCAGCTCGCGGGTGACGTAGTCGCGCACCGTCTCGCAGTAGGCGATGGCCTCGCGGTACATCGGATGGGCTTCGAGTTCGCGCTTGAGATCGCACTCGAGCACTTCCTTGACGTCCTCGCCGATGTAGAGCTTCCCCAGGTCCTGCAGGTTGGGCAGTCCTTCGAGGAACAGGATGCGTTTCATCAGCGCATCGGCGTGCTTCATCTCGTCGATCGATTCGTCGTATTCGTGCTTGCCCAGCCGCTTCATGCCCCAGTTGTCGAGCATGCGGGCGTGCAGGAAATACTGGTTGATCGACGTGAGCTCGTTCTTGAGCGCGAGGTTGAGGTACTCGAGGACCTTGGCATCACCACGCATGGCTGGGCTCCTGTCGGGAAGCCGCGAGTCTAGCCCGGCAACGCGCCAGCGTCCAGCCTAAGTGGCTGACCAACAAAGATTTTCAACTGCTTTTGCGTGCGATTCTCAGGCGCGTTGAGGCGCTGAGGTGCCCGTCAGGCGGTCGCGGGGAGGCCCATCATTCCCGCCATCTGCACCGGCTGGGACGGCATCGCATTGGCCAGGATCTCGCGCGCCTGCGGCACGCACTTGCCGCAGCAGGTGCCCAGGCCCAGTTCGCGGCTGAGCTCGCGCAGCGTGACGACACCCTCGTTCGCGGCATGGCGAATGCGCTTGTCCGAGACGGCCTTGCAGATGCAGACGATCATGGCCGCGAAATTAGGGTGAATGAGAATGATTGTCAACCGTGAACACGACGGCTGAGTCCGTTCTCCTAGCGGCCCGCGGATTCAGTACGGCGAGCGCCGACGCCATTCCCGGTCGAGCCGATCCAGCGACCGGCGCAGCCAATTGCCGCGGCTATAGACGTCACCCAGCTGGCGTCGCAGGTCGCGACGGACGTCGTCGTCGAGCTTGTCCCGGACCAGGCTCTGCTGCAGCGCTTCGGCGCGGCGATCGAGCTCGGCGATCTCGCGCTCGACCTCGTAGGTCTCACGTCCGAGTTCGTAGGCGTCGAGAAAATCGCGCTCTTCCGGCGCCGGGCACACGCGACCGTAGTGGCCGCCCTGCCGACCGACCCGGTAGCCATTGTCGGCGGTGCAGTAGTCGAGCAGGCCGGCCTCGTAGCCCTGGTACCACGCCGCGTCGTCCGCGCCCAGGCCGAATTCCGCGCAGGCCTTCCGGTGTTCCTCGATGCGGCTGCGCGCGCCGCCGCTGGCGCCGTCACGCGCACCGAGCTGGTACCAATCGACCGACCGGCATTCGGATTCGTTGAGCGTCGCGCAGCTACCCAGGACGAGCGCGCCCGCGATCACCAGAAGCAGTCGCTCAGGCCGCATCGGCCGTCGGCGCTTCCCGCGGTTCGATACCCAGCAGCGGCGCAAGTTCGCGCAGCGCACCGCGATACACCTCGCGCTTGAACTCGACCACCTCGCTCAACGGGTGCCACCAGTTCACCCACCGCCAGCCCTCGAATTCGGGCTGCGGTCCCGCGTCGAAGCGCACCCGCCGCTCGTCGCCGATCAGGCGCAACGCGAACCACTTCTGGCGCTGGCCGATGCAGGTGCGCCCGCGTCCGCGGCGCACGAACTGGCTCGGCAGTCGATAGCTGTACCAGCCGGCGGTGCAGCCCAGGATCTTCACGTCCTCGGGCAACAGGCCGAGTTCCTCGTGGAGCTCGCGCGCCATCGCCTGCTCCGGCGACTCGCCGTAACGGATGCCGCCCTGCGGGAACTGCCAGGCGTCCTGGCGCACGCGCTTGGCCCACAGCACCTCGCAGGCCTCGTTGACCACGATGATGCCGACATTCGGCCGAAAGCCATCTGCGTCGATCACGTTGCATGCCGCGCGCGGGAGTCCGCCGATTGTGCACGGCACCTCAGGACCGGGAAAGCGCACTGGCACCACGCGCACGAAACCCCGAAACTGCGCGCCCCATGAATCTTGCGATCTTCGACCTCGACCACACCCTGCTCACGGGTGACAGCGACTACCTCTGGGGGCGCTTCCTGGTCGATCACGGCCACGTCGACGGCGAGGCCTACGAGCGGCGCAACAAGGTCTTCTACGAGCAATACGTGGCCGGCACGCTGGACATCCACGAGTTCAGCCGCTTTGCGTTCGAGCCGCTCACCCGCAACCCGATCGCGACGCTGCACCGCTGGCGCGAGCAGTTCATCGGCGAATGCATCGAGCCGATCGTCGCGCCCCTGGCACCCGCGCTGCTCGAGCGCCATCGCGTGCAGGGCGATCGACTGCTGATCACGACCGCGACCAACCGCTTTATCACCGAGCCGATCGCACGGTTGCTGGGCGTCGATACGCTGATCGCCACCGATCCGGAAATGGTCGACGGCCGCTACACCGGGCGCATCAGCGGCACGCCGAATTTTCGCGATGGCAAGGTGGCGCGCCTGCAGGCCTGGCTCGCCGAGCAGCCGCAGGCGCCCGCGCGGATCAGCTGCTATTCGGATTCACACAACGATCTGCCTTTGCTGCTGATGGCCGATCGTCCCGTCGCGGTCGATCCGGACGAGCGACTGCGCGCCACCGCCGTCGAACGGGGCTGGCCGGTGATCAGCCTGCGCGGGGAACCGGCGGCGGCCTAGGCCGCTCAGTACTTGGCCAGCCAGGCGGGCGCGTCGGGGTACTGGACCAGGAATTCCTCGAGCGCCGACTGCGCGTCCTGACGCGCGACGAATTCGCCGAATCCGATGCGGAACCCGCGCCGATCGCCCACGCGATACTCGCGCGCCTCGACCGCCCAGCCGCGCGCGTTCAGACGCTCGGCCTCCATCTCGGCCTTCTCCTTCTCCGGCATCGAGCCGAGCACGACGCGCCAGCGTCGGCCATCGTCGGCGGCAGAAGTCGCATTCGACGTCGACGACGCGGGTGCGGCGACCGCGACCTCGGTCGAGGCCGGCGCAGCCGCGGGCGCCGCGACGGCCGGTGCCGGCGACGCCGCAGGCTCCGGCGGGAGCGCGACCGGCTTGGGCTTGCTCGCGACCACCGGTGCCGCTGCTACCGGCGGTGCGACAGGCGCGGGCGGCGGTGCGGATGCAGGCTCGGGCGCCTCGACCGGCTCGGGCAGCTTCATTGCCACGGTCGTCGCGGGAGCCGGCGCCATCGCCACCGGCGCGTCAGGCACGACCGGCACGTCCGCCGGTTCGAGTGATTTCATCGCCAGCGGCGCGGCGGGCGCCGGCGTCACCGGCAGCGGCTCGGGCGCGGCGGGCACCTCGGGCGCTTCCAGCGGCGCGGGCAGCTTCATCGCGATCGTCGAGGCCGCGGCAGGCGCAACGGGCAGCGGCGCGGGGGCGTCGGGCACTTCCGGCACGTCGACGGGCGCCAGCTTCAGGTTGAGCGCGGTCGTCTCCGGCGCCTGCTGCAGCACCACCACCGGCGGCGGGGTGGGCTTGGGCGCGACGCCCGGTTCGGGCGGCGGCGGCGCCGGGTCGACGTCCGGCATCGTCCCCGGCAGCGGCAGCACCTTGATCTGCAGTGGCGGCTTGGGCGCGGCCGGCGCAGCCGCGGCGGTCACCGCCTTCTGGACACCGGCGGCGGCGACGCGCGTCTCGAGCAGCTCCATCGGCACCATCGTCCACTGCGAGCTCTGCCCGGTCTGGCGCAGGCACTGCCCCGGCGTATCGAGCCGCACCGCGCCGGTCGGCTGCTGGGCTTCGACCACGCCCGCGATCACGCAGACCTGGCCGCTGCGATCGCCGACTTCCACCCACGCCTCGGCGCCGGAGACTCGAAGGCGCAGATCGCCTGCGTTCAGACGCACGTCGCGGCCCTTGCCACCGGGCTTGGGAGGCGTGCGCGTATCGATCCGCAACGCACCCGAGGCGACGCGGATGCGCAACACGTCCTGGTCCATGCTGTGCAGCAGCAGGTTCACGTCGTTGCCCAGTCCCAGCGTCGGGACACCGTGCAGCGACAGGTCGGCGCGGCCGTCGCCACCGGTCTTCACCTCGGTGCCCGATGCGATCGCCTTGCCCGGCGTCACCCCGCTGTGCACGGTACCGCTGACCTGCACGACCTCACCCTGGAACGCGTCGATCTTCACGGGAAGCGCTACGGCTCCGGCAATCGACGGAATGAGCGAACCGACGAGCAAGGTCGTCGCGGCGGACCAGGGGCGCGGATTCGTCATGTGCGGTGAGGACCAACCTCGAGGCGGCGGATCCGCCGGGTGGCGCGACGGTAAGGCGCGTCCTGCCCTTTGGCAACACGACGTCCGATGTTCGCAGCGGCGCGCCCGAAGAACTCTTTGTTAGCATGCTCGCGCGGTCCAGAAACACCTCGAAACGACCGCCTCACCCGTCCGAACCACGTTGCGTAGATCCGCCGGAAGTCTGCGTCCCCGGAGTTGCCGTCCCGCGTCCCTTGGGTGGATCGCGGCCGCTGCCCGCATTCCTTCATCCCGCGTCACCGATCGAGGTGACGCATGAGTGGGCTGGTCGTCGTCGACGCGCGTTCGGACTGGCCGCTGCAGATCCCGGGCATGCAGATCGTCACCGCGTGGGAATACCTGTCGCTCGAGCCCGAGACGCTGGCGCGCAACGTGCGCGTCTACAACCTGTGTCGCAGCTTCGGCTACCAGACCACCGGCTACTACGTGTCGCTGCTGGCTGGCGCGCGCGGCCATCGGCCGCTGCCCGACATCACCACGATCCAGGATCTCAAGCTCGCCGAATCCCCCAGCGTGCTCAACGACGAGATCGAGGAGCTGATCCAGTCGAGCCTCGCGCGCATCGGCTCGAACGAGTACGTGCTGAACGTCTACTTCGGCAACTCGCCGTCCAAGCGCCACGAGCGGCTGGCGCGCGCGCTGTTCAATCTTTTTCCCGCGCCGCTGCTGCAGGCGACGTTCGTGTATCGCGGCGACGAGTGGCGCGTGAGCATGCTCGGTCCCATCGCGTTGGGTGAGGTCCCCACCTCGCATCACGAACTGATGTATCAGGCCGCGCGCGACTACTTCACGCGCCGGCGCATGCCGCGCGCGCGGCGCGACTCGGCGCGCTACGACATCGCGATCCTGGTCAACGAGGACGAAAAGGAGCCGCCGTCAAACGCGCGTGCACTGAAGCTCTTCGAGAAGGCGGCCGAGAAGCTCGGCTTCGAGGTCGACTTCATCGACAAGTCCGACTACGGCCACGTCGCGGAGTACGACGCGCTGTTCATCCGCGAGACCACGGCGGTCAATCACCACACCTACCGTTTCGCGCGCCGGGCCGCGCGCGAAGGCCTGATCGTGGTCGACGATCCGGTGTCGATCCTGCGCGCCACCAACAAGGTGTTCCTGGCCGAGCTGATGGACCGTCACCGGATCCCGCAGCCCAAGACGATGCTGATCCACCGCGGCAACGTCAGCCACGTGGCGCAGCAGCTGGGGTATCCGTGCGTGCTCAAGCAGCCGGACTCGCAGTTCTCGCGCGGCGTGATCAAGGTTGAGACCGAGGCCGAGCTGCGGCGCGAGACGCGCGAACTGCTCGAGCGCAGCGACATCATCATCGGCCAGTCGTTCGAACCCACCGAGTACGACTGGCGCGTCGGCGTGCTCGACGGCGAGCCGCTGTACGCCTGCCGCTACTACATGGCCCAGGGCCACTGGCAGGTGGTCAAGCGCGAAGGCGCCACGACGCATGAGGGCAACCACGAGACGCTCGACATCAAGGACGTGCCGCGCAACGTGCTCAGCATCGCCGTGCAGGCCGCACGCGCGGTCGGCCGCGGCCTGTACGGCGTGGATCTCAAGCAGTTCGGAAATCTCGTCAAGGTGGTCGAGGTCAACGACAACCCGAACATCGACTTCGGGGTGGAGGACCTGTTCCTCAAGGAAGCGCTCTACCGCAAGGTGATGGAGTACTTCCTGCGGCGCCTGGAGGCGCGCACGAAGGACACGCGCTGAGGATGGACGGCGTGGGCGTGCGAGCCGCGACCCTGGCAGATACACCCGCGATGCTGGCGCTGGAGACGCTGTTTCCTTCCGACCGCATGTCCGCGCGCAGCGTCCGCCGTTTCATCGCGTCGCCGGGCGCGCGCGTGTTCGTCGCGGTTCGCAACCGCGAGGTGATCGGCAATCTCGTGCTGTTGCTGCGCACGGGCAGCAGCGCGGCGCGGATCTACTCGGTCGTGGTCAGCCCGGATGCGCGAGGCCTCGGACTCGGTCACCGGCTGGTCGACGCCGCGGAGCGCGAGGCGCGAGCGCTGGGACGTGATCGGGTGACCTTGGAAGTACGTGCCGACAACGCCGCCGCACGCGCGCTGTACGCGCGTCGCGGATACGTCGTCGAACGGGAGTTGCCGGGGTTCTACGACGATGGCGCCGACGGACTGCGCCTGGCGCTTCGTCTCGCCCCGGCCACGACATCTCGTCTTTCGTAACCCGGGCGAAGTCCGGGAGCCCACATCGTCAACGTCGGGTCAGCGACCCCAGGATCCCGCGCAGCAGGCTGCGTCCCACCTGGCTGCCGATGCTCGACGCCACGCTGCGCGTCGCGCTCTTGATCGCGGTCTCCACCACCGTGTCGCTGCGACGCGGCGATGGGGTTCGCGGTGCAGCCGGGGCGCGCCCGCGCGGCGCGGATCCGTAGGCATCGCGCACGTCCTTCTTCCAGTCCGCCGCGGCCTTGGCCTCCGCCTTGGCGGCGGCCGCATCGGCCTTGGCCTGCTCGACCTGCGCGCGCGCCGCGGCGGCGGCGTCCGCCGTGCGCGCGGCGCGCTGGGTGAGCAGTTCGTACGCGGACTCGCGATCCACGGCCTTGTCGTAGCGACCCGCCACCGGGCTGCGACCCATGATCGTCTGGCGTTCGGCCGGCGTGATCGCGCCCATGCGCGAGCGCGGCGGGCGGATCATCGTCTTCTCCACCACGCCGGGAATGCCGCCTTCCTGCAGCGTCGAGACGAGCGCCTCGCCCACGCCGAGCTGCGTGATCGCCTCCTCGACCTTGAGGTCCGGATTGGCGCGGAACGTCTCGGCCGCCGCCTTGACGGCCTTCTGGTCGCGCGGCGTGAACGCGCGCAGCGCGTGCTGCACGCGATTGCCGAGCTGACCGAGCACCACCTCGGGCAGATCCAGCGGGTTCTGCGTGACGAAATAGATGCCCACGCCCTTGGAGCGGATCAGGCGCACCACCTGCTCGATCTTCTCCAGCAGCGCCTTGGGCGCATCGTTGAACAGCAGGTGCGCCTCGTCGAAGAAGAACACGAGCTTGGGCCGGTCGAGGTCGCCGGCTTCGGGCAGTTCCTCGAACAGTTCGGCCAGCAGCCACAGCAGGAACGTCGAGTACAGCCGCGGCTTCTGGTAGAGCTGGTCTGCCGCGAGCACGTTGACGATGCCGCGACCCGACAGGTCGGTGCGCATCAGGTCGGCCAGTTCGAGCGCAGGTTCGCCGAAGAACGCGCCGCCGCCTTCCTGCTCGAGCCCGATCAGGCCGCGCTGGATCGCACCGACCGACGAGGTGCTGATCAATCCGTATTCCGCGCCCAGCGCCTTGGCGTTCTCGCCGACGTGCGCCAGCGCCGCGCGCAGGTCCTTCAGATCGAGCAGCGCCATTCCCTGGTCGTCGCAGAACTTGAAGACCAGCATCAGCACCGCTTCCTGCACGTCGGACAGGTCCAGCAGGCGCGAAAGCAGGTTCGGCCCCATGTCCGACACGGTGCCGCGCACCGGATGGCCCTGCTTGCCGAACACGTCCCAGAACACCGTGGGCGCGGCCTGCGGCGCGTACGGCGCCAGGCCGACCTGCGCGGCGCGCTCGGCCAGCTTGGGCTTGGCCTCCCCGGCCATCGCGATGCCCGACAGATCGCCCTTCACGTCGGCCGCGAACACCGGCACGCCGAGATCGGAGAAGCCTTCGGCGAGTCCCTGCAGCGTGATCGTCTTGCCCGTGCCGGTGGCGCCGGCGATCAGGCCGTGGCGGTTGGCGTACTTCGCCAGGATGACCTGGGGCGTCTGGCCCTTGCCGATGAGCAGCGTGTCCACCGATGAGAACTCCCTGTTCCTTTCTTCGGGTCGCCCTTTCTAGCGAGCGCGGACGCGGGTGGCAAACCGCTTGCGGCGCTAGTCTGTGGCCCCCACCCGCGACGCAGGAGAAGGACCATGGCCGACCACGTCTACAAGATGCTCGAGCTCACCGGTACCTCGAAGTCGGGACTCGATGACGCGGTGCAGATCGCCATCAAGCGCGCATCGAAGACGATCCACAACCTCAAGTGGTTCGAGCTGATTTCCGTGCGCGGCGGCATCGAGAAAGGCAAGGTCGCCCACTGGCAGGCGACGCTAAAGGTCGGGTTCACGCTCGACGAATGAGGCGTCCGTTCACGGCAGCAGCGGCACGGTGATGGCGCGGCGCTGATCCTCCGAGGTCGGCGCCGCGCCGCTCTGCGCGTAGGCCTTGGCCACGTCGGTGACGCTCAGCGGCAGACCGATTCCGCCGCCGCCCATGCATACCTGCTCGTCCTCGGTGTCCGGCGTCGGCAGCACCGTGTCGACCCACGTCGCGATCAGGTTGACCGCTTCGCCGTGCGCGAGGCTGCGCGCCATCGGCGGCATCTTCACGCCGGCTTCGGTGGACGCGACGCGCAACGGCAGAATCGAGGCATCGGCGTCGGCCGGGACGAGGTCGTAGCTCTTGCCACCCGAGCCGCGGCCCGCCGCGACCGGCTTCTTGCAGATGCCGTACTGCACGTTGACGGTGCGATAGGCGTCGAGCAGCAGCCCGCTGTTCGACGCGCCGCCCGCCGGGTTGTGGCAGTGCATGCAGTTGGTCTCGAGATAGGCACGCACGCGCAGGTGCACGTCGGCGGCCGAATCGGGCAGCTCGCCGCTGGATCCGGGCACGTTCCAGCGCGGCGATCGCTCGATGCTCGCGGCATCGGCAGGCAGTCCCGCGAGCAGCCCGAGGTTCTTCAGGTGCTGCAGCTGGTTGATGCTGCCGACACCCGCGTAGGTGTTGTCGCGGTTGAGGTTGCGCGCCTTGGGACCGATCGGCGCGCTGCCGGCCTCGCGATCGTCGCCCGCATGGCAGCTCAGGCAGTTCAGCGCGGCGGGCACGCGGTACGCCGCCGTCGCGCCGGTGTAGCGCTTGCGGCTGCCGTCGCCGTTCTTCACGCCCGGATCGGGATCCTGGTAGTCGAACTCCACCGACGCGGTGCCGCCTTCGATCCTGAGCTCGGCCACGCGCGCCGCGCCGCTGCCGCTCCAGACGTACGGCAGGCCGACCCAGTGCGAGGTGCCGTCCGCCTTCTGCCGCTTGATCAGCAGCCGCGTCTCCACCACGTTCTCCGACAGCAGCGTGCCCGACGCGTTTTCCTTGCGGAACGAGAAGGTCTTGGCGATGACGGTGCCCACCGGGAAATCGAGCGTGGCGGTCACGCGCGCGGTGTGGTCACGGTAGGTCGCGCTCTGTCCCGGCGGAATGAAGACGAAGCGGTACTTGGTCGAGTAGTCGCTGAAGAGCTGCGTGTTGAGCTCGTAGTGGACGCCGCCACCGTTGGGGTTCTTCGTCGGATCGGCGGCGTCGGCGAACAGCCCGTACTGGTCCAGGCGCGGACAGTCGTAGGCCAGCGCCGCGCGATTGACTTCGCCCGGCGTCCCGCTCTCGCACGCCTGCTCCACTTCATCCGGATCCGGACGCGCTTCGCCGCTGGACGGATCGGGCACGTACGGCAGCGCCAGCGTCGGCGTCGGTCGTGCCGGCAGATCGCAGCGATGCGGCGTCAGATCACCGCTCGCGGGCTTGAGCAGATCGAGCACCAGTTGCACCGGATCGCTCGAGGTGATGTTGGCGCGCATGAACGGCGTCGTGAGCAGGGTCGTCAGCTGGGTGTTCTCGTAGGTGTTGTCCTCGGCGATGCACACGCTGTTTTCCGGATGCTTGAGCGCACTACCGGGACCGAACTTCCACGCATTCCACTTGCACGGCGGCGACGGGTCCTCGCGCGTCAGGCTGGGCCGGCCGCGTTCGTCGGTGCGACCGCCCTGCTCCTCGTGGTCGCGCGCCGGGTTGGGCTGCGTCAGCGCCACGCCGTCGGCGTCCCTGGGAATCTGCGTGCAGCCGTTGGGCGCGTCCTCGGCGCCGTCCCAGACGATGTGCGCGGAAAAGCCGAGGTTCTTGAGCTTGAGCAGCAGCGGCAGCACGCTCGCTTCGCCGCGCTCGGGATCGGGCAGCTGCACGTTGCCGCCGTTGTCGCGGAAGCGGTTGCCGTGGATCTCGATGCCCTCGGGATAGAAGTCGTAGCGCGGGTCCGGCTGGTTGGGATCGGCCAGGCCGTAATTGATGACCGCGATGCCCAGCGTGTCGTTGTCGTGGATGTCGTTGTCGTAGATCTCGAGCTGGTCGCTGGCCAGGATCAGCATGCCGGTGCCGCGCGGCACCAGGCCCACGATGTTGCCCACCGGCGCGAAGTTGTCCGTGTTGTTGGCAAAGCTGCGGTTGCGCCGGACGACGTTCTTGGCGCCGTACTGGCGCAGGTCCGGCAGGTCGAACACCAGGAAGCCGCCGACGTTCTTCGTCGCCACGTTGTCCTCGAACACCGCGCGGAACGTGTTTTCGAACTCGTATCCGGCGACGTTGTAGGTCGCCAGGCACCGCCGCACGATCACGTCGCTGGTCTGGCCCACGTAGATGCCGGCGTCACTGGCGCCGTGGGCCTCGCAGTCCTCCATCAGCACGTGCCGCGATTCCACCGGGTACAGGCCGTAGGCACCGTTCTGGAACGCCGGCGTGAAACCGGCCTGGGTCTCGTCGCGACCGGCGGCATCGCGCCATCGCGCGCGCACGTCGCGCAGCGTCACGCTCTGCGAGCGATAGATGCGGATGCCGTTGCCCGGCGTGTCCTCGACGGTCAGTCCCTGGATCACCAGGCCGTCGGCGTGCGAGGCGTTGATGCCTTCGGCGCTGTCGCTGTTCTTGAACGACAGGAAGGTCTGGTTGCGCCCGGCGCCCTTGATCGTGATGCCACGCTTGCCGTTGAGGATCAGCCCGGTGGGCAGGTCGAAGCGTCCGGCGCAGAACTGGATGGTGTCGCCCTCGCGCGCGTCGAAGAACGCGATCAGCGCGTCGCGGGTGACCGTGGCGGGGTCGCACAGGCGATACGTGCGCGGCGCGACCGCCGATCCGCCACCGTCCGGGCCGGAACCTCCACCCGGGCTGTTGGCGCCGCCGCAAGCGGACAGGAGCAGGAGAACGACGGACGACAGCGCCGCCGCCCGCAGACGGCGAAGGGACCCCACGGACATCGCGATACCTCGGTCGAGGACCGCCAATCCGCGGCCCCACGCACGGTACGGATCGCGCGAATCGACCGTCAGTAGTAAGAATGCCCCGCGCCGATCGGACGACGCGTCGCATTTCACCCGACCAAACGGGAGAATCGGGTGGCGGCCTTCGCCATCCATCGAGGATCCGGGTGTCACTCAAGTACAGCTTCGCCTTCGCGGTGCTCATGGCCACGGCAGTCTTCGGCCTGGGCCAGCTCGGCCTGCTCACCGACATGCCCGGCGCCCTGCCCTACGTGCTGGCGGCGCTGGTACTGGTCGCGGCGGCGGGCGCCTGGTTCGTCGATCTGCTCGATCGGCGCCTGGACGCCATGCAGCAGGCGGTGCAGAAACTGGCCGGCGGTGACGACACGATCCGCATCGGCGCGGCCACGCGCGGCGCGCCGGAGGGTCTGGCCCGCCCGTTCACCGAGATGGCTTCGGCGGTGAACCAGCGCCTCTCGGAGCTGCAGAACGTGATCGCCCAGCAGCGCGCCATCGCCGAGCACGGCCCCGACGCGATGTGGGTGTTCCACGTCGAGGCGTTCCAGATCATCGACGCCAATGAAAACTTCGCAAAGCTCACCGGCAATCCGCGCACCAAGCTCATCGGCATGAACCCGATGCAGATCGCGCCGCCCGAGCAGCAGGGGATGAGCACCGAGGATTACGCACGGGCGCTGGTGCAGCGCGCCATCGCCGGCGAGAAACTCGAGGTGCCCTGGCTGGTGCGCCACACGGACGGCCGCGAGATTCCGTGCGAACTGCGCGCCATCCACCTGCCCGCCCCCGGCCGCACGCTGATCTGCGGCATGTTGCTGGACATCTCCGAGCGCCATCGCACGCTCTCCGAGCTCGATCGGCGCATGCGCTTCGAGTCGCTGGTGACGCGCCTGTCCACCGGCTTCATCAGCGTGCCGGTCGAGGAAGCCGACGAATCGATCACCGACGCGCTGGCCGAGGTCGGCCGCTTCGCCGAAGTCGACCGCGCGTACATCTTCGAGTTCTCGGGCTCGCGCGAGAAGGTCAGCTGTACGCACGAGTGGTGCGAGCGCGGCATCGCCACGCAGCGCGATCGCCTGCAGGACCTGCCGGTCGAGAGCTACGCCTGGTGCCTGTCGCGCATCCAGCGCGGCGAGGTCGTCTCGATCGATCGTGTCTCGGCGCTGCCGCCCGACGCGGAAGCCGAGCGCACCGAATGGGAGGCCGAATCGATCCGCTCGATCCTGCTGGTGCCGATGAACACCGGCTCGCAGGTCCGTGGCTACGTCGGCTTCGATGCGGTCGAGCACGAGGTGCAATGGGCGCCGCAGCTCACGACGCTGCTCAAGCTCTTCGGCGAGATGGTCAGCAACCTGCTCGAGCGCAAGCGCTCGCAGCTCGCCGTGCAGGCCAACAGCGAGAACCTGGGACGCGCCAACGCGGAACTCGCGCGCAGCAACCAGGAACTGCAGCAGTTCGCCTACATCGCCTCGCACGACCTGCAGGAGCCGCTGCGCGCGATCGGCGGTTTCTCCGGCCTGCTGGCGCGCCGATACCGCAACAAGCTCGATGCCGAGGCGCAGGAATATCTCGACTTCCTCACCGCCGCGGCCACGCGCATGCAGCGCATGATCGTCGACCTGCTCGACTACTCGCGCCTGGGCCACGAGCCCAAGCCCTTCCAGCCGGTGAACCTGCGCGACACGCTCGAGGCGGCCCTGGCGCTGCTGCAGACCGCGGTGCAGGAGCTCGGCGCCGAATTCCTGATCGGCGATCTGCCGACCGTACAGGGCGATAATCAGCAACTCATGCAGCTGTTCCAGAACCTGGTCGGCAACGCGCTCAAGTTCCACGGCGAAGAGCCGCCCAGCATCATGGTTTCGGGACGCCGTTCGGGGAACGAATGGGTGATCTCGGTGCGCGACAACGGCATCGGCATCGATCCCGAGAAGGCCGCCGACGTGTTCCAGATCTTCCGGCGCCTGCATTCGCAGGAGCAGTACCCCGGCACCGGCATCGGCCTGGCGGTGTGCAAGCGCATCGTCGAGCGCCATCGCGGCCGCATCTGGGCCCAGCCCAACGAGCAGGGCCGCGGCACCACGTTTGCGTTCGCGCTGCCGGCGATCAACGAGAACGCCGACCCGGCCGAAGTGCCGCGCTGGCGCGATCAGGGCGCCGACAAGGAAGGGGAACCGGAGTTCCTGTTCAACGAGCTCAAGTAGCAGCCCGCTGCCTCGCTTCGCCGGCGGCCCGATGGCGCGCTGGCGTCAGCCGATCTTGACGACGTAGCGACCCTGCACGCTGCTGGCCATCAGCTCGGCGCAGGCGGCGGGCACTTCGTCGAGCGTGATCGTGCGGCGCACGATGTCGGTCAGATTCTTCGGCTTCCAGTCGCCGGCGAGCTTGTTCCACACGTCGAGCCGCCAGGCGCGCGGCACTTCGACCGAGTTGATGCCCAGCAGCGACACGCCGCGCAGGATGAAGGGCATCACGGTGGTGTTGAGTTCGTGGCTCTGCGCCAGACCAATGCTCGCGATCGTGCCCCACTGGCGGATGTTGCGGGTCAGGCCGGCGAGCGTTTCGCCGCCCAGGTTGTCGAGCGCGCCGCCGAAGCGCGCGGCCTCGAGCGGCTTCTTGCCCAGGTCCAGCGTGGTCCGATCCTCGACCTGGTCGGCGCCGAGCTTGCGCAGGTAATCCTCCGCGGCGGCCTTCTTGCCGGTCAGCGCGATCACTTCGAAGCCGTTCTTCTTGAACAGCTGGATCGCGATCGAGCCGACGCCGCCGGTGGGACCGGTCACGACGATCGGACCCAGTTCGGGCGTCTGGTGATTCTCGAGCATGCGCTTGACGCCCAGCCCCGCGGTGAAGCCGGCGGTGCCCAGCGCCATCGCCTCGTAAAGGCTCAGCCCCTTGGGCAGCGGCACGACCGCCGACGCCGGAACGCGCGCGACCTGCGACAGGCCGCCGTCGAGCAGCTCGCCGAGGTTGCAGCCGGTCACCAGCACTTCATCGCCGGCCTTGTACGCCGGATCGCTGCTCGACTCGACCGTGCCCGACAGATCGATGCCGGCCACCCGCGGCATCGCGCGCATGATCCGGCTCTTGCCGGTGACGGCGAGCGCATCCTTGAAGTTGAGGCACGAATAGGCGACGCGGATGACCACTTCGCCCGGCGTCAGGTCGTCGACGCTCAGCTCCTCGAACTTGGACAGCAGGGTCTTTTCGACCTGGTGGACGCGGATGGCGCGAAAACGGGACATGTCGTTCATTCCGGTGGGGGCTGAAGGACCGCCATTCTAGCGACGGGCCGGTCCTGCGTAGCCCGCGGCGAGGTCAGGGCGCCTCGGCCTGGTCCGCGTAGAACGTCTTGATCCGGTCGAACTCGGACAGCACCTGCGGCATCTTGTCGACGAGCAGCGGATCGAAATGCTTGCCGCGCTCCTTGCGGATGTAATCGAGCGTCTCGTCGAGCGTCCACGCGCGCTTGTAGGGCCGCACGCTGGTCAGCGCATCGAACACGTCGGCCAGCGCGGTGATGCGCCCCACCAGTGGAATGTCCTCGCCCTTGAGGCCGCCCGGGTATCCCGTCCCGTCCCATTTCTCGTGATGCGTGAGCGCGATGGTCTTGGCCATCACCAGCAGTTCCGAATCCTGGTCGCCGAGGATCAGGCCGCCGTAGGCGACGTGCTGCTGCATCAGCGCCCATTCCTCGGGCGTGAGCTTGCCCGGCTTCTTGAGGATGCTGTCCGGCACGCCGATCTTGCCGACGTCGTGCATCGGCGAGGCCAGCATCAGCAGGTCGGCGTCGGCCTCGTTCATGCCCACGGCCAGGCCCAGCGCGCGCGAATACTGGCTCATGCGCACGACGTGCAGGCCGGTGTTGTCGTCCTTGAACTCGGAGGCCTTGCCCAGACAGCGGATCACCGCCAGGCGCGTGCGTTCGAGCTCGGAGGTGCGCACCCGCACCTGGCGCTCCAGTTCGCGGCTCTGGTTGGCCAGCGCCAGGTGCGTTGCCACGCGCGCCAGCACGATCGACGGACTGACGGGCTTGGTCACGTAGTCCACACAGCCCACTTCGAAGCCGCGTGTCTCGTCCTCGATCTCGCTCATCGCGGTGACGAAGATCACCGGGATGTGGCGCGTGCGCAGGTCCGCCTTGAGTCGCCGGCAGACTTCGAGCCCATCCATCTCCGGCATCATGATGTCGAGCAGGATCAGGTCGGGCGGCGCATCGCCGATGGCGATCGCCAACGCGCGGGTACCCGACGTCGCGGCACGCACGCGGTACTGGCTGCGCAGGATCCCCGAAAGCACCTCGATGTTGGCCGGAATGTCGTCCACGACCAGGATCGATGCCCGCTGCTCGCTATCGCTACCTTCTTTCACCGTTGTCCTCGCGTCCCGCCCAAGCATCTCACAGCCGTCGTTTCATCCTTGTGCCAACGCCTCGACCAGCGCCGGCAGCGCGGACTTGGCGGCCGGGAAATCGAACTCCGACACGGCGTGGCTCAGCGGCTGCAGGCGCTTGCGCGCCGGATGGCCAACGAGCGCGCCGTCGAGCAGATCCAGCGTATCGCGCGCGGCGGTGTCGTCCTGGTCGAGCTGGCGGCGCAGCGCCTCGACCAGCCGACGCACCGGTTCGGTGGCCGCCGACGACGGGGCCACGTCTGCCGGGCGGGCGGCGCCCACCGGGTGCGTCTCCAGCCACTCGCGCAGCGGCACGAGCAGCGTCGAGACCGCGCCGTCGAGCTGTTCGAGCGCAGGGTCGGGATCGCCGCCCTGGCGCAGGTAGTCCTCGACCGTGGTCGCGACCGCGGCGAGCTCGTCGGCGCCGACCGTCGCGGCCACGCCCCGGAGCGAATGCGCGTGGCGGCACGCGGTGGCGCGATCGCCGACGTTGAGCGCGGCGTCGATGCGCAGCACGACGTCGGATTCGGTGCGCACGAACATCTCGAGCAGGCGCCGGTAGCGCGCAAGGTCGCCCTGCGTGCGGCGCAGGCCGGACAGCGCATCGAGCGCGTCGATGCCCGGCAGGCTGGCCGGGTTCACCGGCAGCTGACGCATCACCATCGTCGGCTCGTCGTCCTCGTCATCCTCGTCGTCGCCGCGCCCGCTCCATTTGCGGATCGCGCCGAACAGCTCCACCACGTCGATCGGTTTGGCCACGTGCTCGTTCATGCCCGCCGCGAGGCAGGCCTCGCGATCGTGCTGCATCGCGTTGGCCGTCATCGCGATGATCGGAAGGCGCGCGTACCGCGGATCCGCGCGCAGGCGCCGCGTCGCTTCCAGGCCGTCCATCACCGGCATCTGCATGTCCATCAGCACCACGTCGAAGCGGTTCTGCTCGATCGAACGCAGCGCCTCGGCGCCGTCGCCGGCGATGCTGACGTTCACGCCCGCGGTCTCGAGCAGCTCGCGCGCGATCTGGCGGTTGACCGGATGGTCCTCGACCAGCAGCACCGACACGCCGTTCAGGCCGCGCGCGGCCTGGGTCTCCGCTCGTCCCGGCCCGGCCATCGGCAGCGCCACCGATTCGCCGAACGCCGCCAGGATCGCCTCGAACAGCAGCGAGGGATTCACCGGCTTGAGCAGGAAGCTGTCGAACAGCTTGCCGTCGAACTGTCCCAGCAGTTCCTCGCGCGCGTACGCCGACAACATGATGATCCGCGGCCCCACCCCCGGCTTGGCGCGGCGCCGGATCTCGCTGGCGCAGCTCAGGCCGTCCATCACGGGCATCTTCCAGTCGAGCAGCACCAGGCCGAACGGCGGATCGGCCGCCGCGATCGCGTCGAGCGCGGTGGCCGCGTCCGGCGCCTCCTGGTGGACGACGCCGAACGAGGCCAGGTAGCGACAGACGATGTCGCGCGCGGTGGGGTTGTCGTCGACCACCAGCGCTCGCAGGCCGCGCATCAGCGCCGGCTGCGCACGGGCGATGCGCCGCGGCCCGACGCGTCCGACCCGCACCTTGAACCAGAAGACGCTGCCCTGCCCGGCCTCGCTGCGCACCCCGATCTGCCCGCCCATCAGCTCGATCAACTGCTTGCTGATGGCCAGGCCCAGGCCGGTGCCGCCGTGCTTGCGCGTGATCGACGCATCGGCCTGCTCGAAGGAACGGAACAGACGCGACTGCTGCTCCTCGTTCAGGCCGATGCCGGTGTCGCGCACGCGGGCCGTCAGTTCGCAGCCCTCTTCGCGGATCTCGAGCTCGATGCGCACCGCGACTTCGCCGCGCTCGGTGAACTTCACCGCGTTGTTGGTCAGGTTCACCAGGATCTGGCCGATACGCAGCGGATCACCGATCAGCAACGGCGGATCGGGCGGACGATCGATCGAGAATTCCAGCCCCTTCTCGTGCGCCTTGACGCCGACCACCGTGGCCAGGTTGTCGAGCACCGAGTCCAGGTCGAACTCGATGCGTTCGACCACCAGCTTGCCGGCCTCGATCTTGGAGAAGTCCAGGATGTCGTTGATCAGTCCCAACAGCGACTGGCCGGCGCCGCTGATCTTCACCAGGTAGTCGCGCTGGCGCGCGGACAGATCGGTCTTCAGCGCCAGGTGCGACAGGCCCAGGATCGCGTTCATGGGCGTGCGGATCTCGTGGCTCATGTTGGCCAGGAACTCGCCCTTGGCACGCGACGCGCTTTCTGCCGCTTCGCGTGCGCGCGCCAGTTCGTCGAGCGTCTCGCGCAGCTCGCGCGTGCGGTTCTCCACGCGCTGCTCGAGCGTGGCGTTCAGGCGACGCAGTTCCTCCTGCAGGCGGATCTGCTCGGTGATGTCGATGCCGGTGCCGCCGATGGCGATGACGCGGTTGTTCTCGTCGATCAGCGGGAACTTCACCATCAGCAGGTGGCGCGCGCCGCCCGGTCTCTGGATCGCCTCGACGAAGCTCGCACTGCGGCGCGACTCCATCACCTGTCGATCGTAGTGATCGAAGCTGGACACCACCGAGGTCGGCAGCAGTTCGGTGGCGATGCGCCCGGCGAGCTCGCCCGGCGGCAGGTCGAACATGCGGCGGAACGATTCGTTGGCGAACTGGTAGGTGCCGGTGAGGTCGCGCGCCCAGATCGCTGCCGGCGAGTGCTCCAGCACCGCGCGGAACTGCAGCGCCGCGGTGGACAGGGCGCGCGTGAGGTCGGCGCGGACCTGTTCGAGCGCATCCTCCATCGCACGCCGTTCGGTGATGTCGGTCAGATAGCCGCTGGCGACCACGCGTCCGTCCGAATCGCGCCGCGGCACCGAGGCGCCGTGCAGCCACAGCCGGCGTCCGTCCGGCAGGTTGACGCGGAACTCGTGCTCCCAGGGATCCTGCGTGCGCAGCGCCGCCATCAGCGAGGCGTAGACCGCTTCGCGATCGGCTTCGTCGATCAGCATGAAGCCGGGTCCGCGCAGCGGACCCACGAGCTGCTCGGGTCTCATGCCGAACTGATCGAGCAGGCGTCCGCTGACGAACTCGAGGCGCAGCTGGTCCTGTTGGTCGAGCTGGCACTGGAACACCGCGCCGACGATCGAGGCCGTGATCTCGTGCAGCCGGCGGTTGGCGTGCTCGAGCTGCACGCGGCTCTCCACCAGCGTCAGCGCGTTGTCCTGCGCGGCGGCTTCCGCGTCGCGGCGACGGCGCACTTCGCGCCGCAACGACAAGGCCCAGGCGCCGACCGCGAGCAGCAGCGCCAGGCCCACGCCCACACCCGAGACCGCCTGCATCCATACCTTGCGCGGATCCAGGCCGGTTTCGTACTTGATGTTGAACCAGCGCGTCTGGATCTTGCGGTGGTCCTCCGCGGACATGTCGGCCAGCGCGCGGTCGATCATGTCGCGCAGCAGCGGTCGGTCGCGCGGCACCATGAAATGCAGTCGCCCGGCGCGCACCGGGTTGGAACCGGCGATCTTGAGATTGGCCAGGCCGCGCTTCTGGATCAGGAAGGCGGCGATCGGCAGCGGCGCGACCGTTGCATCGGCGCTGCCCGAGGCCACGCTCTCGAGCGCGGCCAGGTTCGAGGGTTCGAAGTGGACCTGCATGTTCGGAAACTGGTCGAGCAGCAGGCGGCTGTCGGCAAAGCCCTCGACCAGCGCCACCGCGCGGTGCTCCAGGTCGGTGGCCTCGAGCACGCCGCGTTCGCTGGATCGCACGACGATCACCGAGCTGATCTCCGCGTAGGGCTCGGTGAACAGGAAGGTGCGCTCGCGCTCCTCGTTTTTTCCCACCGATCCGAACAGGTCGATTTCGCCGCGCAGGCCGCGCGCGTAGCCCTCGCGCCAGTTCAGTCCGAGCTGCGGCTCGATGCGCACGCCCAGCTTCTTGGCGACGGCCGCGACGTAGTCCGCAACGAGGCCCTGGTACTGGCGCCGCTCGTCGACGAACTCGATCGGCGCGTAGTCCGGATCGATGCCCAGTCGCAGCACCGGGTGCTTGGCCAGCCAGGCCTGCTCGTCCGCCGTCAGTTCGAGCGCAGAGGCGGTGCAGGACAGCGCGCCGAGCACGCCGAGGAGCAACAGTCGCACGAGGAATCGCGGACGCGATTCCGGCGGTGGCGGCGGTCCTGCATGGACGCGGGTGGAGGGCACGCGGCGATTGTGCCGAGCGCCCTGCCCGCGGGCCAGCCGATGTGCCGCCGAAGCGGCGGCTGTTGCACACTGCGCCGATGCAATACACCCGCAATCCGCCGCTGGACGAGCAGATGCTCCTGCCCGATCCGCTGGCGCAGTTCGAAACCTGGCTGGCCGACGCCCGCGGCGCCGGCATGATGGAACCCACCGCCTTCACGCTGGCCACCGTCGGCGCCGACGGTCGACCCTCGGCGCGCGTGGTGCTGTTCAAGGGCTGGTACGACGCCGGGCTGAGCTTCTACACCAACTACGACAGCCGCAAAGGCGGCGAGCTCGAAGCCCGCCCGTTCGCGGCCGCGACGTTCTGGTGGGACCGACTCGAGCGTCAGGTCCGCTTCGAGGGCGCCGTCGCGCGCGTATCGCGCGATCAAACGCGCCGGTATTTCGATTCGCGGCCGCGCGCGTCGCAGCTCGGTGCGCTGACCTCGCGCCAGTCGCAGGTGGTGGCGACACGCGCCGAGCTCGACGCACGCTTGGACGAGAACGAGCGGCGCTTCAGGGAGCAGGACGTGCCGCTGCCCGATCACTGGGGCGGCTACGTGTTGCGACCGTCCGTGGTCGAGTTCTGGCAGGGCCGCGGCGGACGTCTCCACGATCGACTGCGCTATCGCGACGACCACGGCCGCTGGGTGATCGAGCGTCTCGAACCCTGATCCGCGGCCCGCGTCTGCCTCGGGGCCGCGTCGCTGCGACCCCGTGCGACGCGCTCAGGGCGGCGCGACGACGGTGAAGTCGTGGGTCGTGGTGGCGCCCGCCTGCACGTTCACGCTCGCGGGGCCGACGAAATCGATCGCATCGTTGGCCATCGGCACGTCGTCACCGGCCTGGCAGCTGAATGCGACCGTGTACGCGCCGGCCGGCAGGAACGCCGCGGTATACCGGAACGTCGTGGCGCCGTCTTCGGTCGTCGGCGTCAGCAGCGCGGTGGTCAGCGGATCCGGAGCGGTGCCGTCGTCGTCATCGGGCACGATGCCCGCGCCCGGGTAGACGTAAACCGCCGCGCCGCTGCCATCGGCCGGGTCGGCGGTGCAGCCCGCATCGGCGAGCAGCGCGGCATCGACGACGCCCGACACGCGCCCGGCGTCCGCGTTGTCGATCACGCGCAGCACCGGCTTGAGGTTGTAGCAGCCCGTGGAGCCGCGTTCGACCAGCGATTTGCGCAGATCGAAATCGATCGTGTAGCGCGCCTCGCCCACGTCCTCCACGACGATCGGCCCGCGCACCTTGAGCCCGGCACTGCCACCGCTGGGCACGATCAGCGGGTAGTCGACGCCGTCGACGCTGACGTACGACGGATGATCGGGATTGGCCTGCGCCTGCTTGCACGAGGCGTTGGACTGGCTTGCCACGATCAGGCGTAGCTCCGGGTAGGTGGCGGGCGCAACCTCGCGTCCCTCGAAGAGCAGGAACTGCGCTCCGCCCTGCTGCTGCAGCAGATCGATCGACGTCGGCGGCTCGAACGCGATGCGCTGCGCCACCCCGCCCTGCGCATCGAGCAGCTCGACCGCCGAAATGCTCACGACGACCGCGTCGGCGTCGTCCACCGGTGCATCGGCCACGCCCAGCGACAGCGAGGCGATCGGCGACTGCTCGCCGCCGCAGGCGCTCAGCAGTCCACCGGCTCCCAGCAGCAGGAGACACTTCAACGAGGGAAATCTCGATTCGGTCATCGCCATCGTCATCGGCATCGATCGGGATCGTGCTGCATGCGTAAACCGGGCCAACTCGCTGCGCGGCGCAGTGATAGCACCGGCCCGCACTTGGCGCCAGCGATCGCCCGCGCCCGTGCACGCGGCGTTTGCAGAACGCCGCCCGGACGTTGCAACGCTCATGCGGCTTGCAACTCGAACCCCGCGGAAAACGGCCGAATAGGCGCCCGCGGGGCTGGCACGGTTTACGCATCCGCGGTCCGGACAAGGAACCCCGTCGGGTCGGAATCAAAAAAATCGAAGGTCCAATGCCATGCGCCATGCCCTGAGCCTGCTCACCGGTATCGCCGTTGCCCTGCTCTGCGTCTGGTCCCTGCATCAAGCGAGCTCGCTGAGCGTGCTCGCGCTCGGTGGCTGCGGAATCGGCGTGTGCCTGTTGACCCGCAGCTGGGCCTACAACCTTCCCGTCGTGCGTCGTGCCAGCGTCCGGCTGCGCATCCTGTGGCGCCAGCACGGCCGCAACGTATTGCCGGGTCCGGTCGACGGACCGTTCGTGCGCCGCCAGCTCGGTCGCGTGAACCTGATGTGGCTGAGCTACGCGGTGATCGCCGGCTGGGCGTTCGTCGAGATGTTCGGCGGCACGCGCTTCAGCACCGCGCCGATCGAGCGCGCGGCCGCCGGCGCTTCGTCGGCGATCGATGCGGTGGCCGGAACGTCCGCGGCGATCCGCGCATTGAGCGCGGTCGGAGAGGGTTCGCAACGTGAACTCGGCGCCGGGATCACCGCCGCGGCCTTGCCACAGGGGTCGGATGCCGACCGCGTGATGATGAAAACCGAAGCGCAGGGCCAGGTGATGGGCGGCGCGCCGCTCGAACCCCGCAACGGCGACTCGGGCTGCAACACGTCTTCGATGCTCGAAGCCTTGCTGCCGCAACCGCCGGTCAAGGAATTCTGAAGCGCCGCGCTCAGGACGACGCGGACGCGCGTCGGTGCGACAGCGCGGGGAAGCTCGCGCGCAGCTGCGCCTGGCGCTGGCGATCGACCCGCGCGATCACCGCCGATTCGCCACTGGCTTCGCACGCCAGCACCGTGCCCCACGGATCGACCACCATCGAGTGGCCCCAGGTGCTGCGTCCGCCCGGATGCGTTCCGTACTGCGCGGGTGCGATCACGTAGCACAGGTTCTCCACCGCCCGGGCACGCTGCAGCACGTCCCAGTGCGCCTCGCCGGTCCGTGCGGTGAAGGCCGCGGGCACGCACAGCAGCTCGGCGCCCTGCGCGACCAGTGAGCGGAACAGCTCGGGGAAACGCAGGTCGTAGCACACGCTCAGACCCACGCGCCCGGCGGGCGTGTCGACCACCACCGGATTCCAGTGGCCCCGCGCGATGTGACGCGACTCGTGGTAGCGCTCCATGCGCCCGTCGCGTTCGACCTCGACGTCGAACAGATGGATCTTGTCGTAGCGTGCGACCCGTCGGCCCGCATCGTCGTAGACCAGGCTCGCCGCATGTACGCGCTCCGGATCACCGGGTACGGCCATCGGCATCGTGCCGGCGACGATCCAGATGCGATGGCGCCGCGCGCAGTCCGACAGGAAGTCCTGGATGCGGCCGCTGCCGTCGGGCTCGGCGTGCGCGAGCTTGGCGGCTTCGTGCCCGCCCATGAACGCGAAATTCTCGGGCAGTGCCGCGAGCACCGCGCCCGACGCCGCGGCGGCCTCGACCAGACGCGCGGCCGCGGCGAGGTTGGCGGCGACGTCGTCGCCCGAATTCATCTGCAGCGCGGCGACCGCGCTCACCGGCTCACCGTTGCGGCGGCCGACGGCGCGGTGCTCGCCGGCGGCGGCGCGGCCGGCGCGCCGCCCGGAAGCAGGCCGCCTTCCTCGCGCACCACCTGCGGATCGTCCCAGCTTCCGGTGAGGCGGTAGGACAGTTCGCCGGCCTGATCGAGCGGACCGTCGAGCACCTGCTGCGCGATCAGCACGAGCACGCCGGCGGCCGGACCGCCCAGCAGCAGCGCACCCAGCGTGATGCCGGCCGAGACGTCGGGATAGACCTTCACGCGCTGGTCGTAGTCGCGCGCGAGCAATCCCACGCGACCCCGCACTTCCATCTTCAGCGAGGGCGCCTCGATGTCGAGGTTGTTCGTCATCGCGCTGCCGTGGTTCACGTCGAAGCGACCCTTGATCTCGTCGAAGGCCAGACCTTCGGACACGACATCGCGGAAGTCCAGCGACAAGCGACGCGGCAGCGCCCAGAAATTGATCAGGCCCAGCACGCGACCCGCGCCCGGATCCACGGTGCGCAGCGTGCCCTTCTCCACGTCCAGTTCGACGAACCCGTCGCCGGCCACCGGCTTGATTCCGCGTGCCGCGTCCGCGGCCGTCGCCGGCCAGTTCATCGTGCCGCGGAACTTGGCGCGCTTGGCGCTCAGGCTGGGGGCGTAACCAAAGCCCTTGAGCAGTTCGTCGACGGCGTTGCTCTCGAGCGAATACTGCAGATCGGCCGACGAGCGTCCCGCCGCGCGACGCCACTCGCCGCGCGCTTCGAGCGCACCGCCGCGTCCGGCCGTGCGCAGGTGTTCGATGCGCTGGCCATCGGCGATGCGCTGCGTGCGGAAATCCAAACGACCGAGTTCCGCCGTGCCGACGCGCAGATCCTGCACCTCGAGATCCAGGCGCGGCAGCCGGCCCGGATCCGCCGGCTCCTCCTTGGCCTGCCGCGCTTCGTCCTCCTTGCGCGCGGCCGCCGCCGCGGCCGCGTCCATGCTGACGGCCCGTCGCGGCGCGACCTGGATGCGCTCGAAGCGACCGCTGACCAGACCGCCGTCGGCCCCGTTGCGGAAGGCCACCTCGCCCTGCGCGCCGTTGCCGGACAGCTTGGTGAGCCATCCGCCCGCCGCGGGCTGATGCGACAAGCGCACGCCGTCGATGCGCTGCGGTCCGATCCACAGGCTGCCGACGTTGAGTTCCGCGCTCAGCGCGGGAACCGGCGCTGCGTCGCGCACCGCTTCGCCCGGGTCGACGCGCGATCCCTGGCTCACCGCCGCGATCCAGCCCAGCGGGTCCAGGTCGGCCACGGTCCCGGTCACGAACAGCCCGTCTTCGCCCGCGTGCGGACTCGGACCTGCGCCGGCGCGCAGGCGGCCGCGTTGCAGGAACAACGACCCGCCAGCGTCGCGCGTGAACGCCAGGTCCACGCCCAGCCGGTCCTGCACCTCGACGCCCACGCGCAGCGGAAAGCCGCCATCCGACGACAATTCGACGGTGGTCGGCCAGCTCGCGTCGGGCTCCTTCTGCATCGGCTGCGGCAGCTTGACCGCCACGCCTTGCAGGTTCGATTTGAGCTGCACCTGTCCCGCCTGCCGGCCGCTGAGCGCGAGCACCGCCTGCCACTGGCTGCGACCCTCGAGGCTCTTGCGCAGGAACACGGGCAGCAGGCGGCTCGCGCCGGCGCCTTCGGCATCGGGCACGAATTCGAATCCGCCGCGCAGGCGCAGCACGCCGTCGTCTTCCTGCGCGAGCGCGGCCGCGACCCGGCTGCCGAACAGCTCGCCGGTCAGCGTCTGCGCGCTGACGGTCTGGTTGTCGAAGCTCATCGTGCCGCGCACGTCGTTGACCGGTTCGCCGAGTCCGTCGACGTCCAGGCGCAAACCGCG
The DNA here is from genome assembly GCF_020697055.1 of Panacagrimonas sp. GTDB lineage: Bacteria > Pseudomonadota > Gammaproteobacteria > Nevskiales > Nevskiaceae > Panacagrimonas. The sequence goes on along the minus strand of NZ_JAJFBP010000003.1, from coordinate 149,258 downwards.
CAGTTCGATCTCGCCGTTGACCTTCACGTCGTGCACATGCTTGAGCGGCAGATCCAGCTTCAGATGCACCACCGAATCGCCGGTCGCGCGCGTGCGCGTCAGCAGGCTCGCGAGCTTGGGCGCCAGCGGCGAGGCGCGCAGCACCTCGTAGAAGCGCGCGGCGTCGCCCTGCACCTCGCCGTCGATTCCCAGCTGCGCGTCGTGCAGGTCGGGAATCAGCGCCGAGACCTGCTCGACGCGCGTACCCATCACGCTGCCGGATTCGCCGCGGATCGCCAGCGTGTTGCCGCGAAATTCCAGGTGCGCCGACAGCTTCTCGATCGCCGGCCACTCCGGCGCAAACGCCAGCGTCGCGTCGGCCGCGTCGATGTCGAGCGCGAAGGTGCCCGGCTTGTCCACGAACGGGAAGTCCGACAGCACGCCGTCGATGCGCAGGCGCGCCGCCGGTGCACGGCCCGCGACGATGGCGCGCTGCAGCCACTCGCGCAGGTTCTCGGGCCAGAACATCGGCATGTACGGCTTCATCCGCGTGACGTCGGCGGCCGAGAATCGCGCATCGAGCTTGAGTCGCGGCGCACCGTGACCGCCGCTGGGGACGAACAGCGCCATCGCGCCCTCACCGCGGCTGCCGTCGAGCTGCCAGCCGAACTGCGGCATCTGAACGTCCCAGCCTTCGCCGGTGCGGGTCCACGCCAGTTCGCCGCTGATGCGCTCGAACCCGACGGTGCGGCCGAACACCTTGGCAAAGCGCAGTCCGAACGGCAGCTCGCGCAGGCGCAGCCGGCCGCTGTTCTCGGAGGCGGAGAATTCGCCGGATAGTCCTTCGAAACCGGGCGTATCGGGTCCCGGCGCCAGTGCGAGCTCGTCGAGGTCGGCCCGCAGGCTGTAGCGCGCCGCGTCCTGTGCGTGCGCGCCGTCCCAGCGCAGGACCATCCGGCGCACCGCACCCGACAGGCCGCGCAGGCGCGCCGCCTCGGCACCGATGCCGTCGCTGCGCAGCAATCCCATCCACGGCGCGAGGTCGGCCAGATGCAGATACGACGCCTCGGCCTCGACATGCGGGAAGCCGGGCTCGGGTGTCGCTCCTCCACTTTCCACCGGGGCCGCCGGCGCCGGTTCGCGGCTGAAGCGCACGCGCGCCTGGGTGGTCGGCCACGGCCCCTGGACGCCCGAGACCTCGAGCCGGCCGATGTCCATCAGCCAGCCCTGCGCCTGCGGCGCCAATCGCGCCGACATCACGATGTCGCGCAGCGCCGCCTCGTGCGACTCGCGCCGGCCGACCACCGCGCCCGACTCCAGGCGCAGGTTGACCGGCCCGATCTGGCCGCGCTCGAGCGCGCCGTCCAGTCCCATCTCGGTATCGACGAAACGCACCGTCGCGCCCGGTGCGAGCAGCGCGTCGAGCCAGGGCAGCGACGCCAGGCCCTCGAGCGTGGCCTTCCAGCGTCCGTTCCAGGTCTCGGGCTGCTCCAGCGACCCGTTCATCTCGGCTTCGAGCTGGACGCTCGATCCCATCGACACGGGCAGCGACAGCTCGGCGCTGGCCTCGCCGTGGCCGTCGGCGAACGAGATCTCCGCATCGACCAGGCGGAACCGCGGCTTGGCGCCGCGCAGCCGCGCGTCGTCGAGCTGCAGTTCGCAGCGGCTCAGCCGCACGCTCTGGAAGCGCGCGAGCTGGCGCAGCCAGTCCTGCGTGGCGCGCGACGGCATGCCGCTGGTGTCCAGGCCGCGCAGGCTGAACTTGCCCTGCTCGTCGATTCGCGCGAACAGCTCGACGCCGGACAGCTCGATGCGATTGGGCGTGGTGTCGCCGCGCAGCAGGCGCGCCGCGCCGAAACCCAGGCGCAGGCGCTCGGCCGACAGCGCCGGGGAACGCTCGTCGTCGCCGTATAGCGTGATGTCGGTCAGCTCCAGGCGTGGCGCGAGGCCGCGCCAGCCCAGGCCGATGCCGCCGATCTCGATCGGCTGACCGGCAACGTGCGAGATGTAATCGGCCAGGTCCTCGCGGTAGCCCGGCGCCATCAGCATCACCAGCTGGAAGGTGGCGGTGAGCAGCGCCCCGAGAATCAGCACCGCGGCGACCAGGGTGACGGCCGCGGTCCACCAGCGCCGCTTTACACGTTCCATGGGTCAGGCGGCCGGGGCAGCGGATGCGACAAGGGCGAAGGCAACGTCATCGGCCGCGCAGTTTAAGACGCGTGCCCCTTCACAGCGGCACGACGTCGAAGCTCTCCGGGTGATAGGCGGCTTCGGCCTGCAGGCGGATCGGCCGGTTGAGGGCCGCCTCGAGCTCGGCCAGGCCCATCGACGCGTCCTCGGTCAGGCGTTGCACCACCGACGGCGCCGCCAGCACCAGGAAGTGGCGCGCTTCGAACTGCCGCGCGGCGCGGCTGACCTCGCGCACGATGTCGTGGCACAGCGTCTCGACGGTCTTGATGCTGCCGCGGCCTTCGCAGGTTGGACAGGGCATGCACAGGATGTGGCCGAGCGATTCGCGCACGCGCTTGCGCGTCATCTCGACCAGCCCCAGCGGCGAGAAGTCGTAGACGTGCGTGCGCGCCGAATCGCGCTTGAGCTCCTTTTCCAGAGCCCGCAACACCTGCACGCGGTGATCCGGATTCCGCATGTCGATGAAGTCCAGCACGATGATCCCGCCCAGGTTGCGCAGCCGCAGCTGGCGTGCGATCGCCTGCGCGGCCTCGAGGTTGGTCTTGAGGATCGTCTCCTCGAGGTTGCGGTGGCCGGTGAAGGCGCCGGTGTTGACGTCGACCGTGGTCATTGCCTCGGTCTGGTCGATCACCAGGTGGCCGCCCGACTTCAGATCGACCTTGCGTCCGAGCGCGCGATCGACGTCGTCCTCCACGCCGTACAGATCGAAGATCGGCGCCGCGCCCTCGTAAAGCTCGATGCGCGCCGCGGCGTTGGGCACGAACACGCGCGCGAACTGCTGCACGCGCTTGAACTCGTCGGCGTTGTCGATGCGCACGCGCTCGACGTCGGTGCCCAGCAGGTCGCGCAGGATCCGCATCGACAACGGCAGATCGCCGTGCACCAGGCTGCGCGGCCCGGCCAGGCGCGCCTGCTCGCTGATCGCGGTCCACAGGCGCAGCAGGAATCTCAGGTCGGCGGCGAGGCGCTCTTCGTCGACACCCTCGGCGGCGGTGCGCGCGATGACGCCGAAGCGCGGCGCGAGTTCGGATGCGACCTTGGCCACGACCTGCTTGAGGCGCACGCGCTCGGCGTCGTCCTCGATGCGCGCCGATGCACCCACGTGCGGCTCGTACGGCAGCAGCACCAGGTAGCGCGACGGCACCGACAACAGCGTGGTCAGGCGCGCGCCCTTGGTACCGAGCGGATCCTTGAGCACCTGCACCAGCACGTCCTGCCCTTCCTGCAGCAGCGTCTGGATCGGCGGCAGCTGGCGGTGCGATTCGACCCGCGTCTCGACCTCGCCGGAGGAGCCGTTCGCAGCCGGCACCGCCATCATGTCGGCGACGTGCAGAAACGCCGTGCGCTCGAGTCCGATCTCGATGAAGGCCGCCTGCATGCCCGGCAGCACGCGCTGCACCGTGCCTTTGTAGATGTTGCCGACCAGGCCGTGGCGCGAGGCGCGCTGGATGTAGACCTCCTGCGCCGCGCCGCCCTCGACCAGCGCGACGCGGGTCTCCTGCTGGCCGATATTGACGAGGATTTCCGTGCTCACGGGGCGGTCATCCTGGGCATGCCCGGCTCGATCCCCGCGCGCCGCAGCAGCTGCATCGTCTCGTACAGCGGCAGGCCCACGACGCCGCTGTAGCTGCCGCGGATCTCGCGCACCCAGCGACCGGCCAGGCCCTGGATCGCGTACGCACCGGCCTTGTCCGCCGGCTCGCCGCTGTTCCAGTAGGCCTCGGCCTCGACGCGCGTGATGCGACCGAAATGGACCTCGGTGCAGGTGCCGTCGATCCAGCAGTCGCGTTCGCCCGCGACCAGCGCCACCGCGCTGTGCACCTCGTGCGCGCGTTCGGAAAGTTGCATCAGCATGTCGACGGCGCTGTCGCGATCCCGCGGCTTGCCCAGGATCCGACCGTCGACCGCGACGTCGGTGTCGGCGCCCAGCACCGGGCCCGCACCGACCGGATCGAGCCGGCGCCACGCGGCCTGCGCCTTGTCCCGTGCGAGCCGTCGCGCGTACTGCGCCGGCGATTCGTTCGGACGTGCGACCTCCTCCACGTCGGCCGGACGGCAGTCGAACCGATAGCCGGCCTCGCGCAGCAGCTGCACGCGGCGCGGCGATCGCGAAGCCAGGTAGAAGTCGTAACCCATGCGCAGTGGATCGATCGTGAACGGGCTGTTATCGACGGCGACGGATCGGCCGCGGCCCTTCGGTCTATGGTACGCGGCGCCCGCCACACGCCTACCCCAATAACAAAACTACTCGGTACACTAATTTGGCCGTCGTGATCCTGTCCGTTCCCATGCACTTCACTCGCCTCTCGTCGCTGCTCCGCGTCGCGCTCGCGATCGCGCCGGGCATCTGCGGCCCCGCGGCAGCCCACGATCTGCTGCGCGTGTACGAGCAGGCGCTCACGCAGGACATGCGCTTCCAGGCCGCGCGGTATGCGCGCGACGCCGAGATCGAGGTGCGTCCCCAGGCCCGCGCCGCGCTGCTGCCGCAGCTCGTCGGCACCTATGGCTACCAGGACGTGCACGAGGACGGCACCGAAGGCTTCGGCGGACTTCCCGAGCAGCCGGTGGATCGCGACAGCGACTTGCGCGCGCTGACCGTCACACTCGACCAGACGGTGTTCGACTGGGCCGCGTTCAAGCGCTTCGACCAGGCCGGCGACCAGGTCGCGCTGGCGCAGGCCCGGTTCCGCGCCGCCGAGCAGGACCTGCTGCTGCGCACCACCGAGACCTATTTCGGCGTTCTTTCGGCCGATGACAACCTGCGCTTCGCGCGCTCGGAGAAGTCCGCGCTCGAACGTCAGCTCGACCAGGCGAAGCGACGTTTCGACGTCGGTCTGTCCGCGATCACCGACGTGCAGGAAGCGCAGGCGCGCTTCGACCTCACCACCGCCCAGGAGATCGCCTTCGAGCAGCAGCTGGCCTCGGCGCACGCGGCGCTGCGCGAGATCACCGGCGAAACCCGCGAAACCGTCGCGACGTCGCCTTTGCAGGCCGAGATCCCGCTGCGACTGCCCGATCCGCCGGCGGTAGACGCGTGGCTGGCCGCCGCGCGCGGCGGCAATCTCGATGTGGTCGCAGCGAGCCTGCAGGCGCAGATCGCCGACAAGAGCGTGTCCGTCGCCCGCGCGGGCCACTACCCCACGGTCGGCGCGCAGGCGCAGTACCAGGACGCCGAAGCCGACGGCGGCCGCTTCACCGGCGAGACCGAGACCGAAACGCTCGGCGTGCAGGTACGACTGCCGATCTTCTCGGGACTGGCGACGCAATCGCGCGTCGACGAGGCGCGGGCGCGTCACGAGCAGGTCAAGGCGCAGCGCGAAGGCACGCAGCGGGCGGTCGAACGCGCCACGCGCGACGCCTGGCTCGGCGTGCAGTCCGGCGCGGCGCGGGTCAAGGCGCTGCGCCAGGCGGTGTTGTCGAGCACCACCGCGCTGGAAGCGAGCGAAACCGGACTGGAAGTCGGAACGCGTACCGCGGTCGACGTGCTCAACGCGCAGAGCGCGCTCTACAGCGCGCAACGCGACTACGCGCGGGCGCGTTACGACTATCTGCTGTCTGTGCTGCGGCTCAAGGCCGCCGCGGGAACGCTGGGTGTCGAGGATTTGACGCAGATCGACGGGCTGCTGGTGGGTTCGAACGACGTTTCGCCGGCGGCGGCGCCGACGAACCGCTGAAGCGCGCCGGCCGTCGGCCGCAGGAGTGGGCGCCCGCAAGCGCGAACAGCATGGGCGCCTCGCGGGCCGGTCACTGGAATACGGCTTGCCTGCATTGAGTTCCTGACACTCCCGTCAATGGAGCTTCCATGTTCCGCATCCGCTCGTTCGCCCTGCTGGCCCTGTTCGGTGCGCTGCATGCGCAGGGCGCCCACGCGTTGCCGCCGCGCGCGCTGGACGCCGTGCCGCTGCACGTCGTTCCGGCGCAGGCCGCCGCCCATGCGCGCGAGCAGATTCCCGCCGACACGACCGGCCATGCGCCGCTGCGACTGAGCGTGGGCGTGCCGACGGATCTGTCGCTGGCCGACGGCAGCTGGAGCACGGATGAAGCCACGGGCCAGGCGATCTGGCGCGCGCGCGTCTACTCCGACGGCGCCACGCTGCTGATCGCCGCGTTCGATCGCTTCGACCTTCCCGAATCCGCCGCGTTGTGGGTGTCCGACGTCGCCGGCAGCGTCGTCAACGGTCCGTACACGCGCCGCGAACACGGCTCCAAGTCGCTCGAGACGGCGATGGTTCCCGGCGCGGAGATGCTGTTCGAAGTGCGCGTTGCGCCGGCGCAGCGCGACGCGGTCGATCTGCACCTGGCCGGCGTCGGCTACGGCGTCCACGACTTCGAAAGCTCCGAGATCGTCGCCAAGTCCGGCGGCTGCAACATCGACGCGGCCTGCCCGCAGGGCGATGACTGGCGCAGCCAGATCCGCTCGGTCGTGCGCCTGCAGATTCCCACCGGCGTGCTCGGCGGCGCCGTGCTGTGCACCGGACAGCTCGTCAACAACACCGCCGGCGCGACCAACCGCTACTTCCTGGTCACGGCCAATCACTGCGGCGCCAACTCGGCCACCGCGTCGGGCGTCACCGCCTATTTCAATTTCCAGGTCGCGCGATGCGGTGATGCGCCTTCGCAGAACCCGATGACCTTCCCCAAGCAGACCGGCACGCGCTTCATCGCCAGCCATTCGCGCGGCGATCACACGCTGCTGGAATTCACCTCGGCGCCGGCCTCGTCGCTCAACGTGTTCTATTCGGGCTTCGATGCGGGCACCACCACCAGCGTGAGCAGCGGCGCCTCGATCCATCATCCGCTGGGTCACGAGAAGCGCATCAGCCTCTTCACCGGCTCGTCGCGCGTGAGCGGCCAATCGGTCGGCAGCTTCGTGGTCGACGCGTTTCGCGTCGATTGGGATTCCGGCGTCACCGAGCAGGGCTCGTCCGGCGGCGGCCTGTGGAACCAGTCGGGGCGGATGGTGGGCGTGCTCTCGGGCGGCGCCTCGTCCTGCGCCAATCCCGGTGGCAGCGACTATTTCGGCCGGCTCGATGTGGCCTGGTCGAGCCTCGGCCCGCACCTCGATACCGCCGGCATCGGCGCACGCAGCGTTGGCGGACGCAACGGCTCGGGCGTGCCGCCCACCACCGGCGGAAGCGGCGGAAGCGGCGGCAGCAGCGACACCGGTGACAAGAGTTCGGACGGTGGCGGCGGCGGTGGCGGCGGTTCGTTCGGCGTGACCGGCCTGCTGCTGATGCTGCTGGCCGGCGGCCTGCGTCGCATCGCGCCGCGGCTCACTTCACGCCGTGCATCCCGCGCCGCAGGATCGGCGTGAGCAGCAGCACCACGACGCCGGCGCCGAGCCCGATCCAGCCCAGGTTCGAGAACAGATCGGCGTAGCGCGACAGCGCGTGCGCCACGTCGATACCGCCGTCGGCGCCGGGTTCGACCGACGACAGCTTGCCCAGCCACGCGGCCACCACTTCCGAATAGGCCGACGCCAGGAACCACGCGCCCATCATCAGGCTCACCACGCGTGGCACCGACAATGAGGTGACCGCCGACAGGCCGATCGGCGACAGCAGCAGTTCGCCCACCTCGAGCACGAAATAGGCCGCGACGAACCACCACAGCGCGACCATGCCGCTGTTGCCCGGCGACCTGGCGCCGATCGCGAGCACGACGAACGACAGGCCCGCGAAGACGATGCCCAGGCCGAACTTCGCCGGCGTCGACGGATTGCGCCCGGCGCGATCCAGCCGCGGCCACAGCCACGCGAACAGCGGCGACAGCACGAAGATGAAAAACGCGCCGAGCGAGGCCAGCTGCGAGGCGGTCCACTCGATGCCGAAGGCCTCGCGCTCCATCACGCGGTCCGAGAACAGGATCCACGAGCCGTACGTCTGCTCGTACAGCGCCCAGAACACCATGCTGAAGAGGATCAGCGCGGTCAGCACGAGCATCTGCTGCGCCTGCTGGCGCGTGCAGCGCGTCCATAAGAACCAGCCCATGCCGAGCACCAGCGCGGTGGCGGTCGCGTGCATGGTCCAGTGCACCGCCACGGGCCGACGGATCAGGTACCAGACCACGAACACGCCGCAGATCACCGCGGCATGGATCACGGCTTCGAGATTCAGCGCACCGAGCACGCGCCGGCGCAGCGCCGGCGGATCGCGCGGCTCGGCCTGCCCCTGCAGGTGGCGCTGTCCCGACAGGAACACGCCCAGCCCGATCAGCATGCCGACGCCCGCCGCGCCGAAGCCCCAGTTCCATCCGTGGGTCTCGCCCAGCCATCCGCACACCAGCGCCGACAGGAACGCGCCGACGTTGATGCCCATGTAGAACAGCGTGAAGCCCGAGTCCTGGCGCGCATCGCCATCGGGATACAGGCGGCCGACGATCGTCGAGATGTTGGGCTTCAGAAAGCCCACGCCCATCACGATCAGCGCCAGCGAGAAATAGAACACCTCGATCGACAGCGCGTCCTGCACCACCCCGCCGTCGATCACGCGCGCCTGTTCACCTTCGAAGGCCATGCCCAGATGGCCGCAGCACAGCAGGATGCCGCCGAGCACCACCGACTTGCGCATGCCCAGGTAGCGGTCGGCGACAAGGCCGCCGATCACCGGCATCGCGTAGACCAGTCCGGCGTACGCGCCCAGCAGGTCATAGCCCGCGGCGTCGGTGAACAGGTGGTACTTGGTGAGATAGAGCAGCAGCAGCACCTTCATCCCATAGAAGGAGAAGCGCTCCCACATCTCGGTGAAGAAGCAGACGTAGAGGCCCTTGGGGTGACCCCAGAGTTCGGAGGTCGAGGTCTGCGGTGCAGGTGGCGGTGCGGCGTCGAGGCTCGTCGTCACGTCTGCGGGCTCGGGTTCGGCGGAAGGCGCCGAGCATCGCGGCGTGCCGCCACCCGAAGCAAGCCGGCCGGCGCCCCCGTGGGCGGCCGGCCGGCCGGTGTTGCTACATCAACTGCAACGACGAACGACTAGCGACGACCGCCGGCGTAGCGACCGCCCTTGCCGTTCTTCTCGTCCTTGCGCTCTTCGTTGACGCGGATCAGGTTGCCGCGGATTTCCTTGCCGTTGAGTCCGGCAATGGCGGCGCGCGCCTCGTGACCTTCCATTTCGAGGAAGCCGAAACCCTTGCACTTGCCCGAAAAGACGTCCTGCATGAGCTTGATGGAGCGGACCTTGCCGTGCGTCGAAAACAGCTCGGTCAGTTCCTTCTCGGTGGTGTCGGGCGGCAGGTTGCCGGCGTAGATGCGAAGCATGGCGATACTCCTTGCTGGATTGCTCGTTGATGGGGTCGGCAGGGCGTCACGCAATAGGCGGGCCCGCCGTTAACCCCCAATTCGGAAGAAAGTTCAGCGCGGCCGATTGGACGCACCGTGACGCTGCGGACGGCCGGACGGCTTACGCGCGCCCTGACCGTGCCGGGGCTGACCGCCACCGCCTGCGGGTTTGCCGCGATGGCCGTTGTGGTTGTGCCCCTGTCCGGGCGACGCGCCCCGACGGTGATGCGACGGCTGCTGTGCAGGGCGCGGACCGCGATCGGCCGGCTGCGCCGCGCGGCTGGACAGCTCGGCCTCGCTGGGCTGCGAGCCCGGCTCGAAGCCCGGCACGACCGTCGACGGGATCTCGCGCTTGAGCAGCTTCTGGATGTCGCGCAGGTACTCGCGCTCCTCGCCCGACACCAGCGACACCGCCTCGCCCGGGCTGCCGGCTCGACCGGTGCGGCCGATGCGGTGCACGTAGTCCTCCGGAACGTTGGGCAGCTCGTGGTTGATCACATGCGGCAGCTGGTCGATGTCGATGCCGCGCGCGGCGATGTCGGTGGCCACCAGCACGCGGATGTCGCCGGCCTTGAAGTCGGCCAGCGCCTTGGTACGCGCGTTCTGCGACTTGTTGCCATGGATCGCCGCTGTGGCGATGCCTTCGCGCGCGAGCTGGTCGGACAGGCGATTGGCGCCGTGCTTGGTGCGCGTGAACACCAGCACCTGCTTCCAGTCGCCCTGCTTGACCAGGTGCGCGATCAGCGCGGTCTTGCGCGCCTTGTCGACCGGGTGCGCACGCTGCGCCACCAGTTCGGCCGGGGTGTTGCGCGGCGCGACGTCCACGCTCACCGGCTGGTGCAGGAACTGCTGCGCCAGCTCGCGGATCTCGGGACTGAAGGTGGCCGAGAACATCAGGTTCTGGCGCTTGGCCGGCAGCGCCTTGAGCACGCGCTTGATGTCATGGATGAAGCCCATGTCGAGCATGCGGTCGGCCTCGTCCAGCACCAGCGTCTCGATGCCGTTGAGCTTGGCGACGCCCTGCTGCATCAGGTCGAGCAGGCGTCCCGGGGTGGCCACGACGATGTCGATGCCGCGCCGGAACTGGTCGATCTGCGGGTTCATGCCGACGCCGCCGAAGATCACCGCGGTGCGAAAGCCCGGCAGGTGACGGCCGTAGGTACGCACCGACTCACCGACCTGCGCGGCAAGCTCGCGCGTGGGCACCAGGACCAGCACGCGCGGCAGCGGCCGCGGCGCGGTGCTGGACATGCGATGCAGGATCGGCAACGTGAACGCGGCAGTCTTGCCGGTACCCGTCTGGGCGGCGGCGAGCAGGTCCTGACCGCCGATCACCAGCGGAATGGCCTTGGCCTGGATCGGCGTGGGCTGCGTGTAGCCCTCCGAATCGAGCGCGCGCAGAAGCTCGGGCGCAAGGCCCAGCTCGGAAAAACTCATCACAACTGACTCCAGGAGCCGCCCACCGCGACAAGCGCGGACCCGGTTGGGGCGAACATCGATACGGTTGGCAGGCGCCGGTCGGCGCCAACGGGTTTGCTGCGGGAGGGGGTCGCCGGCGAGGTGCCTACGACGGGACTACAGCAGGGGCGCAACCGGTGCGCCGCTTCAAACGGCGCGCAGTGTACTCGATCGAGGCGGACGACGGAACGCGAGGCAAATCGCACGTGAACCGCTCGTCAGTCCCCCACAACGGAACCGACGTGCCCTGACATCGCAACGCACAGCGAGTCATTAGCATGCGGCGCCGTTGCGGTGCCGATTTGCACCGCGTCTGGGACTCTCTTCCATTTCACTCATGCCCGATCTGTTCTCGTGGCGCGCCCGCGCGCTGCCTTCATTCGCCGTGCTCTGCCTGATCCTCGCCGCTCCGGTCGCCCTGGCCCTGAGCGGATCGCGCGCACCGAGCGAGAACTTCGATCTCAGGCGCTGGAAGCTCACGCTGCCTTCGGCCGAGGACATCGATCCCTACCAGCTCAACAGCGGCTACAGCTACTACGGCGTCTTTTTCACCGATCCGCGCACCGGCGGCATGGTCTTTCGCTGCCCGAATCGCGCCGGCACCACGGCGAACTCGAGCTATTCGCGTACCGAGCTGCGCGGGATGCTCGACCCGTACAACAGCAACGCGAAGGCGGCATCGAACAACTGGACCCCGGAACAGGGCGGCTGGCTCAAGGCGGACCTGCGCGTGGATCGCGTGTCCACCACCGGATACAGCGACAAGGTCGGCCGCGTGGTGCTGGGCCAGATCCACGGTCCGTACACCGAGCCGCTGCGCCTGCACTACACCAAGAAGCCGGGCGAACGAACCGGTCGGATCTACGCGGCGACCGAAACGGTCGGCGGCACCGGGCGCCATTCGCCCGATATCGTCAGCAACGCCAACGGCGGCGGCATCGCGCTGGGCGAGCGCTTCCGCTACTCGATCAAGCTGGTCAACACGCGTCTCGACGTGCTGATCTACCGCGCCGACGGCCGCATCCATCGCTGGTCCACCTACATCGATTCGCGCTACCGCGGCCTGCCGCAATACTTCAAGGCCGGCGTCTACAACCAGAACAACACCGGCGACGGCAGCGACTACGCGCAGGCCACGTTCTTCGCGTTGCAACAGGTGAGCCCTTACCGGCCATAGGGCCGAAGCGCGTCGGCTAGGATTCGGGCCTGACCGGCCCTTCGTCCTTCCCCATGCGCAGACCCGCCGAACTGATCGGACCCTTCCTGCTGCTGTTCGCGGCGCTGCTCGTACCGGGCGCGGTCCACGCCGCCGTCTTCACGGCGCAGGACCTGGTGATGATGAAGCGGGTGTCCGACCCGCGGATTTCGCCCGACGGCGAACACATCGCCTACACGCTGCGCACCACCGACCTGGACGCGAACAAGGGCGTCAAGCAGGTCTGGATGGTCGATCGAAACAAGGGCCGTCCGCGCCAGGTCACCAGCGGCGGCGGCAATTCGCACACGCCGCGCTGGGGCGCCGACGGACAGCTCTATTTCCTGTCGAACCGCTCGGGCTCGAACCAGGTGTGGCGCCTGGATCCGGCCGGCGGCGAAGCCCAGGCGGTGACCAGCCTGCCGCTGGAGGTCGGTGCGTTCGCCATCGCCCCGACCGGCGATCGCATCGCGTTGGCGATGGACGTCTTCCCGGACTGCGCGTCCGATCTGGATTGCAGCGCGCGCAGGCTCAAGGAGCAGGGTCCGGCCAAGGTCGGCGGCCATCGCTACGAGCGCCTGTTCGTGCGCCATTGGGACACCTGGAAGAACGGCACGCGCTCGCAGCTCTTCGGCGCCATGCTCAAGGACGGCAAGCTCAGCGGCACGCCGGCGCTGGTCAGCCGGGGACTCGACGGCGACGTGCCGACCAAGCCGTTCGGTGACGACGCCGATTTCACGTTCGCGCCCGACGGTCGCGCGCTGGTCTTCACGTTGCGCGCCGCCGGGCGCGCCGAGGCCTGGAGCACCAACACCGATCTGTGGCGCGCGCCGGTCGACGGATCCGCCGCGCCGGAGAACCTGACCCCGGACAACGCCGCGTCGGACTTTCGCCCGCTGCTGACCCCCGATGGCAAGCAGATGGCGTGGCTGGCGATGCGCCGTCCCGGTTTCGAATCCGATCGCGCCTGGATCCGTCTGCGCGATCTCAAGACCGGCGCGACGCGTGACATCGCGCCCAAGTGGGACCGCTCGCCCAGCGACATCGCGCTGTCGAGCGACGGCCGCACGCTCTACGCGGTGGCCGACGACCAGGGCCAGTCGCCGCTGTTCGCGATCCAGCTCTCCAGCGGCATCGTGCGCAAGCTCAGCGGCGCCGGAACCGTCAGCGGCTTCAGCGTCGCCGAGGCCGGCGTGGTCTACGCGCTCAACCGCCTCGATGCGCCCGACGATCTGTATTTCCTGGGCTGGAACGGCAACCAGAAACGCCTTACGCAGCACAACGCCGACCGCCTCAACGGCATCGCGCTCAGCGCGCACGAGTTCTTCAGCTTCCGCGGCTGGAACGACGAGGCGGTGCAGGGCTACGTGATGAAGCCCGCCGGCTTCACTCCGGGCGGCAAGTACCCGGTGGCGTTCATCATCCACGGCGGCCCGCAGGGCTCGATGGGCAACGACTTCCACTACCGCTGGAACCCGCAGGTGTTCGCGGGCCGCGGCTACGCGGTGGTGGCGATCGACTTCCACGGCTCGACCGGCTACGGCCAGGCGTTCACCGATTCGATCTCGCAGGACTGGGGCGGCAAGCCGCTGGTGGACCTGCAGAAGGGCCTGGCCGCGGCGCTGTCCAAGTACGACTGGCTCGACGGAAGCCGCGCCTGCGCGCTCGGCGCGAGCTACGGCGGCTACATGGTGAACTGGATCGCCGGCACCTGGCCCGGCGCGTTCAAGTGCCTGGTCAATCACGACGGTGTCTTCGATCAGCGCAGCATGGCCTACACCACCGACGAGCTCTGGTTCGACGAGTGGGAAGTCGGCGGCACGCCCTACGAGCGCCCCGAGGCCTACGAGCGCTTCAACCCGGTCAACCACGTCGCCAAGTGGAGCACGCCGATGCTGGTGATCCACGGCGGCCAGGACTTTCGCGTGCCGCTCGAACAGGGCATCGCGACGTTCACCGCGCTGCAGCGGCGCGGCATCGAATCCCAGTTCCTGCACTTCCCCGACGAGAACCACTGGGTGCTGGCGCCTAAGAACAGCCTGCTGTGGCACGACAGCGTGCTGGGCTGGCTGGATCAGCACCTGAAGGAGGCCCGGTAACCCGGATCGCGGCATGCCGACCGAACGCGAAAAGATGCTCGCCGGTGAGCTGTATGACCCGATGGACGCGGAGCTTGTTGTCGCACGACATCGCGCGCGCGACCTGTGCCGCGAGCTCAACCAGCTTTCGGACGCCGACGACGACGCGCGGCGGCGCATCGTCCGCGATCTGTTCGGCAGCGGAGGCGACAGCGTGTGGATGCAGCCGCCGTTCCAATGCGACTACGGCACCAATATCCGGCTCGGCACGCGGGTGTTCTTCAATTTCAATTGCGTCGTGCTGGATGTCTGCGAGGTGCGCATCGGCGACTTCACGCTGTTCGGCCCGGGCGTGCAGATCCTCACGCCGCTGCATCCGACCGACGCGGACCTGCGTCGCCGGCAGGAATTCGGCAAACCGATCGAGATCGGCCACGACGTCTGGGTCGGCGCCGGCGCGCTGATCCTGGCCGGCGTGCGCATCGGATCGCGCTCGATCATCGGCGCGGGCAGCGTGGTGACGCGCGACGTGCCCGAGGGCGTGCTCGCAGTGGGCAATCCCTGCCGGGTGATCAGGACGCTGTAGCGCCGCATCGCGATGCCATCCCCTCTCCCATACACGGATAGGGAAAACGTCCGGTCAACCCACCAGCGCCGCGCGACTCTCCTCGTAGCGCTCCTGCACGCCCTCGATCTCGAACACGTCGACTTCCGGACTGATGTCGAGCTTCAGGAACGCCGGGACGCGCGCGCGGTCGATGCCGGCCAGGCGGCCCTGGCGATGCTGGTGGCTCTGCAGCGCCGCGACGGTGACCACGTCGATGTAGTCCGCCGGACCGTCGTGCGTGCGCGCAAAATCGATCCACTTGCTCGGCACTTCGACCAGCACGTCGGGGAAATCCCAGGCCTGCAGCACCATCCGCCCCACGCGCGGCTGCAGGTTGCGGATCACGCGGTCGAAAGCCGCGGCGTCGGGCAGATCGTCGGAAAACGATTCGGCGACGCGGATCACCGGCAGCGCGCCGATCTCGTGGGCCAGGCCGCCGAGCATCGCCAGCTCCGGCCGCAGCACCGTGCAGTGCACCGCCAGCACCTGCGCCAGCGCCGCGACCTCGAGGCTATGGGCCCAGGTCCGGCGCAGGCGTTCCTTCAACGCCGGCGAGCGCGAGAAGAACAGCTGCTCGAGCGCCAGTCCGGTCACCAGGCTGCGCACCAGCGGCATCCCCAGCCGCGTGATGGCCTGCTGCAGGTTGTCGATCTTGCGACCGCCGCACAGCGCGCTGCTGTTGGCCACGCGCAGCAGGCGCACGGCGATGGCCGGGTCGCGCGCGATCTCGCTGGAAAGCTTCGAGGCGGTGGTGCGTTCGTCCTGCGTCGCCTGGCTGATGCGCATGGCGACCTCGGGCAGCGTGGGCAGTGTCAACCGATCCTGCGTGAGCGCATCGACCACGGCGCGATACAGGCGTTCTTCCTGGAGCATGGGATCAAGAGCGGGCGACGGGAGGACGTCCAGCGTCCATCGGCGGACCCGCCCCGATCTTCAGTGGTCGCCGACGAGAGGTCGGCATCGCGCCGCGAACGGCGCGACGTCCCCGCTCACGCGGCCACCGGCAACGTCCCGTGCTCGTGCGCCTGGTTGAGCATCACGCGACCGAAGCGGCGCTGGCCGAAGTCCGGCGTGTAGCCGCCCTCCTGCCAGGCCAGCCGACCGGCGATCAGCACCACGCTGACCACGCCCTCGGGCCGGTTGACCAGCTGCTTGGCCTCGAAGCAATCGCGCCATATGAACCGGTAGGTCTTCTCCGGATCCCAGGTGCGCAGGCGTTCGGGATCGATCAGCACGAGGTCCGCCGCCGCGCCCGGCTCCAGCCGCCCCGCGTCGATGCCCAGGAACTCGGCGGGCTCGCGCGTCAGGCGGCGCACCGCCTGCCCCACGCGCTCCACGCCATCCTCCTGCGCGATCTTGAGCGTGCGCAGGTTGCCGTCGAAGAACGCCATGTTGGTCAGGTGCGCGCCGCTGTCATTGAAGCCGGGAATCAGCAGCGGATGGAACAGCAGGCGTTTGACCACGCGCGGATCGCGATTGGCCGTCACCGTGGTCCAGCGCAGGTCCGTGTCGAACCGGCGCAGCAGATGCAGCACGAAGTCGGCCTCGTCGCACGGACGCGGCATCGCGGCGAACACCTCGACCTCGAGGCCCGGGGCGGCGGCCGTGACGCCGCCCTGGAACGCGAGCAGGCGCTCGTACACCCATTGCAGCGAGTGGCCGTTCCAGTCCGGCACCGGGCCTTCGTCGAGCGTCATGTCGGCCAGCTCGCGCGACAGCACGTTGTCGTCGATGCGCAGCCAGCGCTTCAGCCGCGCGAGGTTGAAGCCGCGCTTGCCGTGCCACCACATGCGGCGGAAATCCGCGACCCAGGCCGGATCGTTCATCAGCCGCTCGCGGCCGGCGCGATCGCCCAGGTCCAGCTCGTTGAGCTGGCGCAGCACCGGCACCTCTTCGGACAGCGGCGTGATCGCGCCGTCGGCCCAGGTGCGGAACGGCGCAGCCAGCGCCTGCAGGCGGAATCGCCCGTCGTACCAGCGCGAGTTGAGGATGCGCGTCATCAGCAGCGCCGCCTTGAGCAGCAGGCGGTTCATGTGCAGGTCCAGCGCCGCCACCGCCGCGAGCTTGAGCGGCTTGCCGTGCAGGCGCCCGGACGTCAGCGAGAACGTCTTGAAGACCTGCGCGGGACTGTCCTTGGGCGGCGTCGCCTGCCACACGCGCTCCCAGCGCCGCACGATATTGGTCAGGAACTTCAGTTCCGAAAACGGCGCGAACTGCGTCGGGATCTGCTTGTGCGTGTTGGGCTGGTTGGCCAGGTAATGGAACGGCAGCGCGTCGGTCGAAAAACCGGCGTAGCCCTCGGACATGCCCTTTTCCAGCAGCGTGCCCATCGTCGCGAGTTCCGCCTCGCTGGGTTCGCGCGTGACGGAGGCCTGCAGGCCCATCGCCTCGATGCGCAGCATCGAGTGCGGAATCATCGGCACGATGTTGGGGCCCAGCGCCTTGGCGTCGAAGTGCGCGAGGTAGTCCTTCGAATCGTTCCAGGTCGCCTGGTCCGCGACCTTGGCGAGCACGTGCTTGGGCACATTCTCGACGCGCGCGAAACAGTCGACGATCGGATCGGCACCGTCGCGCCGCTGGTTGCCGAAGGCCAGGCCCAGCGAACAGTTCGCCACCAGCACCGTCGTCGTGCCGTGGCGCACGGCCTCGGGCAGCTGCGGTTCGACTTCGACCTCGAGATCGAAATGCGTGTGGATGTCGAGCAGGCCGGGCATCAGCCAACGGCCGCGCGCGTCGATCACCGTGTCGGCGTTCGACACCTGCAGCTGCGCGCCCACCGCCGCGATGCGCCCTTCGGCCACCGCCAGGTCGGCACGCACCGGCGCGCCGCCCTTGCCATCGAAGATCCACGCGTCCCGTATCAGAACGTCCCAGCGCGTCGTGCCGTTTCCACCGTCCATATCCGACTCCGTTCGTATCGCGCCCCGCCGCAACACGTTTCGGGCGTCAGGGTAGTTCGAGGGGTCGCGATGCCGGCTAGGAAGATTGGCCCTAGGGTCCGATCCCCTAGCACCTGCTCTAGCCCGCGCGCAGCAACTGCACCAGCAGCGCGCCCCACAGCAGCGCCAGCACCATCGCGCTGGCGAAGTACAGCGAGAAGCGGGCGACGACATGGTTCGAGGTCAGGTGCACGAAGCTGTGGCCGTAGCGCAGCGCGACGTACAGCCAGGCACCGGCGACCATCCACGCGTTCACCTGGTGCGTGACGTAGAGCATCACCACCACGACGTAGAACAGCACTGGCATTTCGAACAGGTTCACGTAATGCCGCGAGACCACGCGCAGCGGCTCGGGCTCGACGCCTTCGGGGTAGGTGCGGAAGAACGCGACCGAGATCTCGCCACGGCGCACCGCGGCGAAGCGCAGGCTGCGCATGCGCAGCAGCACCGCCATCGTCAATGCGACCAGCGCGAAAGCCGGGTAGAGGATCAATGTCGGCGACAGCGGCTCCACGGGCGGCTCAGGTGCCGGGTGCGCTGCCGCGCGCGAGCATGCTGGTGGTCGAATAGCCCGGATGGAAGTCGAGCACCACGACATCGCCGCCCGCGGCCTTCACCGCCTCGTAGCCCGCGATCTGCTCGGGCTTGTAGTCGCCGCCCTTGACCAGCACGTCGGGCAGCACGCGGCCGATCAGCCGTGCCGGCGTGTCCTCGGAAAACGGCACGACGTAGTCCACGCAGCGCAGCCCGGCAAGCACGCGCATGCGATCGGCGCAGGCATTGATCGGTCGTTCCGGGCCCTTGCCCAGGCGTCGCACCGATTCGTCCTCGTTGACGGCGACCACGAGCAGGTCGCCGAGCTCTCGTGCCGCCTCCAGGTAGCGCACGTGCCCGACGTGCAGCAGATCGAACACGCCGTTGGTCATCACCACGCTCTGGCCGCGGGCCTTGGCCGCGGCGATCGCGACCAGCAACTGCTCCTCGCCGAGCAGCCGCTCTTCGCCGGGCGGCGGCCGATGCAACGCCAGCTCGAGCTCCGCGCGCGAGGCCGTCGCCGTTCCGAGCTTGCCCACGACGATGCCGGCCGCGACGTTGGCCAGTCGCACCGCATCGCCCAGGTCCATGCCGGCCGCGATCGCACCGGCCAGCGCGGCGATCACCGTGTCGCCGGCGCCGGTGACGTCGAACACCTCGCGCGCCTCGGTGGGCAGGTGCAGCGGCGGCTTGCCCGGACGGATCAGGCTCATGCCCTTTTCGCTGCGCGTGACCAGCAGCGCCTGCAACTGAAGCTCGTTGAGCAGGCGCGCGCCCCGTTCGAGGATGCTGCGCTCGTCGGGACACGGGCCCATCACCGCCTCGAGCTCGGGCACGTTGGGGGTCAACAGCGTCGCGCCGCGATAGCGCGTGAAGTCGACGCCCTTGGGATCGATCACCACCGGCTTGCCCAGCGCGACGCCCTGCGCGATCAGCGCGGGGACGTCCACCAGCGTGCCCTTGCCGTAGTCCGACAGCACCGCGACCTGCGCCTGCTGCAGGCCCACGGTGAACCGCTCGATCAGTCGCGCACGATCGAACGCGCCCTCGCCGGCATAGCTCTCCTCGAAGTCGAGGCGGATCACCTGCTGGTTGCGCGACAGCACGCGCAGCTTGGTGATCGTCGGCAGTCGCGGCGATTCGATGAAGTCGACGTCGACGCCGACGCGCTTGAGCTGGTTGGTCAGCGACGTCGCCGCCGGATCGCGCCCGACCACGCCGATGACGGCGGCATGGGCGCCGAGCGCCGCGAGATTGAGCGCGACGTTGGCGGCGCCGCCGGGGCGCGATTCGTCGCGTCCCACGCGCACCACCGGCACCGGCGCTTCCGGCGAGATGCGCTGCGTCGCGCCCGACCAGTAGCGGTCGAGCATCAGGTCGCCGGCCACCAGCAGGCGGGCTTTGGAGAAATTGGGAAGGCGGAGCATGCGCAGAGCCTAACGAGATACCCGTAGGGCGACGCAGCCGCTCAGCAGTGCGACAGCCACTCCGAATACTTGTCGGACTGGCCCTTCACCAGCGCCAGGTAGGCCGCCTGCAGCTGGGTCGTGATCGGACCGCGCGAGCCCTTGCCCACCGGCCGGTTGTCGACCTCGCGGATCGGCGTGACTTCCGCCGCGGTGCCGGTGAAGAAGGCCTCGTCGCACACGTACAGCTCGTCGCGACCGATGCGGCGCTCGACGACCTTGTAGCCGTGGTCCTGCGCGAGCTGGATCACGGTGCGGCGCGTGATGCCGTCGAGGCAGGCGTTGAGGTCGGGCGTGTGCAGCTCGCCGCGGATGACGATGAAGATGTTCTCGGCGCTGCCCTCGGCGACGAAGCCCTGCGTGTCGAGCGTGATCGCCTCGTCGTAGCCGTCCTTGAGCACTTCGTTCAACGCCAGCATCGAGTTGATGTACTGGCCGTTGGCCTTGGCGCGGTGCATGTTCGAGTTCGGATGACCGCGCGTGAACGAGCTGGTCTTCACGCGGATCCCGCGTTCCATGTTGTCGGCGCCCAGGTACGCGCCCCAGGTCCAGGCGGCGACGATCACGTGCGTCTTGAGGTTGTCCGCGCGCAGGCCCATGCCTTCGGCGCCGTAGAACACCATCGGACGCAGGTAGGCCTCCTTGAGGTTGTTGCGCCGCAGGACCTCGAGCTGCGCCTCGTTGAGCTGCTCGGGCGTGAACGGCATGCGCATGCCCAGGATCTTGGCCGAGCTGAAGAGGCGATTCGTGTGGTCGTTCAGGCGGAAGATCGCGGTGCCCTTGGGCGTCTGGTAGGCGCGCACGCCTTCGAAGCAGCCCACGCCGTAGTGCAGCGTGTAGGTCAGGACGTGCGTGGTGCACTCGCGCCAGGGCCGCATCTCGCCGTCGTACCAGATCCAGCCGTCGCGGTCGGCCATCGTCGTCATCGCTTCAATCCTCGGGCTCGTACATGCGACGCCCGCCATCGGCAACCGGCGGGCGTTCGATCAAATAAGGGCGGCCATTATGTCAACTTGGGCGCACCGCCGTCCGCGCCTGGCGCGCACACGGGTGCATCCCGACTGGCGTGCACCCCAAGATATGCGGCCATGAATCCCCCTCACGCTCCGCCGAGCCGCATCCTGATCGTGCGCATCTCGGCCCTCGGCGACATCGTCTTCTGCACCTCGCTGCTCGAGGGGCTGCGCCGCGCCTTCCCCGACGCCTACATCGCCTGGCTGGCCCAGCCGGGACCGGGCGGCGTGCTCGACGGCGACCCGCGCCTGAACGAGCTGATCCGGCTGCCCGCGGGCGCGCTCGACGGCCTCGCCGGCGTCCGCGAAACCCACCGCCTGCTGTCACGCGAGCCGCACTTCGACTGGGTGATCGACGCGCAGGGCCTGTTCAAGTCGCGCGTGCTGGCCCGGATGGTGTCGGCGCGCCGGCGCGCCGGCTTCGCGTCGAAGGAGCCGGGCGCGTTCCTGATGCACGACCTGCATCCCAAGGACGGCGAACCGTCCACCATCGGCCGCGAGTACCGCTTCCTGGCGCAGCAGCTCACCGGCGGCCCCGATCCGGGCGCGCCGCGCCTGGTGCCTTCGGCCGCCGCGCGCGAGCGCGTCGATTCGATGCTGCGGACCGCACACCTGGCGCCGGGCTTCGTTGCGCTGTGTCCGTTCACGACGCGTCCGCAGAAGCACTGGCGCGAACCCTACTGGGGCCAGCTCGCGCGTCGGCTGGCGGAGCGCGGCCTGGGACCCTTCGCGCTGCTCGGCGCACCCGCGGACCGCGAGGCGGCCGACCGGATCCTCGATGGCATGCCGCCGAACACCGTCGATCTGGTCGGCGCCACGCGCGTGCCGGATCTGCCGGCGCTGATCGAGCGCGCGCGCCTGGTGATCGGCGTCGACACCGGCCTGACCCACATCGGCACCGCGGTGCGCCGGCCGACCGTGGCGCTGTTCGGCTCGACGCTGCCGTACACGCGCGGCGCCGCGTCGCCGCTGCGCGTCGTGCACCACGCGCTGCCCTGCGCCCCGTGCAAGCGCAAGCCGACCTGCGGCGGCGAGTTCATGTGCATGCGCGACCTCAAGCCCGACCGGGTCGCCGACGAGGCGCTCGCGCTGCTGATGGAAACGCCGTGACGTGAAGGTCCTGCACGTCGAGACCGGCCAGCATCTCTACGGCGGCGCGCAGCAGGTCGCCTTCCTGTTGCGTGGGCTCACCGCGCACGACGTCGAATGCGCGCTGGTGTGTCCGCCGGGCGCGGCGATCGGCGCGCACTTCGGCGGCAGCGCCGTGAAGGTCATCGAGACGCCGTGCAGCGGCGACGCGGACCTGGGCTTCATCGCACGGCTGCGCCGCGTGATCCGGCACCAGCGCCCCGACGTGCTGCACCTGCATTCGCGCCGCGGCGCCGACGTCCTCGGCGCGATCGCCGGCCGGCTGGCCGGCGTGCCGGTGGTGCTGTCGCGGCGCGTCGACAATCCCGAGGCGCGCGCCTGGGTCGCGCTCAAGTACCGCCTGCACGACCGCGTGATCGCGATCTCGCAAGGCATCGCCGACGTGCTCGCCGCCGAAGGCGTGGCCGCCTCCAGGCTGCGCGTGGTGCGTTCCAGCCTGGATCCGGCGCCCTGGCAGTCGCCGGTGCCGCGCGCGGCGTTCTGCGCGGAATTCGATGTGCCCGAACCGGCGGTGCTGATCGGCGTCGTCGCGCAGCTGATCGAACGCAAGGGCCATCGCGTGCTGTTCGACGCGCTGCGCGCACTGCCGGACCGATCGCGGGTGCGCGTGGTCTGCTTCGGCCAGGGGCCGCTGCGCGAGACCTTGGAGCGCGAGGCCGCGGACCTGGGCGAGACGGTGCGCTTCGCCGGCTTTCGCAACGATCTGGCGCGCTGGATCGGCGCGCTCGATCTGCTGGTGCATCCCGCGCTGATGGAAGGCCTGGGCGTGTCGCTGCTGCAGGCCTCGGCGGCCGGCGTGCCGATCATCGCCAGCCGTGCCGGCGGCATGCCCGAAGCGGTCGCCGACGAAGAAACCGGCCTGCTCGTCGCGCCGGGGGACGCGGGCGCGCTGTCCGCCGCGCTGCGCCGACTGATCGAGGATCCGGACCTGCGCCGGCGGTTCGGCGATCAGGGTCGCGCGCGCATCGAGCGCGAGTTTTCCGTGGAAACGATGGTGCGCGGGAATCTGGCGGTGTACCGCGAGCTGGTGGGCCCCGGTTGAGGCGCGTAAAAAACAATTGAACGCAAAGACGCAAAGAAACGCAGAATTTGATTTCTTTGCGTCTCTGCGTTCAATGCTTCTAGGCGTCCAGCGCCCGCCGGCGCCGTCCCACGCGACGGATCATCCGTCGATAGAAATCGAGCGTGGCTTCGAGCGTCTTCTGCTCGCTGAAGCGGTGCCGGTAGTGGTGCAGGCCGTGGCCGGCAAGTTCGGCGCGCAGCGCCGGTTCACGCAGCACGCGTTCGATCACGTGCGCGAGCCGCACCACGTCCTGCACCGGCGTCAGCAGCCCGGTGTCGCCGCTCTGGACCAGTTCGGTGCCGCCGTCGGTCTCGGTGCACACCACCGCCAGGCCCTGGCTCCAGGCCTCGAGCACGACGTTGCCCAGCGGCTCGATCCGCGAAGGGCAGACGAACACGTCCGCCGAGGCCAGCAGCGGCAGCGGCTGGTCGAGCCAGCCGGTGAAGTGCACGCGACCGACCTGCGGTGCCGCCATCGAGCGCAGCGTCTCGAGCATCTCGCCGTCGCCGATCAGGACCAGGTGCAGCGGACGATCGCCGATGCGCTCGGGCAGGCGCGCGAACGCCGCGATCAGGTCCTGGAAGCCCTTCTTCTCGACGAAACGGCCGAGCGCGACCACCACCAGCGCTTCGGCCGGAACGCCAAGCAGTTCACGGCTGATGGCGGGCGCCGTTCCGGGCGCCACCGGCGGAACGAAGTTGTTGATCCATTCCACGCGATCGGGCGGGAATCCCTTGGCCACCATCCATTCGCGCATGCGCCGCGTGTTCACGATCCAGGCATCGGCGTGGCGGAAATAGCGCAGCTTGTAATAGCCGCCCAGGCGCGCGACGTGCACCGCATTGTCCGGCGCCCGCGTCAGCCACGTCGCACGCGACGCCCAGGACTGCACGATGTCGGCGCCGTGGCGCTCGGCCGCGTGACGGATCTGCACCATCGAGCCCAGGTCGACGTAGTTGCGCATCGGAAAGGTCTCCGACGGCAGGCGATCCTCGAGGTGACGATGGATCTCCGAGCCGCGGCGCACGCCGGCCAGCACCGGATGGCCGTTCGAGTCGAGCGCACGCGCCAGCCGCAGATACGTCGTCTCGGCCCCGCCCATGCGCGGGCTGGCGATGACCTGCAGGCTGCGGATGCTCTCGGGCATCGGATCTCCGGAATTGGGCTCTTCTTATGGGTCGGCGTTCAGATCAGGCGCATCAGCTGCAGGTAGCGGCGGGCGCTGAGGTCGGCACGATACTCCGCGACGGCCTCGCGCAGGCGATCCGCCGACAGCGGCGCGTTGATCGTCGCAAGCATCGCGCCTGCCATCGCCTCGTCATCGCCCACTCCCACCAGTGGTCCGTAGCGTCCGCCGTCGAGAATCTCCTGCGGTCCGCTCGGGCAATCGGTCGACACGCTCGGGATGCCCAGCGCCAGCGCTTCGGTCAGCGCGTTGGGCGAACCCTCCCAGGCCGAGGACAGCACGAACAGGTCGGCGCGCGACAGCCACGCGTACGGATTCTTCTGGAAACCCGGCAACAGCACGCGATCGGCCACGCCCAGGTCGCGCGCGATCTGCTCGTGGCGTTCGCGATCGCCGGGCTTGGGGCCTTCGCCCAGCAGCACCAGCCGCGACGGGCATTGCGACTGGATGCGCGCGAAGGCGCGCAGCAGCGTCGGGAAATCCTTCTGCGCGGTGAGGCGACCCATGCCCATGATTACCGGCAGCGTCTTGTCGGCGAGCCATGGATGCGGCACCGGCTCGGCGGCCTGCGCATCGATGCGCGACGTGATCACGGGGTTGCGGATCACGTGCACGCGCTCCGGCGGCAGGCCGGTGACGAGCATCGTGTCCTGGCGTACGCCTTCGGAAACCGCGATCACGCCCGCCGAATGCGGGTAGACGCGACGCATCGGCCAGACGCGCAGCCAGCGGCTGAAACGATCCTTGCGCTCGAGCGCCGCCGACAGGTTGGTGCCGAGCCGGATGAACACCGGCGCGCTGCTGCGCGCGCGGGCGGTCGCGCGGATCGCGGCGCGCCCCGCCCGATCCTTGGCCACCAGCATCGCATCCGGGCGCATCTGTTCGAGATAGCGCGTGACCTCGCCGACCGCGGTCCAGGCGTGCTGCGCGCGCAGCTCGACGACGTTGACGGTGTCGGCGATGCGGCTGGCGTGGCCACCGCCCAGCTTGAGCGCCAGCAGGTCCACGTGGACGTGCTCGGCGAACTCGGCGCACAGGTTGGTGATCATGCGTTCGACCCCGCCGTCGCCCGAGAACGAGATGAAGACGGCCAGGCGCCTGCGCCCGCTCATGCGATCACCTCGTCCGCGTTCGGCGGCAGGCCCATTGCTGCAAGATAGGCGCTGGTCGCATGTTCGATCTCGTAGGCGCGCGCCGCGGCGCGGTTGCGCGCGGCCTGCTTGGGCTCGGACAACATGCGCGCGAGCGCCGCGGTCAGCGCCTCGACGTCACCGATCGGCACGAGCTGTCCGATCGCTCCGTCCTGCAGCAGTTCGCGCGAACCGCCGGGACAGTCCGTGGCGACCACCGGCGTGCCGCAACCCAGCGCCTCGATCAACACCACCGGCATGCCCTCCCAGCGCGAGCACAGCGCGAACGCCGCGGCGTGCGTCATGTACGCGAACACCTCGTTGCTGAAGCCCGGCAGTGCGACGTGTTCGGCCACGCCGAGCTCCGCTGCCAGCGCCAGCAGCGGATCGTGCTGGCCGCCGCGGCCCAGGATCACGAGCCGGCAGTCGCGGCCCTGTGCGCGCAGCGCGGCGAACGCACGCACCAGCGTCGCGAAGTCCTTGCGCGGCGACAGCTCGCCCACGCCCAGGATCACCGGCGGCGCGCCCGGTTCGAACGCCGGATGCGCCGGCGGCGCCAGCGGCGGCTGATCGAGCAGCGTCGCGGGCAGCACGGGGCTGGGCACGGCGCGCACCAGCGGCGCGGGCAGTCCGGCATAGGTCACCAGGTCGCGCGCGGCCGCATCGCTCGGCACCACCACCGCGTGCGCACGGCGATACAGCCATCGCATCGAACTGCGCTGGATCCAGCGATCGACCGGGCCGCGATGCGCCAGGTCCACCGAGATCGTCGTGCCCGAGCGCAGCACCAGCCGCGTGCTGCCCGACGCACCGGCCAGCGCCCGCGCCACCACGCCGCAGCGATTCACCTTGTCCTTGTCCGAGAGCATCACGCGCGGTCGTTCGCGCCGCAGATAGCGCGTCAGCGCCGGCAGGCTCGACCAGACGTGCGAGCTGCCCAGGTCCACCACGCGCACGCCGGGTGCGTCGCCCAGGTCGGGACCGTGCGCGCGCACCTTGAGCTGGTCCACCGCGTAGCCGCGCCGCGCCACCGCCGGGATCAGATTTCGCATCAGCCGATCGACGCCGCTGTGGCCGGAGGTGGCGAGGAAGAACGCGATGCGAGGGGCGCTCATCGAAGGGGGGCGCAGATTTTCTGATCAGGATTTACGGCTGAAAGAATCACGCAAAGGCGCAGAGACGCAGAGGACGCAGAGGACGCAAAGGAAAAATCAATGGCTTTCTTTGCGTTCTTCGCGACTTTGCGCCTTTGCGTGATTCTTTCAGCTTTCGAACTCGCCCGAGACGCCTCGCCCGAGATCAGATCCACGCGAGCGGGTCCTCTTCGGCACCCGGCGCCTGCCGCGCCCCGCGACGCTCGACGAACAAGCGGTGCCAGATCGCGAACTGCAGCAGGCTCCACACCTCGCGGGTGACGTCGTGCTTTGCCGCCTGGCGCGCGAGCAGCGCCTGCACCGCATCGGCGCGGCACCACTCGCGGATCGCCGGATTGGCCGGCAGCTTCGTCGCGAGCGCCGACAGGAAGTCCCCGCGCAGCCAGCGGCGCACCGGCACGTAGAAACCCGACTTGGGACGCCACAGGTGATCGGCCGGCAGGAAGCTTTCGGCCCAGCGCTTGAGAAAGACCTTGCCCGAGTCCTTGCGCACCTTCAGCGCATCGGGCAGCGACAGGCCGAACTCGACGACGCGGTGATCCAGGAACGGGACGCGGCCTTCGACGCTGAAGGCCATCAGCATGCGATCGGCTTTCACCAGCAGGTCGTCGGGGAGATTCGTCGACAGATCGACGTATTGCCGCCGCTGCAGATCGGTCCAGTGACCCGGCGTCTCGGACCAGGCCGCGACGAAGGGCGCGCGATGCTGTTCGAGCGCATCGCGCAGCACCGGCTGGAACAGGCGCCGGGCCCAGCCCGCATCGAGTTCACCGCGCGCGCGGAATCCGCCGCTGCCCGGGTAGCGCATCGACTTGAACGTGCGCTCGGCCCAGGTGGGGCGATAGCGGCCGTAGCCGGCGAAGGCCTCGTCGCCACCCTCGCCGCTGAACACGACCTTCAGTTCTCGCGCGGCCGCCTCGGCGAGCGCCAGCGTCGGCAGGCAGGCGTAGTCGCGCATCAGATCGTCGGCCGCCCACACGCATCGCGGCAGGCGCCGGAACACCTGCTGCGAGGACAGGCGGATCGGCTCGTGATCGGATCCGAGCAGCTGGGCGATGCGCTGCGCATCGTCGAGCTCGTCCATCTTGTCCCCGTCCGCCCAGCCGATCGAGAACGTGCGGATCGGGCGCGAATGCAGTCGTTTGAGCTGCGCCAGCAGCACCGCCGAATCCACGCCACCGGAGAGAAACACCCCGTACGGCACGTCGGCGCGCATGTGCTCCCGCATCACCTGGGCGAACAGCGGCTCCCATTCGGCCACGGCCTCCTGTTGGGTGAAGCCGTCGTCGCGGCGCACGACGTCGGTGGCGCGCCAGTAGCGCACGTGCTCAACATGCAGCTCGGCGTCGATGCGCAGCGCCTCGCCCGGAAGCACGCGCTGGATGCCGCGAAAGATGGTGTCGCGGCCGCTCGAAGCCTGGTTCTGGAAGTACTGCGCCAGCGCCGCAGGATCCACCGCCGGCGTCGACGGCAGCGCCGCGAGCAGCGCCTTGATCTCGGAGGCGAACAGCAGCCGGTCCGGCAGCTGCGCGTAGTACAGCGGCTTGATGCCGAGCCGATCGCGCACCAGCCACAGCTCGCGGTGCAGGTGATCGAACAGCGCGAACGCATACATGCCGTGCAGGCGCGTCAACACCTTCGGACCCCATTGCGCCCAGCCGTGCAGCGCGACCTCGCTGTCGGAATGGCTCAGCGGCCGCGCGCCGAGCGCCTCGAGCTCGGCGCGCAGCTCCACGTAGTTGTAGATCTCGCCGTTGCACACCAGCGCGTGGCGGCGACCGGCGTCGAAGATCGGCTGGTGCCCGCCGGCCAGGTCGATGATCGCCAGGCGCGTGTGCGCGATGCCGAAGGACTGCGAGACGTACAGACCCTGATCCTCGGGCCCGCGGTGGGTCAGCGTGCCGGCCATCCGCGACAACACCGACTCGTCAGCCGCGCCCGAGCGCACCACCATGCCGGCGATGCCGCACATGGTTAGGGCCTGCTCACGATACTTTGGTCGCTGTAGCGCCCCCGGATTTTCGGCCAGGCAAGGCGCAACGAGCGAAGCGTATTCGGAATGCGGGAGCGAGGCGCAACGCAGCCTGGCCGAAAATCCGGGGGCACCCCGAAGGGGCGGGGCCGTTTCGATACCTCGCGGCGTCTCTCGTTCCTCATGTATTCGGAATACACATCGTTACTCGTTGCTTGCGCTGCATCGAAACGACCTCCGTCACAGCGACCAAAGTATCGTGAGCAGGCCCTATTACTCCGGATCGAACCGGTAACCGAGCAGCTCGACGTCGCGCTTGAAGTAGTCGCCGACGAGCTGCGCGAGATCCGCGGTGTAGTAGCTGCGGTAGTCCTTCTTGCGATCGGTGGCCTTGCGCTCGTGCGGCAGCTCCTTGTGCGGAATCTGCAGATGCTTGCAGATGTGCGCCCAGTCGTCCTGCAGGCGCTCGTAGCGTCCGATGTAGTCGGTCAGCAGGTTGCCGTGCAGATCGACCAGGTAATCCGTCATCGGCGTGATCGCCGTGTCCAGGTGGTACTGGTAGGGCCGCGCCGGATCGAGCTTCCAGCGCGTGAAGGCCTCGAAGCTCTCGCGGCCTTCGAGCAGGAACGGGCGCTCGCGCTTGAGGTGGTGGTAGCTCGACACCTGCAGGTCCCAGGGATTGCGCACGAACGCGAACTTGTAGAGCGCCCGGAAGAATTCGTGCGGCAGCATCTCCTGCGCGCAGATGATCTTCGAATGCCGCGGCAGCTTGGACGCGATGCGGTGCCCGGTCAGGCTCGACAGGCGCGAACACGTCCATTGGGCCAGGTAGTACGGATCGCGCCAGCGCAGCGACGTCAGGGCCGCGCGGACACTGGTCCCGCCGGTCTTGGCGATGTGGACGTACAGGAAGTTGAAACGGTTGGACAGGATCATGGCGGCTCAGGATACTGGGCGCGATGCGACCTGGACCCAGCCGGCGCGCCGCCACAGCACGTCGCGCAGCCACTTGATGAAACCGGACGGCCAGGCTTGCAGCAGCAGCCCGTGGTCCTTGATCTCGCCCCACTGCGTCGGCAGGCCCTTGCCCACGTGCAGCGCGTAGCGCACGTAGCGTTCGTGCGCCTGCAGGCGCAGCTTGCGCGAGTAGCCGACGGTGAACGCGTTGGCCTCGTCGCGGAAGCAGAACCACAGGCTGCGCGGCGCCATCAGGCGCTTGCGCAGCGTGTTGGAGGACAGGCCGTCGGCCTGCTGGTCGACGTAGTGCAGCACCGCGTCGATGCAGCGGATGCGATGGGTCAGCGCCATCGTCTGCGCGGCCCAGGACATGCGAAAGCGCCGTTCTCCCGCGAAAACCGGATACGGATGGCGCAGCAGCAGGTCGCGCCGATACGCGCCCGGCTTGTCGCCGTGGATCCGGTGGCGCTGCTTGACTTCGTTGTAGGTCGAATCGAAAACCGGCTGCGGGTAGGCGTCGCCGGTGTTCCTGCCGGTGGCGTACCACGCGCAATGTCCGATCACGCCGCAGAACGCGTCGCGCTGGCGCACCGGGATGGCGTCCCAGGCCTCGACGTAGCGGCGCAGCGCATCCGGCGCCATCAGGTCGTCGGAGTCGAGCATCACCACCAGTTCGGCGCTCGCGTGCTGCACGCCCAGGTTGTGCGCCGCGTGCTGGCCGGCGTTTTCCTGGCACACGTACGTGACCGGCACAGTCGGATGCGCCTTGCGCCAGCGCGCCACCGCGTCGGCGGTGTCGTCGGTCGAGCCGTCGTCGGCGACCACGATCTCCACGCCCGCGAAGTCCTGTACCGCGACGCTGTCCATCGCACGCAGCAGCAGGCGCGAACGGTTGTAGGTGGGAATCAGGACGCAGATGCGCGGTACGCCCGCTGCCGACGTGTCGACCATGGCTATTCGCCCGGCCCCAGACCGAGCGCGTGCAGGTACAGCGTTGCGCTGCGCTCGACGGTGTAACGGCGCGCGGAGGCCATGCGGGTGTCGCGATCGCCCATCGGCCGCTGTAGCGTCTGCTCCATCGCCGCGGCCAGCGCCGGCGGATCGCGCATCGGCACCAGCAGGCCGTGACGACCGCCTTCGAGCACGTCCGGCGGTCCGTTCGGGCAGTCGGTCGACACCAGCGGAACGCCCACGGCCAGCGCCTCGGTCAGCGCGTTGGGCGAGCCCTCGCGCGTCGACGAGAGCACGAACATCGCGGCGCGGGCCATGTAGACGTAGGGATTGGTGACGAACCCGGGCAGCGCCACGTCTTCGCCCAAGCCCAGCTCGGCCACCAGCGCCTCGAGCGACGGGCGGTCCGGCCCCTCACCGAGGATCACCAGTCGGCAGGGTCGCTTGGCACGCACGAGCGCGAAGGCCCGGATCAGCGTCGGGAAATCCTTCTCGCGCATCAGGCGTCCGACACCGAGCATCACCGGCGGCTGGCCCGGCGCAAACCACGGATGGTCCAGCGGCTCGGCGGCGCGCGGCAGCAGGTCGGGCGTGATCGTCGGGTTCTGGATGACGCGGATGCGTTCGACCGGAATGCCGATCAGCTGCGCCGCGTCCTCGGCCACGCCGTTGGACACCGAGATGATGCCGTCGTTGCGCGGGAACCAGCGCCGCAGGTGCCCGATCTGGCGCGCGCGCTTCTCGGGCGACTGGTCATCGAACTTGCTGCTCATGTTCACGTTGACGGTGACCACGATGCGCGTGTCGCTGCGGGCCAGGCGCCTGGCCCGCAGCGCCAGCACGTTGAGCCGCACGCGCTGCGTGAGCATCACGGTCGGTCGGGTGCGCGCCAGGTACCAGGCCAGCGACGGCACGCCCTTGAGGCCGTCGGCGCTGGCGATCTTCACCTTGCGCACCGCGGGATGGACCATCGGCATGTAGGGGCTGCTCATGTCGGCGAGCACCAGGTCCACGCGATGACCGCGCGCGGCGATCTCGTTCATCAGGTGCAGGCGCATCTTGCCGACGCCCCCCGTGTAGAGGGATTCCATCAGGATGGCCAGATCGCAGCGTTCGGACATCGCGATCAGACCCGGTAACCGAACACCGGATCGAGCGTGCGCATCACGCCTTCGCAGAACGCGATGTCGTCGGCATCCAGGTAGTCGGTGAATCCGCCGACCTTGCCGCGCCGGGCCTTGAACGAATCGCCATCGGCGACATCGCGCGCCGAGATCAGCTTGTCCTTGGCCGCACCGGAGGCTTCGCGCTCCCGCGTCGCATTGAAGTCCGAGAACGCGACGGCGTGCGCCAGCGCCTCCTCGTCGACGTCCGTCACGCCGTAGAACCGCAGCCATTCCCGGATGACGCGCACCGGCTCGGCGCGCGCGTCCTCGTAGCGGAACAGCTTGAAACGATCGCTGCTCCCCCACTCCTGGTACCAGGAGTTCATCAGCCCGCAGATGGTCGCGAAGCCGAAGTCCGGATTGCGGACCAGGTCCTGGAGCGTGTCCGGCTTCCACCGCCGCTTGACCTGCCCGCGCTTCTTCATGTGGAAGAACAAGGACACGACCACGTCGCGCGGATCGCGCACCAACAGCGCCTTGGGCTTGTCACGGGCCGCGCCCGGCGGAATCAGTCCGTGGCCCAGCAGGCGCTTGAACGAGCTCGCCTCGAGCAGATGGGTCCAGCGATCGTGGGTCGCGTACATGCGCGGCATGCCCGGCACGCCGCTTTCGATGCGCAGATCGAACTCCTTGCCGGCCACCTTGCACCAGTACGCGGCCCACATGGTCCTGAACCAGGTCCGTCCGCTCTTGGGAAACGAGATGAACAGCACGTCGGACTGGTTGGCCCTTCGCCGCAGGCGCGTCAGGTTCCTGCGGACCGCGACCGGCGACGTTCCCACGGAACCGAGCGGCGCGATCACGGTGTGTACCCGAAGACCGGGTCGAGCTTGGCGATCTCGGCGCTGCAGACCGCCAGGTCGTCACGGTCGAGGTAGTCGGTGTAGCCGCCCACCTTGCCGCGACGTGCCTTGAAGGATTCCGGGTCCGACGGATCGCGCGCGTCGAGCAGCTTGTTCCCGAAGCTGCCCTCCTTCTCGCGCTTGCGCACCGTCTCGAAATCGGTGAACTCGAGCGCGTGCTGGAACGACGCGGGATCGGGCTCGGCGACGCCGGCAAACGCCATCCACTCGCGCATCGCCGGCGCGGCGGCGGCGCGCGCGTCCTCGTAGCGGGCGAAACGATAGGTCGGCGTCCCTTTCCATTCCGCGTTCCACTCGTTGAGCAGCCGCACGATGTGCGCGATGCCGAACTGCGGATCCCGCACCAGCTGCTTCATCGTCTCGGGCTGCACGCGTCGCTCGCGGCTGCGCTTGGTCAGGTGGAAGAACAGCGAGACGATCACGTCGCGCGGATCGCGGGCCAGCACGAACTTGCGCTTGGACTCCGCCGCGGCCGCGGGAATCAGGTAATGACCGAGCCAGCGCTTCTTCGTGTTGATCTCGGTCTCGTGGTCCCAGCGATCGTGCGTGAACAGCACCTTGGGCATGCCCTCGATGTTGCGCGGA
Organism: Panacagrimonas sp.; assembly: GCF_020697055.1. Classification (GTDB taxonomy): domain Bacteria; phylum Pseudomonadota; class Gammaproteobacteria; order Nevskiales; family Nevskiaceae; genus Panacagrimonas. The sequence goes on along the minus strand of NZ_JAJFBP010000003.1, from coordinate 116,350 downwards.
TCGAGCTCGAACGCGCGGCCGGCGCGATGGCACCAGTACGCCGACCAGAACATCCGGTACCAGGTCCGCCCGCTCTTGGGGAACGAGATGAAGAAGACGTCCGCATCGTTTGCCGCGCGGCGGGCGGAACTCAGATTCCAGCGCATCGATTCACCTAGGGCCTGTTAACGCTATTCCGGTCGCTGCGTTGCCCCTGGATTTTTCGCCAGGCAAGGCGCGACCCACGAGGTTTGCTCACTGCAAATGAGGAGGGCGCAACGCGGCATGGCGAAAAATCCAGGGGCAACCGGCCCGCGTCACGGTGCCGTGAGCGCAGCGAACGCGGGTGCGGACGCGGGCCAGAGCGGCGCCTCCCGCACCCGCTGCTTCGCAGGCACCGTGTCGGCGCCGCGGGGCTGGCCCGTTTTGCCCCATCGCCGCGTCGCTCGTTCCTCATGTATGTCCGATACATCTCGTCACTCGCTCCTTGCGCTGGGGCAAAACAGACTCGGCCGCAGCGATCGAAATAGCGTTAACAGGCCCTAGTCAGTAGCTTGCGCACGAAACGCGGCAACCAGCGCCGCAGTCGTTCCTGTCGCTTGTATTCGGCGTCGTCGGGCGTTGCGTAGGCGTGCGGAAACGGGGTCTCGGGCACCGCCCGTCCGAGAAACTCGCAGAGCCGTTCCCAGCCTTCACCGGTCTCCCAGCAGATCTCGAGCAGATCCTGTGGTCGATCCTTGAAGTACGCACGCACCGCGTCGGTGTGCTCGGTGTATCGGCGTCGCGCCAGATCGACGTCGAAACGGCCCGGCTTCATGCCGTAGGCGTGCCACATGCGGGTCTTTTCGCTGCGGCGTTCGGTGTGCGTCCGCAGGCTGCGCACGAACGTCTCGGGATCCTTGCGCAACGTCAGGATGAAGCGCGAGCCGGGATGGCGGGCATCGACGTGGCGATACAGCGCCGGCCACGGCCAGTCGTCGAAGCTGTCGTAGGCGTCGAGCGTGGCGTCGATCGCCGCCATGTCACCGGCCGCGTACGAGTCGTAGAACGACTTGTCCCAGGTCTTGTGGCGATAGCCCAGGATCCGCAGGCAGGCCGCGAGCGTCGACGTACCGGTCTTGCCGAAGCCGATCCCCACCACCTTCATGCCTGCTCCATTGCGGGTGTAGTCGCGAACGCGGCGGATACTAACCCAGTCGTCCCGCGCGTCCGGGCGACGTCGAATCGAACAATGCGAGCACCAGCATCCAGTGTTCCTCGATGCGTCGGATCACGCCCTCGGCCTGCAGTCCGTCGAACGCGGCGATCGCATTGGCACCGCGCGCGCGCGGCGAGAAACGTTGCGCGGCAAGGTCGACCTCGATGGTCACGTCGGAGAACTCGAGGCTGATGTCCCGCAGCGGCTCGATCGCCTTGTGCACGCACTCCTTGGCGCAGAACACCAGCCGACCACTCGCCGGATCGGACGTCGCGAGCCAGTCCCGCTCGTCGTCGGTCAGCACCAGCGTGCCGGCGTCCACCGGCAGCGGCAGCGCCGGTTCGACGTCCACACCCAGCGCAACGCAACGCCCGCGCGCGGCGGTGGCCGCCACCGCATAGCCCTCGGTGTGCGACAGGCTGCCGACGAAGTTCGCCGGCCACAGCGGTCGTCCGCGCGGATCCTTGCCGATGCCGGTGACGTCCGGCGCGCCCTGCTCGCCGAGCAGTTCGATCGCCAGGGCGCGTGCGCAGCGCGACTGGTGCACGCGCCGCATCGGCCGGCTCAGGCGCGATTCGGTGCCGGGGACGCCGAACGCGCCGGCGCGGGCCGCGACGCCGTCCCACGGCAGTTCGAGCGCGATCCGCCGCATCACGCCGTGTCCCGCCGGTTCAGTCCGTGACCGCGCCCTTCGACGCGCTCGACACCACGCGCGCGAACTTGGCGAGCACACCGCGGGTGTAGCGCGGCGCCGGCTGCTTCCAGGCGGCGCGGCGCTTGTCCAGCGTGGCGTCGTCGACGTTGAGCTGGATCAGCAGCTTCCTGGCATCGATGGTGATGGAGTCACCCTCTTCGACCAGCGCGATGGTGCCGCCCAGATACGCCTCGGGCGAGACGTGGCCGACGACCATGCCCCAGGTACCGCCGGAGAAACGACCGTCGGTGATGAAGCCGACGCTCTCGCCCAGGCCCTTGCCGATGATTGCGCTGGTGGGCGCGAGCATCTCGCGCATGCCGGGGCCGCCCTTGGGACCTTCGTAGCGGATGATCAGCACGTCGCCGGCCTTGATCTGGTCGCCCAGGATCGCGGCCATGCACTCCTCCTCGGAATTGAAGACGCGCGCCGGCCCGGTGATCACCGGATTCTTCAGGCCGGTGATCTTGGCCACCGCGCCCTCGGGCGACAGATTCCCCTTGAGGATCGCCAGGTGTCCCTGCGCGTACATCGGGTTGTCCCACTGCCGGATCACGTCCTGGTCCTTGCGCGGCGCGGCCGGCACGCGCTCCAGCGCCTGCGCCATCGTCTCGCCGGTGATGGTCAGCGCATCGCCGTGCAGCAGGCCGTTGGCCAGCAGCATCTTGAGGACCTGCGGCACGCCGCCGGCCTTGTGCAGGTCCACGGCCACGTACTTGCCCGAAGGCTTGAGGTCGCACAGCACCGGCGTGCGCAGGCGGATCGCCTCGATGTCGTCGATCGAGAACTCCACGCCGGCCGCGTGCGCGATCGCCAGGAAATGCAGCACCGCGTTGGTCGAACCGCCGGTGGCCATCACCAGGCTGATCGCGTTTTCGATGCTCTTGCGCGTGACGATGTCGCGCGGCTTGATGTCCTTGGCGATCGCGTTGTAGAGCACGTGCGCCGAGTCGGCCACCGAGTCGGCCTTCTCCGGGTCCGGACACGACATCTGCGACGACCCGAGCAGGCTCATGCCGAGGGCCTCGAACGCGCTCGACATCGTGTTGGCGGTGTACATGCCGCCGCAGGCGCCGGTGGTCGGACAGGCGTTCTTCTCGATGCCGTCGACGTCTTCCTTCGACATCGTGCCGGCGTTGAACGCCCCGACCGCCTCGAACGGCGACACGATGGTCAGCGGCACGCCCTTCCAGTAGCCGGGCTTGATCGTGCCGGCGTAGCAGAACACCGCGGGCACGTTGATGCGCAGCATGCCGATCATCGCGCCGGGCATGTTCTTGTCGCAGCCGCCGACGGCGAGCACGCCGTCCATGCACTGGCTCGACACCGCGGTCTCGATCGAATCGGCGATCACCTCGCGCGACACCAGCGAGAACTTCATGCCCTCGGTGCCCATCGAGATGCCGTCGGTGACGGTCGGGAAACCGAACGTCTGCGGCATGGCGCCGGCCTTGCGCAGCGCCTCCTCGGCGCGCGTCACCAGCGGCGCGATGCCGGCGTTGCACGGGTTCATCGTCGAGTGGCCGCTGGCAACGCCGACGATGGGCTTTTCGAAATCGCCGTCGCCGAAGCCGACCGCACGCAGCATCGCGCGGTTGGGGCTGCGGGCGATGCCGCCGGTGATGGTCTTCGACTTGCGGTTCAGCGGGCTGGTCATGATCGACACCTCGGCCGCCGGACTGGCGGGGGGCGTGATTCTAAATGCAGCGTGGGGCAGCCGCTCGGCCCCACTAGAATCGCGCCATGCGATACGCCGATCACTTCACGCTGCCGATGGAAGGGACCGCCGTCGTACTGGTCTCCGGCGTGATCGGCCTGGCCGGCCTGGGCGTGGCCCTGACCTATTTCTTCGGCGATCCGCGCTCGCCGGCGACCCGTGCGCTGGCGTTCGCGGTCGGCATGGTCGGGGTCGCGAACATCCTCTATCCGGCCCAGCACGTGCTGCATCCGCAAGGTGAAGGTACGTTCTGGTTGGTCGGGCTCCCGATCCTCGATGCGATGGTCATGGCCGGCCTGTTCATGTGGATGACGCGCGTGGCGCAGGCCGCGCAGCCCACGCCCGTCGCGCTGCGCTGGATCCGCCGCTGCGCGTGGCTGTTCGCCGCCATCACCGCGATCTACCTGGTCCTGGGCGGCCTCTACCCGACCGAGCGCATGACGCGGTTCCTGTTCTGCCTGGGGCACCCCGAGGGATGCAGCGGCGCGACATTCTGGATGTTCGGTATCCCGGTGGCGCTGATGGGCAGCCTGCTGGTCGCGGTCGGCCTGATCGTGTTCTCGCAGCGCATCGACCAGGCCGAACGCCAGCGCGTGGTGTGCGTGGCGCTGGCCGCGCCGTTCTTCTTCGCCAACTACGTGCTGCCCGCCGGCTACAACGTGCTGACCAGCCTGCCGGGACTCTTCATCTTCCTGATCGGCGGCGTGCGCTATCACACGATCCAGGGCGAGCGCGGCCAGTTCCTCGGCCGCTTCCTGTCGCGCGAGGTGGTGCAGCAGGTCGCCAAGCGCGGACTGGCCAGCACGATGCAGCCGCAGAAGCTCGAGCTCACCGTCGTGTGCTGCGACCTGCGCGGCTTCACGAAGTTTTCCGGCGCGCACGATTCAGGCGTGGTGACGAAGCTGCTGGGCGAGTACTACGACGCGGTCGGACGCGAGGTCGCCGAGTACGAGGCGACGATCCAGGCCTATGCCGGCGACGGCATCATGATTCTGGTCGGCGCCCCGATCCCGGTGTTCGATCACGCCGCGCGCGGGCTCGCGCTGTCGCAGCGCGTGTTGCTGGCCGCGCAGGAGATCACCCTGCGCTGGACGCGCGACGAAGCGCCGCTCGCGGCGGGCGTGGGCGTCTCCAGCGGCGTGGTCACCGTCGGCGTGATCGGTTCCTCGTCACGGCTCGAGTACACCGCGATCGGTACGCCGGTGAACCTGGCCTCGCGTTTGTGCGACATCGCGCAGGGTGGCGAGATCCTGGTGGACGTCCGTACGGTGGAGCTCGCAGGTCCGGTCGGCCTGGTTGCGCGCGGACCGGTGCACGTCAAGGGACTCGGCGACGTGCTGCATTACGCGCGTGCCGCCAACGAGCCGCTGCTCGATCGGACAGCGGAATAGGCGGGCGGATTCGGGCGACGGCTAGTGATCGGGGCGACGCATGGAGCCGCGACAGGTCGCCGCTCCGCACCGGCACGTCGTCACGGCGACGTCGCCCATGATGTTGTAGTCGAGCGTCAGTTCCTCCCCGGCCCTGATCGGACGCAGGCTGACGAAGAAGATCCGCCCCCGGACGATCGAAACCCGAAGGTTGGGCTCGCAGCAGTGGTTGACGAACTCGGCACCGCTTCCACCAATGGCGCCATCGATGGCTCGACCCGGCCCGCACCAGAACAGATAGAGATGGTGACGCAGCGAACGGCGGCGGATCTCATCGTCGCCGATGCGCTCGCCGGTGTACTCGATGACGCGTCGCCGCGACGGAATCGCATGGGCCGTGTAGATGCCCCAGCGATGGATCGGCGAGCGGGCGTGAAACAGCCGGAAGCGGCACCACCTTCGGCGGATCGTCGGCACGACGTCGTCGCGATCCGGCAACGCGATCTCGCGCGCGAAGGCCGTCAGTGCCCGCACCGGCGCGCCGGTGCCGCCGGACCGGATCACGTCTTGTAGCCGCTGCCCGGCAGCTTCAGTCCCGGACCCTTCGCCGGAAACGATGAAGATTTTCCATAGGGATCCGTCTTTCCCGACGGACTGCCCTTGCCGTACGGGTCGCCCTGTCCATAAGGGGCGCCTTTTCCGTACGGATCTGTTTTCCCATAGGCCGTGCCTTTTCCGTAGGGGTCGCCGTTGCCGTAGGGCGCACCTTTTCCGTATGCATCTCCCTTCCCATAGGGAGCGCCTTTGCCATACGCCTCTCCCTTTCCGTAGGGCGCCCCTTTGCCATACGCCTCTCCCTTTCCGTAGGGCGCCCCTTTGCCATACGCCTCTCCCTTTCCATAGGGCGCACCTTTTCCGTAGGGGTCTCCCTTTCCATAGGGATCGCCTTTTCCGTAAGGGTCGCCCTTGCCGTATGGGTCGCCCTTGCCGCCTCCCGCCTTGGAGGCGTAATTCGCCGGCGAGATCGGCGGGCCATCCGGGTTGGGGTCGTAGGGATGCAGCGCCTGGAAGGACTTGCCTCCAGGATCGATGCGCCCATCGGAAAAACCGACGCGCGCTTTCTGGAAACCCGTGATCGCGCCGATGGTCAGCGGCCCGACGAGGCCATCGACCGCGAGCTCCTGGGTCGGCCCGCCCTGACCGGGCGGCACGCAGTTCAACAGGTACTGGATCGTGGCGGCATCGTTCTGCTTGTTCGAACCACCTTGCCCCACCGAAAACTGGATGGACCTGGGCATGCGCGTTCTCCGACCTGACGTCGGCCGATTCTGCAGAGTCTCCGCGGCCTGCAAGCCGATTTCGCGGGCCAGGACGCGAACTGCGTCACGCCCAATCCGGGGAAAAACTCATTCCTTGGGCTGTGGCACCACGCGCAGGTAGGGCTTGAGCTCCTTCCAGCCCGCGGGGAAGAGCTTCTTCGCGTCGTCGTTGCCGACCGCCGGCACGATGATCACGTCCTCGCCCTGCTTCCAGTTCACCGGCGTGGCGACCTTGTACCGGTCGGTGAGCTGCAGCGAATCGATCACGCGCAGGATCTCGTCGAAGTTGCGCCCGGTGCTCGCCGGATACGTGAGCGTCAGCCGCACCTTCTTGTTGGGGTCGATCACGAACACGCTGCGCACGGTGAACGTGTCGCTCGCATTCGGATGGATCATGTCGTAGAGGTCCGACACCTTGCGATCCGCGTCGGCGATCAGCGGAAAGTTGAGCGCCGTGCCCTGCGTCTCGAGGATGTCCTTGCTCCAGCCGTGATGATCGTCGAGCTTGTCGACCGATAGTCCGATCGCCTTGACGTTGCGCTTGTCGAACTCGCCCTTGAGCTTGGCGGTGTAGCCCAGCTCGGTGGTGCACACCGGGGTGTAGTTCTTGGGATGGCTGAACAGCACACCCCAGCTGGTGCCGAGCCACGCGTGGAAGCGGATGCGGCCTTCGGTGGTGTCGGCTTCGAAATCGGGGGCGACGTCGCCCAGTCTGAGCGTCATGGCGAGCTCCGGAATGGAAAAAACGGGACTGACATCTTGCGCCGCAGTCCGGCGCACCGGCCAGACCGATTCGTTCTGAACTCAGGCCGGCGGCGCAGGCGGCGGCGCGGTGATCGGCGACGGACGGCGCTGCGCCTTGGGCACGCAGGCTTCCAGCCAGCGCGCGATCGCATCCTGCGACTGCGGCCGACCGACCCAGTAGCCCTGCAGGAAATGGATGCCGAGCTCGCGACTCGCGTTGAAGTCGGTTTCGTTTTCCACGCCGACCGCGCAGCAGGTGATGCCGAGCTCGGTGCACATCGCCACCAGTCCGCGTACCGCCGCGCGCGAGGCGCGATCCTGCAGACGCACCGATTCGATCAGCGAGTAGTCCAGCTTGATGCCGTCGAGCGGCAGACGCGCGAGCGCGAGCAACGCGACCTGCGAACGCCCGACGTTGTCCGCCACGATGCGAACACCCGCCGCGCGCAGCTCCTGGAGCTCCGCCAGCGGCTTGACGCCGGCCTCGACGATCGCGTCCTCGGCGAGCTCGAACTGCATCTCGCCGGGCGACAGCCCGTGTTCCTGCAGCAGGGCCAGTCGCGAGCGCGCGAAGCGCCGCGCCTGCAGCTCGCTCGGCGCGACGTTCACGGCAAGGCGTGGCGGGGCGATGCCGGCGCTGCGCCACTGGCGCCACAGCGGCCCGACGCGCCGCAGCAGCCATTCGCTCAGCGCGCCGAGTTCGCCGCGCGTCTCGGCGGCGCGCAGGATCTCGCGGGGCGAGTCCTGCGTGGCGCGCGATCCGAGCATCGCTTCTATTCCGTAGATGCGTCGCTCCTCCATCTGGATCCACGGCTGGAAGCGCATCACGAAGGCCGTGTCCTCGTCGGCCCGGGGTGGCGCGGCCAGATCGGCGGTCTCTTCGTCGTCGTTGGGGGGCAGCGGCTTGTGCGCGGCCTGCTGCTGCCGGCGCTCGATGGCGCCGCGCACCACGCGACGCAGATCGACCGCGAGTTCGGCGGTGCGCTGCCAGGGATAGATCAGAAGGTCCTGCGCGCCATGTCGAAGCGCTTCGACCGCGGTGCCGCGATCCTCTTCGCCCGCGATGACCACGATTGGGGCGCTCGGATCGACACCGCGCAGGCGCTTGACCGCCGGCAGTCCTTCGACGTCGGACAGGCGCAGATCGACGACCAGGCAGTCGAACGGCACCGCGCGCGCACCCAGCACGCGCAGGGCCTCTCCGAGGGTCTCGACGTGATGGACATGAAGGCGCTCGCCTTCGAGCGTTCGCAGCGCCGTTTCGAATTCCCGCGCCACCGCAAACGAATCCTCGATCAGCAGCAGGCGCAGCGGTGGGGCGGAAGACACGATGGGCGGCGGATTCGAATGAGGTTGGACGACGTTGCCGAAGTCTACCCGCCGGGTCACGAAGCGAAAGTCGGGACGCGCCCGAGGAAACGCCAGCCCAGCCCGATCGCAGCCGCCGCGAGTCCGCCGATGAATCCGTACCAGATGCCGGCCGGACCGGCCGGTGTTCCGAACGCGAGGCCCACCGCCAGCGGCATGCCGATCACCCAGTAGGCGACCACCGTGATGGTCATCGGCACGCGCGTGTCCTTGAGCCCGCGCAACGCGCCGTTGGCGGTGGCCTGCACGCAATCGAACACCTGGAACAGTGCCGCAAAGGCCAGAAATCGCGCGGCGGGCACCGCCAGGTGCTCGGCGTCGGTGTAGATGCCGACGATCAGGCCGGGGGCCAGCGCCATCGTCGCCGCCGAGATCAGCGCGAAGCCCACGCCCAGCACGATGCCGGCGCGACCGCGCACCGCTGCGGCCGCCGCATCGCCCGCGCCGGCCGCATGACCCACGCGCACCGTGGTGGCCATGCCGATCGCCGTCGGCACCATGAAGCACAACGATGCGAAGTTGATCGCGATCTGGTGTGCGGCGACCGCGTCGGCTCCGAAGCGCGCCATCAGCAGCGCACCGATGCAGAACAGCCAGGCCTCGGCCGCCAGGATCGCGGCCACCGGCAGCCCCACGCGCAGCACCTCGAAGGTCTGCGCCTCGATCCGCGGCGCGCCGCGACGGAACAGGCGCAACGCGCGCAACGGCAGGTGACGCCGATACGACATCAGGTAGCTCGCAACCATCGTCCACGAGGCGATCGTCGTGGCCCACCCGCAGCCGGCCGGACCGAGCCGCGGGAAACCCCAGTTGCCGTACATCAGCAGCCAGTTGAAGCCGGCGTTTACGCCCAGGCCCGTCAGACCGGCGGCGAGCGTCACGCGCGTCAGGCCGTGACCTTCGGCGCCGTTGCGCAGGAAGAAGCACAGGCTCAGCGGCAGTGCCGACCACGACAGCGCGAACAGGTATTGCCGCGCGAAGCCCGCGGTACGCGCATCCAGATCCAGCAGCGCCAGCACCGGGCCGATGCTCGAGAGCAGCAGCGCCAGCCAGGCCAGGCCCAGCCAGAACGAAAGCAGCAGCGCGCCTCGCAGGAATTGGCCGATGCCGTCCGAATCCCATCCGGCGCCGAGACGCTGCGCGACGATCGGCGACACCGCCATCGCCACGCCCATGAACATCACGAAGGTCAGGAACCAGACGTTGCTGCCCACCGCGACCGCGGCGAGTTCGGAGACGCCCAGGCGCCCGGCGAAGATCGCATCGACGGTGCCCATGCTCACGAACGCCAGCTGCGCCACGATCAGCGGCAGCGCCAGGCGCAGGTTGGTGCGCAGTTCTCGGCGCAGGCTGTCCACGTGTGAATGCGTGATCGGTGCTCGCCCTCTGAGGGCGCGGAGCGCGGATTCTAGGCACCCGGACGCGCTATCGCTCACTACAATCGCAACGCCCCGCTCCTTTCGACGATTTCCTTCCGCCGATGCCGTTCCTCCAGATCCGCGTGCTGTCGCGGCACCCCGAGTTCGCCGAGGAGCTGCTGCTCGCCAACGGCGCCGACAGCGTGAGCCTCATCGATGCCGGCGACGATCCGGTGCTCGAACCCGCGCCGGGCGCCACGCCGCTGTGGCCGCGCACGGTCGCCATCGGCCTGTTCCCCGCCGACACCGATCCCGCACGCGTGACCGCCAACCTGCGCGAGTACCTGCCCGACGGCGGCCAGGTGCAGATCACCACCGATCCGGTGGAGGACCGCGACTGGGTGCGCAACTGGATCGAGAACTGCCCGCCGATGAAATTCGGCAAGCGGCTCTGGGTCTGCCCGCATCAGCGCATCATCGAGGAGACCGGCTGCGAGACGGTGCTGCTCGATCCGGGGCTGGCGTTCGGCACCGGCACGCATCCGAGCACCGCGCTGTGCCTCGAGTGGCTCGCCGAACAGGACGATCTCGAGGACAAGGAAGTGATCGACTTCGGCTGCGGCAGCGGCATCCTGGGCATCGCCGCGCTCAAGCTCGGCGCGGCACGCTGCACGTCGGTGGACATCGATCCGCAGGCCATCACCGCCACGCGCGACAACGCCGAACAGAACGACGTCGACGATCGCCTCCACGTGCTCGCGCATGACGCGCCGTTCAGCGCGTTCGAGGTCGACGTCGTGCTCGCCAACATCCTCGCGCGGCCGCTGATGGAGCTGGCGCCGACACTCGGCGCGAGCGTGCGGCGCGGCGGCGCACTGGTGCTCGCCGGCCTGCTCGATCGTCAGGCAGAAGAAGTGCGTCGCGCGTATGCCGATGCGTTCGACTTCGAACCCGACGTCTCACGCGACGGTTGGAAGCGGCTCGTCGCGCGTCGTCGCTGAACGTCGTCCTGAACGGGGGCACACCCCACTCGTCCGAAAAGGGCATTTTCCGTCCAGGAAACTGGCGGTATGATTGCGCCCCTTTTCGCGACACCGTCCGGTTGACATCGATCCGGGCTCACAGGGCGACCGAGAATGTCCGCTCACAAGAATCTCGAAACCAAACCGCTTAGCCATTCCGTAGCGGAGTGCATCGACGATTACTTCCGCAGCCTGAACGGCCATCGTCCCTGCGATCTGTACACCACCGTGCTCGACCAGGTCGAACCGCCGCTGCTGCGCGCCACGCTGCGCTATTGCGACAACAACCAGTCGCGCGCGGCCGAAGTGCTCGGCCTGAACCGCGCAACGCTGCGCAAGAAGCTGCGCCAGCACAAGATCGGCGCCCGTCCGTCCGCGCGATGATCCGGCGCGCCCTGCTGTCGGTCTCGGACAAGACCGGACTCGTCGAACTCGCCCGGGCACTGGCCCAGCTCGACATCGAGCTGCTCTCCACCGGCGGCACCTATCGCGCGCTGCGCGATGCGGGGCTTGAGGTGACCGAGGTGTCGCAGCACACCGCCTTCCCCGAAATGATGGACGGGCGGGTCAAGACGCTGCACCCCAAGATCCACGGCGGCCTGCTCGGTCGGCGCGGCACCGACGACGCGATCATGCGCGAGCACGGCATCGATCCGATCGACCTGCTGGTGGTCAACCTCTACCCGTTCGAGAAGACCGTGGCACAGCCGGGCTGCACGCTCGAGCAGGCGATCGAGAACATCGACATCGGCGGACCCGCGATGGTGCGTTCGGCCGCCAAGAACTGGCTGCACGTGGCGGTGCTGACCGATCCGGCGCAATACGCCGAAGCGATGGACGCGCTCAGCCGCCATCGCGAGCTCGATCGCCCGACCCGCTTCAAGCTGGCGGTCGCCGCGTTCAACCGCATCGCGCAGTACGACGCGGCGATCAGCGACTACCTTTCCGCACTGCAGCCCGACGGCGCCCGCGGCGAGTTCCCGGCGCAGGCCAACAGCAATTTCATCAAGGTGCAGGACCTGCGCTACGGCGAGAACCCGCACCAGCAGGCGGCGTTCTATCGCGACCTGTATCCCGCGCCCGGCACGCTGGCGACCTTCAAGCAGCTGCAGGGCAAGGAGCTGAGCTACAACAACCTCGCCGACGCGGATACCGCGTGGGAGTGCGTGCGCGAGTTCGACGAGCCGGCCTGCGTGATCGTCAAGCACGCCAATCCCTGCGGCGTGGCGGTGGGCAGCGGCATCCTGGCTGCGTACGAGCTGGCCTATGCCACCGATCCGACGTCGGCGTTCGGCGGCATCATCGCTTTCAATCGTCCGCTCGACGCCGACACCGCCAAGGCCATCGTCGGCCGCCAGTTCGTCGAAGTGATCATGGCGCCGAGCATCGATCCGGGTGCGCTCGAGATCACGTCGACCAAGACCAACGTGCGCGTGCTCTCCATCGCACCGGGCGACGGCCGCAACCGCCACGACGTCAAGCGCATCGGTTCAGGCCTGCTGATCCAGACCGGCGATCACCGCGAAGTGACGCGCGCCGACCTGAAGGTCGTGACCAAGCGCGCGCCGACACCCGCCGAGGTCGAGGACCTGCTGTTCTGCTGGCGCGTGGCCAAGTTCGTGAAGTCCAACGCCATCGTCTACGCGAAGAATCGCCAGACGATCGGCATCGGCGCCGGCCAGATGAGCCGCGTGTACTCGGCCAGGATCGCCGGCATCAAGGCCGGCGACGAAAAGCTCGAAGTGCGCGGTTCGGTGATGGCCTCCGATGCGTTCTTCCCGTTCCGCGACGGCATCGACGCCGCCGCCGCCGCCGGCATCGCCGCGGTGATCCAGCCGGGCGGATCGATGCGCGACGCCGAAGTGATCGCCGCCGCCGACGAGGCGGGAATGGCGATGGTGTTCACGGGCGTGCGGCACTTTCGTCACTAGACGCAGCGCCGCTCTCGTGGCCCGGGCGCAGACCCGGGAAGGTCTCCCCGGACTGCGCCCGGGCTACGGATGTGTCCTCAATCCCTGACTTTGAGCACCCGCTCGAACGGCGCGCCCTCGCGCAGCTCCCACGCGCGCATCTCGAGCACGCCCTTGGTGTTGAGCGACACGACCAGGAACAGCCCGCCGCCGGCGAGTTGATCGACGCTCGGCACGGCCGGAGCGGTGGGGTTCGACCACAGGTGCGCCCACAGCGTCTCGCCGCGCACCTCGATGAAGTCGGCCTGCACCGATTTCAGGAAACTGCACGGCTCGTCGCCGCGCGCACCGACGACGCCGACGATCGGTTCGGGCTGCGCGATCTGCGCCTCGTGCAGGATCTGGATCGCCAGGCGGCGCGGCATCACGAGGTCGGCTTCGGCATTCATGGCGAGATGTTTCCGCAAACGGGGCAGCGGGGATCGCGCGGGATGCTCAGCCGCCGCGATGCATCCGTCAACGCATCCCATACCCACAGCGTGCCGCGCGCGTCGTCACCCAGCCCCAGCAGCAGCTTGAGCGTCGCCAGCGCCTGGCGCGTCCCGATCGTGCCGACGACCGGACCGAGGATGCCGGCCTCTTCGCAGGTCTCCTGCGCCTCACCGCCGGACGACGACGGGAACAAGCAGGCGTAGCAGGCGGTGCCGCGCGCGCTGTCGAAGATCGCGAGCTGGCCTTCGAAACGGATGGCGGCGCCGGAAACCAGCGGCTTGCGTGCGGTGACGCAGGCGCGATTGATGGCGAAGCGCGAAGGAAAGTTGTCGGTGCAGTCGAGCACGACGTCGACGCTGCGCGCCGCATCGAGCAACGCAGCCGCGTCGAGCGGCCCGGTTCGGCACTCGACCGCGCAATCCGGATTCAGCGCCTCGAGCTGCTCGCGCGCCGAGTCGAGCTTGTCCTGTCCCACGTGCTCGCCGCGATACAGCACCTGCCGATGAAGGTTCGAGGCATGCACGCGATCGAAGTCCGTGAGCACGAGGCGACCCAGTCCCGCGCCGGCGAGGTACAGCGCGGCCGGCGTGCCCAGGCCGCCGAGTCCGACGATCAGCGCCGAGGAATCGCGCAGCACCTGCTGGCCGTTGACGCCGACCTCGCGCAGCACGATCTGTCGCGCGTAGCGGGCCAGCGAGCGCGTGCTCATCGCCGCGCGCGCCCGGAGGTCACGCGCTCGCGTCCGCCGAGATCGCGCCGCGTTTCGATGGCCTCGAACGATCCCGTCGCCTCGAACAGCTCGCGCACGTCGTCGCCCTGATCGTGTCCGTGCTCGATCATCAGCGTCCCTTCGCCGCGGCGCAGCCAGGCGGCCGCGTTGGCGACGATGCGGCGGATGTCGTCGAGCCCGTCCTCGCCGGAGACCAGCGCATCGATCGGCTCGTGGCGCAGCGCATCCAGATGCGGATCGCGCGCCGCGATGTACGGCGGATTGCTCAAGACCAGGTCGAACGCGTCCTCGCGCGCCGGATCGAGCGCGTCGAACCAGTCGCCCTGGCGAAACGCGACGCGATGCGTCAGCTCGACCCGCTCGGCGTTGGCGCGCGCCACGCGCAAGGCCGCTTCCGATCGATCGGTGGCCTGCACCTGCGCGTGCGGCCGCTCGCTGGCGATCGCCAGCGCGATGCAGCCGCTGCCGGTGCCCAGCTCGAGCACCCGCGACGGCGCATCGCGCGCGATCCGTTCGAGGGCCCATTCGACCAGCGTCTCGGTATCGGGTCGCGGAATCAGCACCTCGGGCGTGACTTCGAGCTCCAGGCTCCAGAAGCCCTGCGTGCCCAGCAGGTACGAGATCGGTTCGCCGGAGATGCGCCGCACCAGCAGCCGGTCCAGCACGGCGGCGACGCGCGCCGACGGCGTATCGGCTTCGCGCATCCGCAACGACGAGCGCGACGTGCCGAGCGCGTGCGCGAGCAGCAGTTCGGCGTCCGCACGCGGGCTGTCGCTGAACGCTTTCAGCCGTTCGATCGCGACACCCAGGTGCTGGGCCACCGTCATGGCCATCAGCCCGCTCCGACGGTCTCGGCCAGCAGCGTGGCCTGGTACTCGGCCAACAGCGGCTGGATGACCGGATCCAGGTCGCCCTCGATCACGCGCTCGAGCTGATAGAGCGTCAGGTTGATGCGGTGATCGGTCACGCGGCCCTGCGGAAAGTTGTAGGTGCGGATGCGTTCGCTGCGATCGCCGCTGCCGACCAGCTTCTTGCGCTCGGCCGCCATGCTCGACTGCTGCTTGGTGCGTTCCGCATCGAGCAGGCGCGAGGCCAGCAACGCCATCGCCTTGGCCCGGTTCTTGTGCTGCGAGCGTTCTTCCTGGCACTCGACGACGACGCCGGTCGGCACGTGCGTGATGCGGATCGCCGACTCGGTCTTGTTGACGTGCTGGCCGCCCGCGCCGGACGCGCGATAGGTATCAACCTTGAGGTCGGCGGGGTTGATGTCGATGGCCTCGGTCTCGGCGATCTCGGGCAGCACCGCCACCGTCGCGGCGCTGGTGTGGATCCGACCCTGCGCCTCGGTCTCGGGCACGCGCTGCACGCGATGCGCGCCGGATTCGAACTTGAGCTGGCTGTAGGCGCCGAATCCGACGATGCGTGCGATCACTTCCTTGAAGCCGCCGTGTTCCCCTGCGCTTTCGCTGAGCAGCTCGAGCTGCCAGCCGCGGCTTTCGGCGTACTTCGAATACATCCGGAACAGGTCGCCGGCGAAGATCGCCGCCTCGTCGCCGCCGGTGCCGGCGCGGATTTCGAGAAAGACGTTGTTGTTGTCGAGCGGATCACGCGGCACCAGGAAGCTGCGCAGCGTCAGCTCCAGCGCTTCGTGGCGGGCGCGCGCCTGCTGCAGTTCGGATTGCGCGATCTCGCGCACGTCGAGGTCCGGGTCCGAGGTCATCGTCTCGAGCCCGTTGATCTCCTCCACCGCGGCGCGCCACGCACCGAAGTTCTCTGCCAGCGGACCGAGCTGTGCGTATTCCTGCGACAGGCGGCGGAACTGGTCGGCATTGGACGCGACTTCCCGCGTGGCCAGCTCGCGCTCGATCTCGGCGCGGCGCTCGGCCATCTGTTCGAGTTTTTGGATCAGGGAAGGAAGCATCAGGCGGTAGGCGGTAGGCGTTAGGCGGTCGGCGTTGGGGCGACAGGCTAACGTCTAACGCCCAACGCCTAACGCCTACCAGCGAGCGTCACTCGTCGTCGGGCAGCTCAAAGAGCTTGCGCGCCGCGTTGATCAGCAGCGACTGCTCGACGCTGTCGGCGCTGCGCAGCCGATGGCTCGGCGCGTGCAGCAGCTTGTTGCTGAGCGTGTCGGCCAGAAAGCCGAGCACCTCGTCGGGCGACGCGCCGGCCGCGAGCTTGCGCCGCGCCTTGGCCAGCACCTCGTCGCGGTGCGCGCGCGCCTGCTCGCGCAGTCGGCGGATCACCAGCCCGGCGTCGCGGCTCTCGAGCCAGCGCGTGAAGTCGCGCGAGTAGGTCTCGACCAGCACCTCGGCCTGCTTGGCGGCTTCGACGCGCGCCTGCAGGTTGGAGGCGATCACGTTGCGCAGGTCGTCGAGCGTGTAGAGGTAAATGTCCTCGAGCTCGGCGATGGCCGGGTCCAGATCGCGCGGCACCGCCAGGTCGATCATGAAAACCGGTTTGCGGCGGCGCTTCTTCAGCGCCAGTTTCATCGCGGCCGCCTCGACCACGTGCTCGCGCGCCGCGGTCGACGAGATCACCAGGTCGGCGTCGCCGAGGTAGGCGTTGAGGTCGGACAGCGCGATGGCGTAGCCGTGCACCTCGCGCGCCAGCTTCTCGGCCCGCTCGAGGCTGCGGTTGGCCACCACGATGCGACCGATGCCCTGCCCGCGCAGATGCCGCGCGATCAGCTGCACCGTCTCGCCGGCGCCGATCAGCAGCGCGGTCTGCTGGCCCAGGTCGGCGAAGATCTGGCGCGCCATCTGCACCGCGGCGTAGGCCACCGACACCGGATGCGCACCGACCTGGGTGCGGCTGCGCACCACCTTGGCCACCGCGAAGGCGTGCTGGAACAGGCGCGACAGCACCGGACCGAGCGCGCGGCTCTGCGTGGCGACGGCAAAGCTGTCCTTCATCTGGCCCAGGATCTGCGGCTCGCCGACCACCATCGAATCCAGGCCCGAGGCCACGCGCAGGCTGTGCAGCACCGCCGCCTGGTCGCGATGGGTGTAGACGAACTGCTCGATCAGGCCGGCCGGCGCGGCGAGTTCGCGGCGCCACCACTCGATCAGCATCGCCGACAGGTCGGGCTCGGCCACCACCAGGATCTCGGTGCGATTGCAGGTCGAGAGGATCGCCGCCTCTTCGACACCCGCGAGCGCGCGCAGGCGCGCCAGCGCAGCCGGCAGCTCGGAATCGGTGAAAGCCAGTCGCTCGCGTGCCTCGACCGGCGCGCTGTGATGGCTGAGACCCAGGGTGATGAAGGCCATCGCTATCTCGAGGCGCAGTCCGGAGCGGACTGCGCGACGCGATATCTTCGGGGATCCATGCGCCTGGACTCAACCGCGGCGGCGCAAAAACACATGCCCATCGCAGGGCCGGTGACCGAACCGCGGTACCATACGCCGGTCCCTCGCCCGTCCTTCGTACAGGCTCTCCGTGTCCTTCCGTCCCACGCTGTTGCGGTCCGCCATCCTGTCTCTCGCGTTGTTTGCGACCCCCTGGGTCGCCGTGCGTGCAGCCGGGGCGCCGGCGCCGATTGCCGGACCGGAAACGGCGGCGCCGGAGATCGCATCCGAATCGGCGCCCGCGCCGGCGGATGCGCTCAAGCTGACGCCGGAACAGCAGATGCAAGTGCAGTTCCACGTGATGGCCGGCGAGATGGCCGCCGGTCGGGGACAGCCGGGCCTGGCCGCCGAAGCCTTCGTCAAGGCGCTCGAACTGGCGCCCGACGCGCAGCTGGCCGGTCGCGCCACGCAGCTGGCGCTGAGCGCCGGCGACGCCGAAACCGCCAAGCTGGCCGCGCGCCGCTGGCTCGAACTCGAGCCCTCGAGCATGGACGCGCGCGAGGTGCTCTCGCGGCTGGCGCTGCGCGACCAGGACCTCGACGAGGTCTACGCACAGAGCCTGGAGATGATCCGCGGCCACGCGGGCGGTCCGGCCGAGGGCTTCCGCCACGTCGCACTGCTGCTGTCGATGGAGCCCGAAGCGGGTCCGCGTGCCCTCGAGGTGCTCGATCGCCTGGTCGCGCAGTACCCCAAGCTCGCCGGCGCCTACTACGCGCACGCGCTGGTGGCGCTGCGGTTCGAAAAGATCGACGTTGCGGAGAAATCCGCGCGCGAGGCGCTGCGCCTCAAGTCCGACGGTCGCGACGAGACGCTGCTGCTGATCGGCGTGCTGGTGCGCAAGGGCGCGCTGCCGGAGGCCGACACCTACGTCGCCAAGCTGCTCAAGAAGGCCAAGGGCGAGGAACGCGCCGAGGTGCGCATGACCTACGCGCGCCTGCTGCTCGACGCCTCGCACCGCGAGCACGCGCGCACGCAGCTGCGCGAAACGCTCAAGGAAGACGACAAGAACCAGGACGCGCGGTACGCGCTGGGCGTGATGGCTTTCACCGACAGCGAGTACGAGCAGGCCGAACGCCTGTTCGCGCCGCTGGCGGCCGATCCCGAGCGCGGCGGCGACGCCTCGTACCAGCTGGGCCGCATCGCCGAGGCGCGCCGGGAGTGGGACAAGGCGCTCGAGCACTACCGCAAGGTCAACACCGGCGGCCAGGCGATCGAAGCCGCAGTGCGCCAGGCCGCGGTGATGACGCGCCTGGGCAAGGCCGCCGAAGGCCGCGCGCTGATCGATCAGCTGCGCCGCCAGTTCCCGCCGCTCGCGCCGCGCCTGACGCTGGCCGAGGCCGAGATGCTGCTCGACGCCAATCTCAACGACGAGGCGCTGTCGGTCTACGACCAGGCGCTGCAGAAGTCGCCCGAGGACTCCGGTCTGCTCTACGGCCGCTCGCTGGTGCACGAGCGCATGGGCCGTTTTCCGCAGGCCGAGGCCGACCTGCGCCGCATCCTGGCCAGCGACAAGGACGATGCGCGCGCGATGAACGCGCTGGGCTACATGCTCGCGGTGAACACCGACCGGTTCGAAGAGGCGCACAAGCTGATCGAAGCGGCACTGCAGCGCTCCCCCGACGACGCTGCGGTGATCGACAGCATGGGCTGGGTGCTCTACAAGCTCGGCCGCCTCGACGAGGCGCGCGGCTATCTCGAAAAGGCGCTGGGCAAGGCCGCGGATCCCGAGATCTCGGCGCATCTGGGCGAGGTGTTGTGGGCGCTGGGCCAGCGCGAGCAGGCGCAGGCCGTGTGGGACAAGGCCCTCGCGCGGGACCCCGAGCATCGCGTGCTGCGCGATACCGTCCAAAGACTCACTCGCTGAGCCATGCGGCTGATCCTGATCGCCGCCCTGATCGCGGTGCTGAGCGGCTGTGCGCTGCTGCGGCCGCGCGACGAGCTGCCCGGTCAGCCGGTCGACGGTCCGCAGGCGCCGGCCTGGCAGGCTCGCGTGGCGCAGCTGTCGCCGATCGATCGCTTCGTGCTGAAGGGGCGCGTCGCCAGCGGCGCGCTGGGCTTCAAGGCCGACCTGCGCTGGAAGCAGCACCCCGACGGCCGCTTCGAGCTGCGCCTGGCCGGACCGTTCGGCGCGCGCGCGGCCGAGCTCGCCGGCGACGCGATCGAGGTGCGGGTGCGTACCGGCGACGACCAGCCGATCGTGACCACCGATCCCGAGGCGTGGCTGCAGCAGGCGCTCGGCGTGCGACTGCCGGTACGCGGCCTGCGCTGGTGGGCGCTGGGCCTGCCGGCGCCCGATGCGCGCAGCGAGGTGCGCCTGGATCCGCAGACCGGTCGCGCGCTGCGCATCGTGCAGAACGGCTGGGAGCTCAACTACGTCGAGTACCGGCCCGCGTCCGCCGACGGCGCCGGGCCGCAGCTGCCGCGTCGCATCGAGGCCCGCAACGGCGACACGCAGGTGCTGGTGCTGGCAGATCAATGGACCCAGTTGCCGGTCGGCGTCTCGACGCCTGCCGCGGTGCCGTGAACCCGTCGCCGCTTCGCTATTTCCGACTCCTTCCCGTTTCTTCTCCAGATTCCGCCGCATCGACGCCATGACTCGCCTCGCCGCCCACGTGCCGCTGACCGCCGAGTTCCCCTGGCCTGCCCCGGCCAAGATCAACCTGTTCCTGCACGTGAACGGCCGGCGCACCGACGGCTATCACGAACTGCAGACGGTCTTTCAGTTCCTCGACCACGGCGACACGCTGTTCTTCCGTCCGCGCGGCGACGGCGTCTGCCAGCGCGAGAACGAGGTGCCGGGCATCGCGCACGACGACGATCTGGCGGTGCGCGCCGCGCGTCTGCTGAGCCAGGCCAGCGGCGCGAACCTGGGCGCCGACATCCGCATCGACAAGCGCCTGCCGGTCGGCGGCGGCCTCGGCGGCGGATCGAGCAATGCCGCGACCACGCTGGTCGCGCTCAACCGGCTGTGGAACCTGGGCTTCACGCGCGACGAGCTGGCGACGCTCGGCGTGCGCCTGGGCGCCGATGTTCCCGTGTTCGTCCACGGCCATGCCAGCTTCGCCGAGGGCATCGGCGAACGGCTCACGACGCTGGAGCTGCCCGAGCCGTGGTTCCTGGTGGTGACGCCACCGGTGGCGATCAGCACGCGCGAGATCTTCGAGGCGCCGGAATTGCGGCGCGACACGCCGCGCATCACGTCGCGCCAGTACCGCGCCGGGTCGGTCACGCGCAACGACTGCGAGCCGGTGACGCGCCAGCGCTATCCGCTGGTCGACGAGGCGATGCAGCGGCTCGGCCGCTTCGCCGGCGCGCGCATGAGCGGCACCGGCAGTTCGGTCTTCGCCGCCTTCGCCTCGCGCCCCGAGGCGCTGATGGCGCGATCGGCGATGCCGCCCGGCTGGAGCTGCTTCATCGCGCGCGGCCTCAACGAGTCGCCGCTGGCGCGGCTGCGTGCGGGCTGAGGCAGGAGCGGAGCGCATGCGCCTCATCGCTATAATTTCGGTCTCGCGTTTGCATCTGCATCCCGGATGGGGAGTCGCCAAGTGGTAAGGCAGCGGGTTTTGATCCCGCCATTCCCAGGTTCGAATCCTGGCTCCCCAGCCATCCCTGCGTGCCAATCGATGCTTTCCACCTTGAAGGACGGGGCCGCCGGCCCCGCTTGAAAGTAATTAAATGAACGACTCCTCTTTGATGCTGTTCACGGGCAACGCGAACCCGCAGCTGGCGCAGGACATCGCCAACTACATGCGGGTGTCGCTGGGCAAGGCGATGATCGGCAAGTTCTCGGACGGCGAGATCCAGATCGAGATCCTCGAGAACGTTCGCGGCAAGGACGTGTTCGTGATCCAGCCGACCTGCGCGCCGACCAACGACAACTTCATGGAACTGGTGATGATGCTCGACGCGCTCAAGCGCGCGAGCGCCCAGCGCATCACCGCGGTCGTGCCCTACTTCGGCTACGCGCGCCAGGACCGGCGCCCGCGCAGCGCGCGCGTGCCGATCAGCGCCAAGGTCTGCGCCGACATGATCGGCGAGTGCGGCGCCGATCGCGTGCTCACCGTCGACCTGCACGCCGACCAGATCCAGGGCTTCTTCGACATCCCGGTCGACAACGTCTACGCCAGCCCGGTGCTGCTGGGCGACATCTGGCGCCAGACCCACGAGAACCTGATCGTGGTCAGCCCCGACGTCGGCGGCGTGGTGCGCGCGCGTGCGATCGCCAAGCGGCTCGACGACGCCGACCTGGCCATCATCGACAAACGCCGTCCGCGTCCGAACGAAGCCAAGGTGATGAACATCATCGGCGACGTGCGCGGCAAGAGCTGCGTGCTGGTGGACGACCTCGTCGACACCGCCGGTACGCTGGGCCAGGCGGCCGGCGCACTCAAGGACGCCGGCGCGATCAAGGTCGTGGCCTACGTCACGCACCCGGTGCTGTCGGGTCCGGCGGTGAGCAACATCATGAATTCGCGTCTCGACCAGCTCGTCGTGACCGACACGATCCCGCTGTCGCCCGCGGCCGCGGCCTGCCCGAAGATCCGTCAGCTGTCGATCGGCGGACTGCTGGCGGAGACCATCCGGCGCGTGAGCGCCGAAGAATCGGTGAGCTCGCTCTACATCGATTGACCTGGGGCGGCGCCTGCGCCGTGCTCAGCCGAACCACGGCGCCAACGGACCCCAGGGATGGTGGCGTCGTGCGATGGCATAAACGAAGCCGAATACCGTCAGTGCGAGCACGTAGCACACCACGCGACTGCGCGGTCCACGCGCGCGGTGCAACGTGAACACGCCCAGCGCGATGTAGACGATGATCAGGAGCAGCTTGGCCCGCAACCAGCCGTTCGAGAACGCGGCGGCCGGCAGCATCGAATGCAGCATCAGCGCGGAGGTCAGCAGCACCGTATCCACGCTGTAGCTCGCGTAGCGCACCGGTGCGCAAAGGGCGATCGACTCGCGCCCGGTCACGGCGAGCAGGCCGCGCAGCAGGTAGAGGCTTCCTGTGGCAACGGCCACATACACGTGAACGGCCTTTATCTGCGGGTAGTAGTCGATCACGTCGGGGGCCCGCGGCCACCCGGCGCCATCAACGCTCGGCGCGCAAGGCCTGCGCGTCGTCCACCGGCTCGGGAGTCGGGGCAATCCAGAGCCTGACGACGAACCACGCCAGCGCCAGCGCGCCCACGCTGAACACCACGTCGCCGGGTACGCGCATCCACACCAGGATCTCCATGATCGGCTTGCCCATGAAATCGGCGGATCTCGCGTAGGCGTAGCCGTGCTCGATCGCCGCCAGCAGTTGCAGCGTACCCATCGGCAGCAGCGTGAGCAGCGCCATCAGCGCCAAGCCGATGTTCAACGCCCAGAACGCGGTGCCCAGCAGCCTGGCGTTCCACACCATCTGGCCGCGCAAGCCGCGCAGGCAGAACAGCACCAGCGCGATGCCCAGCATTCCGTACACGCCGAAGAGCGCGGTGTGACCATGCAGCGGCGTCAGGTTGAGTCCCTGCATGTAATAGAGCGACAGTGGCGGGTTGATGAGAAAGCCGAAGAGTCCCGCACCTACCAGGTTCCAGAACGAAACGGCGATGAAGAACAGCATCGGCCACTTGTAGCGCGCCATCCACGGCGTGCTCTTGCTCAGCCGCCACGTGTGGTAGGCCTCGAACCCGATGTAGGCCAGCGGCACCACCTCCAACGCGCTGAAGCTGGCGCCTAGCGCCACCACGCCGATCGGCGTGCCGACGAAATACAGGTGATGCAACGTGCCGAGGACGCCACCGGCCATGAAGACGATCGTCGCGAACAGCACTGCAACCGTCGCGGTATCGGTCCGAACCAGACCCAGGCGCGTAAGGATCAGCGCCATCACGGCGGTGGCGAAGACCTCGAAGAAGCCTTCCACCCAGAGGTGCACCAGCCACCAGCGCCAGTACTCGACCTCGGAGATGTGCGTGTGCTCGTTCCACATCAACGCCGACGCATAGAAGGTCCCGATCGCCGCGGTGGCGAGAAAGAGCAATCCCACGATCGCACGCGATTCGCTCGAGCGGTTGCGCAGCACCGGCCAGATCGCCCTGCCGACCAGCAACACCCACAACGCCAGGCCGATGAACAGGTACCACTGCCAGAACCTGCCCATGTCGGCGTATTCCCAGCCCTGATGACCGAACCAGAAATTCAGGTCCAGCCCGAGCGTCTGCATCACCGCCAGCCACTGTCCGACGAACGAGCCCACGACGATGATCAGCAGCGACACGAACAGGAAATTGACGCCGAGGCGCTGGAATCTCGGTTCATGCCCGGAGAGCGCGGGTCCGATGTAGAGACCGGTTCCAAGCCAGGCGGTGGCGATCCAGAGCACCGCCAGTTGCGTATGCCAGGTGCGCGTCACCGAGTACGGCAGCACTTCGGACAACGCAAAGCCGTATGCGTCCTGGCCTTCGACCTGGTAGTGCGCGGTTATCGCGCCGAGCAGGATCTGCAGCAGGAAAAGCGCGAGCACCATCCAGAAGTACTTGGCCGTCGCACGCATCGAGGGCGTGATGTGCAGCACCGCGAACGGATCGGACGTCGGCACGGCGTGCGGCGTCTCGTCGTATGCATGCGTCACGGCATGGTGCCAGCCCAGCAGCCCGATGCCGGCGATGAGGAACAGCACGCTGAATGCCGACCACAGCCACAGTGCCGGTGGCGGTGTGTTGCCCACCAGCGGTTCGCCGGGCCAGTTGTTCGTGTACGTCACCCGCATGTCGCTGGGCCCGGTCGCCTCCCCGGCGAAGGTTCGGCCCTCGTCACCCGGACGCTCGGTGGTGCACGCCCAGGCGGTCCACCAGAAGAACGCGGTGAGCGCGCGACGATGCTCGGGCGTCGCGACGGTTTCGTCCTTCATCGCGTAGGACTCGCGCAACCCGGCGGTCTCCGGCGCGTTGCCGAACAGGCTCACGTAGTGCGCGCCGACCTGCGCGATCGCCGCCGCACGATCAGTGGTGAGCGTGACCGTCGAGGTCGCCGGGTCGTAGGTGTTTGCGCGCATCATCGTCTGCAGCCGTGCCCGCAAGACCGCCTGATCCTCCGCCTGCAGCGCGGCGTACCCCGGAGCGCCGTCCTTCTTCGCCCACCGTTCGAGCACGGCCATGGCTTCACGATGGAGCCAGTCGGCGCTCCAGTCGGGCGCGACATACGCGCCGTGGCCCCAGATCGATCCCAGCTGCATACCGCCGATGGATTGCCAGACCTGGCGACCTTGCTCGATGTCGGCGCGCGAGAAGATCATCGTGCCGTCCTGACTCGTGACGTGCTGGGGGACGGGTGGCGCCGCACGGAAGATCCTTCCGCCTGCCCACAGCAGGATCGAAAAGGAGAGCACCAACAGTGCCGCGAGTCCGATCCACAGCTTGCGCGTGTCGTTCATGTTCCCCCCGACGCCCGGCATTGGATCGACTATAGGTCGATTCTGCCGGCCCCGTGGTTGAGTCCGCGTGCGCCTGGCGCGTCGAGATTTCGGCTGCGGATGCACCGTCCCGATGTTCGCGCGTCCCGTCCGGGCTATGGTCTCCGCCTGGTGGCGAGGATCGACATGACGATTTCTAAAGCTGGACACGCCGACGCTGCGCGATGGCCATCGCCTGCGCCGCCTGCGCTGTGGCAACTCGGATTCCGGCCGTTCTACCTGGTGGCGAGCATCTTCGCCGCGCTGTCGATCGCCCTTTGGGCCGCGCAGGTCGAAGGCTGGTTGCCGTACGCCTACCTGCGCGGTCCGTGGTGGCACGCGCACGAGATGCTGTTCGGATTCGCACTGGCGGTGATCACCGGCTTTCTGTTCACCGCCGGCCGCAACTGGACGGGCCATCCCACGCCGACGGGGCGGTGGCTGATGGGCCTGGTGCTGCTGTGGATCGCGGCGCGCGTGCTGGTGCTCTCGCCGCTGGCCTGGGCGGCGGCGGCGACCAACATCGCGTTCCCGCTGGCCGTGGCGGTGTCGCTGGGCATCCCGGTCTGGCGCGCGCGCAGCCGTCGCAATTACGTCTTTGTCGGCCTGCTGGTGCTGATGGCATTGGCTGCGGGCCTGTTCCACCTGGCGCACCTGGGCGTGGTGTCGCCCCCACCCCTGCTCGGTCTGCAACTGGGACTCGACGTGGTGCTCTTCGTCATGGCGGTGATGGCCGGGCGCATCGTGCCGATGTTCACCCACAACGCCATCCCGGACGCCGCGCCGCGCCGGGTCGCCGGCCTCGAAGTCGCCGCACTCGGCGCGATCCTGGTGATGGCCGGCGCCGACGTCCTGCAGGTGCGCGGCGTTCCGATCGCGGCGATCTGCGGCGCCGGCGCGCTGCTGCACCTGCTGCGCTGGCTGCTGTGGCGCCCGTACCGGACGTTGCGCACGCCGATCCTGTGGATCCTGCATGTCGCCTACGCCTGGATCCCGCTGCACCTGGCGCTGCGCGCGATGGGCGAGTTGGGCCACGTGGCGTCGTCGCTGGCCACCCATGCGCTGACCGTGGGCGCGATGGGCGGATTGATCATCGGCATGATCACGCGCACCGCACGCGGCCACACCGGACGTCCGCTGGTCGCGAGTCGCGGTGACGTGACCTGCTACGTGCTGGTGCTGCTGGCCGCGATCACGCGCGTCGGACTGCCGATGTGGGACCCGGAGCTGATGGCACGTGCGATCTGGATTTCGGCGCTGCTCTGGAGCGCGGCCTTCGCGCTGTATGCCATCACCTACTGGCCGGTGCTGACCCGGCCACGGCTCGACGGCAAGCCCGGCTGACCCAGCGCTGGCTCAGTGCCAGCGATCGATCATCCGCTTGCGGCTCGCGATCTGGCGCGGCGTGAGCTTGTTCTTCTTGTCCTTGAACGGGTTGTCGCCGGTCTTGAACTCGACCTGCAACGGCACGCCCTTGAGCTTGAAGTGGTTGCGGAACTCGTTGACCAGGTAACGCCGATACGCGACCGGCAGCTTTTCGGTCTGGTTGCCGTGGATCATCACCTTCGGCGGATTGCGTCCCGACTGGTGCGCGTATCTCAGCTTGATGCGCCGGCCGAGCACCGCGGGCGGGTTATGGGCTTCGACCGAGCGCTCGAGGATGCGCGTGAGCTCCGGCGTCGGCATCTCGATGGTGGCGCCCTCGAAGGCCTGCTGCACCGCGATCATCAGTTCGCCCAGGCCCGAGCCGAACTTGGCGGCGATGTAGTGCGTTGGCACGTAGTCGAGGTACGGCATCTTCAGGGTCACCTGGTAGCGCACCTGATCGCGCTCGTCGGACGGCAGGCGATCCCACTTGTTCACCGCGAGCACCATCGCGCGACCGGCTTCGGCGACCAGGCCCATGAGTCGCGCGTCCTGCTCGCCGATGTCGTTCTTCGCGTCGACCACCACGACGACCACGTGCGCCTGCTCGATGGCCTGCAGCGTCTTGATCACCGAAAACTTCTCGATGGTCTCGTCGATGCGCGCGCGGCGGCGTACGCCCGCGGTGTCGATCAGCACAAACGGCTTGCCGTCGTAAACGAAGGGCACGCGGATGGCATCGCGCGTGGTGCCCGGCTGATCGGCGGCCAGGACACGTTCTTCACCGACCAGGCGATTCACCAGCGTGGACTTGCCGACGTTGGGACGACCGACGATCGCGACGCGCACCTCGTCGTCGCCTCGTGCCGCCTCGATGTTGGGCGCCACGCCGGCGAGCAGTTCACGCAGCAGCGCGGCCAGGCCATCGCCGTGCTGCGCCGAAACCGGGCGTGGCTCGCCGATGCCCAGCTCGAAGAAGTCGCCGGCGGCGGTGGTCTTGTCGCGACCTTCGGCCTTGTTCACCAGCAGGTGCACCGGCTTGCCGGTGCGGCGCAGCAGGCTCGCGATCTCCGAATCCGATCCGTGCCGGCCGGCGAGCGCGTCGGTCAGGAACAGGATGTGATCGGCGTCCTCGAGCGCGATCTGCGCCTGGTCCTCGGCGAGCCCGGCGAGCGCATCGGACGATTCCGGCATCAGGCCGCCGGTGTCCACGACGATGAATCGACGTTCCTCGAACACGCCGAAGCCGTACTGGCGATCGCGCGTCAGTCCCGGAAAGTCGGCGACCAGCGCGTCGCGCGTGCCGGTGAGGCGGTTGAAGAGCGTCGACTTCCCTACATTGGGCCGGCCCACGAGGACGAAAACGGGCAGGCCTTGCTGCATGGGATTTTTTGCGCCTATTCCTTGGGCTTCTTGCCCGACGTCACCGCCGCGATGCGACCGGTCGAGTTCAACACGTACAGAACGCTGTCGGTGGCCACCGGCGCACGCACGATGGGATCCGAGCCCACGCGCGAGCGCGCAACGAACGCGCCGGTCGACGGATCGAGCCAGTGCAGGTAGCCCTCGAAGTCGCCGACGACGACGTAGCCGTCGAAATACGCCGGCGCCGAGAGCTTGCGATACAGCAGCCCTTCCTGCTTCCACGCGGCGGCGCCGGTGTGCAGGTCCAGGCCCCACACGGCGCCCACGTCGTCGGTGACGATCAGCTTGTCCGGCGTGGCGGCCATCCCGCTGTAGCTGCGGATCGAACGACGCCACAGCACTTCACCGCTCTCGGCTTCGAGGCAGGCGACTTCGCCGCCGAAGCTCGCCGCGAGGATGCAGTCGGGACCGTCGAGCAGTTCGGCGTCGACGTCGGTGAGGCGCTCGAGCTCCGTGCGGCCGCTGGCGACGGCCACCGCCTGCTCCCACACCGGCTCGCCGTCGTTGATGCGCAGGCTGGCGACGCGGCCGTTGTCCATGCCGACGTACGCGCGGCCGCCGATCAACAGCGGCGCGCTGCTGCCGCGCAGCACCAGATTCGGCACGTCGCGATCGAACGTCCAGACGCGTTGGCCGGCGGTGGCGTTGAGGCCGTACACACGACCGTCGACGCTGCGCGCGATGACGATCTCGCCGCTGCCCACCGGCGGACCGATGACCTCGCTGGAGGTCTTGCTGCGCCACAGCTCGCTGCCGTCGGAGCGCTTGAGCGCGATCACTTCGGCGTCGAGCGTCCCGACCAGCACCTGATCACCCGAGACGCTCGGTCCGGAGATCACGCGCGCGTCGGTGTCGGTCTTCCATAGCAACTTGCCCTTGTCGGGCGACCAGGCGTAGACGGTGCCGCCGATCTCGGCGGTGTAGAGCGCGTCGGATTCCAGGTTCAGACGCAGGCCCGAAACCCGGCCGCCGCTGCCGTCGCCGGCGTTGACCGACCACTGCGTGTGCGGATGGATCGCCGGATCCTTGATCTTGGTGAGCTCGGTGGGCTCGCGCACCGTGCTCTTGCCGCCGCAGGCCGCGAGGGCCAGCGCCAGGAGCGCGAGTCCCAGGGGACGCGAACGCAGGGGGAGATGAGACGCGACGGTCGTCATGAGGGATTCACTTCCGTGAGGTCGTCCAGCTTCTGCTGCAACAGCGTTTTGTTGGTGGCGCCGCTCTCGGCGGCGGCCAGGGCCTTTTCGTAGGCGCTGCGCGCGGCCTTGCGATCGCCCTTGGCCAGCTGGATGTCGCCGCGCAATTCCTCGGCCAGGCTGGAGAAGCTGCCGGCTTCCTTGCCCAGCACCGCCAGCGCGTCGTCCGGCTTGTTCTGCGCGAGCAGCACGCGCGCCTGTCGAAGCCGCGCGACCTCGACCAGGCCCTCGTCGCGACCCTTCTCGACCACCCACTTGAGATGGGCGGCGGCGGTGTCGTACTGGCCGTTCTTGACCGCGGACTGTGCCGCCGCGAGTGCCGCGATGGCGGCGTACGGCGTGCTGGCGTAATCCGACTTCAGACGATCGACGATCGCATTGGCCTCGTCGGTCTTGGCGCCGTCGAGGTTCTTGCGCAGTTCTTCGTACATCTGCGAGGCGGTCTCCGCGCGCCCGTCGCGCCAGACCTTGTAGGCCTCCCAGCCGCCGATCGCGCCGAAGCCGATGACGAGGCCGCCGACCAGGGCGACCCAGTTCTCCTTCCACCAGGTCTTGAGGCGCTCGAGGTCCTCTTCGTCATCGATATGCGTAGCCACGGCTTGCCCTGTTGTGTCGTTATCGTTGGGGGACGCTGGAAGATAGAAGACCCGACAGCTGCGTCAGCAGTTCCGAACGGGCCACGGTCGCCTGAGGGCGCTCTTCTCGCAGGAATTTTACTTGAACGGTTCCGGCGGCGGCCTCGTCGTCGCCGACCACCAGCGCGATGCGCGCGCCGGACCTGTCGGCGCGCTTGATCTGGGCGCCGGGTTTGCCGCCGCCCACGCTCAGCGCCACGCGCGCCGTCGGGCCCAGCGTGTCGCGCACGGCTTCGGCCAACGCCAGGCCGGCGCGCTCGCCCTGCGCACCGAAGCGGCAGACGTAGATGTCGGCCTCGGATGCCAGGGACGCGGTATCGAGCTTCTGCAGCAGCAGGATCAGGCGCTCGACGCCGGCCGCCCAGCCCACCGCGGGCGTCGGCGAGCCGCCGAGCTGCTCGACGAGGTTGTCGTAGCGCCCGCCGGCGCAGATGGTTCCCTGGGCGCCGAGCTCGGTGGTGATCCACTCGAAGACGCCCTTGGTGTAGTAGTCCAGGCCGCGCACGAGGCGCGGGTTCACGTGGTGCTCGATGCCGAGGTCGGCCAGTCCCTGGCGCAGGCCGTCGAGATGCGCGGCCGAGTCGGCGTCGAGATATTCGAGGATGCTCGGCGCGTCCTTCACGATCGCCTGCGTCGTGGACACCTTGGAATCGAGCACGCGCAGCGGATTGCTGTGCAGGCGCTTCTTCGAATCCTCGTCGAGGCTCGACTCGTGGCGCGACAGGAACTCGATCAGCGCCGCACGGTAGCGCGCGCGCGTCTCGGTGCCGCCCAGCGAGTTCAGCTCCAGGCGCAGGTTCTGGAATCCCAGCGCCTTCCACAGCCGCGCGGTCATCGCGATCATCTCGACGTCCACGTCCGGCCCGGCGATGCCGTAGGCCTCGACGTCGAACTGGTGGAACTGGCGATAGCGGCCCGCCTGCGGGCGCTCGTAGCGGAACACCGGACCGGCGCACCACACGCGCTGCTGCTGGTTGTGGAACAGGCCGTGCTCGATGCCGGCGCGGACCAGTCCCGCGGTGAACTCGGGCCGCAGCGCGATATGCTCGCCGCCGCGGTCCTCGAAGGCGTACATCTCCTTCTCGACCACGTCGGTGACCTCGCCGACCGCGCGCTTGAACAGCGCGATCGACTCGACCACCGGGATGCGCATCTCGCGATACCCGTAGGCCTCGAACAGCGTGCGCGCCGTGTCGAACAGGTGCTGCCACAGCGCCGAGTCGGCGGGCAGCACGTCGTTGAAACCGCGGATCGACTGGATCTTCATGCGGCGGTCTTGGCCGCCGCGCGTGCCGCGAGCTTCTCGCGCACCAGCTTCTCGAGCGTGTCGACCAGCACGTCGTTGTGCGCCTTGTGCTTGATCTCGCCGTCGACGTAGATCGAATTGGGATAGCCGCCGGCCACGCCCACCGTCGCTTCGCGCGACTCGCCGGGTCCGTTGACGACGCAACCGATCACCGCGAGGTCGATCGGCTCCTCGATGTCCTCGAAGCGAGACTCGAGCTCGTTGACGACCTTCACGACGTCGAAGTTCTGCCGTGAGCAGCTCGGGCATGCGACGAGGTTGATGCCGCGCGAGCGCAGGTGCAGCGACTTGAGGATGTCCCAGCCGACCTTCACTTCCTCGACCGGATCGGCCGCGAGCGACACGCGGATGGTGTCGCCGATGCCGTCGGCCAGGATCATGCCCAGGCCGATCGCCGACTTCACCGAGCCGTTGCGCAGGCCGCCGGCCTCGGTGATGCCCAGGTGCAGCGGCTGGTCGATCAGCCTGGCGAGCTTGCGATAGGCCTGCACGGTCATGAAGACCTCGCTGGCCTTCAGCGAAACCTTGAAGTCCTCGAAGTTGTGGCGCTTGAGGATCTCGATGTGACGCAGCGCCGATTCGACCAGCGCGTCGGCGTTGGGCTCGCCGTACTTCTCCTGCAGGTCGCCCTCGAGCGAACCGGCGTTGACGCCGATGCGGATCGGGATACCGTGGTGGCGCGCACAGGCGACCACCTCTTCCACCTTGCGATCCGAGCCGATGTTGCCCGGGTTGATGCGCAGGCAGTCCGCGCCCATCTCAGCGGCCTTGAGCGCGCACTTGTAGTTGAAGTGCACGTCCGCGATCAGCGGCACGTAGCCCACTTCCTTCTTGATCCTGCCGAAGGCTTCGGCGGCCGCGATCGTCGGCGTCGACACGCGCACCATGTCCGCGCCGGCCTTCATCGCGGCACGGATCTGCGCGACGGTGGCTTCGACGTTCTCGGTGTCGGTGTTGGTCATGGTCTGCACCGAGATCGGTGCATCCCCGCCCACCGTGACGCGGCCCACACGGATGCTGCGCGACTTGCGCCGCTCGATCACGTGCTGGGCCTTCATCGCCATGGGAATTGCCAGGTGGGTCGCGAACGCGTCAGTTGCCGGCGGTCGGCACGCTGAAGCGCGCGGTCGAGTTGCTCTTCACGTAACGCTTCACCTCGACCGGCACGCCGCCGAAGGTCACTTTCACGCCCAGCGCATTGCCGAGAAACACCGAATACGGCGGCTTGCCGTCCAGCGTCTGCGTGTCGCCCGGCGAGATCACGCCCGACAGCAGCGACTTGCCGCTCGCATCCTCCACGCGCGCCCAGGAGATCTCCTGGAAATCGAGCACCAGCTGCGTGCCGACCGGCGTGGGCGCGGGCGGAGCCGGCGGCTCGGCCGGCGTCACGGCGGCGACCGCGGCCGGATCGGGCGCGACGGGCACGGCGGCGGCCGGATCGGCCGGCGCGGTTGCGGCCGGATCGGTGGGCGCGGGCAGCGTGGAACCGTCGGTGGCCGGCGCCATCTCCGGGCCGCTCGGCGGCGGAATGCTGTCGGGTCCGATCATCGCGCCCGAACCGTCGAGGCCGGAGTCGATCATCGTCACCGTCTGCTGCGGCGGCGGCGTGGTCGAGCCCTGGCGCAGCGCCCAGATGATCGAGATCAGCACGATCGCCGCCAACGGCGCGAGGATCGCCAACCGTGTGGAGAAACGCGGCGACGATCCCAGGTCTCCGCCGGAGGCCAGGCGCAGCCGCTGCGGCGCGGCCTTGGGCGGCGGCGAATACATCCGGTCGTACGCGTCGACCAGCGGCTGGTCGGGGATCTCGAGAATGCGCGCGCACTTGCGGTAGTACCCGCGCACGTAGACCGGCTCGAGCAGCTGGTCGAACGCATCGGCCTCCATCGCCTCGAGCGTCTGGCGCGTCAGGCGCGTGCGCGAGGCCAGTTCCTCGAGCGACAGGCCGGCGCGGGTGCGGGCGGCCCGGATCGTGGCGCCCGGGCTGCCGGTCATGGCGGCGGAATCGTGCGTGGCGTGTTCGGCGTTCATGAGGCGGACTGACCCAGCGTGCTCAAGCTCTCTTCGGAATCGGGAAACTCGCTGCGAAGGCGTCGCGCGTATTCAGCGGCGGCGTTTTCGTCACCGAGCGCGAACTCGATCTTGGCGCCCAGCCACAGCGTCGCCGCGGTGGCAGGACCGACTTTCTCGTAGCGCTGCAGGAAAGCCTTGGCGCGCGGGTAATCCTTGCGCTCGAGGCACAGCGAGGCCATCTGCTGCAGCGGTTCGGGTGATTCGGGGCGCAGCCTCAGCGCCTCGCGGAAATAGCCCTCGGCCTTTTCCAGGTCCGGTACGCGACGCGCACATACGCCGGCGTTGGTGTAGGCACGATCCGGCTCGCGATAGTTCGAACTGGTGGCCGCGCGCAGGAACGCCTTGTCGGCGTCCTTGTAGCGCTGCTGCCCGCACAGGAACACGCCGTAGTTGTTGCGCGTGATCGGATCGTTCGGCTGCAGCTGCAACGCGCGCTCGTAATGCTGCTGCGCCTTCTCGGTCTCGCGCCGCTGCGAGTAGACCAGCGCCATGCCCGCGTGCGCCGGTGCGTAGTTCGCATCCTGGCTCAGCGCGCGCTGGAATTTGTCGAAGGCCACCTCGAGGTTGCCGGTGCGCGCGTAGTTGTTGCCGAGGTCGGTGTTGAGGCGCGCGGCTTCCTGCAGATTGGGCTCGGAGCGCGGCGCCGGCTCGGACTTCTCGATCATCGGCGAGGTCGAGTTCACCGTGACGCAGCCGCACGCCCCGACCGCCAGGACCAACGCCGCGATCGGGTGCGACAGGGCAGCGCGCATCAGGCCGCCCTCACGGGAATGTCGGAGAGGCGTCGCTTCTGCTTGTTGAGCACCTTGCCGACGAGCTGGCCGCACGCCGCGTCGATGTCGTCGCCACGCGTCTTGCGCGTCGTGGCGAGGATGTTCTTGCCGCGCAGGATGCCGGCGAACGTCTCGATGGCGTCCTGCTTGCTGCGCTTGAAGCGCGTCTCGGGAAACGGATTGAACGGAATGAGATTGACCTTGGCCGGCATCCCGTTGAGCAGCCTGGCCAGGTCGCGCGCCAGCGCAGGCGAATCGTTGACGCCGTCGAGCATCACGTACTCGTAGACGATGTGCATCTTGTGGTCGCGATGCGCGGTGTAGCGGCGGCACGCGTCCATCAGTTCGGCGATCGGGTACTTCTTGTTGATCGGCACCAGCTCGTTGCGCAGCGCATCGTTGGGCGCGTGCAGCGACACCGCCAGCGCGGTGTCGACGTCCTCGCGCAGCCGGTCCATGAACGGCACCAGGCCCGAGGTGGAAACCGTCGTGCGACGCTTGGACAGGCCGAAACCGAAGTCGTCCTGCAGGATCTTCACCGCCGGGAGCACCGCGTTGTAGTTGGCCAGCGGTTCGCCCATGCCCATGAACACGACGTTCGAGATCACGCGCTCGTTCTGGAAATCGCCGCCGAGCGCCTTGGCCGCGAACCACACCTGCGCCACGATCTCCGCGGTATCGAGATTCCGGTTTAGACCCTGCTGCGCGGTCGAGCAGAATGCGCAGTCCATCGCACAGCCGACCTGGGACGAGATGCAGAGGGTCCCCCGATCCTTCTCGGGAATGAACACCGTCTCGATCGCCTGGCCGCCGCCGACCTTGAGCACCCACTTGCGGGTGCCGTCGGCCGAGAGCTGCTCGGTGAGCAGTTCCGGCGGCCGCACGACGAAATTCGCCTCGAGCCGCGCGCGCAGATCCTTCGACAGGTTGCTCATGCCGGCGAAGTCATCGACGCCGCGCCGGTAGATCCACTGCATGATCTGGTCGGCGCGGAACGGCTTCTCGCCGATGGACGCGAACTGCGCCCGCAGGCGCTCGCGGTCCATGCCGAAGAGATTCACGAGCGAGACGGGGGACGCGAGACGGGAGACGACCTGGTTCGCCTGTTCCGTCGATCCCGTCGTCTTTTCGCCCGTCACGTCTCCTGTCTCCCGTCTCCCGTCTCTCGGCTCACCGAGTGCGGGGGCACAGCTCCGTGGCGCGGAAGAAGTAGCTGATCTCTCGCGCGGCGTTCTCGGCGCTGTCCGAACCGTGCACGGCGTTCTCGTCGATCGAGTCGGCGAAGTCGGCGCGGATGGTGCCCGGCGCGGCCTTCTTCGGATCGGTGGCGCCCATGATGTCGCGATGCTTGGCCACCGCGTTGTCGCCCTCGAGCACCTGGATGATCACCGGGCCGCTGGTCATGAAGCTGACGAGGTCCTTGAAGAACGGACGCTCCTTGTGCACCTCGTAGAAGCCGCCGGCTTCCTTCTCGGTCAGGTGCGTCATGCGGGCGGCGACGACCTTGAGGCCCGCGCCTTCGAAGCGCGTGTAGATCTGGCCGACGACGTTCTTCGAGACTGCGTCGGGTTTGATGATGGAAAGGGTGCGTTCGACCGCCATGACCGGAGTTCCTAGCTGCTGATTCGACTGAAGAAAGAATGGACCTGGCCGCCGGCCAAGCCCCTGAAAAGCACGCGAGTTTACCGGCCGATGCCGCAGTGCGGCAATTAGGGACTGGAACGCCGATGAGCCCAGATCATCAGGGCGGCACCCGTCAGCCACATCGGGATGCACAAAACCTGCCCCATCGTCAGCCACCCGCCCGCGAGATACCCGATCTGGGCGTCCGGGACCCGCACGAACTCGATCATCGAGCGGAACACCCCATACAGCACCAGGAACAGGCCACAGACCGCGGCCGGCGGCCGAGGTTTCGACGAATACCACCAGAGGATCGCCAGCATGACCGCGCCTTCGAGGAAGGCCTCGTAGAGCATGCTCGGGTGCCGCGGCAGCCGGTCGGGGTCGCTCGGAAACACCATTGCCCACGGCAGGCTGCTGGGCTTGCCCCACAACTCGGCGTTGATGAAGTTGCCGATGCGGCCGGTGAGCAGGCCGAACGGCACCACCAGCGCCACGAAGTCCATCACGTAGAAGAACGTGAGCGTGCGCGAGCGCGCGTACAGCCACACCGCGGCGATCACCCCGAGCAGGCCGCCGTGGAAGGACATGCCGCCCTTCCAGATGCGGAAGATCTCGACCGGATCGTCGATGAAGCCAGGCAGGTTGTAGAACAGCGTGTAGCCGATGCGGCCGCCCAGGATCACGCCCAGCGCCACGTAGAACAGCAGGTCCGACACCGCCATCGCCGCGAACGGCATGTGCGCCGACTTGCCGCGGCGCACCGCCAGGAACCAGCAGCCGTAGAACCCGATCAGGTACATCAGCCCGTACCAGTGGATCTGCACCGGTCCCAGGCTCAGGGCGACGGGATCGAAGTTCGGATGGATCAGCATTTGGGCGTTAGGCGTTAGGCGGTAGGCGTTCAGTTCACGCGGCAATAGAACGCCTTGAGGTAGCGCGTCTCCGGAATTGCCGGGTGCACCGGATGATCGGGCCCTTGCCCGCCCTGCTCCAGGATCTGCAATCGCCGGTTCTGTCCGCGCGCCTCGCGCAGCAGCACGCGCTGGAGCTCGGACTCCTCGAGGTGGAACGAGCACGAGCACGCCACCAGCACGCCGCCGGGCGCCAGCAACTGCATCGCGGCGCGATTGAGCGCGGCGTAATGCTCCAGGCCCGCGTCGTGATCCTTGCGCCGCTTGATCAGCGCCGGCGGATCGACCACCACCAGGTCGAAGCTGCGACCTTCGGCGCGCAGCGCCTTCAGACGATCCAGCGCCTCACCGCGCAGCGCTTCGATCTCGAAGCCGTTGAGCGCTGCGTTGGCGAGGGCCCCGTCGAGCGCCGGCTGCGAACTGTCGATGCACGTCGCGCTGGCCGCACCGGCCGCCAGCGCGCGGATCGCCCAGGCCCCGACATAGCTGAAGACGTCGAGCACGCGACGCCCGCGCACGTGACGCAGCAGGCGATCGCGGTTGTCGTGCTGATCGAAGAACCAGCCGGTCTTCTGGCCCTGGCGCAGCAGCGCCTGGAAGCGCACGCCGGATTCGAGGAGTTCGACCACGTCGGGGACGTCGCCGACGACCTCCACCTGCTCCGGCAGACCTTCGACGGCGCGCGCGCCGTGATCGTTGCGCAGCAGGATGCCCCTGGGCGACAGCTCGGCCTGCAGCGCCTCGATCACCAGCGCCTGCAGACGATCCATGCCGGCGGTGGAGGCCTGGACCACGCAGACGTCGCCGAAACGATCGACCACCAGCCCCGGCAGGCCGTCGGACTCGCCGTAGACGAGCCGGTAGTGCGGCGACGGGTATACCGCGTCGCGCAGCGCTCGCGCCGCGGCAAGACGCCGGCGCATCCAGTCCAGATCGGGTCGCGCATCGACGCGGCTGCTCAGCACACGCGCCGCGATCAGCGAATTGGGATTGACATAGGCGGTCCCGACCGCCTTGCCGCGCGCGTCGACGACGTTCACCAGATCGCCGGGCGCGAAGGCCTTCAGCGGCGTGCGCGCGGTATCGACCTCGTTGCTGAACACCCAGGAGTGGCCCACGCGCAGGCGGCGCTCGGCGTTGGGGTTCAGGCGCAGCGGCGGCAACGGGGTTTCACTCACGGACGGGCGGAAGATGGAGGCTTGCGAGGGCGCGCATTCTGACGGATCGCGCGGATCCTGCCCCGGAATGGATCCGATCGCAGGTTACGATCCGTTCTGAAACAAAAAGAACGACGAAACCCTGGGGAGGGAGAATGTCCGGATGTGAGGGCTGGAAGAAGGCGGCGTGCGTGCTCGCGACCCTGCTCGGTGTCGCTCCCGCGCCGGTACTGGCCACCAACGGCTTCAACTTCTACGGATTCGGCGCCGAATCGGTCGGCGTGGGCGGCGCGGACGTCGCGCTGGTGCGCGACACCTCGGCGCTGGTCACCAACCCGGCCGGTCTGGGCCACATCAAGCGACGACAATTCGACAGCAACCTGGACCCGTACTATCTGGTCGACGTCCGTCACGCCGATTCGCTGGGCAACGACGAATCGACCCGGCCGCGCATCGGAGGCTCGGGCAGCATGGCCTACGCACAGCGCATCGGTGATTCGAACCTCGTCGCCGGCGTGGGCGCCTACGTCGCCGGCGGACTCGGGTTCGAATATCGCGGCCTGGACACCGGCTACGGCACGCGCGACGAGCTCGTGACGCGCTTCAGCGTCCTGCGCATCGCACCGGGCATCGCGTGGGACCTGAGGCCGGGATTGACGCTCGGCGCATCGCTGTCGATCAACTACGCGACCGCCCGCCTGAAGGAGTTCCCGAACTCGTCGGTGGTCAACCTGCTCGATCAGCAGCAATCGCTGTTCGGTTCGCGCATCGATGGCCTCACCGGGGTTGGGTTCGGCCTGAACTTCGGCCTGCGCTATGTGCTGGACCCATCGGAGCGATGGGTGCTCGGCGTGGCCTACCGCAGCGAATCGAAGCTCGACCTGGAGGACGGCAAGCTGACGGTGAACTACGAGTCGCTCGGCGCCGGGCGCATCGAGTACCACGACGTGTCCCTGCACGGGATCACGATCCCGCAGGACCTCCAGGTCGGCGTGATGTTCCGCGCGGCCGATCACTGGAAGCTGATGGGCGAACTGACATGGATCGACTGGTCGGACGCCATCAACGAATTTCGCATCCAGGCCGGTGACCCCGAACGCAACCCGCTGCCGTTGCTGATCCCGAACGACATCGAACGCAGCCAGCCGCTCGACTGGCGCGACCAGCTGGTGGTTGCGCTGGGCGTGATGTACGAACCGGGCGCCGACTGGCGACTCTCGGCGGGATACAACGGCGGGCGCCAGCCGGTGCCGCGACGCACCCTGACGCCGCTGATCGCCGCGATCCCGGAACAGCACTTCGCGATCGGCGCCGGTCGGCGAATCAGTGAAATATGGGATGTTCAGTTCGCGCTCGTGTACGTCGCGAAGAATTCGGTGCACTACGAGAATCCCGCGTCGCGGGTCACGGCCGACGCGCGCGAAACACACGAGACCTTCGCCCTCTCGCTGGGAATCAGCCGCAGCTGGTGATCCGGTCGCTACGCCTTACAGCGGCATCGACCACACCGGAACCGGGTCGGCGAAACCTTTCACCGCGCGGGGTTCCTCGCGCACCAGCCCGCCCATGCCCGAGAGCTCGACGGTGCGCTCGTCGATCAGCACCTCGCGATCGGCCGCCATTTCGCACAGCCGCGACGCGAGGTTCACCGCCGGTCCCACCGCGGTGTACTCCCAGCGCGAGGCCGAGCCGATGATGCCGACGGTCACCGTTCCGCTGGCCACGCCCACGCCGATGCCCAGGCGATGCGCCGCCGTGCTCCAGCGCTCGGTGACTTCGATGCCGACCTCGCGGATGCGCCGCGCCATCTCCAATCCGGAACGC
Source organism: Panacagrimonas sp. (assembly GCF_020697055.1). GTDB lineage: Bacteria > Pseudomonadota > Gammaproteobacteria > Nevskiales > Nevskiaceae > Panacagrimonas. The sequence goes on along the minus strand of NZ_JAJFBP010000003.1, from coordinate 77,382 downwards.
GAGTGGCTCGGCACCGGCAGCGGTGCGCCGACCAGGATCAGGATCCCGTCGCCGGCGTAGTCCTTCACCGTGCCGCCGTATTCGGCCACGACCTTGCCGACGGCGTTGTAGTACTCGCGCAGCGTCTTGATCACGCTCGACGAGGGATGCGCCTGGGCAAAGGCCGTGAAGCCGCGCAGGTCGCAACTCGTCACCGTGATCTCGAGCGATCGGTGCTGCACCGCGTGGCGCAGGCCGCGGTCGCGAACGAGCTTCTCGACCTGCGGCGACAGGAACCGCGCCAGGAACTGGCCGCGCTGGCCCTGGAGCACGAGGTACTGCATCGCGCCGACCAGAAACACCATCTCGCCGGTGACCATCATCAGCGCGCCGAGCTTGGCCGGCACCACGAGACCCACCACGATCAGCGGAAATCCGGTCAGGCCCGCGATCAGGCGGATGCGTTCCGATCGATCGGGTCGTGCCAGCAACAACAACGCGGTCGCGACGGCGCCGGCGACGATCGCGACGGTCAACGGCGCCGCGAACACCCAGAAGCCGGGCCGCGAGAGCGCCGCCAGATCGTTGACGGCGCCGAGGAATTCGTCGCGGCGCATCTCCGGGGCGATCGCGCCGGCCACGCCCATGCCCAGGGCCGCGATCTGGCCGATGCGCAGCAGCACGGTGCTGAAGCCGACGTGCAGATGCTCGATGTCGATCGTCTTGCGCACGCGACGCACCCATTCGAGCGCCGCGATGAGCGCCACCGCATCGGCGAAACCCAGCCAGCGCCCGCCGGTCAGCACCGCGCCGCCCTCGCCGCCGAGCGGCAGGCTCAGGCCCATCGAGAATCCGAACGCGATGAACGCCGTGCCGAGCGCGCGACTGGTGGGCGCGCGCCGGTCCGCGCCGAGAAATGCACCGCCGATGCCGAGCGCGACCAACGCGACGAGTTGGCTGGGAAGCCACTCGACCGGGAAGTCCAGGTTCACGACGGCAGCGCGCCGATCAGGCGGGTGCAGCGAACAGCGGCACGGGCTCCGCGAAGCCTTTCACCTGCAGCGGCTGACGCGGCTCGAGCGCGTCGGCCGGCGCGAGCTGGCGCGTCCGCGCGTCGATCAGGATCTCGCCGTGCACCGCCTGTTCGCACAGCCGGCTGGCCAGATTCACGGCCGATCCCACGGCGGTGTATTCGAGCGTGGCCGATCCGATCACGCCGACCGTCACCGGTCCGCTGGCCACGCCGATGCCGATGCCCAGGCGCGATCCGCCCTTGTTCCAGCGCTGCGTGAGCTCGATGCCGGTGCTGCGGATCTGTCGCGCCATCGCGATACCCCGCGCCGCGTGGTCGGGCATCGCGATCGGCGCGCCGACCAGGATCAGGATCCCGTCGCCGGCGTAATCCTTGATCGTCGCGCCGTAGCGTCCGACCACTTCGCCGACCGCGTCGTAGTAATCGCGCAACACCTGCAGCACCTCGCGCGACGGAGCGGCCGCCGCGTACGGCGTGAAGCCGCGCAGATCGCAGCTCACGACCGTGATCTCGAGCTGGTTCTCCTGCATCGCCGTCGCCAGGCCGCGATCCGACACGAGCTTGGCCACGTCGCGCGACAGGAAGCGCGCCATGAACTGGCCGCGCTGGCCCTGCTCGACGTAGTAGCGCATCGAGCCGATCAGCAGCAGGATCTCGCCGATCACGCACGACAACGCCGCCATGTCGCGCGGCAGGACGAAGCCGGCGAGAAAGAACGGCACCGCCGCCGCCATCGCCAGCACGCGGATCTTTTCCGCGCGATCCGGCTTGCGGTTGAGCAGCAGCAGGATCGCCGCAAAGCCGCACAGCGCGGACATGTCGATCGGCCCCGCGAACAGCCAGAAGCGCCAGTTCTCCATCGAATCGGGGCGCGTCGCCGCGCGGATGAAATGCTCCACGCGCAGGTCCGGCGCTGCGATCGAGATCACGCTGTAGGCGGCCGCGCAGAGCTGGCCGAAGCGCAGGATCCGATCGCCGGTGCGCGTGTTCATGCCGGCCGCCGCCGGCAGCGTGCGGCGCACGCGCAGCAGCCACTCGAGCATCGCGATCAGGCCGATCGACTCCGGGATCGCGAGCCAGCCCGACCAGGCAGGCACCGTTTCAGCCAGATCGATCAGCGACACGTTGAGGAAGATCGCAACGCCCGTGGAGCCCAGCGACAGCGACAACGCCTGCGAGGTGCGCGACTGCGCGTCGGCGGTGATGAACGCCAGCGCCATGCCCAGCGCGATCAGCGACACCAGCGTGTGGAGCGAGACGTCGAACATCTACGAAACCGGCGCCTGGGCGTTGGTAGCCTCGCGCTCCGGCTCCTGCGACTCGCGATCGGCCTCGAACAGCTGCTCGAGCTCCTTGGCCGCTTCTCGCGCGGATTGGCGCATCCGCTCGGGATCCCGATGGATCGCCTGCTGCTGCGCGAGCGTGCGCTCGTCGAAGCGCTGGAATCGCGCCAGCATGTCGTCGATTTTCTCGCGCGCGTCGCCGAGCTCCAGCAACACTTCGCGCGTCATCACCAGGCTCGAGTAGTACGCGCGACGGATTACCTTGTGCACGCCCAGGTCGGTGAGCTGCATGGCGTGCGCACGCGTACGTGCCACGGCGAACACGCGGGTGTTCGGAAAGTGCTTGCGCACCGTCTCGGCGATGCGAAGGCTCACGTCCTCGGGCTCCGCCACGCTGACGACGAACAGCTGCGCCTTGCCCACGTGCGCGGCACGCAGCACCTCGAGGCGCGTGGCGTCGCTGTAGAACACCGGGTTGCCGAACTGGCGCACGAAATCGACCTGCTGCCAGTCGCGCTCGAGCACCGTGTACGGAATCCCGCGCATGCGCAACACGCGACCGATGATCTGGCCAAAGGGACCGAAACCCGCGAGCACCACCGGCGTCTCCGGCACCACGATCTCGTCGAACGGTCGCGTCTCGGGCTCCTCGCCCCAGCGCGACTGCAACGCGTACAGCGGCGGCGTGAGGATCATCGACGCGGTCACCGTCACCACCATCAGCGCCTGGACCTCGGGCGAGAGCACGCCGGCGGTCGCGGCGACGCCGAACAGCACGAAGGCGAACTCGCCGCCTTGCGAGGCCGCGAACGCCAGTCGCCGCGCGGGATCGTTCTTCAACCCGGTGAACCGGCCCACCGCGAACAGCACCGTCATCTTGATGCCGAGCAGTCCCGCGACCAGGCCCAGCACCGTCAGCGGCTCGCTCGCCACCAGCCCGACGTTGGTTCCCATGCCCACCGCCATGAAGAACAGGCCCAGCAGCAGCCCCTTGAACGGCTCGATGTCCGCCTGCAGCTCGTGCCGGTACTCGGAGTCGGCCAGCAGCATGCCGGCGAGAAACGCACCGAGCGACAGCGACAGCCCGACGCTCTCCATCAGCACCGCGGTTCCCGCGACCAGCAGCAACGCCATCGCGGTGAAAACTTCGGGCATGTCGACCGCTGCCACCGCCCGCAGCACCGGACGCAGCGCGTAGCGGCCGCCGACGATCACCAGCGCCAGCGCACCCAGTGCGATCAGCGCGCCGTTGATCCCTCCGGCGCCGCCATGTTCTCCGCCCACGTGGGGCGCCAGCAGCGGAATCACCGCCAGGAACGGGATCACGCTGATGTCCTGGAACAGCAGGATCGCGAACGCCGCGCGGCCGTGGCGATCGGTGAGTTCCTTGCGCTCGCCCAGCATCTGCAACACCAGCGCGGTCGACGACATCGCCAGGCCGAATCCGACCACCAGCGCCGGCACCGGATCGAGTCCGAACGCGAGCGCGGCGCCGCCGAGGGCGATCGTCGAGAACAGCACCTGCAGACCGCCGGTGCCGAACACCGACGTGCGCAACGCCCACAAGCGCGCCGGTTGCAGCTCCAGGCCGATCACGAACATCAGCAGCACCACGCCGAACTCGGAGGCATGCAGGATCGATTCGACGTCGCCGATCAAGCCGAATCCACCGGGGCCGATGGCCAGACCCGCGGCGAGATAACCGAGCACCGCGCCGAGTCCGAGCCGTTTGAAAAGCGGCACGAACAGCACGGCGGCAGCGAGAAACAGCGTGACGGTCGCGAGCATCGGGCGCGGTGAGAACGGGAATCGCGCGGATTAGGCCATGGATCGCGGCCGACCGCTGCTTCCTTGCTTATTCCTTTGCTTTTGATCGACTTGAGAGCTTTTCTTGCAACACTTTCTACGTTGTGCAAAAGTATTTGCACTTCTGGTTTTTGATCCACCCTCTTGCACACACGAGCGGCCGAGCCGAGCAAGTCCGATCGCATCGTCCAGCTGGCGGGTCAGCTCGGCGTGCTGCGACCCAAGGATCTCGCCGGCGAAGGGATCCAGGCCGAATACCTGCGCCGCGCCTGTGACAAGGGCGTGATCAAGAAAGTCGGACGCGGCAGCTACGTGCTGTCGCAGAAGGAAGTCCATCCCGGCCTGGATCTGGCGGTGGTCTCGCGCGCCGTGCCCAACGGCGTGATCTGCCTGCGCTCGGCGCTGGCGTATCACGGCCTGGGCGAAAACCCGCGCAATACCGTGGATGTCGCCATCGAGCGGCGCGCCGCGCGTCCGCGCCTGGACTATCCGAGCCTGCGCGTCGCGCGGCTCGGCGGCTCGGCGTTCACCGAAGGCGTCGAGCGCCACCCGATCGAAGGCGTGAAGGTGCGGATCTATTCGCTGGAAAAAACGCTCGCGGACCTGTTCAAGTTCCGCAACAAGATCGGACCGCACCTGGCGGTCGATGCACTGCGCGCCGCGCTGCAGGCCGGTCGTGTGCGCAAGGAAAAGCTGTGGCACTTCGCGCGGCTGTGCCGGGTCGAACGCGTGATGCGCCCCTACTTCGACGCCCTGGCCTGATGTCCCTGCACCGGTTTCGCCTGCTGTTGGCGGTCGCGCTGATCGTCCCTTGCGCGCTGCGCGCCGCCGATGCGGATCAAGGCGCCGTGAACCCGGCGCGCATGCCGCCGCTCAAGCTCACCGAGGCGACCGCGCTGTCGCAGGAACCCGAGGACACGCAGCCGGCGGGCTGGTGGGACAAGCTGCGTCGCTGCGAGGACGGCACCGATCGGTCCCGCGGCTGGCTGCGTCACTTCGCGTCCGGCGATCGCCCGGTGTCGCCGATCTTCGATACGCCCTGCGACGTCGACTGGCACGAGCCGATCTTCATCCTGCCCTACACCTACTCGCGCGATTACGAGTCGCAGAAGACCGAACTGCTCTTCGCGGTCAGCGCCAAGATGCGCCTCCTCGGGCTGCCGATGTACTTCGCCTATTCGCAGCGCAGTTTCTGGTCGGTGTACGACTCCAAGCGCTCGCGACCGTTTCGCGAAACGGTCTACAACCCCGAACTGTTCTGGCGCTGGGCCGCGCCGCCGCTGAAGGACGGCGCGTTCTCCTGGGGCGCCGACGTCGGCTACGAGCACGAGTCCAACGGCCGCGACATTCCCGAGTCACGCTCGTGGGACCGGATCTACGTCGCGCCCTTCATCGAGCGACGCGCCACCGCGGCGCAGCTCAAGCTCTGGTATCGCCTGCCCGAGGACGAGAAGAAGGACGAGGACGACGCCAAGGGCGACGACAACCCGGACATCGACGACTACATGGGCTACGGCGAGCTGCACCTGTACCGGCGCTTCAACCCGGACGAGCGCCTGCACGTGATGGGACGCCTGAACCCGGGCACCGGCAACGGCGCGATCCAGCTCGAATACAGCTGGCGCATCGGCGACGGAGACCTGTTCTGGACCGCGTACGCCTTCCACGGCTACGGCGAGAGCCTGACCGACTACAACGACTCGGTCACGCGCGTGGGGATCGGGTTCGCGTTGGCGCAGTGAGTTAGGCGGTAGGCGGTAGGACGCTCGCTGCGCTCGCTTTAGGCGTTAGGTGCGAATCAACGCCTACCGCGTACGCCGCCGCCCAACTCAGACGACCTCTTTCTCGCCCTCTTCCTTCGGCGGCAGCAGGTCTTCGCGCTTGATGCCCAGCAGGATCGCCAAGCCCGTCGAGATGTAGATCGACGAGTAGGTCGCGACGATCACACCGAAGATCAGCGCCACCGAGAAGCTGTGCACGCTCGCGCCGCCGACCACGAACAACGCGGTCAGCACCAGCAGCGTGGTCAAGTGCGTGATGATCGAGCGCAGCAGCGTCTGGTTGATGGACAGGTTCACCACTTCGTGGATGCCCGCGCGACGCTGATTGATCAGGTTCTCGCGCACGCGGTCGTAGATGACCACGGTCTCGTTGTTGGAGTAGCCGATCAGCGCGAGGATGCCGCCGAGCGTGGTGAGGTCGAACTCCACCTGGAACAGCGACAGGAAGCCCAGCGTCATCAGCACGTCGTGCACCAGCGCGGCGACGCAGCCCACCGAGAACTTCCATTCGAAGCGGAAGGCGATGTACGCCATGATCCCGAGGAACGCGAACAGCATCGCCAGGCTGCCCTTTTCGGTCAGCTCCTGACCCACCTGCGGTCCGACGAACTCCACGCGCCGCAACTGGATGCCCTGCATCTCGCTGCCCAGCGCATCGAGGATCGCGTTGCTGACCTTGGACTGGTCGGTGTCGGCGGCGGGCGGCAGCCGGATCAGCACGTCGTGCGTGGTGCCGAAGTACTGCACCACCGCGCGCTCGTAGCCGCCCTTGCCCAGCGCGCCGCGGACATCGTCGAGCTCCACCGTCTCCGGGTAGCTGACTTCCACCAGCACGCCGCCGGTGAAGTCGATGCCGAAATTCAGGCCGCGAAAGATCAGCAGCAGCAGCACGGCGATGGTGAGGATTCCCGACACCCACAGGCCCGTCTTGCGCTGGGCCATGAAATTGATGTTCGGGACTTTCGCAAAGAATCTCATCGGGAGTCCCTCACCAGATCGGCAGGTCGGTCATGCGCGCGCGCCTGGCGAACACCAGGTGCGACAGCGCACGCGATCCCACGATCGCGGTGAACTGCGAGGCCAGGATGCCGAGCGTCAGCGTGACGGCGAAGCCCTTCACCGGACCGGTGCCGAAGGCGAACAAGACGACGGTGGCCACCAGCGTGGTCACGTTGGCGTCGGCGATGGTCAGGAACGCGCGGTCGTACCCTGCCTCGATCGCCGCGTGCGGCTTCATGCCGTTGCGAAGTTCCTCACGTATGCGTTCGTAGATCAGAACGTTCGCGTCCACCGCGATGCCCATCGTGAGCACGATGCCGGCGATGCCGGGCATCGACAGCGTGGCCTGCAGCAACGACAGGCCGGCGACCAGCATGAGCAGGTTGAGCGTCAGCGCCAGGATCGCGAACACGCCGAACACGCGGTAATAGAACACCATGAACGCCGCGACCATCGCCAGGCCCAGCATCGCCGCCTGGAAGCCGCGCTTGATGTTGTCGGCGCCCAGGCTCGGACCGACGGTGCGTTCCTCGACGATGTCGACCGGCGCGGCCAGCGCGCCGGCCTTGATCAGCAGCGCCAGATCGTGCGCTTCCTTGCTCTCGAGTCCGGTGGTCTGGAAGCGCTTGCCGAACACGCCGCGGATGCTGGCGATCGACACGACTTCCTTGATGTCGCGATGCGAGCGCACCGGCTCGCCCTTGGCGTTGTAGCTGGTCACCACCTGGCGTTCGAGGAACAGCACCGCCATCGGCTTGCCGACGTTGTGCGTGGTGAACTCGAACATCTTCTTGGCGCCGCCGCCGTCGAGCGTCACCGACACGGCGGGCGAGTTGTTCTCGTCGACCGTCGGCTGCGCATCGACGATCTGCGAGCCGTAGACGATGACCTCCTTCTTGAGCAGCACCGGGCGTCGGCCTTCGCGCGTGTAGTACAGCTCGGTACCGACCGGCGCGACGCCGCTGGACGCGACCGCCTCGGCGTCGGCCTCTTCGATGACCGCGCGGTATTCGAGCGTCGCGGTGGCGCCGAGCAGGTCCTTCACCCGCGTGGTGTCCTGAACGCCCGGCAGCTGCACCAGGATGCGATTGGAACCCTGGCGCTGGACGACCGGCTCGGCCACGCCGAGCTGGTTGACGCGGTTGCGCAGCGTCACGAGGTTCTGCTGGACCGCGAAGTCCTGGATGCGCTTGGCCTCGGCATCGGTGATGCGCACGCGCAGCGTCAGCGGCGATTTGTCGTCGGCCACGATCTGCAGTTCGCGGAACTCGCTGGCGATCAGTTTTCGCGCCGCGCCCAGTTTCTCGGAGTCGGCAAAATCCAGCACCACGTCGCCGCCGTCCTGGCGCCGGCCGCTGTAGCGGATGTTCTCCTTGCGCAGCGCCGCCGGAATCTCGGTGACGAAATTCTCGATCGCCTTCTTGCGCACTTCCTCGACGTCGACCTCGAGCAGGAAGTGCACGCCGCCACGCAGGTCCAGGCCCAGCGCCATGGGCTTGGCGCCGAGACTGCGCAGCCAGTCGGGTGTGCGCGGCGCGAGGTTGAGCGCCACCACGTACGCGTTGCCCAGCGACTTCTTCAGCGCGTCGTTGGCCTTGAGCTGCTCGTCCTCCGACGCGAACCGCACGACGTACTGGCCCTTTTCCAGTGCCGCGGATTCGGCGGTCAGACCGGCGGACTTCAGCGCCTCCTCCACTTTCTGGCCGAAATCGGCGGTCAGTGGCTCACCGGTGTCCTGCGAAATCTGCACGGCCGGCTGCTCGCCGAACAGGTTGGGCGCCGCGTAGACGCCGCTGATCAACAGCACCAGCAGCAAGGTGACGTACTTCCAGGTGGCGTAAGGGCGCATCGGAGGGGCGAATTCGATCCAGCCGAACGAAAGGAAGCAGGCGACGCGTCAGCGCCGCCCGCTTCGGATTGATCAGAGATTCTTCAGGGTTCCCTTGGGCAGCACCGACGAGATCGCGCCCTTCTGGATCTTGATGGAGACCCCGTCCGACACTTCAAGGGAAATGTAGTTCTCGCCGATGTTCACGATCTTGCCGGCGATGCCGCCGTTGGTGACCGCCTCGTCGCCCTTGGCCAGCGCCCCGAGCATCTGGCGCTGTTCCTTGTTCCGCTTCATCTGCGGACGGATGAGCATGAAATAGAAGATGACGATCAGCACCACCAGCGGCGCGAACTGCAGCAGCGGGTTGGGTGCGGCCGGCGCGGCCTGGGCGTAGGCGGGGCTCAAGACGAAATCGAGAAGGCTCATGGAGGAAGGCTTGCGCCGCGCGGGCGGGTAAAAAATGGCCGCGGATTATGCCACGCGGGCTGCAGGAGCTCTGGTCTTGCCCATGCAACCTGCGATCATGGCCGGATGACCGAGACCTTGACGCTGTTCGTGACCTGTCCGCGCGGCCTCGAACCGCTGCTGGTCACCGAGCTTTCGGCCCTGGGTGCGACCGAAGCCAAGGAACGCCGGGGCGGCGTCGCCTGCAGCGGCCCGGCCGACCTGGCGTATCGCGCGTGCCTCTGGTCACGCCTGGCCAGCCGCGTGCTGCTGCCGCTGGCCACGTTCCCCCTGACCGATGCCGACACGCTCTACGCCGGCGCCCGTACCGTCGACTGGCCCGAGCTGTTCGCGCCGGAGTCGACGTTCTCGATCGCGGTCGCCGGCCACTCGCCGGCGGTGACCCATACGCATTACGCCGGCCTCAAGGTGAAGGACGCGATCGCCGACGCGTTCCGCGACAGGTTCGGGCGCCGGCCCGACGTGAACACCGACGCGCCCGACGTGCGCATCCACGTCCACCTGGACCGCGAACAGGCGAACCTGAGCCTCGACCTCTCCGGCGAGAGCCTGCACCGGCGTGGCTATCGCGGCGGCACCGGCGAGGCGCCGCTCAAGGAGAACCTGGCCTGCGCGATCCTGCTGCGCGCGGGCTGGCCGCAGATCGCCGCCGAGGGCGGACCGCTGCTCGATCCGATGTGCGGCTCGGGCACGTTCCTGATCGAAGGCGCGTGGATGGCCGCGGACATCGCGCCCGGCCTGATGCGCGACCGCTTCGGCTTCGAGCATTGGCTCGACCACGTTCCGGCGATCTGGCACGCGCTCAAACGCGACGCGCAATCGCGCCGCGACCAGGGCCTCAAGCGCCTGCCAGCGCTGCGCGGCCGCGATCTGGACGGACGGGTGCTGACCTTTGCGCGCAAGAACGCGCTCAACGCGGGCCTGAAGGACGCCATCGTCTGGGAGGTCGGCGACCTGCTGGAATCGCGGCCGATCGAGCACGAACGTCCGGGACTGATGGTCACCAATCCGCCCTACGGCGAGCGCATGGCCGCGGAAGGCGAAGTGATCAAGCTGTACTCGCTGCTCGGCGGGACGCTGAAGTCGCACTTCACCGGATGGCGCGCGGCGGTGCTCACCTCCCGCCCGGACCTGGGTCCGCGCATCGGCCTGCGCGCCGATGCGATGCACTCGTTCTACAACGGCGATCTGCTCTGCAAGCTGCTGCAGTTCCAGGTGGGGGACCGCATCGCACCGGTGAGCGCGACCGCTGCGGATACCGCTCAGGACGTGGCGCCCATCGCGCCTGCAGCACCTGCAGTCGCGCGCGCCCCCTCGGAATTCGCCAATCGCCTGGCCAAGAACCGCAAGCACCTGGGCAAGTGGGCGCGGCGCACCGGCGTTACCTGCTATCGCGTGTACGACGCCGACCTGCCCGACTACGCGCTGGCGGTCGACGTGTACGAGGCGATCGGCGGCGACGTGCATCTGCACGTGCAGGAATACGCGGCACCCAAGACCATCGATCCGGTCAAGGCCGAGAAGCGGCTGCGCGAAGCGCTCGCCGACCTGCAGGCGGCCTATGCGCTGCCGGCCTCGCGGCTGCACTTCAAGCAGCGCGCGGTGCAGCGCGGCAGCGCGCAGTACGAAAAGCAGGGCGACAGCCTGCGCGTGCTCGAAATCGACGAGCAGGGCTGCAAGCTGCTGGTGAACCTCGACGACTACATGGACACCGGCCTGTTCCTCGATCACCGGCCGATGCGGCTGCGGCTACGCCGCGAAGCGCAGGACCGGCGCGTGCTCAACCTGTTCTGCTACACCGGCGCCGCCAGCGTCCAGGCCGCGCTCGGCGGCGCGCGCCAGACGCTGTCGGTGGACCTGTCGAACACCTACCTGCACTGGGCCGGTCGCAACCTGCGGCTCAACGGCTTCGAGGTCGGCGAGTGGACTTCGCCGGCGCCGCGCGAAACCAGCGGCCCGTGGCGCGGCGGCAGCGGTCGACGCCGATCCGAGCCGCCGCCGGCACCACACCTGACCGCGCGCGCCGACTGCATGGCCTGGCTGCGCACGGCGGTGGAGGACCCGTCGCAGCGCTTCGACCTGGTGTTCTGCGATCCGCCCACGTTCTCCAACTCGAAGAAGCTGGAAGGCGTGTTCGACGTCGAGCGCGATCATCCCGAGCTGATCCGCCTGGCGGCGGGTGTCCTGGCGCCGGGCGGCACGCTGTACTTCTCCACCAACAAGCGTCGCTTCAAGCTCGATCCCGCCGCGGTCGAGGGTCTCGAGTGCGAGGACATCACCGCGCAGAGCCTCGACGAGGATTTCCGACGACCGCCGCCCGCGCATCGCGCGTGGCGCGTGTGTCGCGGCGTGACCTGAGTCAGGCTCGACGAGCGCTGTCCGAATCTCTCGCCTGCCCGGCCGGGTAGGGGCATTGCGTCGCCCTCTCGCCCTTACTAGCCTTCTCCGCCGATTCTCATCATTCGATTCCGAACCAGGAGCACGTCATGGCCACCTACACCGCGCCGATGCGCGAGATCAACTTCGTCCTCGGTGACGTGCTGGACGTGGGCCGCCTGGCCAAAGAGATCCCCGCGTTCGAGGAAGCCACGCCCGACGTGCTGCTGGGACTGGCCGAAGAAGCGGCCAAGCTGATCGAGGGGCAGATCGCCCCGCTGAACCACACCGGTGACCAGATCGGCTGCAAGGTCAAGGACGGCGTGGTCACGGTGCCGCCGGGCTTCGCCGAGGCCTACAAGCTGTATTCGCAGGCGGGATGGATGAGCCTGTGCAACACCACGCAGTACGACGGCCAGGGGCTGCCCTACACGCTGTCGAAGGTCGTCGAGGAAATGCTGTGCTCGGCCAACGTGGCCTTCGCGCTGTACCCGGGCCTGACCACCGGCTGCTTCGAGGCGATCTACGCCAACGGGTCCGACGAGATCAAGCAGACCTACCTGCCCAAGCTCTCCACCGGCGAGTGGAGCGGCACGATGTGCATCACCGAGGCGCATGCCGGTTCCGACGTGGGTGCGGCCAAGACCAAGGCCACGCCCAACGGCGACGGCTCGTTCTCGATCGAAGGCCAGAAGATCTTCATCACGTCCGGCGAGCACACGATGGCGGACAACATCATCCACTTCGTGCTCGCGCGGCTCCCGGACTCGCCGCCGGGGGTCAAGGGCCTGTCGACGTTCGTCGTGCCCAAATTCCTGGTGAACAAGGACGGCTCGCTCGGCGAGCGCAACAAGGTCGTCGCCGCCGCCATCGAACACAAGATGGGCATCAACGGCTCGTGCACCTGCGTCCTGCAGTTCGACGGAGCACGAGGCTGGATGGTCGGTGCGCCGAACACCGGCATCCAGAACATGTTCGTGATGATGAACCTGGCCCGCATCATGGTCGGCTTCCAGGGCCTGGGTCAGTGCGAACTGGCCACGCAGAACGCGATCCGCTACGCCATCGACCGCAAGCAGGGTCGCGCCTTCAACGGCAAGCCCGAGATCATCGAGCACCCCGACGTGCGCCGGATGCTGCTGACGATGAAGGCGACCACCGAAGGCGCGCGCGTGCTGGCCTACGAGACCGCGTTCTGGGTCGACGTGTCGCACCACCATCCCGACGAGAAGGTGCGCGAGGAAGCGCAGGACTGGGTCGATCTGAACACGCCGCTCGTCAAGGCCTTCTGCACGGACAGCGCCGTCGAACTGGCGAGCATGGCGATCCAGACCTACGGCGGTCACGGTTTCATCAAGGAGCACGGCGTCGAGCAGATCGCGCGCGACGCCAAGATCTTGTGCCTCTACGAGGGCACCAACGGCATCCAGGCGATGGACCTGGTGCGGCGCAAGCTGCTCATGCACAACGGCCGACTGGCGCAGCGCTTCTTCTCCGCGGTTCGCGCCGAGCTCAATGCCGAAGCGCCGCTGGGCTGGATCACGCGCCCGCTGGGCCGCGCGGTGGATGAACTGGAATCGGCGACCAAGTACCTGATCGATTCGTTCAAGACGGCGCCCGACGCCGCCGGCTTCGCTGCCGTCGATTTCCAGCGTGCGTTCGCGCTGACCTACCTGGGCTGGAACTGGCTGCGCATGGTCAAGGCGGTCGCCAGGCACCCGGAGGCGGGCTACCGCGAGTCCAAGAAGGCGACGGCCGAGTTCTTCGTCACGCGCATGCTGCCGCAGGTGGCCGCGTTGCTCGGCACGGTGCGCGCGCCCACCGAGAACCAGATGGCGCTCGAGGCCGCGAATTTCTGATCGATGCTGTCCGCCGGACGGCGCCCCGGGGAGGGGGCGCCCGACGGTCCGACTCAGGGGATACCTGACAGCGTAGTCTCCTCGTCGGGAATCTGACGCCGCCCAGACGGAAACCGTACGGGCGCGTCATGCGTTGCATAAGAATGAAACGACCAAGGGCCCATGCAGGCCCGCGTCGTACCTCTGGAGGGGATTTCAATGCGTGCTCGTGGCATCTGGATGGTTCCAGCCGTGCTGGTGATGGCCGGCTGCTCGATGTTTCCGTTCAAGAAGAATGAGGCGAACCCGGACAACCCCGAGGCTTACCGCTCGGAATCCGAGGAGATCCTCACGGTCAGCGCCGAGCTACCGCCGATCGAGCAGGAAGCGGCCGCACCGCAGCGCGAGGTCCGCCGTCCGACCGCCGGCAGCACCCCGCGCGGCTTCGAGGAGGAAAGCCGCACCCTGGGCAACGATCCGCGTCGCCGCGCGATCGCCGAAGGCGGCGTGGCGGACGCCACCCCGCGCATGACCAAGGTCGCGACGGCTCCGGCGCTCGTGCGCCCTTCCGAGAGCGCCGTGATCGCGCCGATGGCCGGCCGCGTCGGCGTCATGAGCCTGCTCGGCAACGAACTCAAGCACGTCCGCGCTTCCAGCTTCGGCGTGGGTGGCGACGAGCAGAGCTACAACGTGCAGTACGACTTCAGCGGCTACGTGATGGAGGAGCTGCGCAAGAACCTGCTCACCAAGACGCCCTACCAGCCGGTCACCGTCAACCCCACCGGCCTGCTGCGCCGCGACGCCGCCACGTGGGCCTCGACCTGGAACGGCAACACGTTCGGGCCGGACTACCAGCGCGAGTTCGACGGGATCATCAAGCAGAACCGCCTGGCCATGCTGATCGTGGTCAGCTACGCCACGATCGGCGACGGCCAGCTCATCGGCGGTCGCAAGCTCAACGGTTCGGGCCTGTACACGCGCGGTCGCAATGCCGCGGTGTTTTCGACGCTGCAGTTCTATCGCCTCGTCGGCACGCCGGCGCAGCTGGTGTATCCGATCGCGCCGGACGGCGAGCGCAGCATCGGCGACCTGCCCAATGCGCAGCTGCCCAAGGACCTCGACAACCTGCCGCCGCGCTACCTCGTGCCGGTGTACGAGCCGCTGCGCATGCTGGTGCAGAACAAGATCCACGGGCTGGTTTCGTTGCCGCGGAAGCTGGGATACTGATCCGAACGCGGAGCGTCTCCGCGATCGCATGAGAGGGTTCCAGCATGGGCGTGTACGACTTCACGGCGCGGAACATCGACGGGACCGACCAGAGCCTGGCCGACTACCAGGGCAAGGTGCTGCTGGTCGTCAACGTCGCCAGCAAGTGCGGCTTCACGCCGCAGTACAAAGGGCTCGAGGCGCTGTACCGCCAATACAAGGACAAGGGCCTGGTGATCCTTGGCTTTCCTTGTGACCAGTTCGGTCACCAGGAACCCGGCGACGAAAACGAGATCAAGAATTTCTGCTCGCTCAACTACGACGTGAGCTTCCCGATGTTCGCCAAGGTCAAGGTCAACGGCGACGACGCGCATCCGCTCTACAAGCACCTCAAGGACGAGCAGGGTGGCGTGCTGGGCTGGGACGCGATCAAGTGGAACTTCACCAAGTTCCTGGTCGACAAGTCCGGCAAGGTGGTCAAGCGCTACGCGCCGACCGACAAGCCCGAATCGATCGCCAAGGACGTCGCCGAGCTGCTCTGACCCGGCGCTGCGCATGAAACAAAAAAGGCCGGGCGATGCCCGGCCTTTTTTGTGATCCGCGAACGCCTACTGCTTGCTGGCGCCCGCCTCGGCATCGACCGTGGCCGAACCGCCGGCATTGCCTCCGGTCGCACCCGCGTTGCCTGAAGCCGAACCACCGGCCGACAGTCCGACGTTGGCATTGGCGCCGCCACCGAGCACGCCGCCGACGCCGCTGGTGACGCCACCCACCGCGCCGCCGACCGCATTCTTCGCACCCTTGGCCGTCTTCTTGGCGGCCTTGCCGGTCGCCTTGGCGCCGTCCTTCACCGCGGTGCCGGCCTTGGCACCGGCGTCGGCACCCGCGTCGACCGCGGCGCTCCCTGCCGACTTGGCGCCCGAAGCCGCGTCGGCACCCATCGATGCGCCCGCGCCCAGACCGGCACCGACGGCGGCCTTGGCCTCACCGGCCTTGGCTGCGCCTTGATCGATCGCCGACTGCGCGGCGCCACCGCCGTTGGTCGCGCCCTGGGCATGCGCACCGGCGGTCGCCGCGCCGTGCGCGCCGGCCTTGTTGGCGGCGGCATCCGCGGCGCCCTGCGCGCGGGCTTCGCCCTCGGCCTTTGCCCGCGCCTCGAGCTGCGCCTGCGTCGGTGCCGTTACGTTGACGCCGGCGTTCACGCCCAGGCCCGCACCGGCGCCCGCGTCGGCGGCGAAAGCCGAGGAAACCGACAGCGCCATCACGGCCGCGGCGGCAAGGGAATAGGTCTTCATGATGGGAACCCCAGATTGGTGCGCCGGAAGGTCCGGCCCGCGCACTCTAGGCGCCGGCTCTGAATTCATCCTTAATTATTTTGCGCAAACACGCTGCGCTCGGAGCGCGCGGCGTAGGGGTGCGATCGCACGGCGCCACCAACGAAAAGGCCCCGCAAAGCGGGGCCTCGTCGTGTGGGCTGAAACGGACTGCCTGTGTCTTAGAACGTGAAGCGAACGCCGAGGCGCAGATCGTTGATGTCGAAGTCGCCGCCGCCGTTGCCGTCGAACTCCAGGAAGCTCGCGCGATAGTCGGCGAACACACCCAGGTTCTGCGCCACGCGGTACGTCGCTCCGATCAGCAGCTCGGGGCCGTCGACATCGTCCAGCAGCAGGTAGCCGACTTCGCCGTGGATCCGGAACTGCTGGTTCAACGGAAGCCCGTAGCCGACGAAACCGCCGACGCCGCTGTCGTCAAACGGACCAAGGTCCACGTCGACATACTCGACACGGCCGTAGAGGCCCTCCGAGTTGGGCCCCATCCCGGGACCAAAACCGACACCGAGGCGGATCTGGTCCAGGTCTTCATTGAAATCGTCGTACTCGACCGTCTGGAATTCGCCGGTGAGATAGACCTTGTCGGCGACTTGAAACGCGCCCTTCACGCCCATGCCGACGCCGTCATCGTCGTTCGGACCGCCAAGATCGATGTCCGAAAACAAACCGTAACCGTCGACGTAGTTGTTGCCCGGCGCGGCCAGGGCCGGCGCCACAAATCCGCAGGCCGCCAGGGCCGCAATGCTCACGCGCTTCATTTAGGAATCTCCGTTGAGGTGGGCCGGCTCGGCGAGCTGGTCGAGCGGGAGTATCGACACCGTCCCTGACTGGCAGCTTAAACTGATTTATCCACAAGAAACGAAAGCTTACCGAAATTTCTTCATGTGAAGCATGAAACCGACGAGCAGAATGCACGCCGCCGCCCACCACAGCGGCGGATCGCGGTAGCGCGCATACGGCGTCAGGCCCCCGCGCGGCGTCACCTGCCCGCTCAGCAGCTCCGTGGCGTACTGCTGGGAACGCACCGCGAGGCGACCGTCGGGCCCGATCAGCGCGGAGATGCCGGTGTTGGTCGCCCGCACCAGCCAGCGTCCGTTTTCGAGCGCGCGAAAGCGGGCGATGCCCAGGTGCTGGTGCGGCGCCGACGAGCCGGCGAACCAGGCGTCGTTGGTGGCGTTGACCAGCAGGCTCGCGCCGCGCGACTCGCGCGCGAATTCCGATCCGAACACGTCTTCGAAGCAGATCGAGATGCCCAGCGTCTGCCCGCGCGCGGTGATGGGTTCGTGGCGTGAACTGCCGCGGCTGAAATCCGAGTACGGCGTTCCGAGCACGTCCATCACCGGGCGCAGCCAGTCCGGAATCGGAAAGTATTCTCCGAACGGCACGAGGTGCTGCTTGTCGTAGCGACCCTCGGCGCTGCCCAGCGCCAGGATGCTGTTGTAGATCTCGTCCTCGCGCGTCCCGCGGATCAGCACGCCGGCCAGCAGCGCCGCATCGCGCTCCTTCATGCGCGCGTCGAGCTCGGCGAAATAGTCCTCGACCAGGTCCAGCGGCCGGTTGGGCACCACCTCGGGCCACGCGACGATGTCGGCGTCGGCCGCCAAGGTCATCGCGCGATAGCGCTGCATGATCTCGGCGCCTCGCCCGCGCTCCCACTTCTCGTCCTGCGGCACGTTGCCCTGCACCACCGCCACGCGCAGCGCCGGCGCGGCATCGTGCGTCCAGGTCTCCGGAGCCGGCAGCAGCGAACCGGCCAGCGGCGACAAGGCCGCCATCAGCGCCGCCGGCCGCGTGGCGCCGCGCGCCCACGCACTGCGCAGTAGCGCATAGGCACTGAGCGCATAGATGAACGACAGGCCGTGCGTGCCCACCAGCGGAGCAAAACGCTCGGCCGGGGTGTCGAGCGCGACGTAGCCCAGCGACAACCAGGGAAAGCCGCTGTAGACCCAGCCGCGCAGCAGCTCGGCCAGCATCCACGCAGCCGGCACCAGCAGCCAGCCGAAACGGCTGCGCCACGCCTGCAGCCACGTTCCAAGCGCGCACACCATCGCGACGTAGATCGCGAGGTAGGCGAACAGCACCGCCGCCAACGTGACGCCGAGCCAGAACGGCGCGCCGCCGTACACGTGCGTGCTGATGAAGACCCAGTACACGCCGGTGCCGAAGTGCGTCACACCGAACAGCCAGCCCAGCAGCGCAGCGCGCTTCCACGAGCACGACACGCACAGACCGAACAGACCCGCCAGCGCCAGCACCGCGGCAGGCCAGAACGAGATCGGTGCGAACCCCAGCGTGGCGACGGCGCCGAGCAGCGGCGCGAACGCGACGTCGAAACGTCGCCATGTGGAGGCAGAAGGAGCGTCGGTCATCGCGGAGAGGCTGGGCTCGCCCAGGAGTCAGCCCGGAGCCAGGGTCACCTGCAGCACCTGCACCCTGCGGCTGTCGGCGCGCTGCACGTTGAAGTTGAATTTCTCGATGCGCAGGCTCTCGCCGCGTTTGGGCATGTGGCCGAAGCGCTGCGTGACGAAGCCGCCGATCGTGTCGAACTCGCTGGTCGGGAATTCCGCCTGGAAGTAGGCGTTGAACTCTTCCAGCGGCGTGAGCGCGGCCACCAGGAAGCGGCGCTCGTCCTGCTTGAGGATGTGCGCGCCCTCGGCCTCGTCGTGCTCGTCGTCGATGTCGCCGACGATCTGCTCGAGCACGTCCTCGATCGTGACCAGTCCGGCGACGCCGCCGTATTCGTCGACCACGATCGCCATGTGGCTGCGACCGCGCTTGAATTCCTTCAGTAGCACGTTGACGCGCTTGGATTCGGGCACGAACTGCACCGGCCGCAGCCAGCGCGCGAGATCGAAGGTGGCGTTGGCCACCGACGTGAACCGCAGCAGGTCCTTGGCCAGGAGGATGCCGACGATCTCGTCGCGCGAGTCGCCGGTGACCGGAAAGCGCGAATGGCCGGACTCGACGACCACCTCGATCAGCCGCTCCAGCGGCCACGTGCGCTCGACGAAACTGATCTGCGCGCGCGGCACCATGATGTCGCGCACCTGCGTCTCGGCGGTTCCGAGAATGCCCTGGAACATCGTCAGGGCGTCGGCGTCCATCAGCTGCAGGTTGCGCGCTTCGCGCAGCAGCGCGAGCAGATCCTCGCGCGTGCGGGGGCCGCCGCCGAACCGGCGCACCATGCGCTGGACCCAGCGGTTCACGTTCGGACTACCACTGTCCTGCGGTTTGGCGTCTTCGCTCATTCAATTAGGCGCGCTTGTGCGCCGTCTCATCGGCGTCCGCATAGGGATCGGGGAATCCCAGGCTCGCCAGTATCTTCTGCTCCCGGGCTTCCATCACTTCGGCCTCTGACTCCTGCTCGTGATCGTAACCCAGAAGGTGGAGACAGCCGTGGACCACCAGGTGCGCCCAATGCGCGCGCGGATCCTTGCCCTGTTCCACGGCCTCGCGCATCACCACCGGGCCGCAGATCACGATGTCGCCGAGCACCGGCACGTCGAGCATGTCGCCGTCATAAGGAAACGACAGGACGTTCGTGGACTTGTCCTTCCCGCGATAGCGGCAGTTGAGCTCGTGGCTTTCGGCCTCGTCGACGATGCGGATGGTGAGATCGCCGGCGATGCGGCCGAGCGCGGCTTCGGCCCATTGGCGCAGGCTCGAGGCGGCCGGCACACCCGCCGGGTCGATGCGGCGCTGGATCAGGATGTGGCTCAAGGCGTGTCGCGAAAGGAGGGCATCAGGTGGGCGGAGGCGTCTGCGCCTCGTGCAGCTCATAGGCATGCACGATCGCCTGCACCAGCGGATGGCGCACGACGTCTTCCTTGCGGAAGTGGGCAAAGCTGATGCCCTTGACGCCTTCGAGCACTTTCATCGCGTGCTTGAGTCCGCTCTTTTCGGCCCGCGGAAGATCAATCTGCGTGACGTCGCCGGTGACCACCGCGACGCTGCCGAAACCGATCCGCGTGAGGAACATCTTCATCTGCTCGAGCGTGGTGTTCTGCGCTTCGTCGAGAATGATGAAGGATTCATTGAGGGTGCGACCGCGCATGAAGGCCAGCGGCGCGACCTCGATCACCGCGCGCTCGATCAGGCGCGCCACGCGCTCGAAGCCCAGCATCTCGTAGAGCGCGTCGTACAGCGGCCGCAGGTAGGGATCGACCTTCTGCGTCATGTCGCCCGGCAGGAATCCCAGCTTCTCGCCGGCCTCGACCGCTGGACGCGTCAGCACGATGCGCCGCACGCGGTCCTTTTCCAGCGCCTGCACCGCGCTGGCCACCGCCAGGTAGGTCTTGCCGGTGCCGGCCGGTCCGATGCCGAACGACAGGTCATGCGAGGCGATGTTCTTGAGGTACTGCTTCTGCAACGGCCCGCGCCCGCGCACGACGCCGCGCTTGGTGCGGATCACCACCTCGCCGTGCTCGGCCGGGCGCTCGTCCTCGTCGCCGCGCTTGCGCTCGCCGGCGTGCTCGAGCAGCACCAGGTGCACGTCCTCCGCGGTCAGCACGGTTCCCGCGCTCTGCTCGAACAACCCGCGCAGCACGGTCTCGGCGTTCGCGCGATCGACCGCGTTGCCGACCAGGCGGAAGCGGTTGCCGCGACTGCGGATCTCGATGCCCAGGCGCAGCTCGATCTGGCGCAGGTGCTCGTCGAACGGACCGGCCAGGTTCGCGATGCGCGCGTGATCGTCCGGCAGCAGGACGACGTCGGTGGTCTCGGAGCGATCGTTCATGCGCACTCGGCGGCGGACAGGACCAGGCGGCCCAGCAGGGAATTGGTCGCGGCGCCCGTCACGTGCACGTCCACCAGCTGACCCGCCAGCGATGCGGGCGCATCGAAGTTCACGACGCGATTGGCCGACACGCGACCCGCCATCTGGCCGCCGCCGCGCTTCGAACGGCCTTCGACCAGCACCGAATGCGTGGATCCCACCAGCGCGTTGCGATAGGCGTCGTCGTGCACGCGGATGCGCTCCTGCAGGATGCGAAGCCGCTCCTGCTTGACCTCGAGCGGCACGCCGTCGCGCAGGTTGGCCGCCGGCGTTCCCGGTCGCGGCGAATAGACGAACGAGTACGCGCAGTCGAAACCGACCTCGTCGATCAGCGTCAGCGTCTGCTCGAAATCCGCTTCGGTTTCGCCCGGAAAGCCGACGATGAAATCCGACGACAGCGACAGGCCCGGACGCGCGGCCCGCACGCGCTCGATGCGACGCAGGTAATCGGCGCGCGTGTAGCCGCGCTTCATCATCCCCAGGATGCGATCGCTGCCCGATTGCACCGGAAGGTGCAGATACGAGGCGAGCTTGGGCTCGGTAGCGAAGGCGTCGGCCAGCGCGTCGGTGAACTCGGCCGGGTGCGAGGTCGTGAAGCGGATGCGTTGGATGCCCGGGATGCGCGCCACGTAATGGATCAGCAGCGCCAGGTCACAGCTCGCGCTGTCCGCCATCGCGCCGCGATAGGCGTTCACGTTCTGGCCCAGCAACGTCACCTCGCGCACGCCCTGCGCGGCGAGCTGCGCGATCTCGACCAGCACGCCGTCGAGCGGCCGGCTGATCTCGGTGCCGCGCGTGTACGGCACCACGCAGAAGCTGCAGTACTTCGAGCAGCCTTCCATGATCGAGACGAACGCCGTCGGACCTTCGGCGCGCGGCTTCGGCAGCGCATCGAACTTCTCGATCTCGGGGAAGCTGACGTCGATGCTCGGGCGCTGCGTCTGGCGACGCTGCTCGATCAGCTCGGGCAGACGATGCAGCGTCTGCGGACCGAAGACCAGGTCGACGATCGGCGCACGCTTGGCGATCGCCTCGCCTTCCTGGCTCGCCACGCAGCCGCCGACGCCGATCAGGCGCCGCGAATCGGCCTGCTTCCAGCTCTTCCAGCGGCCGAGTTCCGAGAACACCTTCTCCTGCGCCTTCTCGCGCACCGAGCAGGTGTTGAGCAGCAGCAGGTCGGCCTGATCGGGATTCTGCGTGCGCTCGTAGCCATGCGACTTCGCGAGCACGTCGGCCATCTTGGCCGAGTCGTACTCGTTCATCTGGCACCCGTGCGTGAGCACGTAGAGCTTCGGGGAGGACATTCGACGAGCGGGATCGGCGGACGGGGCGACGCGAAAGGCCGGGGATTATACGGACTGGGGCCGCGGACCGGCCCGCCGGCCCCACCACACGGGTCCGTAGAATCGACGGGCGAAGGCTGGGGGAGCACTTTGCATGAACGAGCTGGGGATGGCGCCGCGCCACCGGAATGTCCTGCTGCAGGGACTCGGCCGCCTGCTGCTGCGCCTGCTCGGCTGGCGGATCAACGTGCACCTGCCGCACGAGCCCAAGGTGGTGATCGCCGCGGCGCCGCACACCTCGAACTGGGATGGCGTGATCGGGATCTCGGCGATCGTCGCGCTGGGCATCCGCGTCAACTGGTTTGCCAAGGACAGCTTGTTCCGCTGGCCCTTCCGCGGCCTGCTGATGGCCCTGGGCGGCGTGCCGATCCGGCGCGATGCACCGGGCGGCGTGGTCGAGCAGACCGCGCGGATCTTCGCGTCGCGCGAGCGCATCTACGTGGGCGTGGCACCCGAGGGCACGCGCTCGCGCGCGCCGGAGTGGAAGAGCGGCTTCTACCGAATCGCGCTCGCGACCGGGTCCCCGATCCTTCTGGCGTACATGGATTACGCCAGGCGCGAGGTCGGCACCGGGCCGCTGATCCGGCCCAGCGGCGACTATGCGGCGGACCTCGAGAAGATCCAGGCGTTCTTTCGCACCGTCACGCCCCGGCACCCGGAACGCTTCGCCGCCGAACGCTAGGGCCCGCGGAACTCCTGTTCCTGGCAGCGGAAGTTGAGCTCCACGTCGCCGCCGAGCATGAAGTCCGATACCCCACTGGCCAGCTGGGTGGGACGCGCGTGCTGACCGCGCTCCGCGCAGTGCGCCTCCGCCAGCCGCATCGCCTCGCGCCGCGCCAGCTTCTTGCCGTCCACGGTTTCGGCCGCGACGACGGTGACCATGTAGGAGTTCTCGGAAAGCTCCTGCATGCGCGGTTCGGTCGAGGTCGCACAGGCGCCCACCGTCAGCGCCATCGTCGCTCCCAGCACCATCCTCAGGCGGATGCTCATGTCACCAGCACCACCTTGCCGGCGACCTTGCGGTCGGCCATGTCGCGCAAGGCCTGCGCACCCTGGGCCAGCGGATATTCCTTCGACACGAGCGGACGCAGACGCCCTTCCTCGAACCAGCGATACAGCTGTCGCACGTTGTCGGCCTGCGCCTGCGGTTCGCGCTGCGTGAAGGCGCCCCAGAACACGCCGACCGACGAGCAGCCCTTGAGCAGCAGGCGGTTGAGCGCGATCTCGGGGATCGGCCCCGACGCAAACCCGATCACGAGGTGACGTCCTTTCCAGTTGATGCAGGAGAACGAGTCCTGCGCGTACTGGCCGCCGACCGGATCGAAGATCACGTCGGCGCCGTTGCCCCCGGTCATCTTCTTGACCACGTCCTTGAGCGATTCCTCCGAGTAGTCGATCACCTCGTCGGCGCCCTGTTCCTTGCACAGCGCGAGCTTCTCGGGCGAGCTCGCGGCGGCGATCACGCGCGCGCCCATGATCTTGCCGAGCTGCACCGCCGCAAGGCCCACGCCACCGGAGGCGCCGAGCACCAGCAGGTTCTCGCCGGGCTGCAGCTGTCCGCGATCCTTCAACGCGTGGATCACCGTGCCGTAGACCAGATGGAAACCGGCGGCGATCGACGCGCTCATGCCGTCGGGGACCGGCATGCACGCGGCCGCGGGAACCACCGTCTCCTCCGCGAAGGCGCCGTGGATCATCGTGATCGCCGCGACGCGATCGCCGACCTTCCACTGTGTGACCTTGGCTCCGACCTCGATGATCGTGCCGCAGACCTCACCGCCGGGAACGAACGGCAGCGTGCCCTTGAACTGGTACTTGTTCTGGATCACGAGCACGTCGGGGAAATTCACGCCTGCCGCCTGCACGCGGATGCGGACGTCGTGCGCACCCGGCGCACGCGCCGGGAAGTCTTCGAACACCAGCTTCTCGGGCGGACCGAATTCCTTGCAGACAATGGCTTTCACTTGGACTCCGTGCTGGTTACCAGGGATAGAACGGCGGCATGTTCTGCGTGCTCGAACGAAATTCCGGCGCGCGCTTCTCGAGAAAGGCCTGTACGCCCTCCTTGCCGTCCTGGATGCTGGTGTAGAACATCGCCAGCGAATCCGTGCGGTGCGCCTCGAGCGGATGCGGCTGCGCCGAGTTGCGATACATCATCTGCCGCGTCAGCGCGATGCCCACCGGCGATTTGCCGTCGACGAACTTGTGCGCGAGCGCATGGGCCGCCGGCAGCAGTTCTTCCGGCGAATGGATCGACTTCACCAGGCCGCCGCCCTTGGCGGTCTGCGGATCGAGGATCTCGGCGCTGTAGGTCCATTCGAGCGCGGTCTGCAGACCGACGATGCGCGGCAGGAACCACGTCGAGCAGGCTTCCGGCGTGATGCCGAGCCTGCCGAACACGAAGCCGATCCGGGCCTTTTCCGAAGCCAGTCGGAAATCCATCGCCAGCGTCATCGTCGCGCCGATGCCGACCGCGGCACCGTTGATCGCGCCGATGACCGGCTTGGTGCAGGCGAAGATCGAAAGGGTCACGCGGCCGCCGGTGTCGCGCACGCCGCGATGGATGGCCGGATCATCGAGACGACGCTGCATGTCCTCCATCGTCGGCTGCAGCGATTCGTCGAGTCCGAAGACGTTGCCCGGCACGGACAGGTCCATGCCGGCGCAGAAGGCCTTGCCGCTGCCGGTCACCACCACCGCCCGCACCGCGTCGTCGCGACTGGCGCGCAGGAACGCGTCCTCGAGCTCGTCGGCCATCTCCACGGTGAAGGCATTGAGCTTGTCGGGTCGATTCAGCGTGAGCGTGAGAATCCCCTGGTCAACCTGCCACAGCAGCGTGTTGTAGTTCATCGGTTCGATCGGCTCAAAGGTCTCGGCATTCTGCGGGATCGGGTCGGCCCGCATCCATCCGGACGAGGCCGCGTGCCGCGGCCGCTGGTGCAATGCACTCCGTCGCCACGATTCGCGGATCGCCGGATGAAGATGCGCCTGCTGTTGCCGCCGATGCTCGCGCTGCTGCTCGGCGCCTGCGATACCTCGCTCGAACTCGACGACGACGCGCCGTCGAATCCGCCGCAGCTGCGTCGCGACGGCCGTTGGCTCGTCGATCCGCAGAATCGCGTGGTGCTGCTGCACGGCGTGAACCTGGTGTGGAAGATCGCACCCTACGTGCCGCCGGCCACGGCCGAAGGCTTTCTCGATGCCGACGCGCAGTGGCTCGCCGAAAACGGTTTCAACAGCGCGCGACTGGGCACGCTGTGGGTCGGCATCTCGCCGCACGCCTCGGGCCAGGTCTCGCAGCCGTACCTGGACGCCTGGAATCGCGTGGTGCAATCGCTGGCCGCGCAGCGCATCTGGATGCTGTTCGACTTCCACCAGGACCTGCTATGACGCAGGCCCGCGCGCAGGCCGAGCGCATGCACGCGGTCGAGCTGCTCACCGAGTTCGGCGCGACCGACAGGATCGACGTGCTCTCGCAGGTGGCGGATCTGGCCGACGAGCGCCTGATCGGCTGGCAGTACTGGGCCTACAAGAACTGGCGCGACCCCACGACCGAATCGCAGACCAGCGGCGGCCAGAGCCTTTTCACCCACGACGAGGACCTCTCCAGCGTCAAGCTCGACAAGCTGCGCGTGCTGTCGCGGACCTATCCGCAGGCCACTGCCGGGATCCCGCAGGCGCTGTCGTTCGATCCGGATACCGGCGCGTTCTCCTATCGCTACGCGCCCCGCGCGGCGAGCGGACCGACGGAGATTTTCGTGCCCGTCGCGCTCCATTACCCGGCCGGCTACACGGTGTCGGTCACCGGGGCGCGCGTGATCTCGGATGCCGACGCCTCGCCGCTGGTCGTGGAAAATCTCCCCGGCGCCACCGAGGTGACCGTCACGCTCGCGCGTCGCTGAAACGGGGGCCGTTGCGGCATCATCCGCGCGGGGAAACACCGGCCGCGCCATGAACATCGTCCTGACCTGCATCCTGGTCTACGTCGTCCTGCAGCTCGCGATCGCGTTCGCCTTCGCGCGACGCAATCGCAACGAGGTGGACTATCTGCTCGCCGGCCGCAGCCTCGGGCCGTGGATGGCGACGTTCACGGTGTTCGCGACCTGGTATGGCGCCGAGACCTGCATCGGCGCCACCGCCGAGGCCTACTCCGCGGGCATCTCCGGCGTGCTGGCCGATCCGTTCGGCTACACGCTGGGCATCGTGCTGATGGGCCTGATCTTCGGCGCGGTGCTGTGGAAGAAGGGCATCGTGACGATGGCCGACCTGTTCCGCCGCCGCTACGGCGTCGGCGTCGAGCGGCTCGCCGCGGTGGTGATGGTGCCGTCCACCGTGATGTGGGCCGCGGCGCAGGTGCGCGGCTTCGGCCAGGTGCTGTCGTCGGTCAGCGAGGTGGGACTGGTGGTGAGCATCAGCATCGCCGCGTTCGTCGTCATCGCCTACACCGCGATCGGCGGCATGTGGGCGGACGCGGTCACCGATCTCGTGCAGGGCCTGGTGCTGATCGCCGGCATCGCGGTGCTGTTCGTCGTGTTCGTCCAGCTGGGCGGTCTCGACGAACTCGCAAAGCTGCCGCCGGAAAAACTCGACCCGCTGAACGAGCGCACGGTCTGGGGTGCGCTCGACACGCTCGCCGTGCCGATCTTCTCGACGATCGCGGCGCAGGAACTGGTCTCGCGCGTGCTGGCGATGCGCAGCGCCAGGCTGGCGCGCAACGCCACGGTCGGTGCCGGCTTCATCTACCTCGCGCTGGGGCTGGTGCCGGTGATGATCGGGCTGGGCGCCGCCGCCTACATCGGTGCCGACGCCGATCCCGAGCAGGTCATTTCGCTGTTCGCGCAGAAACACCTGCCGTTGCCGCTCTACATCCTGTTCCTCGGCGCGCTGGTGTCCGCGATCCTCTCCACGCTGTCGGGCGCGCTGCTGGTGGCCGGATCACTGGCCGCGCACAACGTCTATGCCTCGGTGCGTCCGAACCTGGGCGAGGCGCACAAGCTGCGCGCCAACCGCATCGCGGTGATCGGCTTCGGCATCGTGGCGTACTTCATCGCGTTGGGCAGCGACAGCATGTACGAGCTGGTGCAGGAGTCTTCCAGCATCGGCACCTCCGGCATCCTGGTGCTGCTGCTGTTCGCCACGTGGGACACGCGCGCCGGCGGACCGGCGAGCGCGTACGGCGCGCTGATCGCGGGCACCGGCACTTACCTCACCGGCGCCCACGTGCTCGAGCTCGAATCGCCCTACCTGCTGTCGGTGGCGATGGCGATGCTGGCCTACCTCGTCCTGATCCCGCTGCGCGGCAAGGCGGCGCCCGAGCCGGTCGCGCTCAGTACTTGATGCTGCAGCCGTAGGGCTTGCTGGTCGGCGTCGACACCGGCTTGCCGGCCATCGCCTCGTCGAGCGCGGCCTGCACGAAGTTCGTCGACTTGGGGATGTCGGCCGGATCGGCGCTCGGCGTGTCGTCGATCGCGCCCGCATAGATCAGCTTTCCGTCCGGGTCGATCACGTACATGTTCGGCGTCGTCTTGGCGTCGTACAGGTGACCGACCGCGCCCGAATCGTCGAGCACCATCGCCGTCGACGCGGCCTTGTGATCCGTCTTGAACTTCTGCGCGCCCGCGGCGTCGACATGCCCCTGCGCGCCGGGCTTGGACGAGAACACCGTCAGCCAGGCGACATTCTTGCCTGTATAGGCGGTCTGCAGCTTCTGCATGTTGCCGCTGCCGTAGTGCTTCTTCACGAACGGGCAGCCCTCGTTGGTCCACTCGAGCACGACGTACTTGCCCTTGTAGTCCGCCAGGTTCACCTCTTTGCCCGCCGCGCCCTGCGCCTTGAACGCCGGCGCCGGCTCGCCGACCTTGGCCGAGGCCAGCGCGGCTCCACTCATCGCAAGCGCGACCACTCCCACCAGTCCGGCGGTTTTGAAGCTGTGCATCAGGCTCATTTCGGCTCCTATTCGAAAGCGGTGGTGATGATGTCCGGCGTAAGGACCTGCGGCAGGACCTGCGGTTCCGCGCCGGCGCGCGAGGCCAGGTACAGCGGCACGCCGCTGCGGCCGTATCGATCGAGCACCGCGGTGATCGCCGGATCGGCACGTGTCCAGTCGCCCACCATCAGGACGACGTTGCGCTTGTGGAACGTCTCGCGCACCGAGTCGGCGCGCAGCGCGCCCCTCTCGTTGAGCTTGCAGGTCAGGCACCAGTCGGCGGTGAAATCGACGAACACCGAGCGACCCTCGGCCCGCAGCGCGGCGAATCGCGCATCGCTGTAGGGCTCCCAACCCTCGGCGGCACGTACCGGCATGGCGGATGCAGGACGCGCACGCAACGCCGGATGCAGCGCCAGTAGGCCCGCGAGGATCAGCACCGCCATCGCCAGTCCCTGCAGCACACCGCTGCGCGCACGACCCCACAGCCACAGCGCGAGCGCCACCAGCACCAGACCGATCAGCGCCAGCGCCATGCCGTCGCGGTCGGTCAGTCCACCCAGCACCCACAATAGCCACACCGCCGTCAGGTACATCGGGAAGGCCATCAGCTGCTTGAACGACTCCATCCAGGCCCCCGGCCGCGGCAACCACCGCGCCAGGCCCGGCACGACGCCGATCAGCAGGAACGGCAGCGCCAGACCCAGGCCCAGCACCGCGAACACCAGCAGCGCGACCGCCCCGGGCTGGCCCAACGCGAAACCGAGCGCCGGAGCCATGAACGGCGCGGTGCAGGGACTGGCCACGACCACCGCGAGCACGCCGGTGAAGAACGAGCCGGCCAGCCCCGGTCGCGAGGCCAGGCCCTGGCCCAGACCCATCCACGACGCGCCGAAGTGCGCGACACCCGACAGCGACAGGCCCATCGCGAACATCAGCGCGGTCAGCGCGAACACGAAGCCGGGCGATTGCAGCTGGAAACCCCAGCCGAGCGCCGCGCCACCCGCACGCAGGCCCATCAGCACCGCTGCCACGGCGACGAAGCTGATGACGACGCCGGCGGTGTAGACCAGCGCGTGACGACGGTGGCCGGCCGGAGCGTCGCCGCCATCGCCCGCGCCCAGCAGCGACAGCGACTTCATCGCCAGCACCGGGAAGACGCAGGGCATCAGGTTGAGGATCAGGCCGCCGACCAGCGCGAACAGCAGCATCGCCGGCAGCGACGCATCCGCGCTCGCTGCGCCAGTACGTGCACCGTGAGACGGGTCCACGGCCGCGCGCATCTCCGGTCGCGTCGAGGGCACCGCCGCGACGACGCCGGGTCGTGCCTGCACCTCGAACGGGCGCGCCTTGTCGCCGTCGTAGACCACGAGCACGCCGCGCACGGTGTCCGGGGCTTCGACGAAATAGTCGGAGAGGCGCTGCGTCAGTCGCAGACCGTTGGCCGGATCGATCGCCACGCGCTGCTCGGCGGCATGCGCCACCAGATCGTTCGGCTGCGGGAAGAACTCGACGCGCGCCTGCTGCGGAAACTGCGCGCCTTGCACCGACAGCGAGAACTCGCCCGCCACCACGCCGTAGTGCATGTCCCAATCGGCGGTCGGTCGCGGGATCTGCGCGCGCGCCTTGTCGAAGGCACCGCGCCACGACGGATCGGGCTGCGGATCGGCATCCGAGACCGGCAGCGACAGCGACACGTTCGCCTCGCCCGGGATGCAGATGTCCTTGCACACCAGCCAGGCCGCACGCGCGGCGAGTTCGACCTGGTCCGCGCCTCGGGCCACGCGGACCGGCACCAGGTGCAGCGTTTCCTCGCCGTACCCGTAGTTCGTGAGCTCACCCAGCGATTCGCGGTGCGGGTACGGCCAGACGATGGGCCCCGCCTCGACGCCCTTGGGCAGGTTCCATTTCAGCGACGTGGGAATGCCGGAGTCGCCCGGGTTCTGCCAGTAGACGTGCCAGCCCGGATCGGGTCGCAGTCGCAGCGCCACCCAGTTCTCGTACTCGCCCGGCCGCAGGCTCAGGTTTTCGGCGATGAGTTCGGCTTCGGCGTTGTCGGTCTGTACCGGCGCCGCTTGGGCGGGGTCGAGCGCGAATCCGGCCAGCGTCAACAGCGGGACCAGCAGGAAATGCCGAAAGCTCATGAAAGGTTCAGGGAGAGAGCCGCAATGTGACCCAGTTTCGTCTGTCCGGTTCCGCATCGTCCATGTTCGTGCGTCCGCTGCTTGGGGCTTGGGTTGCGATGGTGTTGCTGCTGGGGCTGGCGCCGCGCGCCGCCCAGGCCGGCGATTCGATGCGTTGCGGCTCGCGCATCGTCACCGTTGAAGCCCGCGCCGCCGACATCCTCGCCGCCTGCGGCGACCCGGCGTACCGCGATATCTATTCCTGGCCGGCGCCGCGGCTGCCCGGCGAGGTCGCCGACGTCGAACAGTGGACCTACAACTTCGGGCGCAACCAGCTGTTGCACGTGCTCAAGCTGCGTCACGGCCGGCTGGTGGACATCCGCACCGACGGGTACGGCTTCGCTGCCGCGGCGCGCCCGGGGCGCTGCGACTCGGGCTCGATCGCCGAAGGACTTTCCAAGTACCGCCTGCTGGCCGCCTGCGGCGAGCCCTTCACGCGGCGGACGATGGGCTACGTGACCGCGTTGCAGCCGCGTCACCGGCACCAGCACGGCGGATGGAACACCTCGCGCGGACACATTCCGGTCGAGGTGTTCCGCGAAGAGTGGGTCTACAACTTCGGTTCGAACCAGTTCCTGCGGATCGTCACGATCGAAGACGGCGTGGTCGCCGAGGTCGACAACGGCGAGCGCGGCTTCAACCCGCGCTGAGCGCCGCGTCGGCCGCGCGCGCCTCGGTGGTCGGCACGCAGGCCTTGCAGATGGCGTTGATCACCCGTGCCAGACGCGTGAGGCTCGACGGCGCGATGGTCTTGCCGTTGTTGAGGATCGCCACCGAGATGTCGCGCACCGGATCGGCCCAGCACACGATGTTCAGGAAGCCGATGTGTCCGAAGGCGCGCTTGCTGGCCGGTCCGAACAACCCCACCGGTCCGTCGCCGAGCATCATGCCGGCCGAGAAGCGCACCGGAATGACCAGCATGCCGTCGAACTGGCGCTTGCCCACCGGTCGCACGATCTCGGCGACCGTCTCGGGCTGGAACACACGGCGGCCCCGCCAGGTTCCCCCGTCCAACAGCATCTGGAACACGCGCCCGGCATCGTCGGCGGTGGCGAAGATGTTGCCGGCCGGGATCGGTCGGGTGAGAAACTCCTCTTCGTTGGAGATGCGCACCACGTCGCGGAAGTTGGCGCCCAATACCCGTCGCGCCACCAGGTCGAGCATCCACGGCGGGCGCGGACCGGTGAAGACGTTGGGGGCGGCGACGGCGCGGAGCTCGGGCGCCAGGCCGTAGGTCAGGGTCCTGCAGCCCAGCGGCTCGGCGATCCATTGTCGCAACGCATCATGCAGGCTGGTCCCGCCGACCCGCCTGACCAGCTCGCCGAGGATGAAGCCGCCCGTGATCGCGTGATAGGCCTGGCGCTCGCCGGTGGCCTCGAAAGGCTTGGCCGCGCACAGCATCCGCAGCACCGCATCCCAGTCGTAGATGACGCGATAGTCCAGGTTCTTGTCCGGAACCGTCGGGATCCCGGCGCGATGCGAGAGCAGCTGGCGCACGGTGGTGCGGTCCTTGCCTCGCTGGGCGTACTCGGGAATGTAGGGCGCGACCCGTTCGTCGAGCGACAGGCAGCCATCCTCGACGAGCTTGTGCACCAGCAGCGCGGTGATCGCCTTGGACGCGGAGAACAGACAGATGGGAGTTTCCGGCGTCGCGGGAACCCAGTGGCGCCCGTCGGCACCCGGCTCGTTGCCGCGCGCATGTCCGATGGCGCGATGCATCACCAGGCGGCCCCGCCGTCGCAGCGCGACCGTGATCGCCGGATGCGTCGCGGTACGGTAGAAGCCCTGCACGGCGCGCCAGATCGCGTCGACCGCCTCGTTCGTCAATCCCGCGTGCTCCGGCGGACACTCGTTCGCGCGATCGATACGCGTGACCGAGTCCAGGTCGCGCGCGACCCCGATGTAGTTGCGATTCCAAGCCATCGACCGATGCCCTCCCTGGCGACGCGAGCCGGTTCCATCCTAGGCAGACGACGCGCGGCGGCCTCGCCAGGGCGCGGGTTGCGCGTTGCGTCGCAATCGTGTGCGCTGTACGACGAAACCAAGGGGCGGCGTCGAGGTCGATGTGGCAATCACCGTCTTCGAGTGCTTGCTGCGCGATGAACGTCAACACCGAAATGCATTCGCTATATGGCAATCGCTTTCCGACAAACGGCTCAGGCTCCGGCACACAATGTGCAAAGCTCAAGTCGCGGATATCGATCTCCGCAATGAAGGACGCGAGCCCCAGGAGGCGCACACGATGAACATCTTCGACTCGTATCGAGAGCAGTTCATGAAGGCTCGCAACGAGGAGATGTCGCTGCTGGAGTATCTCGATCTGTGCAAGAAGGACCCGATGGCTTACGCCTCGCCCGCAGAGCGCATGCTGGCGGCGATCGGCGAGCCCGAGGTTGTCGACACACGCAACGAACCGCGGCTCTCGCGCATCTTCTCCAACCGCGTCATCCGCCGTTACCCGGCCTTCGAGGAGTTCTTCGGGCTCGAGGATGTCATCGCGCAGGTGGTGGCCTTCTTCAAGCACGCGGCGCAGGGACTCGAGGAGCGCAAGCAGGTCCTGTATCTGCTCGGTCCGGTCGGCGGCGGCAAGTCGTCGATCGCCGAACGCCTGAAGAGCCTGATGGAGCTGCACCCGATCTACGCGATCGCCGGGTCGCCCATCAACGAATCACCGCTGGGTCTGTTCAACATCGAGCGTGACGGCCCGGTGCTGGAGAAGGAGTACGGCATTCCGCGCCGCTATCTCAGCGGCATCGCGTCGCCCTGGGCAGTCAAACGCCTGTCCGAGTACGAAGGCGATCTGACCAAGTTCAAGGTCGTGCGCGTGCAGCCCTCGGTGCTGCGCCAGACGGCGATCACCAAGACCGAGCCGGGCGACGAGAACAACCAGGACATCTCCTCGCTGGTCGGCAAGGTCGACATCCGCAAGCTCGAGACCTTCTCGCAGGACGACCCCGACGCCTACAGCTATTCCGGCGGCCTGTGCCTGGCCAACCAGGGGCTGCTCGAGTTCGTCGAGATGTTCAAGGCGCCGATCAAGATGCTGCATCCGCTGCTCACCGCCACCCAGGAAGGCAACTTCAAGGGCACCGAAGGATTCAGCGCGATTCCGTTCAACGGCATCATCCTGGCGCACTCCAACGAGAGCGAGTGGCAGAGCTTCCGCAACAACAAGCACAACGAAGCCTTCCTCGATCGCGTCTACATCGTGAAGGTGCCGTACTGCCTGCAGGTCTCGGAAGAGGTGCACATCTACGAGAAGCTGATGCGCAACTCCTCGCTGGCCCATGCGCCTTGCGCGCCCGGCACGCTCGAGATGATGGCGCAGTTCTCGGTGCTGACGCGGCTCAAGGAGCCGGAGAACAGCAGCATCTACTCCAAGATGCGCATCTACGACGGCGAGAATCTCAAGGACACCGATCCATCGGCCAAGTCGTTCCAGGAATATCGCGACTACGCGGGCGTCGATGAAGGCATGACCGGCACCTCGACGCGCTTCGCCTACAAGGTGCTGTCGAGCGTCTTCAACTACGACCAGACCGAGGTCGCGGCCAATCCGGTGCATCTGATGTACGTGCTGGAGCAGCGCATCCTGCGCGAGCAGCTGCCGCAGGACTCGCAGCGGCGCTACCTCGAGTTCATCAAGGGCTGGCTCGCGCCGCGCTACGCCGAGTTCATCGGCAAGGAGATCCAGACCGCGTATCTCGAGAGCTACTCGGAATACGGCCAGAACATCTTCGATCGCTACGTCACGTTCGCCGATTACTGGATCCAGAACGAGGACTATCGCGACCCGGAGACCGGCGAGCAGTTCGATCGCGGCGCGCTCAACAGCGAGCTCGAGAAGATCGAGAAGCCGGCCGGCATCGCCAACCCCAAGGACTTCCGCAACGAGATCGTGAACTTCGTGCTGCGCGCCCGCGCCCAGCACGGCGGCAAGAATCCGCGCTGGACGTCCTACGAGAAGCTGCGCGAGGTGATCGAGAAGAAGATGTTCTCGTCCACCGAGGAGCTGCTGCCGGTGATCTCGTTCAACGCCAAGGCGTCGAACGAGGACAAGAAGAAGCACGAGAACTTCGTGGGCCGCATGGTGGCCAAGGGGTACACGGAGAAGCAGGTGCGGCTGTTGAGTGAGTGGTATCTGAGGGTCCGGAAGAGCGCGTGAACAACCGTCGGGACTCGGGACTCGGGACTCGGGACTCGGAAAAGCGCATCCGGGTCATTCGGGGGCTTGGTCGTCTCCATCGGGTCCCGTCACCACGAGTCCCGAGTCCCGAGTCCCGAGTCCCGTAGTAGGCCATGTCCATCGTCATCGACCGCCGCCTCAACGACCGCAACAAGAGTGCGGTCAACCGCTCGCGCTTCATCCGCCGCTACAAGGAGCAGATCAAGCGCGCCGTCAGCGACCTCGTTGCCCGGCGTGGCATCACCGACATGGAGCAGGGCGGTGAGGTCGGCATCCCGACCCGCGACATCAAGGAACCCAGTTTCCGGCACGGCCCGGGCGGCGACCACGAATACGTGCACCCGGGCAACCACTCGTACAACCAGGGTGACCGGCTCCCGCGCCCGAAGGGTCAGGGCGGTGGTGGCGGCGGATCCGGCGAAGGCGGCGGCGAGAGCACGCAGGACGATTTCATCTTCACGCTGTCGCGCGAAGAGTTCATGAATCTGTTCTTCGACGATCTCGAACTGCCGCACCTGGTGCGCAACTTCGTCACCGAGATCAAGGATTTCAAGCTGCAGCGCGCGGGCTACACCCCGAGCGGCGTCCCCGCGAATCTGTCGGTGCCGCGATCGCTGCGCAACGCGATGGCCCGCAAGATCGCGCTTGCGTCGCCGCTGCACCGGGAGATCGCGGAGCTTGAGGAAGCCGAGGCCAAGGAAGACGATCTGGTCGCACGCGCGGCCATCGAGACCGAGATCGCCAAGCTGCGTGATCGCATCTCGCGCATTCCGTTTCTCGACGACATCGATCTGCGGTTCCGCCAT
This sequence comes from Panacagrimonas sp., assembly GCF_020697055.1. GTDB lineage: Bacteria > Pseudomonadota > Gammaproteobacteria > Nevskiales > Nevskiaceae > Panacagrimonas. The sequence goes on along the minus strand of NZ_JAJFBP010000003.1, from coordinate 42,236 downwards.
CGCATCAAGGTTCCGCAGCCGATTTCGCGCGCGGTGATGTTCTGCCTGATGGACGTGTCCGCGTCGATGACCGAGGACAAGAAGGATCTGGCGAAACGCTTCTTCACGCTTCTGTACCTGTTCTTGTCGCGCAAGTACGAGAAGGTCGAGATCGTCTTCATACGCCATACCGACAATGCCGAGGAAGTCGACGAGCAGCGCTTCTTCCACGACGCGCAGAGCGGCGGCACGGTGGTGCAATCGGCGCTCAAGCTGATGAGCGAGATCATCGAGGCGCGCTATCCGCAGGACGGCTACAACATCTATGGCGCGCAGGTCTCGGATGGCGATGCGTTCGGAGCCGATCCGGAAAAGAGCCGCGCACTTCTGGCGGACCAGCTGCTGCCGCTGTGCCGCTACTACGCCTATATCGAGGTGCCGGACGACGCGGACCACACCAGCCCGCTGTCCTACGCCTACGCCCGCATCGATTCGCCGAAGTTCGCGATGAAGAGCGTCACCTCGCGCAACGAGGTTTATCCCGTACTGCGTGAGTTGTTCAAGAAGGAGGCCGTGTTATGAGTGCCGACGGCAGTCCCGGCTACCTGTCCACCGGCGCCGAGTGGACGTTCGACCTGATCCAGCGCTACGACGCGGCGATCCGCGACATCGCGCACAACGAATTCAAGCTCGACACCTATCCCAACCAGATCGAGATCATCGCCAGCGAGCAGATGCTCGACGCCTACGCCTCCGTGGGTCTGCCGATCGGCTATCCGCACTGGAGCTACGGCAAGGAATTCATCCGCAACGAGGATCTCTATCGCAAGGGCGCGCGCGGCCTGGCCTACGAGATCGTCATCAACTCCAACCCGTGCATCTCCTACCTGATGGAGGAGAACACGATGGCGATGCAGGCGCTGGTGATCGCGCACGCCTGCTATGGCCACAACAGCTTCTTCAAGAACAACTACCTGTTCCGCCAGTGGACCAACGCGGACTCGATCATCGATTACATGGTGTTCGCGCGTAAGTACGTGCTCGAGTGCGAGGAGCGCCACGGCATGCAGGCGGTCGAGGAGACGCTCGACTCCTGCCACGCGCTGATGAGCCACGGCATCGATCGCTATCGCCAGCCGCCGCAGCTCTCCGCCGAGGAGGAGCAGAACCGCGTGCGCGAGCGCGAGGAATACAACTGGAAACGCTTCGACGACATCTGGCGCACCGTGCCGCAGAAGCGCAAGGGCACGCACAAGGCGAGCGAGGCGCCGTTCCCGCCGGAACCGCAGGAGAACCTGCTCTACTTCGTCGAGAAGCACGCGCCAAAGCTCGAACCGTGGCAGCGCGAACTGGTACGCATCACGCGCAAGATGGCGCAGTACTTCTATCCGCAGGGCCAGACCAAGGTCATGAACGAGGGCTGGGCCACGTTCTGGCACTACACCCTGCTCAATCGCCTGTTCGATCGCGGGCTGGTGGACACGGGCTTCATGCTCGAGTGCCTGCAGTCGCACACCAACGTCATCACGCAGCGCGGCTACGACCAGCGCGGCTACGGCGGCGTGAATCCCTACGCGCTGGGCTTCGCGATGATGAGCGACATCCGTCGCATGTGCGAAAACCCGACGCCAGAGGATCACGAGTGGTTCCCTGACATCGCCGGCGGCGACTGGCTCAAGGTGCTGGACTTCGCCATGCGGAACTACAAGGACGAGTCCTTCATCGCGCAGTTCCTGTCACCGCGGCTGATGCGCGAGTTCCATCTGTTCGCGGTCGCCGACCACGAAAGCGACGATCACCTGACGATCGACAGCATCCACAACGAGCAGGGTTATCGGCGACTGCGCCGGCTGTTCGCCGGCCAGTACAACCGCGACTGGCTGGTGCCGGACATCCAGGTGACGCGCTACGACCGTCGCGGCGATCGCTCGCTGACGGTCCAGCACCGGCGGCATCGCAATCGGCCGCTGGCCGCCGAGGCCGAAGAGGTGCTCAAGCACCTGTCCCGGTTGTGGGGCTTCACGGTCCGGCTGGAAACCTGTGACGACGGCGGCAAGCCGGTGGGCGTGCGCGACTTCCGTCCGGTCTGACGGCCCGGGACGCGTCGCCTACTCCGCGCCGTCGTACCGCGGCTCGATCCGGTTCAGGCCGGCGAGCGCGACCCTGAAGTCGCGCAGCGCGGTGGGCCCGCTCACGCGGCTGGCGTTGATCGCATCGATGTACGACGCCGCGGCGTTTCCTCCGACGAAGATCTGCACCGAAGAAGGGAGCAGGTTTCGCAGCGTCGACAGAAACGGTCCCATGCGCGGATCGCTCTGCGGATGGCACACGCTCAGCGCGACGGCTCGCGCCTTGCGCGTCTGGGCCGCGTGCGCGATCTCTTCGGGCGGCAGGCTCGGTCCGAGATAGATCGTCTCCCAGCCCGCCTGCAGCGCGGTGATCGCCGACATCACGGCACCGAGCTCGTGGACCTGGCCGAAAGGCGTCGACACGATCACGCAGGGACCCGTGGGCTCGACGTTGCTGCTCGTGAGCAGATCGCCGAGGAACGTGCGCAGGTGGGCCGAGGCGAAGTGCTCGTTGGCAACCCGCAGGCTGCCGGTCTGCCAGCGCTTGCCGATCTCGATCATCAGCGGCTCGATGAAATCCTCGAACAGGTTCGGTACCGTCAGCGTACGCGTCGCCTGCAGCAGGGCCTGCAGGAACGCGCGGCTGTCCAGCGCCGCAGCCGCCGAGATCGCGACTTCGACCAGCTTGGAATGCGGATAGGGAATGCACGGCGAGGCCTCGACCCCGGGTAGCTGGTCGCGACCCACCAGCGCGTGGAGTTCCTCCATCGGCAGGTTGGCGACCTCGCTGATCCGATGACCCAGCTGCACCGCTTGGCGCAGCAGCACCAGACGCTGCACCTCCCAATCTGAGTACAGACGGCGGGCGGTGGTGGAGCGGTTCGGCGTGATCGCGCCGTAGCGGCGCTCCCACGCGCGAATCACGTGGGCAGTCAATCCGGACCGCCGGGCCGCCACGTTGATCGGGCAACGCGGGCTCTCGGTGGTCGGTCTTTGTCGGGTCGGCATGTCCATGGTCGATCTGAGTTCCTGTCGAAGTTTTGCACCCCATACAAAAGGTTTGTCGAAGCAACGCCCGCTGAATGTCTACCCTGCGTCCAAGATCACGGGCTCGAGACTTGCGTAACCCGACCCGCCGCCCACGCTGGACGTATGCCCCTCCACCGGCTAGGGTCGCGACCCTTTTTCGTGCCCGTGCCGTCGTCCATTCGCCATGGCCAACTCGGAAGCCGAATCGCGCGTTCGCCGCCTGCGTGCGGCGCTCGACAGCGGCCGCTGGGCACCGGTCAAGCGCCTGCTGGCCTCGCTCAATCCGGCGGAAGTGGCCAACCTGCTGGCGGCGCTGCCCGAGCGCGAGCGCAACCTCGTCTGGGAGATGGTCGACCCGGCCGATGACGGCCAGGTCCTGCTGCACCTGCCCGAGGACGTGCGCGACGGGCTGATCCGGCAGATGGACGCCGAGGAACTGGTGGCCGCGGCCGAAGAGCTGGACATCGACGACCTGGCCGACTTCGTCGACTCGCTGCCCGAGACGGTCACCCGCCAGGTCATGCGGGCGCTGTCGGATGCGGACCGTGCCCGCCTGGAAGCGGTGCTGGTGCACGAGCCCGACACCGCCGGCGGCCTGATGAACACCGACACGGTGACGGTGCGGCCCGACGTCAGCCTCGAGGTCGTGATGCGCTACCTGCGCATGCGCGGCGAGCTGCCGGCGCACACCGATGCGCTGTTCGTGGTGGACCGCTTCGGCGTCTACCTGGGTCGCCTGCCGCTGGACCGCATCCTGACGCGCGAACCGCACCAGCCGGTGGCCGAAGTGATGGATCGCGACACCGAGGCGCTGCTGGTCGACATGTCCGATCTCGACGTGGCCCAGGAGTTCGAGAGCTCGGACCTGGTATCGGCTCCCGTGGTCGGTCCGGACCACAAGCTGGTCGGCCGCATCACCGTGGACGACGTCGTCGACGTCATCCGCGCCGATGCCGAGCACAACCTGCTGTCGATGGCCGGCGTCGACGAGGACGAGGATCTGTTCGCGCCGGTGCACCTCGCGGCGCGACGGCGTGCGCTGTGGCTCGGCATCAACCTGGCCAGCGCCTTCTTCGCGGCGCGCGTCGTGGGATTGTTCGAGGCGACGATCGAACAGGTCGTCGCCCTGGCGGTGTTGATGCCGATCGTGGCGAGCATGGGCGGCATCGCCGCCAACCAGATCGTCGCGCTGATGGTGCGCGGCATCGCCTTGGGTCAGGTGGGAGCCGGCAACACCGCCGCGCTGCTGCGCAAGGAACTGGCGGTGTCGCTGATCAACGGGCTGCTGTGGGGGCTGGTCGTCGCGGCCATCACCAGCTGGTGGTTCTCGCCCACGCTGGGCCTGGTGATCGGACTGGCGCTGCTGCTCAACCTGCTGTTCGCCGCCACCGCCGGACTGCTCGTGCCGCTGTTGCTGCGGCGCGTGGGCCTGGACCCCGCGCTGGCGGGAAGCGTCATCGTCACGACCATCACCGACGTGATGGGCTTCTTCCTGTTCCTGGGCCTGGGCACCTTGATCCTGCTGTAATCACCCTCCGGGCCCGACCAGAACGATTGGAGAGAGACAGTCCGTGGACAAGCAGACCGCATTTTCCGGAACGGGCGAGGTACGCGAGCAGCATCGCTTCGACGAGGCGCGGTTGCAGTCGTGGATGGAGGCCCACGTCGAGGCCTTCCAGGGTCCGCTGACGGTCCAGCAGTTCAAGGGCGGACAGTCGAATCCGACCTACAAGCTGATCACGCCGGGGCAGAACTACGTGCTGCGCCGCAAGCCGCCCGGCACGTTGCTGGCCTCGGCCCACGCCGTGGATCGCGAATATCGCGTCATCACCGCGCTGCACGGCGTCGGCTTTCCGGTCCCGCGCACCTTCGGCCTGTGCATGGACGAGTCGGTGATCGGCACGGCGTTCTACGTGATGGACTGCGTGGACGGCCGCGTGATCTGGGATACGCGTTTTCCGGACGTGCCGATCGAGACCCGCGCGGCGTATTTCGACGCGATGAACGCGACCATCGCGCAGCTGCACACCATCGACTTCGCCGCGATCGGCCTCGCCGACTACGGCAAGACCGGCAACTACTTCGAGCGCCAGATCGGACGCTGGTCCAAGCAATACCTCGCTGACGACGCCGCCGGCCGCGTCGCCGACATGGACAAGCTGGTGGAGTGGCTCCCGGCGAACGTTCCCCCCGGCGACGACGCCGCAATCGTTCACGGCGACTATCGCTGCGACAACATGATCTTCCACCCCACCGAGCCCAAGGTGCTGGCGGTGCTCGACTGGGAACTGTCGACGCTGGGCCATCCACTGGCCGACTTCACCTACCACCTGATGATGTACCGCATGCCCCCGGGCATCACCGCGGGATTGGTCGGCGCGGACCTGAACGCGCTGCGGATCCCGTCGGAGTCCGAGTACGTCGCCGCCTACTGCCGACGCACCGGGCGCAACGGCGTCGGCAACCTGGCCTTCTACATGGCGTTCAACATGTTTCGCCTAGCCGCGATCATCCACGGCATCCGCGGTCGCGTCGCGCGCGGGACCGCGGCGAGCGCCCATGCCAAGCAGATGTCGTCGTTCGTCGAGCCGCTCGCCGAGCTCGCCTGGAAACAGGTGCAATCTGCCTGAGGTCGGGGTGTGCACCAGCGCACCTCTGGCGTGCAAAAGCTTCTGCTAGTCTGGCGCCGCGCGAACGCGATCCCGGTGGAACGACAAGAGGATCTCGCGCCTGGGTGAATCGAAAGCATCGATTCGAAGCGTGATGGCAGGCGCGTTCTACGCGCGAGGGTGGGACATCCATGAAATCGCATTTCACTTCTTGCGTGGACCGTGCACGTACGGCCGCGGTTCTGGCGTTCGCATCGGTGACGCTGCTCGCGGGCTGCATGTCGGTACCGTCCGCTCCGCCGGCGTCGGCCGGCGCGCCGGATACACCGATGGAACAGGCGGTGACGGCCAAGCCGCCCGTGGTGCCGCCCAACCAGGCCGGCGCCAGCGCGTTGTCGTACGGCACCGTCACCGCGGTGGTCGTGCGCAACAAGACCACGCAGTACGAGCTGATCCAGATGTTCGGCGGACCCAACATCTCCACCGTCGATGCCGAAGGCACCGAAACCTGGATCTACGAGCGCTCGGTCAGCCAGACCGACGTCGCCACCAAGAGCCAGGAATGGCAGGCCGCGGCCAGCCTCAACGCGGGCTTCGGCAACGTGCAGGGTGGCGGCGGCGTCAGCGGTGGCCAGAGCACGGCGGGCAGCTCGATGGCCAGCACGTTCCGCACGCTCACCGCGATCGTGAAGTTCAACCCGGACAAGACGGTCAAGGACTACGCGCTGCGTGCGAGCCAGTTCTGAAGGAGAGCCTGCCTACATGAGGTCGAGCAAGGTGTTGAAAGGTCTTTTCGCGACGTCGCTTGCGCTGCTGCTGACCGGCTGCGGCTACGGCGGAATGGGCCGCGGCGGAATGGGCGGCCTGATGGGCGTCGAGACCGACGAGAACGGACAGCCCATCGTGGCCGGCATGCCGGATGCGCAGGCGATGACCGCCAAGATGAATTTTCAGCAGGAGTTGATGAAGAACCCCGACCTGCCGATCTGGTACGAAACGCGCGAAAAGATGGCGCTGGCCGTCGGTGATCGCGTGTTCGACAAGGGATTCGATCGCGTCTTCGATTCGATGACGGTGGCGCTGGCCAACCTCGGCTGCCGCGTGAGCAACATGGAGCGCGTGTCCGGCTACATCACCGCGACGATTCCGCAGCTGTCACCGGCGCTGCGCGATGCGCTGCGCAAGGAATCGATGGCGCAGTACGCCGCGGCCAAGGGCTATCCGCCGACGGTACTGACCAAGCAGGGCCCCTACGACGTCGACTTCGACATGAGCGCGATGATGGAGCGCCAGGGCGGCGCCGGCCTCACGCTGTCGATGGTGCGCCAGGGCGCGACGCAGACGAAGGTCAAACTGCGATTCGACGGCATCTACTATCCGGCGACCGTCAGCGAGCTCTACAAGGTCGTCTGGGCCGAGGTCGACAAACAGATGTTCCTGGACAAGGCGCTCGACTGAACCGGGATTTGAAGACGTGCCAGTGGGCACGTCTTGCCCGACGAAGGCTCGGGGCTGGGCCCCGAGCCAGCCCCTCACTGCACCGGCTGCACGTTCCCGCAATCCGCGGCACGCCACGACCCGGCGAGATTCCCGCGCAGGTCCAGCGGCAGGCCGTCCTGCGACTGGCCCCGAAACAGCGCCTGGCCGGTGAAGCTGCCCGGACCGGTCAGCAGCAGCTGAACCTTGCCGCCGCCCACGAACATTCCGTCGCACGACAGATCGCCGGTCGCGCGATCGCCTTCCCGCACGATGTTCCGACCGGTGCAGCCGCTGGCCGGATCATGGAGGTCCGGCAGCCGCTGCGCGCTGGCCTGCTGCGGCGTGATGCACAGGTCGTAGACGTTGGGCGGCGGCGTGACCTTCTGCGGCAGCTGCAGGCCCATCTGCCGCATCTGCTCGACCAGCTCGGGATCGAGCTCCATGTCCTGCGCCATCTGCACGCTCATAGACCACAGGCCCGGCTTGAGCTGGACCGCTGCGGACAGCGTCATCGGCAGCACGCACAAGCCAACCGCGAGAATCCATCGCCGCATCATCCGCTTCCTTCCTGTAGGTTCGATCAGCCTTCGCCGGCAATCGTCATCTTGCCGATCAAAACTGAACCGCAGCGGATACCCGAGCGGGCATCGACGTCCGATCCCAGCGCGTGGATATCGCGGTACATCTCCAGCAGGTTGCCCGCGATCGTGATGCCTTCGACCGGCGCGACGATCTCGCCGTTCTGGATCCAGAAACCGGCCGCACCGCGCGAGTAGTCGCCAGTCACGCCGTTGGCGCCCTGCCCCATCAGTTCGGTCACCAGCAGGCCCTCGCCCATCTCGCGCAGCAGTGCCGCCTGGTCGAGTTCGCCCGGTCGCACGACGAGATTGAACACGCCGCCGGCGTTGCCGGTGGTCTCGAGGCCGAGCTTTCGCGCCGAGTAGCTGCCGAGCACCCACCCGCGCAGCACGCCGTCCTCGACCAGCCGGCGCTGGTTCGTCGCCACGCCTTCCTGGTCGTAGGCCGCGCTCGACGCCGCCTGCAGCAGGCGCGGTTGCTGTTCGATCTGCACCATCGGCGCGAACACCGGCTGGTCGAGCTTGTCGAGCAGGAAGCTCGCTTTTCGGTAGAGCGAGGCGCCCGAGATCGCGCCGACGAAATGCCCGAACAGTCCGCGCGCCATTTCCGGCACGAACAGGATCGGCGCCGTACGCGTCGACAGCGGCTTGGAACCCAGCCGCGCGACGGTGCGCTCGCCGGCACGTCGGCCGATGCGCTCCGGCGCATCCATCCGCGAGGGATTGCGCCCGCCGTCCCACCAGTAGTCGCGCTGCATCGACTGGCCGTCTGTGGCGACCACGGCGCAGCTCAGGCTGTGCTGCGTGCCGGTGCGCCCGCCGAAGAATCCGTGCGAATTGGCGTAGAGCGCGACACCGCGGCTGGTCGACAGTCCGGCGCCTTCGCTCTGCTCGATGCGCTTGTCCACCGCCAGCGCCGCCGCTTCGCAGGCGCGCGCACGTTCGATGGCCTCTTCCGGCGCCAGGTCCCAGGGGTGATCGAGCTCCAGGTCGGGGCGCTCGCGCGCCATGCGCTCGGGCTCGGCCAGACCCGAGCACGGATCCTCCTCGGTGACGCGGGCGATGGTGGCGGCGGCCTCGACGCAGGCCCGCAGCCCGGCATCGCTCAGGTCGCCGGTCGAGGCGTTGCCGCGACGATGTCCGAAGTACACCGTGATGCCCAGGCTGCGATCGCGCTGGAACTCGAGACTCTCGACCTCGCCGTTGCGTACGCCGACCGAGTAACCGCGCGAATACGACAGGCTGGTCTCGGCCTGCGTGGTCCCGACCGCACGCGCCATCTCGAGCACGCGCGCCGCGACGGCTTGCAGATCGGCGGGACTGGGAAGCGGCGCTTCGGCCTGCGCAGGGCGTGCGGATTCTGGTTTCATCGGGAACGGAAGGATCGGACGCGGGAGGTTAACACCGCAATCCGCGGGCCCCGAAAAGGATGAGGCCGGCTTGCGCCGGCCCGTCCTTTCCTCCTGCTCCGCACTTCTGTCTTTTTTGGTTCCGCGACTTCTGGCGAGCAGTACGGTCGTTGGCTGCCGCCGGATGCCATTAAGGGTTTGCCCTAGAAGCGCCGGCCTGCAGCGCCGCCAGGATGCGGCCGTGGATGCCGCCGAAGTCGCCGTTGCTCATGACCAGCACGCGGTCACCTTCGCGCGCATCGCGCACGATCGAATCGACCAGCGCGTCCACCTCGCCTGCGACCACCAGCCGCGCTCCGAGACTGCCCAGCGCGGCGCCGACGTCCCAGCCCAGGTCGGGCCGCACGAGCACGAAGCTGCGATCGGCGCCTTGCAGCGACTGCGCGAGCTGGTCGGCATGGGATCCGAGCCGCATCGTGTTCGAGCGCGGCTCCAGCACCGCCAGGATCCGGCCGCCGGGCTGGCGGCGCAGCCCATCGACCGTGACCTCGATGGCCGTCGGGTGATGCGCGAAGTCGTCGTAGACCGCGACGCCGCGCACTTCGCCGAGCTTTTCGAGCCGCCGCCGCACGCCGCCGAAACGGCCCAGCGCCTCGATGCTGCGCTCGACCGGCACGCCGACGTCGGCCGCCGCCGCGAACGCCGCGAGCGTGTTCGACCGGTTGTGGCGTCCGGCCATCGGCGTACGCACCGTCGCCCGCGCGTCGCCATGGACGAGCAGTTCGAACGTGTCGGGCGTGGCGCCGTCGCGCGCCGACCAGCCGGCGGCGTGATCGAAGCGCTCCACCGGCGTCCACGCGCCCATCGCGAGCACCCGGTCGAGGTTCGCATCGGCACCGTTGACGATCAGCTTGCCGCTGCCCGGCACCGTACGGACCAGGTGATGGAACTGTCGCTCGATCGCAGCCAGGTCCGGAAAGATGTCGGCGTGGTCGTACTCGAGGTTGTTGAGGATGCAGGTGCGCGGACGGTAATGGACGAACTTGCTGCGCTTGTCGAAGAACGCGGTGTCGTACTCGTCGGCTTCGATGACGAAATGCCTGCCGCGCCCGAGGCGCGCGGACACGCCGAAATCCAGCGGCACCCCGCCGACCAGGAAGCCCGGTTCGAGTCCCGCCTGATCGAGCAGCCACGCCAGCAACGACGTGGTCGTGGTCTTGCCGTGCGTGCCGGCGACCGCGAGCACGTGGCGCCCCGGCAGCACGTTCTCGGCGAGCCATTGCGGACCCGACACGTAGGGGAGTCCGGCATCGAGCACGTGTTCCATCGCCGGGAACTTCGCGCCGCGCGCGACCACGTTGCCCACGACGACGACGTCGGGCGCGGGGTCCAGGTGCGACGGGTCGTAGCCGCGCATCAGCGTGATGCCGAGCGCCTCGAGTTGCGTCGACATCGGCGGCCAGGCATTGGCATCCGACCCGGTGACCTTGTGCCCGGCCTCGCGCGCCAGCGCCGCGATGCCCGCCATGAACGTGCCGCAGATGCCGAGGATGTGCAGGTGCATCGGAAGGAGTTCCCGTCGCGCTCAGCCGGTGCTGCCGATGCCGAGCACCGCCGCGATGAAGCTGGCGAAGAACAGCACGAACATCAGCACGCCGATCGCGACCAGGAACGAGACGAACAGTCCCGCGGCGACGCCCGTGTTGCCGGCGTGGCGAAAGATGTTGGCATTCACCGCGACGTTCCAGACGTTGAGCAGATTCATCGTGAACGCCGCCCAGGCGGGGACCTGGATCGCGGGCGTCGGATCGGTCGCGCCGGGGTTCATCGCGGCGAATTTCTCCAGCTCCGGCGCCACTTCGGAGAACGGGATCATCAAGGCCAGCGTCATCACGCTGCTGACCGCCAGCAACGCATGAAAGGTCTGCATGAACCGCTCCTCGAGCTTGCGCGTGCGCAGATACAGCCGCGTGGCGAAGGACAGCGCCATCACCACCGCCAGGCCGATCGCGCCCGCCAGGATCGGCGGCAGCGCCAGGCTCAGCACGAAATAGTTCACCAGCACCGCGATCGGGACCAGCCACCCGGTCAGCCGCGGTTCGTAGGGAAAATCCTGGGGGCCGGCGCGGAACAGCAGCAGGTTCAGCGTGGCGAGCAGGACGGACTGCAGCATGGGAGGCGGGAGCGGGCGTCGACGATGAGCGGGTATTGTAGGGCCTCGATCGTCACTCTCTTTGCCCCGTGTCCACGCAACTGGTCGATACCCAGGCCGCGCTCGCCGAATTCCTGCAACGCTGGAACGGCGTGCCCTTCCTGGCGCTCGACACCGAATTCATCCGCGAGCAGACCTACTACCCGCAGCTGTGCCTGGTCCAGGTCGGCGACGGGCGCGACGCCGCGTGCCTCGATCCGCTTGCGGGGGTCGACCTGCAGCCGCTGCTGGAGCGCCTGTCCGATCCCGCGACCACCTACGTGTTCCACGCCGCCGGCCAGGACCTCGAGATCTTCGTGCGCCTCACCGGGCGCTGCCCCGCGCCGCTGTTCGACACGCAGGTCGCGGGCGCGCTGCTCGGCTATGGCGAGCAGCTCGGATATGCCGGCCTGATCGAGAAGCTGATCGGCGTGCGCCTGGACAAGAGCCTGTCGCGCACCAACTGGGCACGACGACCGCTGACGGCGGCCGAACTTGCGTACGCGGGTGACGACGTGCGCCATCTGGCGGATGTCTATCCGCGCCTGCTCGGCGAGCTCGAATCGCGCGGGCGCCTGTCCTGGCTGCTCGAGGACTGCGCGGCGATGGCCGATCCGGCGCGTTATCGCTGCTCGCCGGAAACCGAATGGAAGCGTCTCAAGGGCCTGGTGCGGATGGACGCCCGTGCGCAGCACGTCGCCGCGCGGCTGGCCGCATGGCGCGAGGTGATCGCCGAGCAGCGCGATCGGCCGCGCCGCTGGATCCTGCCCGACGAGGCGATCTATCTGCTCGCCGAACGCCGGCCGCAGAGCCTGCGCCAGCTCGGCGATCTGCAGGCCCTGCAGCCGAAATCGCTGGAGCGCCACGGCGAAGCGCTGCTCGAGCTGATCGCACAGGGCGCCGCCACGGACGCGCCGCCGCTGGCGATCGAAGCACGCGCCGACGACGCCGAGAAGCAGAAGCTCAAGCGCCTGCTCGAACGTGCGCGGGCGATCGCCAACGAGCTCGGCATCCCCTCGTCGTTGTTGGCGCCGCGCGCGGACATCGAAGCGCTGGCGATGCTGGGCGAACAGGCGCCGGTGCCACTGCTGCGCGGATGGCGGCGCGAGGTCGCGGGCGCGGAGCTGCTCGGGCTGGCCGCGTAGGGCGGGAAAACGGCGGCGTAGCCGCCCCTACAACCGCACTTCGCCCTTCTGGATCCGCGCGAACAGCGCCGGCGTCAGCGGCTCGTAGCCGCGCGACGCATCGATCAGCGCGAACAGCGGCTCGCTCACCTTGGCCGGATCGAAGCCTTCCTGCTTCACCTCGACCTTGCGGAACTTGAACGTTCCGGTGACTTCCTGCTCCGGACGCAGCCGCACGAACAGCGGCACCGCGTAGGCCGGCAGCACTTCGCGCAGCAGGTTCGCCAGGCCCGCGCCGTCGAAGCTGCCTTCCTTCCAGGTGAGCGACGCCATGCCGGCGCGACCGTCGGTGCCGGGCACCTGCACGCCGTACACCACCGCCTGCTCGACCGCGGGATGACGATTGAGCGCGCCCTCCACCTCGGTCGTCGCGACGTTCTCGCCCTTCCAGCGAAAGGTGTCGCCCACGCGATCGACGAACGCGATGTGGCGGTAACCCTGGTCGCGCACCAGGTCGCCGCTGTTGAACCAGCAATCGCCCGCCTCGAACACGTTGCGAAAGAGTTTCTTGGCGCTGGCCTTCTCGTCGGTGTAGCCGTCGAACGGCGACTTGTCGCTGACCTCGGTGATCAGCAGCCCGACGCCGCCCTTGGGCACCTTGCGAAAGAATCCGCCCGCGCCGCGCACCGGCATTTCCGATTCCGCATCGAACTCGACGATCGCGAACGGCAGCGGGCAGAAGCCGGCCGTCTTGGACAGACCGAAGCCGTTGACGAATGCGGCGTTGGATTCGCTGGCGCCATAGAACTCCGCGATGCGATCGATGCCGAAGCGCTGCTGGAACTGCTCCCAGATCTCGGGGCGCAGTCCGTTGCCGACGATTACCCGCACCTTGTGATCGCGATCGTCGAGCTGCGGCGGGCGGTTGAGCAGATACCGGCAGATCTCGCCGATGTAGCAGAAGCTGGTGGCGTTGTAGCGGCGGATCTCGTCCCAGAATTTCGAGGCGCTGAACTTGCGGCCGAGCGCGAGCGTGCAGCCCGCGCCCATCGCCGATCCCCACGACACCGTCAGCGCGTTGTTGTGGTACAGCGGCAGCGCGCAATAGAAGACGTCGTCGCTCTTGAGCCGCAGCGCCAGCTGCCCGAGCCCGGCCATGCTCTTGAGCCAGCGGTAGTGGCTCATGACGCTGGCTTTGGGCATCCCCGTGGTGCCGGACGTGAAGATGTAGAACGCCGCGCGCTTGGCCGCGATCGCCTGCGTCTCCTCGAGGTTGTGCGACGGCGCGTTGACGAGCTCGGTGCGCAGGTTCAGGTATTCGAACGGCGCGCCGCCGGCGCCGTCCCACAGGAACTTCATCGCGGCGATCGCCTCTCGCTCCGGATCCGGCTCCTTCACCGTGCGCGCCGAAGCGGACCGGCTGCGCGCGCTCGCGGCGTCGGACGTGCTCTGCGGCGCGTAGGGCGTGGATTCGAGCGCCTCGACGCACTCGTCGCCGACGATGACCACGCGCGCACCGGTGAGCTTGATGCTGTGCGCGAGCACGTCGCCCCGCTGGTTGTGATTGAGCATGCCGGCGACCGCGCCGAGCTTCACGATGCCGGCGACGCAGGCCAGCACTTCGGGCCGGTTCTCCATGAGGATCGCCACCGAATCGCCCGACACGACGCCCTTGGATCGCAGCACGTGCGCGATGCGGTTGGCCCAGCCGTTGAACTCCGCATAGGTCCAGCGCCGATCATCGAATACCAGCGCCACGCGGCGCGGATGCTTGCGCGCGACGCGCTCGAGGTGCAGGCCGATCGAATCCAGCGTGTCGGGTCGCAGCAGGGCCAGGCCGAGCAGCCCGCGATTGGCGGTCAGCGCGTCGGGCAGCGTTTTCAGGACGCCACGCGCCAGGTCAGTGAAGCGGATGGTGGTGTCGGAATGCTCGCTCACGGATTGCCTCCACTTCGCTCCCGTGCGACGCGGGAACGAACGATTGTCGCCAAGCCTAGCCCAGGAAGGTCGCGATGCGCCCGTGCGGGACAGCGAACGGAAACCTCAAGCCGCCGCCGGCTCCTGCAGCCAGCGCAGCAGCTGCGCGTACACGTCGGGATGGTTGAGCACGCGCATGTGGTCGAGCTGCGCCCGCATCGCGCCATCGGCTCCCGCGACGTCCAGCGCCAGGCTGCTGGGCAGCCGCACGAGGCCGTCGCCGATCATGCGCGCGACCGGATGGGCCGGATCCCGCGTCAAACAGGTGCCTAGGAAGCGATAGCGCACCCCGGGAACCGGCGCCGACTGCAGGCGATCGCGCGTCCAGAACGCATCCGGATCGCGCCCCTTCCACTCGTGGTCCTGCGTGTAGCCCCAGCGCAGATCCTTGATGCCAAGGCTGCGCGAATCGAGCAGCCGTGCCCACGGCCGCGACAGCGACAGGCGCTTCATCGCGCACGTTCCCAGGTGCACGAACTGTTCGAGCGGCGCGCCCAGATGCGGTGAACCCAGACAGATCAGCTGGCGCAGCGCGCCGACCCAGGCGCTGCCGCGTGCGGCGGCGACGTCCGCCGCCGAGCGCGCGACCAGTCCGCCCATGCTGTGGCCGATCAGCACGATCTCGTGCACCGGCACCGGCCAGTGCGCGTGCAGTCGCTCCAGCAGCCGCGCACAGGAGCGTCCGTTGAGCGAGATGTGCTGTCCGCTGTTGTAGCGCACGTACACCGGCGTGTAGCCGAGGTCGCGCGCCAGCCGCGGTCCGTAGGGTTCGGTCTGCGGATCGCCGGGTTTCTGGAACATCTCCCAGACGTGCTCGCTGCTGCACAGGCCGTGCACGAACACCGCGATGCGCGGCGAGGCATCCGGGAATGCCGCGGTCAAGGCCGATCGCGTCGCCGCGACGCGCGCGCCGTTGCGATGGATGCCGATGCGGATCGACAGCGGGTTGCGCCGTGCCGCCATGTGATCGCCCACCAGTCCGCTCACCGCCGAAACCAGCGCCTGGCGCGTCCTTGCTCGCGACATCGCGATCGCATCCATCGGTGACGACGGCACGGCAAGCGCGGCCATCGGCATCACCTCGAGACGTCGCAGCCCGGCGTTGGCCAGCGAAAACACGATGCGGGCCACGCCGCGTACCTGTGCGTAGACGCCGTCCGTGACGGTGTCGTGCAGCCGTCCGACCACCTCGCTGCCCGCGCGCACGCCGGGCGTGAGCCGCAGCGCGCGGAACGGCAGGTCGGAGATCGCGCGATGGAACTCGTGCACGCGCGAGGCCAGGTGATCGAAGGCTTCGGCGGCCAGCATCAGGCCGCCGCGCATCCTGGCCGTGCGTCGCAGGTGCAGAGGCGTGGTCGTCATCGCGATCAGACCGGCGCCGTCACGCGCTGCGCCAGGAAGGCCTGGACCGCGTCGGCCGCCACCGGCGTTGCGAACTGCGAACCTGCGCCGAGGCGGCAGCCTTCCGCGATCAGCCACTCACGCGCCTCGACACTGGAGACGCCCTGCGCCAGCACCGGCACGCCGGCGCGCTTGGCTGCGAGCAGTGCCAGTCGCAGATGCTCGGTGGCCTGCGGATCCTGCGGCGCGCGCGACACGTCGGCGTGCTCGAGCACGACCAGGTCGATCGGCAGGCCGCTGACCTGGCCCAGCGCGGTGAACATCGCCTCGGCGCCGCCGCGCAGCGCGAAGCGCACGCCGCGATCGAGCAACCGGCGCATCAGCATCGGCGGCGTCGCGCGCATCTCGTCGATGCCGTTGGCGCCCAGCGCGAACATCAGGCGGCGCGGATGCACGCCGTGGCGCTCCATCAGGTCGAACACGTGCGCGCTGAAATCCGGATCCTTGAGCTGCCACGCGGACAGGTTCACCACGATCGGCAGCGGCGGCGCATCGGCGGTGTCGCTCGTCGCGTCCACCCTGTCCGTCGCCGACGGCAGCAGCGCGCAGGCGCGATGCACGGTCCACAGCTCGATGTCGGCGAGCAGCCCTGATCGGCCCGCCGCGGCGAGCACGTCCTGGCTCGGAATACGACCCTGCCGCGGGTGCTGCCACCAGAAGTCGAGCATCAGCGCACCCAGCGGCGGCTCGCCGCCGGCTTCGATCCCGAACGCCGGGATGATCTCGACCTCGAACTGCTGCAGGGCGATGGCCGCGTGCAGCCCGCGTTCGAGCTCCAGGCGGCGGCGCTTCTCGGGCGGGACCTCGAGGCTGTACACGCGGTACTGGCCCGGGCCGGACTGCTTGGCCTGGTACATCGCCGCGTCGGCGTGGCGCAGCAGGCCTTCGGCGTCCGCGTCGTCGAGCGGATAGATCGACACACCGACGCTCGGCGTCACGCGCAGGTCGTGCTCCGGGATCTCGAAGCGGGGCTCGAATACCTCGAGAATCTTGCGCGCCAGGCCTTCGGCGTCGTCGAGACCCCGCAGCCCCTGCGCGACGACCACGAACTCGTCGCCGCCCATGCGCGCCACGGTATCGGTTTCCCGCAGCACGCCGCCCAGGCGCTTGGCCGACAGCTCCAGCACCACATCGCCGATCTCGTGGCCCCAGGTGTCGTTGATGTGCTTGAACCGATCGAGGTCGACGAAGAAAACGCCGACGAAACGGCTCGAGCGCGTCGCGGTCAGCAGCGCCTGGCGCAGTCGATCGAGCAAGGTTGCGCGATTGGGCAGGCCGGTGAGCGGATCGTGGTGCGCGAGGTAGCGCAGGTGGTCCTCCTGCGCCTCGCGATCGGTGATGTCCACGGCGATGGCCATGAACATCGGCGGCTCTTCTTCGCGCGAGAAATTGAGCCGCACCTCCACCGGGTAGTCGGTGCCATCGGCCCGCACGTGCTTGCAGCGGTAGGTGATGTGGTCGACCTCGCCGCCGCGCAGTCGCGACAGGAAGCTGAGAAACGTTTCGCTTTCCAGCTCGTGGCTGATGCCGAGCATCGAGAGGCGGTTGATCTCGCTGGGCTGGTAGCCGAGGTTGCGCCGCGCCCCACGGTTGACCTCGACGAAGTACAGCGACTGCGCATCGAAGATGTAGACCTCCTCGGCGGCGGCGTCGAGCAGGCGCCCCAGACGCTGCGCGAGGTTGTCGCTGCGCAGGCGCTCGGTGATGTCGCGCATGATCACCACGAGCCCTTCGGCGTCCTCGACGTGCATCGGCTGCACCACGAGTTCGAGCGGAAAGGTGGTGGCGTCCTTGCGCCAACCGACCACCTTGGGCAGACGATTGTGATGGCGCCCGCCGATGTAGTCGGTCAGGTGCAGACCCGGTGTGTTGAGGAAGGGCACCGGCATCAGCTTGGTGATCGTCACGCCGTCGAGCTCGTCGCGCGCGTAGCCGAACATGCGCAGCGCACGCGCGTTGGCGAAGCGGACCACGCCGGCGGTGTCGGTGGTGAGCACGCCTTCGACCAGGTGGTCGATCACGCCCAGCGACAGTCGCGCCTGCCGCTTGAGGTCCTCGATCAGGTCGCGGCGATCGTCGATCAGGTGAAACACCATCGCCGCGCCGGTGGGCGGGGCGCCGGCGCGCTCGCGCAGCAGCGCGGCCATCACTTCCACCGCGTGGATCGACGAATCGCGCGACCGCACCCAAAGTTCCGCCGGCTCGTACTCGCGACCTTCGCGCAGGCAGGTTTCGGCCGGCGTCACCAGCGGCGCCTGCTGATCGTCCAGCGGATGGAAGATCGAGTAGACCAGCCGGCCGCGCGCATCGTCCGGCGACCAGCCGGTGATCTCGCCGGCGGTGGTGTTCATGAATCGGATGCGCGCGTCGCGATCCACCACGATCAGCGCCCGCTTGAGCGAATCCAGCGCGTGGACCCCGTGCTGACGTACCAGCGCGGTGGCGTCGGCGGCACCGCTCGAATCCAGGACGTGTTCTTCGTCGTCGCGCTGGCGGCGATGATCCTCGTCGTCGTGGCGCAGGCGCGCATCGGCGCGCTCGATGCGCAGCAGCGCCTGGCGGCTGCGCGCGAGCAGGCTCGGATGGGTGTCCGTCGGGCGGCGCAGCATCACCAGGCACAGCGCGGCCAGCGTCGGCAGGGCCAGCAGCAATCCGATCCACGCGACGATGCGCAGTTCGCCGAGCGCGTCCTCGCGCACTTCGGTGGCGAAGCTCGATGAATGCGCGAACTCGACCCGGCCGACGGGATTGCCGCCCTGCTGCAGCACGAACTGGCCGCGTTCGCTGGTGAGTTCGTAGAGCCAGGCGCGCAGACGCTGGCGCGTGAGCTGCGACATGCCCGGCACCGCGATGCGATCGAACCTGCCGTCGGTGGCGAGCACGGTGCCCTGCAGATCGCGCACGACCAGATGGGTGAATCCGAGCCCAGCGCCGCGCACGAGCTGCCGCACCTGCTTGTCGAGGAGCTCGGAGGCCGTCCCGGCCACGGGCGACAGGCGCTCGACGGCGACCTCGACCGCATGTCCGCGGTTCAGGCGGCCCTGCAGGTCCGAAGCGCGAATCAGCGCCCGCGTCGACAGCACGCCGATCATTGCCGCCGCGACGATGCCGGCGACGATGCCCCACGTCGGCGGCTTGATGTCTTGAAGTCTCGGAAGCACCGCGGCTGGTTCCCTGTCCCAACTCTTACCCGTGCTCGACCGATTCTAGTCGGTCCCCGGGCCGCTCCGTCCGCATCGGTGTCCCGACCTGCCTCGACGCCCGCTTCGGGTGTCGAGCCCGCTTCGATTATCTTGCGTTGGCCTACGCTCGTCGGGCCGGGGCCCGGACCGGCCCGGGCACGCGACGAGAATCTGGCGCCAAAGGGGAAAAGCCGCTGCCGATGATTCGTTCGACGAGATCGCCGCCCATGCTGCCGAAGCGCCAACGTGGTTCGGTGGTGGTCTACACGGGCATCACGCTGCTGGCGGTCCTGACCGCTTCGGTGATCGCCATCGAGATGGGGCGCGTCTACAGCTCCAATCGAAATCTGCAGAAGATGGCGTCGCTGGCCGCCCTCGACGCGGTGCGCGAGGCCAGCCGCTGCAGCCGCACGCTGGCGCCGACGCAGGCCGAACTCGATGCGCGGGTGAACGGCAGCCTCGAGCGCAACGGCATACGCAGCGAGATCCAGCAGGTCAGCGTCGAACCCGGAACCGTGCAATTCGACCGCACGACCGGTCGACGCTTCCTGGAACCCTCGAGCCTGGCCGATGCCACCGCCGTGCGCGTGACGCTGCGCAAGCCCTTTCCCGATCTGCTGACCGGCCTGCTGCCCGGTTCCGACCGCTTGATGGTGGTCTCGGCGACCGCGGAGCAGCCCCTGAGCGGCGCGTTCGAAGTGGGCAGCGGATTGGCGGGCCTCAACGGCGGCATGCTGAACGGCGTGCTGAGCGCCCTGATCGGCGGCAACGTGAACCTGACCGCGGTCGATTATTCGGGGCTCGCCGGTGTGAACGTGACGCTCGAGCAGCTGGCGACGGCGCTGGACGTCGATGTGCACGACCTTTCCGATCCCGTGGCACTCGCGGCCGACACGCCGCTGCTGCGCGACACCCTGCTCGGCCTGTCGGATGCGCTCGGCAGCAGCGCGAGCGCCACGGTCGTCAATCTGGTGCGCGGCCTGGCCACGTCGGCGGCGACCAACACCGGCAGGACCGCGCTCGAAAATCTGCTCGGGTCCTACGACCTCACCGGGGCATCGGCTCCGGTGGTGAATCTGCTCGATCTGCTGCTCGACCTCGCCGCCTCTACGCGCATCGATCCCACCGGCGCGGGGGCGGTCATTCCGCTCAACGTCAACACGCTCGGCGTCAGCATCCCCAATGTCACGACGCTGGCGGTCGGTTTGCGCGTACTCGAAGCGCCCAAGGCCGGACGCGGCCGTCCGGGCGACGACAGCGCGTCGGCCTCGACCGCGCAGATCCGCCTGATGGTCCGCATGCAGATCAATGCGCAGACGCAGGTCGCGAGCCTGCTGAGCACGGTCCTGCTGGGCGGTCTGCTCGGGACGGTGACGGCGCCGCCGATCAACATCGGCACCGACGTCGACGTCGCCAAGGCGACCGCGTTCCTGGACCGCATCGATTGTCCGCAGACCGGGGTCAACGGTGGCATGCCCAGGGCCGAGCTCAGCGTCGTGCCTGCGGTCGCCACCGTGAAGCTGGGCACCTACACGGGTGTGCCCACGACGTTCCCGGCCATCGCCAACAATTCCTCCCAGTTGCTCGGAGTGGGCATTTCGGTCCTCGGCGGCCTGGTCGCCTCGATCAATGTGAACCTTTATCTGACCAACCCGGTGTCCACCACCGCGGGAAGCGGCACCGAGCAACCGCTGCCACTCCCGGTGACGCAGTTCGACGCCGTGGCGGCCACCGACAACTCGGATCCCGATGTGTGGATCGCGCGCGGCGTGCCGCCGGCGACGTCGGTGACGGGCAATCCCCAGACGGTGGGCTCGACCAATGTGCTGGGCGGCACCATGTCGACGCTGTTCGGCTCGCTCAACATCACGGCTTCGGATCCGGCGCATCCCGCGGGAAGCAGCATCTGCCTGCTCCGGATCATCGTCTGCACGCTACAGATCCCGGTGGACACGATCGTCAACGCGGTGCTGACGCCGGTACGCAGCGTCCTGAGCGCGGCGCTCTCGGGCGTTGGCGGGATCGTCGATGCCCTGCTCGATCCGTTGCTCAACGCCCTCGGCGTTCGCCTCGGCAGCGGGACCGTGATCATGCAGTCCGTGACCACCGACCAGCCCATGGTGGTGACGGTCTGCCGCCCCGACCTGTCCGCGTCTAATCCGCGCGGCTGCCCGGAATCCTGAAAAGAACGCGGTCGGTTACTTGCCGCCGCCGTTGCCGCCGGTGAAGCTCTCGCGCGACATTTCTTCCGGAATCGGGTGGGTGAAGCTGTCGGAATGACGCTTGTAGATGTGCTCTGCGATGTCGCCGGGCATCGGTCGCGCGACAGGTGAGGCGGCCGAGCCGTTGCCCTGAAGTTCCATCCAGGCGCGCGTCTCCGTACCCACCGCCGCGGGCTCCGATTGACCGCTCCCTTGCTGCTGCGCCGCGAGAACCTGGGGCAGCGACAGCATCGTCAATGCGACGGCGAAAGCACGGATGTTCATGAGCGGGCTCCAGAAGGCTTGATGCTGGAAGGCGGTTTCTTGGGGGCAGGCGCGGCGAGCGTTTGCGCTCGGCGGCGCAGCCCGCTGAGGGTTTCGGGTGACATGCCGGTTTCGCTCACGATGCGCCGTACCGCGGGTTCATCGCCGGTGACGATCATCAACAGCACGAGGTTGTTGCGCGCCTTGGATTCGGCGCGGCCGGCCTCGAGCTCGACGGCGGTGGCCAGCTCGTTGAGCGCCTCACGATAGCGGCGCGACAGGATCAGCGCGTAGCCGAGGTCGTTGCGCATGTCCGGATCGGCGGGCCGACGCTGTACGGCCTGCTGCAGCTGCCACACGCCGGTACGCAGATCGGTCTTGGCGCTGATCAGGCCCAGGCCGTAATACGCATCGGCCTGGTAGTCGCGCGACTTGAGCAGCTCGCGATAGATCGCCTGCGCCTCGGTGTTCTGACCGAGCCGGCGACGCGCCTCGGCTTCGAGCAGCTGCAGCTGCTGCGTCGGCCCGCCCTGCTGGACCTGTGCCTGCACGTGCGCGATCGCCGCGTAGTACTGGCCGCTGTCGATCATTCCGCGGATCAGTTCGGCGTGGACCTCGCGCCGGCTTTCGGGCGTATCCGAGCGCACGCTCTCGTCGATCGTGCGATCCATCTGGCGCCGCGTGGCGGTGGCGCAGCCCACGGCGAGCGATGCCGCCATCAGGCCGATCGTGGGCATAGCGAGAAGGCGCGGCATGGTCCGGTTCAACCCGAGGCGCTGCGCAGCGCCTGGATGATCGACACGAACGCCGGGCCGCCGGTGAAGATCAGCAGCGCGGGGAAGAAGAACGCGACCATCACGACGGTCATGCGGCCCGACATCAGGTTGACCATCTCGCGCATGTCGAGCGAACGCCGCTCCTCGATGACCTTGAGCGCCTCGAGCAGCGGTTCACGCACCTCGCCGCCGTAGCGGTCCACCTGGCGCAGCAGCGCGAGCACGCTGCCGAGATCCTCGAGCTCGATGCTCGCGGCCAGCGTGCGCAGCACCTCCTGCGAATCGCCGCCGGCCTCGAGCTGGCGCAGCACCAGTTCGAACTCGCGACCGAGCTCGGGCAGCACGCCGCGACCGTCGCGCACCAGGCTGGCGAACGCCTGGCGCGTCGACAGGCCCGCCTCGAACAGCAGCACGAGCAGGTGGATGAACATCGGGATCTCGCCCTTGATCCTGCGCACGCGCCCCTCCGCGACGCTGCGCAGCACCATGCGCGGCAGCAGCAGGCCGAGCATCAGCGCGGCCGCGAGCATCAGGATCAGGAACGCGGACCGATGCAGCTTCTCGGGACCGAACATCCAGGCGCCGAACGCCAGTCCTGCGAGCAGCAGCGGCGCAACCGCCTGCGCGGCGTAGTAGACGGTGCGCGCGCCCTGCGCGCGCCAGCCGGCCTGGATCAGCAGCCGGCCGCTTTCGCTGTTGGAGTCGAGCGCCGATTCGATCTTGCGGCCGCGCTCGGCGATCGATTCGAGGATCTCGCCACCCAGACCGTCCTCGCGCGCCATCTGCGCCCGCTCCGGCATCAGGCGCCGCTGCATGCGCGAGGAATCGCGCGCGGTCCAGAACAGGTAGATCAGCGCGAGCAGCGCCGCGCCGCCGAGCACGATCGCGGACGCCACCAGCGCAGCGAAGAGGGTCGGCGTCATCAGGCGGTGTCCTCGGTCGCGGCCATCATCCGGTAGATGACGAACACGCCGACGATCTGCAGCGCCACGCCCAGGATCAGCGTGATCCGGCCACCGGTCGTGGCCCACATCGACGTGTAGTACTCCTGGTTCTGGAAGTAGATGTAGGTGGTCAGCAGCGCGGGAATCACCGCCAGCACCACCGCGGAGAAGCGCGTCTCGGCGGTCAGCGCCCGCAGTTCGCGCGCGGCCGCATCGCGCGAGCGGATCGCGGCGATCAGGCTGCGGAACACGTTGCGCAACGATCCGCCGTAGCGGCGATTGATCGAGGCCGCGAGCGCGATGACCTTGATGTCGCGGATGCGATGGATCTCGGCGGTCTCGCCCAGTACCTGGTCCAGCGGCGCGCCCAGGCGCACCTGGCGGCCGACCGACTGGAACAAGGGCTTCAGCGGGTCCGGGCTCTCGGCGGCAGCCAGCGCCATGGCCTCCTCGAGCGTGTTGCCGGCCTGCAGCACGCGCAGGCCCGCTTCGAGGAAACTCGGCAGCTGCGAAACGATCTTGGCGCGGCGCTGCGCCGCGCGACGGCGCAGCAGGCCGTATCCGAACGCGGTCAGGAATCCCAGCATGATGAGTCCGTGGAACGGGCCCAGGATCAGCAGGCTCATCGGCACCAGCGCGCCGAGCACCCACAGCACCTTGGCCACGGTGTCGGGTTCGACTTCCAGGCCGCTGCGCCACAGCACGTGGCAGGCCCCGCGAAGGAAGGCGTTGACGTTGCGACGGTCGTGCACCGCCTGCAGGCCGACCTCGGGCAGGTCGCCCGCGCGCAAGCGCAGCTGCACTTCGTCGCGCCGCGCCTTGATGTCCGCGTACAGGAACAGGCCGATGGCCGAAGCGGCCATCGCCAGCGCCAGCAGGAACACGACGATGGTCGCCATCAGGCGGCCTTGCGAAGGTCCCGGTGAACGCGCGCGTCCACGTCGTAGGCAAACAGCTCGCGCATCAGCATTCCACGCTCATCGTGACCCATGATCTCGGCGATCGACATCAGGCGACGTTCGCCCGTCGGCAACCGTGAAACGTGCACGATCAGATGGATGGCGGCGGCGACCTGACCGCGGAAGGTGGTGTCGCTGCCGTTGTAGCCGGCAAAACCCGCGAGCAGTTCCAGACGATGGATCGCGTCGCGCGGATTGTTGGCATGCAGCGTCGTCATCGAGCCGTCGTGGCCGGTGTTCATCGCCTGCAGCATATCCAGCACCTCGTCGCCGCGGATTTCGCCGACGATGATCCGATCCGGTCGCATGCGCAGCGCGTTGCGCACGAGGTCGCGGGCGGTCACCGCGCGCGCGCCTTCGAGATTGGGCGGACGCGTCTCCAGGCGCACCACGTGATCGTGTTCGAGGCGCAGTTCGGCCGCGTCTTCGACGGTGATCACGCGCTCGGTGTGCGGAATCCACTGCGAAAGAAGGTTCAGGAAGGTGGTTTTGCCCGAGCCGGTGCCGCCGATGACGATCAGGTTGGCGCGCTTCTTCACACGCTCGTTCAGATAGTCCAGCGCCTCCTGGCTGACGCTGCCGCGTGTGACCAGGTCCTCTGCGCGCAGCGCGTGCCTGCGGAACTTGCGGATCGATACGCAGGGCCCGTCGAGCGCGATCGGCGGAATGATGGCGTTGACGCGCGAGCCGTCGGGCAGTCGGGCATCGACCATCGGCGTGGATTCGTCCACGCGACGTCCGAGCGGCGACAGGATGCGCTGGATCACCCGCACCACGTGCGCGTTGTTGACGAAGCGAACCGGCGCGGTGGCCAGCACACCGTCACGTTCGATGAACACGCGGTTGGGACCGTTGACGACGATGTCGTTGACGGTGTCGTCGTCGACCAGCGCCTGGATCGGGCCGTAGCCCATCAGCTCGTCGCGTGCGTCCCGGGCCAGCGCCTCGGACTCGCGGGCGTTGATCGGAAGGCGCTGCTGCGTGACGTAGAGCCGCACCTGTTCGGCGACGAAGCGCTCGACCTTCTGCGCATCCCATCGATCGATGTCGAGGTTCTTCTCCTCGATCTGCGAAATGAGATTGCGGTGGATCGCGCTTTTGAGCTGCTGGTACTGGTCCGTCAGCCGGAAGCGGACGATCTGCTCGTTGCTGCTCATCGGTGCCGCCGCGGGCTCAATTGAACAGGCGGCCGAGCAGGCCACTCTGGGGCGCCGGAGCGGCCGTCGCCTCGCCCGCGATCAGCGCTTGGGCGAGCTGTCGCACACCGGCGCAGTACTCGTCCTTGGGCACGCAGGTGAACATCGGCTCGCCCTGGTTCATGGCCTGGATACGGTTCGACGGCTGCGTCGAGAGCGTCGCCGCCACCGGCAGGTCGAGCAGTTCCGACAAGTTCTGCGGTTCCAGGCCCACGCGCTTGCGATAGTTGTCGACCACCAGCCCGACGCGGTCGAGCGGGCAGTCGTCGAGCCGCAGCGAGCGCAGCAGGTACTTGCTGTGGCGCGATTTGAGGATCGACTGGTCGGTGAGAAACACCGTGCGATCGGCCAGGCCGATCACCCCGCGCAGAACGTCCGACGGCAGGTGGCCGTCGAACGCGACGACGACGCAGGCAAACAACGTTCGCAACACACCCAGCAGGCGCACCAGTTCCTCGGCATCGATCGGCGGGCGCGTGATGATGTCTTCGGGCAGGCTCAGCACGTACAGGCCGCTCGGATGACGCGCAAAGGCCGTGTCGACCAAGGTTGCGTCGCAACGGCTGCCGTCGTTGATGGCGTCGAGCACACCGTAGGGCTGATTCAGGTTCAGGAAAATGCTCGCCGCACCCGCCGGGATGGCGACATCGAGCAGCAGCGTGCGTTCGTTCTTGCCCATGCGCTCGGCACAGGCCAGCGCCACGTGCTCGGCCAAAAAGGCGATGCCGTCGTACGGCAGCGCCGACATCACGCCGAACAGCCGGCCCTGCTTGCGGACCGAGCCGGGCGCGGGCGCGGCAGCCGCGCGACGCAGCAGGCGGCCGAGCAGCGCGGCGACGTTGGCGTCGTCGCGGCGCAGGATGAAGAAGTCACGCGCACCCGCGCGCATCGCGGCGAGCATCAATGCCGGATCGCCCTCCTCGCCCACACCCGCCACGGCGATGTCGGGCACGCGTTCGAGCAGCCGCTCGAT
Organism: Panacagrimonas sp.; assembly: GCF_020697055.1. Classification (GTDB taxonomy): domain Bacteria; phylum Pseudomonadota; class Gammaproteobacteria; order Nevskiales; family Nevskiaceae; genus Panacagrimonas. Next base: position 15,956 of record NZ_JAJFBP010000003.1, on the reverse strand, counting down.
GATGCCGGCGTGCGTCGCGGCGGAGCCGGTGGAGAATTCGAAGAACACCACGTCGATGCGGCCGCTGGCGTGGATGCGCTCCACCAGGTCCTCGACGCTGCTGGGCCGCGCGAGCGAGAACTCCGCGCCAGGCGCGACTGTCTGCAACCAGTTCTGGATCGCCGGATCGTCGGCGACCACCAGGGCCTGCGTCCTCACGACGATCTCGTCCCCGCGTGCGCGCACATCGTCATCGGCTGAACCCGTATTCGTTCGTGTCGAACTTGCCCGTTTCCTCGAGCATCAGTCCGCTGAAGCCCGGGCGATAGTTGTCGTACTTGGCGCCGGGCAGCGCCGGCAGCTTGGCCTCGCGCGTCAGCGGGCGCACCAGGCGCGGCGTCACCACCATGATCAGTTCCTTCTCGGTGCGCTGATTGCTCACCGATTTGAAGAACGCTCCGATGATCGGGATGTCGCCGAGCCACGGCACCTTATCGACGTTGGCGATGAGGTTGTTGGTGACCAGTCCCGAGATCACGAAGCTCTCGCCGTCGCCCAGTTCCACCGACGTCTCGGTGCGACGCACCGTCAGCGCAGGGACCGCGACACCGCCGATCTGGATGCCGGCGGTGAAGTCGAGATCGCTGACTTCGGGCGCGACGCGCAGTGCGATGCGATCCTTCGACAGCACCGTGGGCGTCAGCGCCAGGCGCACGCCGAATTCCTTGTACTCGATGGTGATCGCGGCATTGCCGCCACCCGAACCGGATTGGTTCACCGGAACCGGGAACTCGCCGCCGGCCAGGAACGTGGCGGTCTGACCGCTGATCGCCGTCAGGCTCGGCTCGGCCAGCGTGCGCGCCAGGCCCTTGCCTTCGAGCACGCTCAGCACGCCCAGGAACCCGCGCGTGGCGTCGCCGAAGACCAGGTTGAAGGCGTCGCGCACCGGCAGGAATCCCGACGCGCTGTTGAGCGTGAATCCATTGATGCCCGAGGTGTTCTCACTGGTGATGCCCGTGAGCATGCCCGGCGGCGAGATACCCGCCGTGGTATTGCGCACGTTCTTGAAGTACTGCGCGCCGTACTGCTGCAGCGTGGTGCGATTGACCTCGGCGATGCGGATCTGCGTCATCACCTGGAAGTCGCCGTCGACGGCGCTGCTGTCCGCGACCTGGTCTTTCTGGACCTGCGCAGCCAGCGTGGCGCGACGGTGCGCGAGCAGGTTGGGCAGGCGACCTTCGACGCTGGCACCTCGTTCGATGGTCGCGGCCGCGAGATCCGGGTCGGGACGCGCCTGCTTGGTCGGATCCTTCACCGAACCGACCTTCACGCGGTATTCCGCCGGATTGCTGCCGCTTCGCGGCCACACCATCAGGCTGGTGATGCCGAGCTTCTTGCCGGTGATCAGCACTTCGCGGCCGTTGACCACGTTGACGTCCGCGATGTTCGGATCACCGACCGCGATGCGCTTGACCCCCTGCGGCTGTCGCACCAGCTTGTGCGTGCCCACTTCCACCGAGATCACATTCGACAGCATCGGATCGGGCGTGGCGGCCCAGGTGGCCGGCCCGATCATCAGCGCGAGCACGAACGTCATCAGCATCTGCCACCGGTTGGCGCGACCGTGAGGTTCGCGGCTCCCGCATTGCTCCATGGTTGTCGGCATCGGACCCCACTTTCCTTGTTTTTTTGTCCCCGTCCAGGTCAGGAAGTCGACGTTCATGGCGTCGTGGTCTCGACCTCGGATCCGCGATAGATGATCACGCTCTGGCGTACGACGGTCTTCTTGCGCTCCGCCGGTGCCGCCTGGATACGCGAGAGCTGCTGCAGCGTGATGACCTTGTCCGGAACCTTCTTGGCAGCTTCGGCGGCCTGCGCTTCTGCGCTGATCGGCAGCGCGCCCGGCAGCGCGGGATCGCTGCCGGCAACCGGCGCGCCGGCGGCGGCGATCTCGCCCGGCGCGATCAATCCGCGCAGCGCCAGTCGCAGTTCGCCCTGGCTCGCGCCGAGCATCAGTTTGGTGGTGTCCTTGTCCGGAACGGCCAGCACGGCGGTGCGCTGGCGACGACTCTGGGCGCGTTCGGCCTGCTCCTGTTCCTTGAGTCCTTCGGGCCGGTCGACCAGCAACTCGTGGTAGGCGAGCACACGTGTGTTCTCGAGCAGTACGCGCGCCTGCGAGGTCTCGACGTCACCGGTGCCCTTGAGGAAGAGCAGCACGTCGACCATGTCGCCGGGGCGCACGAATCCGCCCACGCCGATGACGTCGCTGACCTCCACTGACACCGCCTGGTGACCGGGCGGAATCGACTTGGCCAGAACGTTGCCCTCTGCGAAGTAGCGTTTGGTCAGCGGCGCGCCCTGGTCGACGTCGACGAGCGGCTCACGGCCGACCACGTCTTCCAGGCTGGTGAAGTAGTCCTTGGGCGCGACCGCGACTTCGGCCAGCACGACAGCGTCCTTGGGGATCTTCTGGTAGGCCGCCAGGGACTGGACCGCGATGACGGCGAGGATCTTGGGCACCTGCGCCTGGTCGGACTGCGCCTTGACCTTCGCCTGTGCGCGCTCCGAGTTCTCGGCGTACTGCTGGCTCACCCGCCAGCCGAGCACGGCGAGCACGACGGTGAGGAGGATCGCCACCACCGCGACGATTCGGGCTGCGTTACTGCTCATGCCGGACCCCGTGGACCTTGTAATGAGTCTGTGTGCGTGCGGACCTGCAAGCTGCGCGCCGACGCGGCCCCCACGGCCGGTCGCAGTCGGTTCTCACCGTATAGAGAATCCACTCAGAGCCGAGCAACCGCCTGCCCGGCCATGATATTCGGTAACGGCGGGAATCGTCCGAAGGGCGGCATCGTGAACGTGGCGAACAGCGGACTGACGTCGCGTCGTCCCGCGCCGCCGTCTCCGTTGGACAGCGGCAGCTCGAGTCGAACCACCACCGCGACGTCTCCGGGCAGCAGGCTCGCACAAGCGCCGCTCGAGGGCCCGCGGCAGATCGTCACGTCGCCCGTGTCGACGGAAATCGCGGTGCGCACGCTCGGTGGCATCCAGCTGATCGCGGCGATCGCGGTGTTCACGGCAGTCTGCTTCACGAGATCGTCATAGCTGCTCACGCCCGGCGACACGCTCACAGCGGCCTGCGCGGCTTCCTGCGCCGCGTAGGTCAGCGATTGGCGCAGCACGTAGATGTACGAATAGATGATCGCGCCGTAGGTGACGACGAACAGCATCGGGAAGACGAGCGCGAATTCGACCGCGGCCGCGCCGAGCTGGCGTCGCCACGTCGATGCGGACTCGAACCCCGACTTCCTGTTGTTCATCGCATTCCCAGTTTCACCAGTGCCATCGCCAGAACGAATGACAAGGCCAATGCCGGCCCCGCCGGGATTCGTCCCTTGGACGCGCTTGCGCCGCGACGCCGCATCATGACCCAGAGCGATATCGCGCCCAAGAGGATCGCCGAGAGCAGCAGCATCGGCAGGGTCCCGGGCCAACCGAGAATCAGGCCGCAGCAGGCGGCGAATTTCACGTCACCGCCACCGCTGTGACCGAGCACGAAACCCGGGAGGAACATCGCGGCGGCGATCCCGGCGCCGACCGCGCTGTCCATCGGCTCTGCGCCGAGAGGACCCTGTCCCTGTAGAGCGAGCATCGCCAACACCGGAGCCGCCGCGCCCAGCAACAGCAGGTTCGGGATCCGCCGCGTGCGCCAGTCGCCCCAGGCGACAGCGGCGCTCCATGCTGCGAGCGCCGCCGCAACGATCGCGGATCCCAAACAGCCGCGCTCCGATCAGGGGGCGTTGGCTTCGGCCAGGCCTTCCTGCGCGCCCGTGAACAGGGTGACGAGGTCGTCGCGCATCAGCAGCAGCACGGCGACGATGGCCACAGCGATCAGGCCCAGGATCAGGCCGTACTCGACGGCGCTCGCGCCTTCTTCGTCGTGGGCGAGCGTCTGCAGATAGGAAAAGAGGACAGAAACGTAGGTCAACATCGTGCGACTCCTTGGAATGCCGACCCCAGCTCGGCCGGCGCGAAGCACTATGCGCAGCGGTCGAAAGACAGTCAAAGCAAGAGAATATGCGGATTTCTACCGCTCGTCGGTTACGCTGCGGAACGCGCCGTTCAACCCTCCAAGAGCCTCCGTTCACCCCCCAGCACGAGATGACGACCTACGCGATCGGCGACGTGCAAGGGTGCCACGACGAGCTCGTGGCGCTTCTGGACGCCATCGGATTCGATTCCCGGCGCGACCGCGTGGTCTTCGTCGGTGATTTGGTCAATCGCGGGCCGAAATCGCTCGAGGTCCTGCGACTCGTGCGGGAATTGGGCGACGCCGCGACGACGCTGCTGGGCAATCACGACCTGCATCTGCTGGCGGTGGCCAACGGCGGCAAGGTCGGTCGTCGCGACACGCTGACACCGGTGCTGGCCGCATCGGATTGCGACGAGTTGCTCGACTGGCTTGCGCAGCAGCCGCTGGCGTGGCGCCACACCGCGAGCGGGACGTTGTTCGTCCACGCCGGCATCCCGCCGCAGTGGAGCGCGGAACGGACGCTGGACCTCGCCGCCGAGGCCAGCGCGACGATCTCGGGCGCCGGAGGGCGCCGATTCTTCGCCCGCATGTATGGCGACGAGCCTTCGCGCTGGAAGGAATCGCTGCACGGTCTGGATCGGGTTCGATTCGTCGTCAACTGCCTGACCCGGCTGCGGTACTGCGACCTCGACGGGCGCCTGGACCTCCGCCCCAAGGGCCGGCCCGGCACGCAGCCCGCGGGGCTGCTGCCCTGGTTCGAGGTGCCGCGACGTGAAAGCCAGGGCACGCCGATCGTGTTCGGTCACTGGTCCACGCTCGGGCGCGTGCGATGGCCCGAGCACGACGTGGTCGGTCTCGACACCGGCTGCGTCTGGGGAGGCCGGCTCACGGCGCTGGCGCTCGAGACCGGCGAGCTGATCGATGTGCCTAGCCGTAATCCGCGCGATCCGGAAGACCCGGGCGACTGAGCCGGATCGCGAGGAAAAAAACGAGGCCCGGGATCACCGGGCCTCGTGGTACACGACCCCTTCGTCTCAGTGTCGCGGTTTGAACACGGGCGTCTCGCCCGGGGCCAGCTCGCGCGGCTTGAGGATGAACGACGCGATCGCGGGCAGGATCAGGATTGCGCCGAACATGTTGCCGGTGAACATGAACACCAGCAGCGCGCCCATGTCGCGCTGGAACTGCAGGCCCGACCACAGCCAGGTGGCCACGCCGAAGCCGAGGGTCACGCCGGTGAAGACCACCGCCTTGCCGGTCATGCGCAGCGTCTTGTAATAGGCCTCCTTGGGTTTGAATCCGCCGGCCAACGCATCGGCATAGGTCGCATAAATGTAGATGCCGTAGTCGACACCGATACCGACCGCCAGGGCCACGACCGGTAGCGTCGCGACCTTCATGCCGATGTCGAGGATCGCCATCACCGCGTACGCCATCCAGGAGATCAGGGCCAGCGGCATCATGATCGCCACGATCGACTGCCATTCGAAGAAGGACAGGTACACGCAGATCACGATCGCGATGTAGACGTAGAGCAGGATCGGCTTTTCGAGGCGGTGCACTTCCTCGTTGGTCGCCGCCATCACGCCGACGTTGGCCGTGGCCAGCGCGAAGTTCACCGGGCACAGCTTGTTCATGCCAGCGAGCTTGGTCTCGGCCTCGGTGACCTTCGCCACCGCATCGATGACCGCCTGCTGCTTGGGAATCTCCAGCTCGGGCAGATCCGGATTCTTCTTCTTGATCTTCGCGATCACCTTCTGCTGGTCATGCTTGAGGTTGCCGACGTCGCGGCGCGCCTCGAGCTTGGCATCGCAGTACTTGGAGTCGACATCCTTGTGCGTTTCGAAGAATGCGGTGGCGTTGTGGTTGTTGAACTCCTTGGTGCGGTTGACGACGCGCTCGATGGTGGAGGCTTTGTGATCCTTCATGAACACGAAGATCGCCATTGCCGAACAGTTCGGATTGAGCAGGCCCGAAGACGTCGGAATCGGCGTGATCGCCTGCACCATCGTGTACTGGTTGCGTGGGAGCACCTTGAATCGCGGGTTGGCTTCCGAGAAAGCCGAATTCACCGTCTTGGCCACCGCCGGCAGCGACAGGCTCGACTGCACGCCGATGGTGTTGTCCATGTGCCAGCCGAAACGATCGATCTGCTCCATTACCTCGTGCTTCACGCACGCTTCCGGATCGGTCTCGGCGACAACCTTGAAGATATCCAGACCGATGGCGAAGTTGGCGACGACCTCGGCGGTGTCCTTGTTGTAACGCGACTCGGGCAGCAGCTCCGGCACGCCGGCCTGGCTGTCGCCGACCTGCAGCGCCTTGCCCTGCCAGAAGCTCCAGCCGAACAGGAAACCCATCAGCAGGATCGCGGTGATCGCCGGCTTGGGATTGACCATGTTCGACAGCAGACGCCAGAGCGGATCGAAGATGCTGTCGCGACGTTCCTGCTTGGCGACGAAATCGTCGATGTCCTTGATCTGGATCCACGTGAGCCAGATCGGCATCATGATCTTGTTGGTGATGATGATCGCGAGCATGCCGAGGCACGCGTTGATCGCCATCTCGCGCACGATGTCGATCGGGATCAAACCGATCATGGCGAAGCCGGCCACGTCGGTCATGATCGCCATCGTTCCGTAGATGGCCAGGCGCCGCCACGTGAACAGCGAGGCGTCGAAGCTGTCGCGCTTGTTCTCCGCGATCTCGCCGACCCAGGCGTTGACGTACTGCACGCCGTGGCTGACCGACACCGCGAGAATCAGGAACGGCACGAGGATCGCGAACGGATCGAGGCCGAAGCCCAGCATGTGCAGCAGGCCGAATTCCCAGATCACGGCGGTGATCGAGCAGATCAGCGGCAGCATGCTGAGCTTGAAATCGCCGACGTACAGCCACAGCAGGATGCCGGTAAATACCAGAGTCAGGAAGAAGAAGCCGACGACCGCGAAGATCTCCTCGATGATGTCGCCGACGACCTTGGCGAACCCGATGATGTGGATGTTGACGTCGGGGTTGTACTGAGGATTGTCGACCTCGCTGAACTCGGTCTCGCCGCCGTTGATGCGGACGATCTCGGTCTTGCCTTCCTCGATCGGATAGCCGTACTCGAAGGTCTTGAGGTACTGCTTCAGTCCCAGGTGAACGAAGCCTTCACCGACCTCGGTGCCGGCGGCGATCTTCACTTCCTGGCCGGAGGCGAGCGTGACCGTCTTTTCTTCCTTGAGCTTGTAGACCAGCTTCTTGGGGTTGACGAAGCGCCCGCGCAGCTTGTCCTCGAGGTCCTCGGCGACTCGACCGTAGTCGAGCTTCTCGCCCGTGACCGGATCGATCTCGAGCAGTTCGGAGAAGATCAGCGCGCCGGTCTGGTCTGTGGTGGTGTAGCGACCGACGTGACCGCCCTTGCTCACGTTGCCCTTGACCAGCGCGAACATCTCCGGCGTGGGCGCGTATTCGGCGGGAATCACGTTCCCGCCCTTGAAGCCGCCTTCGACCACCTCGATGTAGCGCACGTCCGGCGTGAACAGCGAGGACACGCGCGAGCGGTCGACGCCCTTGAGGAAGAACACCTCGTCGGTCGCCTGCTTGAGGTTCTGCAGGAACTTCTCGTCGTAGATGCTCTTGCTCTTGTCCTTCTGCATGATCGCGACGAGCACCGTGTTGGCGCCGCCGAAGTCGGCCATGTACTGCTTGAGCACCTGCATGTACGGGTGCTCGAGCGGCACCGACTTGTCGAAGCCCGCGTCCGGCTTGATCAGGCACATCTGCCAGAACAGGACCGCCGTGATCGCCAGCAGAATGCCCATGGTGAGCTTGCGCCGGGCATAGATGATCGGCTCGATGGCCGCCAATACCTTGTGTGCAGTGCTGATGGCGCCGTCCTCGTAATGGGCTTCGTCGTGACCGACGTCTTTCTCGCTCATGTCGTCTCCCCCTCAGAGTCCCACGCGGCTCACGCCCAGCTCACCTACCGCCAGCACCCCGTTCTTCCAGGGAATCGCACCGGACAACGTTCCTGAGCCGGTAACGCCAGCCATCGCTTCGACTTTGGTGTTGCGTACCTTCCCCGAGGGCGAGAGCACCGCGATCTCGCCGGCCAACCCCACCATCGCGATGTCACCTGACGGCAGCAGCGCGCCTCCGAAGAACGAAGCGACGGTGCCCACGTCGATCTTGGTCCAGTTGCCGCCGCGCACGTCGTCGGTGGAGTAGACGTTGCCGCGCAGGCCGAAGATCACCGCCCCCTTGTCGCCGCGCGGAATCGCGCCGTACAACGAGCCCTCGTAAGGGGCGGTCAAGCGCTCCCACTTCGTGCCGTCGGCGGACACGCCCATCATTCCGGTCTCGCCCACGACGAAGAACTCGCCGGTACCCAGGCGCGTGATCGCGTTCAGGTGCAGTTCTTCCTCGCGGATCGGCGGCGCATCGAGTTCGGTCCAGCTCGCCCCACCATCGGAGGTGACGTAGAACAGGCCGTAGGCGCCGATCACCATGCCCTTGTTGGAATCGGTGAAGAGAACATCGAGGAACGGCTTTTCGAGTTCGGGCGCGAAGTTCTGCAGCTGCCAGGTCTTGCCGCCATCCTTGGTGTGCAGGATCACCGCGTCGTGACCCACCGCCCAGCCGTTGTTCTCGTCTGCGAACTCCACCGCGGTGAGCGTGGCACGCACCGGGACCTGGATCTGAGCCCAGTTCGTGCCGTCGTTCGAGGCGACAATGTTGCCGCGATCGCCGACCGCGACCAGATGCTTGCCGGTGTTGGAGACGCCCAGAAGCAGACTGCGCGAGGCCAGGTGTGCCATCTCCGATGGCCATGCCTTGACCGGAGCGGCCGGGGCCTCTGCCGCCTCTTCTCCTTCATCGCCCGACTCGGAGGCCGCGGCCTCTTCTCCCTCACCGCCGGATTCGGACGTCGCGGCCTCTTCTCCTCCACCCGCAGCTGCGTCTTCTGCCGGCGCAGCCGTCGTGGCTTCGGTCGCGGGTTCGTCCTGCGCGATGGCCAAGGCCCCCGAGACGAGTACCCCACCGCACAGAAGTGCCTGAATCAATCGTCGCATCGGATCTTTCATGGCACCGAACTCCTCGTTCGCTACTGCCTGCGGCAATGAGATGGATGAATCCACGCGCCACGCTCGGCGCCGTGTCGAGTTCGAGGGGATTCAGTGACGTGCGCCACGCACGCGCCCACGCGCGAGCGACGACGCTGCGCGTGCTCCGGCTGGTCTTGCTCCTCGCCGCATGCTCCCACTCCGCCGAGCGCCGCCCATGCGGCTTTTTTTGTTCTGGTACGGCCACTCGCGAGTGGCCCGCTATGGCCGGTCTTGTAGCAGAGCACCTTGTACCGCGCAACGCGTTTTCAGCCCGCGTCCTGTGTCGGCTTGCTACGCCAGCCAGACAAGCGTGGCCATGCGCCCGCAGGTGCCATCGCGTCGATGCGAGAAGAAGGAAGTAGCGTCCCGGAGCGTGCATTGCATGGCGCTGCTCTCGACGCGCGACACGCCAGCCGACGAGAGCCGCCTTCTGGCCAGCTCATGGAGATCGCAGAGGTGGCGGCCGTCGCGTCCGGGCACGAATGCCGCCGCCGCATCGGGCTCTACGTCGACGAAAGCGTCGAACACGTCCTGCCCGACCTCGAATGCGTCCGGACCGATACTGGGACCGAGCCACGCGCTCAGGCGCCGTGGTGAAACCGGGAGGTGGCCAACGGTGTTCTCGAGGACACCTGCGGCGAGACCGCGCCATCCTGCGTGCGCAGCAGCGACACACGTGCCCTCGTCGTCGGCCAGCAGCACCGGAACGCAGTCGGCTGTGAGAATCACACAGGCAAGACCGGTCTGATCGGTCCAGGCCGCATCGGCGATGGGAACCGTGTCGGGACCTGGCTCAGCCAATCGAATGACGTCGATTCCGTGGACCTGCGAAAGCCAGCCGGGCTCGGCAATCAGATCGAGTTCGCCCCGTAGACGCCGGCGGTTTTCGAGAACGGCGGCCGGTTCATCCCCCACATGCGTGGCGAGGTTCAGCGAGGCGTACGGGCCGCGGCTCGTGCCCCCGGCGCGCGTGGTCATGCAGGCCCGGACGCGCGGATGACGAGGCCAGTTCGGCTCGATCAATGAAACGCGCATCGAGCCCTTCCGCGATCAGCGGCGACGACGCCCGCCGCCCCCGCCTCCGCCGCCACTTCCTCCACGACGAGGCGGGCCGCTCCGGTGCGAGCGCGGCGGCAACGGCGGCCTCACGAAATCTTTCGGCATCCACTCACCCGGGAAATTCTCCGTGGGAAGGCGCATGCCGATGAATCGCTCGATCTCCGGCAGCGAGTAGACGTAGGTCTCGCAGCACAGCGAAATCGCATCGCCTGACTGACCTGCACGCGCCGTGCGGCCGATGCGATGCACGTAGTCCTCGGGATCCTGCGGCAGGTCGTAGTTGATGACGTGGCTCACCGCCGGGATGTGCAGTCCGCGTGCAGCGACGTCGGTAGCCACGAGGATCGGCAGCCGACCGTCCTTGAACTCATCGAGCAGGCGAAGCCGCTTGTTCTGCGGAACGTCGCCGGAGAGCGTGTGCGCCTCGAACCCGTTGGCGCGCAACGCGTTCTCGACGATCTCGGCGCCACGCTTGGTGTTGATGAAGATCAGGGTGCGCAACGGATCGTGGTGACGCAGAAGACCTACCAGGATCTTGAGCTTCTCGTCGTTGGAGACATGGATGAGCGACTGGCGCACGCGCTCGGCGGTGACCTGCTCGGGTTCGATCGTGACCTTATGCGGGTCGTTCATGTGCTCGAAGGCCAGTTCGAGCACGCGATGCGACAGTGTTGCGCTGAAAAGATAGTTGCGTCGTTCACCCGGCGGCGGCATCCGGCGCAGCAGATAGCGAATGTCCGCGATGAAGCCCAGATCGAACATGCGATCGGCCTCGTCGAGCACCACCACTTCGATGTGCTTGAGGGTGTAGATGTCCTGCTTGTAGTAGTCGATCAGACGACCGGGGGTTCCGATCAGGATGTCGACGCCCGCCTGGATCGCCTGACGCTGCGACTCGTACCCGGTCCCACCGAAGCACACCGCGATCCGCAGACCGGTGTCGCCGCGCAGCTGGATGGCGTCGTCGTAGATCTGGACGGCGAGTTCACGCGTCGGCGCAAGGATATAGGCGCGAGGCTGCCCATCCGGTCCGCGGCTCGGGTGCGTGAGCAGTCGGTGCATCGTCGCAAGCAGAAACGCGGCGGTCTTCCCGGTACCGGTTTGCGCCTGTCCGGCGATGTCGCGCCCTTCGAGCGCGAGCGGAAGGGTCTGCGCCTGAATCGGCGTGCAGCGATCGAAGCCGCGTTTTGCAATGGCCTCGAGCAAGCCGGGATGCAGTGCGAGGTTGTCGAAACGAATGTCGGATAAGTGGTCTGCTTGCATGGTTGGTTGCAGATGGGGGCGCTTGCAAGGCCTCAGGGAATCCGCTTGAATAGCGCGACTCCCGGGAGTCGAGAGCACCGAAGTCCGGGTGCTTGGCGCTCCCGCTCCAGTCGGTTCCCCCGCAGCAAGCGTCCATCATAACCGCCCGTTCCTGCGGATGCGTCGTCCCGCAGCACGAGGGTTTCCGGTTGGTCGGTCTTGATCGGACTCATCCACGGCCCCATTTTTGATCCTCGCGCGCATTCCGTCGCGTCCATGCACATCGAGGCTTTCCCATGAGCGAAAACATTTCCGCCGTCACCGACGCGTCCTTCGAACAGGACGTGCTGAAGTCCTCCACGCCGGTGCTCGTGGACTTCTGGGCCGAGTGGTGCGGGCCTTGCCGGATGATCGCGCCGATCCTCGAGCAGGTCGCCGCCGAGAACGTCGGCAAACTCAAAGTCGTGAAACTCAACGTGGACGAGAACCCGGGCACGCCCCCGAAGTTCGGCATCCGCGGAATCCCCACGCTGATCCTGTTCAAGGATGGACAGGCAGCGGCCACTCAGGTCGGCGCCGTTCACAAGGCGCAGTTGACCGCTTTCGTCACTCCGCATGTCACAACCGCCTAAACCCCCCCGCATGATGAAGCACCGTCGTCGTCACAACGGTCCGCGCAACAACAATCAGAATCGCGGAAACGAGGGCGGAGGCGGTGGTGGAGGCCATCGGCACGAAGGCCTTCCGGTCGAGATGACGGAAGAGGAATTCGACGCCGAAATCGCCATGCAGCAAGCCGCTGCCCAGGCGCAAGCCTCCGAGGCCACCCTCACGGTTCCGCAGGCCGTCACCGCCGACGGATTGCCGGAAGACGACGACAGTGGCAACGGCGGCGCCCAGCCCTCGCAGGCACGGCCGCAATTCGAGTTTCGTCCTCCGGGCGAACCGCCAAAGGTCGTCCGTATCCCGGACATCAAGAAGATGAGCGCGGCCACGCTGATGGAGATGGCCGAAGCGCAGGGCCTCGAGAACATCGGCCGCGCGCGCAAGCAGGATCTTGTTTTCAACCTGCTCAAAGCCGCGGCCCGTCGCGGCGATCACATCATGGCCGACGGCGTGCTGGAGTCGATGCCGGACGGCTATGGGTTCCTGCGCGGTTCCGACAGTTCCTATCTCGCAGGCCCGGATGACGTCTACATTTCCCCGTCGCAGATTCGGCGTTTCGGTCTGCGCACCGGTGACACCGTGTCGGGACGGGTCCGTTCGCCGAAGGACAACGAGCGCTATTTCTCGTTGCTCAAGGTCGACACCATCAATTACGAGGCGCCCGAGGTCAGCAAGCGCAAGGTCAGCTTCGAGAACCTGACGCCGCTGTTCGCCGACGAGCAGTTCAAGATGGAGCGCGGAAATGGCACGACCGAGGACATCACGGCGCGCGTCATCGACATCGTGGCGCCGTTCGGCAAGGGCCAGCGCGGACTGATCGTGTCGCCGCCCAAGGCCGGCAAGACGATCATGCTGCAGAACATCGCACAGTCGCTCGCCGCCAATTATCCCGACGTGTACCTCATCGTTCTGCTCATCGACGAGCGGCCCGAAGAAGTCACCGACATGCAGCGCACCGTGCGCGGTGAAGTCGTCGCGTCAACTTTCGACGAACCGGCGGCGCGCCACGTTCAGGTCACGGAAATGGTGATCGAGAAGGCACGGCGTCTGGTCGAGCACAAGCGCGACGTCGTCATCCTGCTCGATTCGATCACGCGCCTGGCCCGTGCCTACAACACCGTTGCGCCCTCGTCGGGCAAGGTGCTCTCAGGTGGCGTCGATGCGAACGCCTTGCAGAAGCCCAAGCGCTTCTTCGGCGCGGCCCGCAACATCGAGGAAGGCGGTTCTCTGACGATCATCGCCACGGCGCTGGTCGAGACCGGGTCCAAGATGGACGAAGTGATCTACGAAGAGTTCAAGGGCACCGGCAACATGGAGATCCATCTCGAGCGGCGGATCGCCGAGAAGCGCATCTTCCCGGCGATCAACATCAATCGCTCGGGTACGCGCAAGGAAGAACTCATGATGAACGAGAAGGACCTTGGCAAGGTCTGGATCCTTCGCAAGCTACTGCATCAGATGGACGAACTCGCCGCCATGGAATTGCTCCTGGACCGGATGAAGGTCACCAAGACCAACGAGGCATTCTTCGACTCGATGAAGCGAAACTAGGGACCGGCGGCGGCTTCCTTCCGCCGCCCGGCGTCGTCCGATCAGCCCTGCGTCAACCCGCTGATTCGCGGGCGATGGCTCGATACCCGATGTCGGTTCGGAACTGCATGCCATCCCATGTGATCTCCCGGATCGCCGCGTAGGCAGAACGTTGCGCTGCGGCCACGTCACGGCCTTTCCCGACGACGCACAACACCCGCCCGCCGCTGGTCACGATGTCGTCACCGCGCCGTGACGTACCGGCGTGGAAGACCTTGGCGCCTCCCAGGTCCGCATCCAGCCCACGGATGACGTCTCCTTTGCGCACCGGCCCCGGGTAGCCATGCGCCGCCATTACGACGCCGAGCGCGGGTTCCGGGCTCCATCGAACCATCGCCTGGTCCAGGTGCCCGTCCACGGCCGCCTCGAGCAATTCCAGAAGATCGGATTCCATCCGGAACAGAATCGGCTGCGTCTCCGGGTCCCCCATGCGCGTGTTGAACTCCAGCACCTTGATGCCCCCCTGCCGGTCGATCATCACGCCCGCATACAGGAACCCGCCGAATGGCCGACCCTCGGCCGACATTCCGGCCAGCGTCGGTTCGATCACGTCTCGACAGATGCGCGCATGAACTTCTGGCGTCACCACCGGTGCAGGTGAATACGCGCCCATCCCACCGGTGTTGGGTCCCAGATCGCCATCGAAGATGCGTTTGTGGTCCTGGCTGCTCGCCAGCGGCACGTATTGCGTGCCGTTGGCTACGACGATGAAGCTGGCCTCCTCGCCGTCCAGGAACTCTTCGATCACGACGCGCGAACCCGCGGCCCCCATCGAACCACCCGACAACATGTCGCGGGCGGCCGCCTCGGCCTCCGCTACGGTCGTCGCGACCACGACTCCCTTGCCCGCTGCCAGGCCGTCGGCCTTCACGACGATGGGCGCTCCACGAGTTCGGATGTATTCGAGGGCCGGCTCCAACGCTTCGAACACCGCATACGCGGCGGTCGGGATCGAGTGACGTTCGAGGAAATCCTTCGCAAAAGCTTTCGAACTTTCGAGTTGCGCGGCAGCACGGGTGGGTCCAAAAATCCGCTTTCCGGCAGCTCGAAAGGCGTCGACGACGCCCTTGGACAGAGGGGCCTCCGGGCCGACGACGGTGAAATCGACGTCGTTCTCGAGTGCGAACGTCAGCAGGCGCTCGACGTCGTCGGCTTGCGCGTCGATCGTGCGGCAGCGGGTTTCAGCGTCTATTCCCGGGTTGCCCGGCGCCACGAGGACCTCCGAGACGCCAGCAGAAATCGACAGCTTCCACGACAAGGCGTGTTCACGCCCGCCGGACCCCAGAACTAGTACTCGACGCATTGCTTATGCTCTACGGGTTGTGTTTGAGGGCACGATAGGCGAACGCTGGAATCGGGCCAATGGGGGTGAATCGGGGTTGTTAGGGCATTAGGAAATTGACCTGACGTGAAGGACTAAGGGCACTGTCCTCATGCAAATCGCCAGAGTAAAGGCCCAACTTGCTGAAGAACGTGGATACTGCAATTCTCTCCGCATCTCTCGACCCACCCGCTGGATTCCATGATCAACGTCGTTTCCGGCACTCTCCACGAGCGCCAATTCGTTCAACAGTTCGCGGATCCGATGTACCGCCAGCGTTACAAGGTTTTCTTTGAACGCTTAGGTTGGCAAGTATCCGTCTGCGAGGGACGAGAGGTGGATGAGTTCGATGACGCCGACAGCGTCTATGTCCTGACCACCAACCGAGACGACGAGGTAATCGGAGGATGGCGGCTCCGTCCGACGATGCGCCCATATATGTTGAGCAAAGTGTTCCCCCAATTGCTACACGGCGCTCCGGCTCCGATGGATCGATCGATTTGGGAAATCAGCCGCTTTGCAGTCGAGACTGGGAGCAAGCCGGGACCGGCGTATGGCTTCGGGACGGCGGCGCGCGCATTGCTAGCCGGTACGGTGCATTTCGCGTTGCGTGTAGGAATGACCCAATGCGTGATGGTAGTGAGCGTCGCGCTAGAGCGCCTGCTCAGAAGTTTCGGTCTAGATTTGCACCGCTTCGGCCCTCCAGTCCGTATCGGTCAAGTCATGTCCGTTGCAGTGTGGCTCGACGTCGACGTCCACACCCGTAGCGTCCTGCTTGGGGAACGATCGCCATTGTTGGCCGCAGCCTGAGTGGCTCTGTTGGTACTGCGTCAGTCTCACGAGCGTGAGATGCGGATCGCCGCCTGGTAACTTGCCTCGATGCCTACCCCCCTCTTCCAGTCCAATCTCACCTCTCTCCCCCTCCTGCACCGCGGCAAAGTTCGAGACATGTATGGAGTGGGCGATCGCCATCTCC